>CAKZMM010000103.1 GCA_937128505.1 uncultured Thermogutta sp.
CAAGCACTCCTTACCCTCGGCTGCATCCTGATCTGCTATAAATGCCTGTGCGGCTCATTTTGTTAGAGGCTCTTAGTCTGAAAGCTTTGCAAGTCGACTCGGAAAGAATTCGATGGAAGATTACCCGGGCGATTAGCTCAGTTGGTCAGAGCGCCACGCTTACAACGTGGAAGTCGGCCGTTCGAATCGGCCATCGCCCATTTGTCCCTCTGCTGTTCGCTCGCCCAAGTGTGCGAATGCCCTGCGGCTCACGAGTCCCTGGGACATGAAGCTTCTGATTTCCGCAACGTCCCAGCTTTGATCTCAGAGAGCTAGAGAGCTCTCGGCTTCGAGGGCTCGGAGTCCACGAGCAAAAAGCGCCCCGCGGCTCTCGGTCTTCACTAACGAGCTTCAGGGCCCATAGGCCAACGAGTAATTCCCGCAGCAAGCTCACTTTCTCTCCTTCCCCATAAGTTGGATAAGAATTCCCGAACCTCACAAGTTGGACAAAAATTCCCGAATGGCGAGGTTCACCGCCGTAGGGTTTTCCAGCGGTGCGAGATGACCCGCTTCAGGGATTTTCACGAACTTCGAGCCCGGTATGGCTTGGGCCATGCTATCCATTTCATCCGGCGGAGAGACGACATCATGCTCGCCCACTAGGACCAACGTGGGAACGTTGATTTGGCTCAGCCACGGGCGAGCGTCGACTCGCTGGGCCAAGCCGCGCAAGGTTGCTGCCACCGATTGCGGAAGCGTGTTTTCCATCACTTGTCGGATTGCTGCCACAAGGTCCGGCTGCTTTTCGGCGGTTTGCGGGCAGAAAAGCCGCGCAACCATCATCTCTGCGAAAAACTTCACACCTTGGTCCATCACCTTCGCAGCATTTTCCAACCGTTGTGCAGCCGCTTCAGGCGAATCCGGTGCTGCGCGCGTATCGCACAGAATGAGCCCGCGAAGCCGCTGACCATGCCGGCGCCAGAATTCCCACGCAACGTAGCCCCCCATGGAAAGCCCGCAAAAGACAATCGGTTCCTCCACTTGCAAGGCCTCCAAGATCGCCGCCAAATCGTCGGCCAGCGTTTCCATAGTGAGGATAGGTCGGTCGCAGGGAACGCTGCGACCAAATCCCCGCAAATCCGGGGCGATGATGCGTCCCAAATCGACAAGACCACCGAGCTGAAATTGCCACATGGTGTGATCGAGGGGAAAACCGTGCACCAGTAGCACCGGCATACCACGCCCTTTGTCCACAAGGGCAAACGTGTGGTCTCGGGCGGTTAATGATCGTAGATCGTTTGTGGTTGTCATCGCTAGTTCGCCTATTTCCAAAGAATTTCGATTCTTTTGCTGGGGTAGAAAGCTGCTTAAGATGAACTTGCCACTCCATTTCGCCTAAGTTTGCGGAGCACTATCCCGAGGGGTTTTGCCCAGAAAAAATTTTGAGGGGTTGTTCGTTAAAGGCGGGTTCCGTGTGGTCAAGGAGCCGGCGTGGGCTGCTTCGGAGCTTGAGCCGGCTGAGGGGGCTGGGCCACCTGTTTTTCCGCCAACTGATTTCGAAATACTTCGAGCTGCCGCACGATTAAACCGGAGCACGGCGACAACTCCACTGCCCGCTCTTGCGTCTTGACCGCTTTCTCCAGTTCGCCCCGCTGGAAGTACACATGCGCTAAAGTGTCCTGGTAAGCACCGCTATCAGGATCGATCTCGATAGCTTTGTTGGCCCACTCGAGGGCTCGATCTGAATCGCCTCCCGTATTGGCCGCAAGCCATGCCAACTGATTGTAGAGCCCCGCCTGATACTCGGGATCAGAGACCTCTCGCAATTGCCGCTCCAAAGAGCGTAAGGCTTGGGTGATAAGAGTCGCAGTTTCTTCCCGAAATTCCGGGGTCGCTTGCGGGAAGTTGTGCCGGGCAATCAGCGAATCCAGTTCCTCCGGATCATCGCGGATTGCTGCTTCCAAATGCTTCAAGTGTTCCTCCCAATTTTGCTGCTCTTTCCAATGACAGGCGAGGAAATAATGCATTCGGGCCCGAAGTTCGCTCGGTGCCATTCCCTCCGCTTCCAGCACGACGGCCCGACGTTCCCGCAGGGCATCCATGAGTTCCTGAATCACCTGGGCCGCCTCCAAGTTTCGCCCTTGATCATGCAGTAGCTCGGCCAAAAGCCTCCGAGCACGAAGGGATCTCCCCAAATCGACCGCTGCAATTGCACGGCGAAACTCGCGCTCAGCCCATACCAATTTGCACCGGTTTTGAAACAAAACGCCTAAGTCGACAATTCCCGAAATTTCTTCGGGCGTCTGACCTGGCAGCCTTTTAGCCAACTGAGCAAAGGTGGCCTCGGCTTCCACTCGGTTCAGATCGGATTCCAAAATCGCTTGGTGGGCCGCCAAGCTCGCCACCACAAGAGGGCTGGTTTGCTCCGGTTGAGCTAACAGCCCTTCTTCCTGTGCCACCAGTTGGCGCCATTGCTCTAGGGTTTGTTCCGGCTGAGCCCGCATTTCCAGATAAGCGCTCAGCCATTGGGCGGCAGGCCGGCTACTTCGACCTAAAGAACCTCGGACCGTTTCGGCCCAGCGCCGACGACCGGCTGAATCCATCGGTTCAGCCATCATCAGTTCCAAGGCCGCATATTTCGACCACAAGGGACGGCGCTCGAACCGGACAAGCCGGACCAAGGTCGGCCAACCCTTGCCGCGGGGCATTCGCGCCAAAAGACGCAAAATAACACGCCGTGGTTCCGGCGGAAGGCTTTCGTAATAAGTCAAAAGTTCGCGCGTTTCGGGCGATTCGTCTTCCGCACTGGCTTGCGACGGGATCAATCGCACCAAGAACCTAGCTCGGGCCGCGATTTCAGGATCCGGGTGACTAGTCGCTTCCAGAATATCTTCGTAGGCAGCACTGCCGATCTCAGCCAATTCGCGCTGAGCTTCCTCACGTCGCTGATAGATTGGACTTCCCAGGTCTGCAATCAGTTGCTGGATCCGACGACGCAAAGCTTCTTCCGAATCGGAAGGGGCCTCGGATTCCGCGCCGTTTTGCTTGTTTTCATGCGGGGAAGATGCACCGTCTGTTTGGGTGCGCTGAGCTCCTGAAAATATCGCATGTGATAGTAAACGAATGCCTACAACGGATGCCCCAAGGGCCTCCGAACCCGCGGAGCCGACAGAGCAACTCAAAATAAAGCTGACAGAGCAACTCAAAATAAAAGGGAAAGAAAAGCCAAGAACGACCGCCCCAAACCAACCCTTAAATTTAGCAATTTTTCCTTCTCGGTGCGACATTCTCGCCGATTGAGCACGGTCAAACCACCTACCATCACCCGGCCAACCATTCTGTTTGCACATGACAAAGCGTTCAAATCCGAAAATTTGTCCCCAGAACTCGGCTATTCGCGCCGACGGACCTTTCAATCTGAGTTTCATACAATTCATCCCGCTCGCCTCGGCGACCCTGAAGCCCGTGAATGATCCCCCCTATTAGCTTAACCCGGAAAACGTGCACTGAGTAGTGCTTTGAGAAATTGTCATGGCCTCACCAGGTGGAGAATCTCCGGAAGGAGCGCAAGATATGCGGCGTACCAATTCGTTACGCGAAAAGCCAGTTAATTCTGTGGGGTAAACACGGGGCTTAGCAAAGACGAGGGTAACGACATTTTATTCCGCCGACTCACATCGGGAATGTGGTGGATGCCAAACCATCCGCTGACAATCCCCCGGATTAGATCGCACCTTCCCGGGCTACTACGATCACCCTTGCCGCAGCCATCACGCAAATTACTTCGCGGCAAGGGAGGAAACACTTTCCGCCCAAACACCGGTTTACCCGAATAGTTGCCGCGGAGCTTTGTCGAGGATTCACTCCGCCAAAACCTCTTCGACCGCTTTCTCAATGAGTTGGGGGGTAATCGGGCCTGCACTCGAGGCGAGGGTCTTCCGGAGTTTTCCTTCGCGGTCGAAAACCTTGTAATGAGGCAAAGCGCCATCCGTGATGTCGAAGGCATCGACCGCTTTTGCCGAGGCCCCATAGGAGCAAAGGAAATTCTCGAAATCTGCCCCCATTTCCTTAAGCTTCTTTAGGACCAGGTCTGTGTCTTCAGGATCATCCAGGCTAACCGAAACTACGGCCACACCTTTGTCGCGCATCTTACGCGAAAGCTCCACCGTGTGAGGAAACAGTTCCAGACAAGAAGGGCACCAAGTCGCCCAGTAATCCACCAGGACTACTTGGCCCTTGTACCGAGCCAAGGCTTCCGCGAATTGGTTCTCGTCCACCACCTCGACCCGGACCGAAGGAGCCGCTTGATTGCCCGCGGTCGACGGAAAATCGTGCGCTATTTCTGTAGAAACGGGAGCCTCTGCTGAGGGGCTTGGCGGATCACCTTGCTCCGCGCGGCTTGTGCCCGTCGCTGATGAGGGACTTTGTTCCGCCGAGCCACAACCCCAAAAAATCACGCAGAAAATCATTGCCCATGCTGCGGTCAGAGCCCCCCGAAGAAACCTTGCTCCCCGCGCACCTACCGTAGCCCGCGTTGTTTCTGCCGATAAGGGCATCCATCGCTTCAAGGCAAAAGAGTCGCTAACTTGCGATTTTCTGATTCGCATTTTCTTCGGCGCCCCAATCTCTCGTCTATTTCGCATGCGATTCTGCATGCTTCATTGCGTGCGGAATAAGCGCATGCAATTCTGGAACATTCAATTCGAGATGCTCAATATTTCGAGATGCTCAATATGCGGTATGCCTAATGCGCGGTATGTGTGATCCTAGGTGAGGGGTGCCTGCATTCATGAATCTCCTAATGCCGGTGCGGACGCCCACCCAGTATAAGTCGATAGTGCAATGAAAATAAAGCGCGAAAAGCTTTAACGCTAAGAACGGCCTCACCTGCCATCAATATCGCAACCGTATGCAGCAAAAAGAGCGTCGAAGGCCTAAAAAGGTCCAACGTGCCTGACTCGATGTAGCCTTCGACGCTCTAAAATGTTGGCATAAACCCATTTTACGCTATGGGCAATCCTCTACCCCGGTGAAGCGGGATCCTCAAACTGCACAAGGCAACGGATCCGCAGTACCCGCAGCACATGTCGTTCCCACACATGCGATTGCCGCATCGAAAGTAAAGCGGCAATTAAGTATGATGCGGAACCGCTTTTTTGTTTTCAAATCCTTAGCAAATTGTAGGGAAGCATCGCCACTGCTTGAATTCTCGCCCCTTAACGCACCTCGGCGCGAAAACTGAAGGCAGAGGTGGCATTTCTAGGAAGACCCTCTGTATTTCCGCAGACCAACCTTAAACCGAAAGGGGCGGTTCAAGGGTTCCGACCAAACCTCGCCCCCCTCTCTCCGAGGGGGAGAGAGGCTTTCGCGAAAGGTAAAGAGTTCTGGAAGTTCTGGAACGCACCGACGGCGAGCTACCTTCGGAAACTTCTAAACGCTTCAATTCTTACCAGGCATAAGGAAGAGGAAATATTACCCGCGCGAAACTTTACTCATACTTCACGGTGCAGCCACGTGCCTTGGTTTCGGCCAATTCGACGGGCTTATTGGCCAAGAGAGCATCGAGAGCGTTGCGGAGCCACTGTGCCTTTACCCGCTCCGGATTATTGTTATCGTCCAACGCCCCGATATAGGCAATTTTCCGCTGCTGATCCAACACATAAAAGTGCGGCGTCACCAGGGCCCCGTAGTCGTGACCCATCTTCTGAGTCGGATCATAGATGTACGGGAAGTTGAAACCCTTCTCCTGGGCCCGGATCTTCATGCGGTCCAAACGATCTTCCGGGATGTTATTCACATTTACCGCGATAACCTGCACCCCTTTATCCTTATAGTCTTTTTGAAGTTGAATAAGCCGATCTTCATAGGCCACCGCCACGGGGCAGTGATTGCACGTGAACACAAGGACGATCAGCTTCGCATCGGCATAATCCGAAAGGCTATGCCGCTTGTCATCGACACCGATGATATTCGACCAATCGGGAGCTTGATCGCCTACTTTCACCCCTTTCAAAGCTGCTGCCTGGGTGCACGCCACCATCACCGAAACTGCCAACAGCAAAACGCATGTCACAAGCCACCCGCACCTCATCGCAGATCCTCCTTTTCCAAACTGTTTACCGAACTACCCAACTACCGAAATACAATCACGGCTTCCAGAAAATTTTGCGCTGTTCGATTTTAATTCTTTTCGCGCGAACAACGACAGCAAACTTACAAAGTCTATGATTCGATTCAATTGCAGCCATGGTTCGGCAAAGCTGAGCGCCCGCCCGAGTTTCCCGCTAGATTTGACCGACGCAAGCACACAGCCCGCTGCAGGTCGCAGGCAACTCCTATTCTAGCTTCTTTGCCGCGAGAGCCCGATTGTTGAAGCGTCGTTAAATTTTTTGTCCGGTGGGCTCAACGTAAAGGTTTCTGCCGACACTCTAGGTAGGGTTCGTTTACTCGCTCTTGTGCTTCTCGCAATCATTTTTCCGAACCACAAACGCCAGGCAAGGGTCAATCTGCGAATTTTTCTTAGATCGATTGTAATTGACAATTTTTTTCTTTCACCTGTTTTCGGGATAGGTTCCGGCCTGTAATCTAAATTTTGGCCTGTAATTTAAATCATTGGTAAATTGAATCTTGGGCTGCGGTGAGATGATTTGCCCCCGGGTGCCAATTACTTGCGGATAAAGGCAAGCATTTGTGTCGCCCCTTTCGTGTGGTTGGGGAGGTTTGAAAGGAAGAACACCTCAGCCTGAATTTTGGGCGAATGAAGCGGGCCGCTTTGATTTGCACAAGCTTTTCTATTCGGTTAGGAATTAGTTTTTCGCCTTTCGCTCGTTGTTTGTTCGCAAGAAGGCGGTGAGCGAAGTATAAAGTCGCAACTGAGAGGGATAGATTTGCAAGATAAATCGACATAAAAGATCGCGATAAAGCAAGATATACAAAATATATAAAAATATATAAATGAGCGAGGGTCGCCTCTGACCGCCCCGTTAAGTCTTTCACCGTGCCGGTGCCAAAAAAACGCCGAGGTTACCCCGATGCCACGCGTGAGTCCTGCCAAATTGGTCGATGCATTCGTAGCGAGCTTCGGTCAAAAACCGACTTGGATCGTCCGAGCACCGGGCCGGGTCAACCTTATCGGCGAGCACACGGATTATAACGGCGGCTTTGTGCTGCCGGTTGCCATCGATCGCGCGGCTTGGATCGTGTTGCGACCGCGGTCCGACGGCCGAGTTTGGGCCGAATCACTTGATTTTCATGCTGCAACCGGCTTTTCCTTGAAAATAGCCCGCGAGCTTACTCCGTCTACCCGGTCCCATCCTTTAGCCTGGGCGCGATATTTGGAAGGCGTGGCCTGGAGCTTGCAACAGGAGGCGTTCGCATTGACCGGGTGGACCGGGGTAATTCGAGGAGATGTGCCGATTGGTGCGGGCTTATCCTCCTCGGCAGCGATCGAGGTCGCTACTGCCCGCGCTTTTGCTACGACCAGTGTTCTTCCTTGGCAACCCGTACGGATTGCTCAAATTTGCCAACGCGCTGAAAACGCTTGGGTTGGTGTTAACTGTGGAATCATGGATCAGTGGATCGCTGCCGCAGCTCGGGCAGGGCATGCGCTTTTGATCGATTGTGGTCGCCTTCAATCGCATGAAGTGCCTATCCCGCGAGGAGTTGCCGTGGTGATTTTGGACACGGGAACGCGGCGGGATCTACGCGATTCCAGCTACAACCAGCGCCGTCAAGAATGCGAGGAAGCTGCTTGCTTGCTTGGAGTCAAGATGCTGAGCGAGCTGAGCTGGGAAGAATTCCAATCCCGCCAGGCAATTCTTCCGGAGCCCTACCGTCGTCGTGCTCGACATGTAATTTCTGAGAACAAGCGGACTTTGGAAGCCACTCAAGCGATGCGAGCGGGTAACGTGGAACGCTTCGGGCGGCTACTGTCGGAAAGCCATCAAAGCCTCCGAGATGATTTTGAAGTCTCTAGCCCGGCACTAAATCTGATGGTGGAATTGGCCGAATCCGAGTCGGGCTGCTTTGGTGCTCGAATGACCGGTGCAGGCTTCGGCGGTTGCGCGTTGGCTTTGGTTGCCGCGGATCGGGCGGCCGAATTTGCGGAGCGTGTGGCCGCACAATATCAGAAACAGGCTCGATGTGAGGCCAAAGTTTATGTTTGCCGGGTCACGGATGGGGCCCAAGTCTGGCCGGCGGCAGAAGCGGAGAATGTTGCCTGTCTGGGAGACGAATCACACACCTGTATTTAGCCCACCCAACGAATTGCCAAATCGATCACTATGCCGGAATTAGCGGAATTAGTCGGACGAATCATGTCGGAAAATTAACCCGCAAAGGCTGTTGCCGATCTTTCTCCGCACATGGTGTTCGCCGTAGCAAGGGGATCACGGCGAATTCTGCCCGTAGATGGGGGCCCTAAATTCTGGTTAACGCCTCGACAACATGCCCGCCAGAAATTTTCTCAAGACAAATATTAGCGACGGGGGGATGGCGACCTGAGCTAGAGGAGGCTTCGGCCATCCTCGGCCTCCGTTTCGCCACATGAAGGTTGGTAAAATTGGTTCAAAGTAAGAAAGGAGTGAGACTCATGAATCTTTCCCGACGAGCGTTCCTGATTAGCTCTGCTGCTGTCGGCGGATGGTATTTGGCCAAAGGTTGGGCAGCAACGGTGGATGCACCCCCGCCCGCGGGACCGAAAGCCGCGGCTTTGGCCCGAAAATTACCCCGCTGGCGCGGTTTCAACCTGTTGGAGAAATTCAATGTCGGGAATAACAGGCCGTTCGTCGAAAAAGATTTCGAGTGGATGGCTGCTTGGGGATTCGACTTCGTGCGACTGCCCATGGACTACCGATGCTGGACCGATACTGAAAATCCCTACAAACTCAACGAAAAGGTGCTCAAAGAGATCGATCAGGCTGTGGCCTGGGGGCGACAGTACGGGGTCCACGTGAGCCTCAATTTGCACAGGGCGCCCGGCTACACGGTGGCACGTCCGCCGGAAAAGCTGAATCTTTGGAACGATGAGGAAGCTCAGCGGCAATTCGATTTTCAATGGTCCACCTTTGCAGAGCGTTATCGGGGGATTCCATCCGAGCAACTCAGCTTCAACCTAGTTAATGAACCGGCTAATGTCCCGCCCGAGCGATATGCTTCGGTAGTGGCGCGTGTAAGCACCGCCATTCGCAAGATCGATCCAGACCGGCTCATCATCTCAGATGGCATGCAATGGGGACGTGATCCGATTCTTCAGCTCGTGGGTTGGTCGATCGCTCAAAGCACGCGCGGATACGACCCCATGCGGGTTAGCCATTACCAAGCCTCTTGGGTTGGCGGGGAACGGTGGCAGGTACCGACCTGGCCTCTGGTCGAGGGGAACCGGGTCTACGACAAAGAGTGGCTCCTCGAGGACCGGATTAAACCGTGGAAGGATTTAGAATCTAAAGGCGTGGGCGTACACGTCGGCGAATTTGGCTCCTTTAACAAGACGCCGCACGAGGTGGTCCTGAATTGGTTAGCCGACTACTTGTCGCTGTGGAAGCAGGCCGGTTGGGGTTGGGCATTGTGGAATTTTCGAGGCTCCTTCGGAATCCTTGACAGCGAACGAGCGGATGTGAAATACGAAGATTTTCGCGGTCACAAACTCGATCGAAAGCTGTTTGAGCTTTTGCGCGAAAATTAAAGCCGCGCGGTCAATCCCGGTTGAATGGGTGACGCTCCATCGGGACCGCAATTGCGCGGAGCGGGGGCCGGAATGAATGACTAAGAATCACTGAGAATCTGAGAATCACAGTGAAATGGCCCAAGTATTGCTGTGAGGCGGGCAGCTTTTTCCACGGTCATGAAAGCTGCAACCAAACCGCAAGGCGATTGGGCTATCACGAGATTCGAAAGATATGGCCTACGGGTGATGTTCACATCCGCCGGTCGCTGCCAGTGCCCGAAATCTTCCTGATTTGGCCTCCTTGCCCTTTTTGACCCAGATAGATCCTTCTCCTTGTGGATATATAGGGATCACAGCGTACAAAAAAGATCGCAATTGACGCGTAAAGCTCACCCTGCGAGTCACCGCGATCGTCGAAGCGATTCGGAGCCCTTCCACCGTGGTGAGAGCCCTTCCACCGTGGTGGGATCAATGCATCATGGTTCGGTTAATAGTGCGACACAATAGCGCCGCATAAGGGTGGGTGGGAATGGAAAGTTGGCGGAGGACTAGTTGCGCCGCGCACACAGTTTTCGCGAGACGGCACTAATTCGGTTGGACACCGATACTAAATCGATTGATTTATCGAGATTGCGGCGAACGAATAAATGCTCGGATAGTTTCGGTTGGAATAAACGAAACTGTGCTCCAATAGTTCCCGCCCAAAGACAGCTCGAACATATCCGCCAGAGCGTGCCAATAGGTCCGCCATTATTCCCCGACAAAGGGCAATAAAGCCATGTAACGAGCCCGTTTGATGGCTTTATTGACCGCGTGTTGACTGACGGCGCTACAGCCGGTTTTTCTACGGCCGATGATCTTCGCCTGCCGGTTGATGAACCGTTTAAGAAAATCCAAATCTTTATAGTCCACGTACATCGGCCGCGGGCGTTGACCGTTAATGAACACGGGATCTTTCTTTTTTGCCCGGCTTCGGAGGCGTGCGCGTTTCCGACTTAAGCGAATCTGTTCAATCGCACTAGATTTTGCCATGTAACTTTCCCTTAAATCTTCCGTTCAATTGGCTTGCAAAAAATTTGCTAGCGAAGGCTGTGACCACTTATTGATGCTCGGAAATGCCAATCGAAAGCTTTTTTCGACAAATCATTCACTATGTTTTATCTTTTAGTAAACATCTAATGCTGGCTTTAGAAAGTCGACTTTTTTCCCATAACATGTCTTGCGACCTATGGCTCAGAGGCGGTGCGGACGCTCTAGGACACTCTGTGAAGTTTTTTGTACCCCAATTAACATAGCTCGGCAAGGGCCGAATCACCGAATCGCCGAATCATTCAAAAGCCAAGTGTTTCAGAGAACACATGCGTCAAGTGTTTCACACAATACACATGCGTATGCGCCTCACTTATTAAGTGCACTTTCGGCCTTAACCCAAATAATTGAGTTCACTCTTGGCAAAAATCTAAACGTAGGCGGAGCTCCAACTAACCGCGCAAGCATAACACCCCGCAAGAACAAAAAATTAATTCGCGGATTAAAATTGGTCATTTCGCCGAACGAGATTCCATACGTAAAAATATTGCGTTCGCGAAAATTTTGCGTTCGCGTGATTCGCAACTAAAAGCAATCTCAGGTTCAGCCAAAAGGGATATTTGACAGCGCCATAAACTAGTAAAGTAGTCAAATTCAGCAAAGTAGCGGACCGGACAAGGAGCGGATTTGTGAAATTGGATGAAGGAAGTCTTGCTTTTGTCCACTCGGGCATTGGAAATTAGCACGTTTTGGTGATTGAGTGTCAGTTGCCTTGCTTTGTGCCTATCTAGGAATGGCTGAGTCTCAGCGAAGAATTTCGAAAAATAACCCCCGTTTAATGAATTGTCATAATGCTTACTTAACAAATGAAATCTTTCCTCCGTTGCTTGAGGTAATTCGAGGCCAGCGGGGAGTCAGGAATGTCTCTTCGGAGGGTTACGAGAGGTCGGAAAGTTCTCCAGACCAGTGAAGTTTAAATGAATACTTTCGTTCCGCTAAGTGCTTATGTTAGGCGGGACTTCATCCGTTTGGATGCGTATCAAAGCGAGGCTTTAAAGCCGGTCATATCAACACATTGGCGACATGAACTGGCGAAATTGAGGCGGAATTGGGGCGAAATTGAACATCGAACTGACTACCCCTTTACCTACGTGAAATTCTTAACCTTCTGTTTATAGCCGGAAACCACACGCCTTTCCCAAAGGATTTCCGTTTGAGCTTTTCGGAGATAATCGGGCCGACTTAGTTTTCACCCAAAATCCAAAAAGCATGATTTTCTAAATTGTTTATTTAAGAGTAGCGGGGCGTACGGAACCGAGGCGCCAAGTTTACTCAACCAAAATGCGAAGCGTATGGAACAGCGTTAGGAATAGGGACGCATAGTTACGCATGATCTTTTGAAGGTACCCACTACCGTCAAAATTTCCCGTTGTGACCCCAAATTTTCCACTTTAACCTCTGCCCGAGGACCAAGCTCAAAATAAGGCAATGAAGCTCAAAATAAGGCAATAAAATCAGAGGCCATAAAAAGGAGGCGATTCGCCGGGCAATTCTTACCGGGAATCTCGTCCAATCGGCCCACGTGCAAACTTTGTACATTGAAACGTTCAGGTGCCGTGCAATCGTTAATCGGAAGTTAAGGGATTCCCCACTCTCATGAGTGAATCGAGATCAGAGCCTACGTCAGAAATCCCGGTCGCCCTTAGACGGCCGTCCCGTTTGGTGGTGATTTCAGCGGTAGGGATAGTCGCCGTGGTCCTCGGATTGGTCGTCCGTCTGCTTACCCCGGTTCTTTTCCCGCCACCGGATCCCGAGGCCGATCTCCCGGAGGGAGTGAGGCTTTCGGACTTGAGCCAGGGTGTTTCACAGCCGTTTATGCCGGTGACCGAACATCTGATTGAGGCACTCCGGGAACTTTTACGAGAGATTGGGCCGGTTCCACAAGTGTTTCACGTTTTAGCGCAAGGGTTTCAAGCTTTTGGGAAAACGGATGTCGGCGAACTGTTATGGAAGCACTGTCTCGAGTTGGATACCGATTTTTTGCCCGCCTATTCCGCGCTCGCGGAACTTTTCGCCTCACGAGGGGAACATGACGAGGCCATCAAGTTTTACGAAAAAACCATTTCGCTGGATCCAGATTCGCCGGTATTTCCCGCTAAATTGGCCTGCGAATACATGGCGATCGGCAAAGTCGCTGAAACCGTGGAGCTCCTGGAACGTTACCGTCCGGTTTTTCCCAGCAATGTCCCGATTTTGGCCATGCTTGGGCAAGCCTACGTGCAGCGGAAAGAGTATTCGGCAGCGCGAAATGTGTTGGAGCGAGTAATTCAACTGGCCCCGGAGTACACCAATGCCTACTACGGATTGGCTCAAGCAGCTACGGCCTTAGGTGATCGGGAAAGTGCGAATCGATATCTTGAAGTTTTTCAAAGATTGAAAAAACAGGACGAACAAGCTCACCGCGACGAATTAAAAACTCTCGACGACTTGAAGTCAGTTCGGCGAAGGGCTGCCCAGTTACTCAGCTCGATTGCGGCCGTGTATTTGGCTCACAACCTACCAGAGAGGGCTGAGAAAACTCTCCAAAAAGCTCTTGATTTCGATGAGCAGGACCCGGCAGCCCGAGAACTCCTCGCGTGGCTATACCACCGCCAGGGCCGTGCTGGGGAACTGGAGAAAATGCTCGGCGAATTATCGGAGGAAAGTGATCGACTGGATGCCCAATTACTTTGTGGGGCACTCTACACGGAATTAGGGAAATTCCAACTGGCCGAGAAGGCATATCAATCGGCCCTCCGTTTGGCATCCCACCAGCCTGCTATTTACCGGGCATTGGCGGAGGTTTACCTGCGCTCACGGGCGAATCTCATCGAGGCAAGAAAGCTAGCCCTTTATGCGGTGGATTTGGAGCCCTCAGAGACCCATCTTCACCTGTTAGCTACGGTCTGCACACTGATGGGTGATTCCACCACGGCGCAATCAGCCGAAATAATCTCTGCCGGCATGCGAGAAAATTCTTCCAGATTAAAGGCGATGGCAACCGCCGGCACTCGGTAATCATGGATCGGAGAGGAATGCCGCGCGAAGACCACTGTTGACCTTTCACGATTGACGGAACAAGCGATCCCACGCCTTTGCCATAATTAACCATGTAGCCTAATTAACCATGTAGCCTATTTCGGAGCCAAAGCGGGGCACGACAAATCGGCCACGCATGCGAGACTTGCAACCTGCGCCAATGCAGATGAAATGGGGGTCGGCTCCTCATCGAAATGGCCCGAAGCGTGGTGCGGCTTCGACGGAAGCTTCGTGCCGATTAGCCGTCTGTCGCCTAAGAGTCAGCCGCCGGAGCTTACACCACTGTCGTGACGCTCCCCGATGAGTCGACCCACAAGGCGATAACTTCCAACTCAGGAAAGCGCATCTTCACAAAATCGACCGATCTGCGAAGATGTTCTAACTGCTGATCTTTCGACACCGGATTTCCCGCGCAATCTTCATGGGCCACGATTGCCACGTGACAAGAAGCATGCTTTTCGACCGATATCTTCAGTCGCGAGAGGATTGATTCCACCAATGCTAGCGGCGATTGCGAGGACAGAATCCGGCAAGGCCCCGGTTCCGTAATGGTATCGACGTACTCCGCGCCATACCGTTCTTGCATGTAGCGGTGAACGGGGATCTGAACTCGACCGTCAATGCAACTGATTGCAGTGCAGAATTTCAAGGGCCGTCTCTCGCGTCACTAAGGGTTTGCGATACGTGACCTTGGTTCCCGACCGTCTGTCGATGATTTGGAAAGCGAAGTGTTACCACGGCTCCTTGGCCGACGATACTATCCACTGAAACTTCCCCACCGTGAAGTTTGACAATCCGCCAACATTTTGGCAAGCCGAATCCCAGGCCTCGTCCCGCTTGACGACCCGAGAAAAACAAGTCGAAGGCATGCGACCTCTCCTCAAACTTAAGTCCCGGGCCATTATCCGCCACGACGACTTCGACCCAACCCTCCGTGCTCCTAAGAGAAAGTTGGACTTGCCCGACCTCGCCAATAGCCTCGATTGCGTTTTTACAAATTGCCGTTATGGCAATCCGTAATTGCACTGGGTCCGCCGTTAGTTCAATGGGCACACTCATGTCGTGAAACTTGAGAGAGATCTCACGTCGGCTGGCCTCGGGATCTAGTTCCGTGATCACCTCGCGGATCAACCTCGCCAGATCGACGCATTGCATTTGCGGGAGCGGCGGCCGGGCAAATAAGCGGATATCGGCAATCATTTCGTGGGCACGTTGCACCTGGGTTTGAATTTGAGCCAATTCACGTCGCCGCTCTGGATCCTTTTCCCCGGCAAGTAAAAGCTGGGCTCGGCCTGAAATGATGGCCAGCGGATTGTTGATTTCGTGAGCAGCGCCCGCCGCAAACTCCGCGAGGGCTGCCAGTTTGGCGTTTTCCAGACGCGAGGTAAATTCTGCCTCCAGCTCCGCCAACCGCTTCAGTCGCGAAAAAAGCCGCGGAAGTTCCTCGGCAATGGGGTTGATGGCCTGAACTAAAATCTCAGGACCTTTAATTTCGGCTTCCCACGCACACACAAGCGGCTCACCGCGCTGGGGACCTGTGTCGACATTTGCAGACAGTGATTCGGCCGCTTCCGCCGGAACGCTCACTCGGCCCACAGGTGGGAAAGAGGAACGATAGAGCGCGGCCAACCTCGGTACCCATGCGACCCCATCACCGGCCACAATAGTTAACCAGTCTTTGTCGCAGGTCGCGACCCTCCAAAGGTAGCGCGATTCCGGAGAAGAAACCGTCGGCCCGGTCTCAAAGCGCTGGCCACTCGAGCTTTTCTCGCTCATATCGCCGGAAAGGTGACACCCCTCTGTGCCGACGTGTGCCGCCCAAGTTGCGATTGACCGCCAGTTCGGGGAGAGGCCCTCGTGGTCTTCCTGTTCGTGTCGTTCCGATCCTGAAGATTGCCCAAGTTCTGACCCTTGGTCTGTATCCCTTTTCTTGAGGAAAGGATCTGCTGATTCCGGAAAGGCAGGGGTTTGCCCAACAGGCGTAAAGTTCCTGCCGGATTTTTCGGCATGATCGGCCCCACATTGCCCACAATTTGCCCATGCTTTCTGCCACAGCTCCATGACCCGGGATGTGAGCGCCTCGCGATCTGCGCAATTTGCCGGGATTTCCGGCCAGCAGGTCCCCTCCCAGTCGAGCGTCTCCAACAGGTAACCGGCAGTAACGCGGGCCAATTCAAGGAGGGAACTAATCAACACGTTGCGGGAAATGATACCTCGGGCAAGAGCCCAAAGTGTGAGCGCGGGATCGGCGCGAAATAATTGGCGGAGGGTATCGCGGCAAGCGGATTCCGATCCGGCCAGCACCGCCTCAAGTAAGCCCCATACGGATCGCTCGGCAACCGGGATGAGAAGGCGGCCGCAAGGGGTCTCCACTGGGGGTAAAACTCGCATTTTACGAAAAAGAATTGGGGTGGTTAATTAAACCCGGTGTTTTGAAAAGAATAGAAAAACTGCATGATTTGGATAAAGCGCGTCTCCCGCGGGTGGCCGTTCAACTGTGCCAGCTAATTTGGCAGGCGCGCCAAAAGAGCGTTAATAACCGAGACGAGGTGCCGCTGGGGTGCGCCGGCACTACCTCGACCGCGCCATGCCCAACGATCAAAGGACCGACTTTAACTCAAGCGGTTAACTCAAGCGGCGGAAACGGACTCCAGGTCCAAAAGTTGGCACATCCGCTCCACAAGCCTTTCGACCTCGAAAGGTTTGTGCATAAAGTCGTCCGCCCCGGCAGCGCGGAGTTCCGAGATCTTATCTTCTTCAACCATCCCGGAGATGCAAATAATTCGCACGTCGTCCATTGAAGGATCGCTGCGGACGCGCTGGCAGACCTCTTTGCCGTTGATATCCGGCAACATTACGTCAAGTACAATAATATCCGGGCGGTACTCCTTGACCATCATGCCCGCGTCAAAGCCGTTGTTGACACTCCGGACCTCAAACCGCCCATCTTTCTCAAGAACATCACTGATCAATTCGACAAGTTCCTTATCGTCATCAACGATAAGAACTTTCCGTCTGCCACTTTCCAGCGCGTCGGTCGGGATTCCGTTGTCGCGCATAAAGGCGTACAGTTGGTCGCGCGGAATCCGGCGAAATCGGCTGCCGGGAACGCGGAATCCTTTCAACTGACCGGAGTCGAAACACCTAATGATCGTCTGCTGGCTGACCTTGCAGATTCTCGCCGCTTCACCGGTCGTGAAGACCGTCTTGCTTGCGATCTGCTTTTGTGCGTCGCTCTTTCTAACCATGGGCGTGCAAGCATCAATGAGACCACCAGGACAGGGAGTCGGCATCCCCGCCTAATGACCTCGAGGCCTCCTTGTCATCTCCTCGCAACCCTGATCGCAAGTTCGTAAGCCAAAGCAAATCCCTTCAAACGAACTTGCCTTAACGTTGGCTTATCCGGTTCTGCCGACTTTACCGAATTTGCCAATAGCTCAAAGTATAACTATCTTTCCATACGTGTCAATACAACTATTTAGTTTTCAAGGGGTTAGGAAAAATCGGCAAGATAAAAGTGCTAGCGCTAGCGGCTTTTTTGTTAAAAACCAAGCCGAAAATTTTCTCGGTTTTTCCCAAACTTTCCAAACTGAAACGGGTCCCGATTCGAGCGACGGGCGGCTATAAGAATGAGATCTTGTCAACTCAAACAGACGCGTATCCACTTTTGACTGGAGCAGTTCGGCACCTTAAGTCTTTCCCCGGCGTCAATTCGCATGAATTTTTAATTTTAAACATGCACATGTTCGAGACGCCGGGTTTGCGCGCCGACGCCTGCTGCCGCAAGCTTTCAAGCAAAGGTTTCTTAATGGTGAAAGGTTCCTTAGTCGTTACAACTTGCCTTACTCCCTATAAATTTCCTATTAATCCTGATTTCTTAAGACAAGCCAATTTTTAGCGGTTAGATACCCCCTTTAGATAGTAGACAATGGGTTTGTCTTATAGAGGATAAGAAACTTTTACTATGCGCCGTAGGAGCATTTTAGGTACGGGGCACGTGGGGACTTAGCCTCCAACCTCCGCATAAATCCCCTGGTTATTTCGCTCACTTCGCCGACCGACATCCTGCCGGAATTTTTCTGGGGCCAAAGCCGTCGGTTAAACGTAGCACTTCGGGCTTTGCTGCCGAATGCGGTACGATTGGTGTAATGAATTCACTTATCCAAATAGAGCCCGTTTAAAGTCGTAGGGCAAAGCAACGTGATGGAGCTAAACAAGTCGGGTTGGGCCGGGGTGGTGTGCTGCGCACAAAGAAGCCGGCCTAAAGGGTCCTGCAGCGATTCTTTCCAAGCGTGAACAAAACTTTTCTTTCCGAACGTGGACAACACATGCCTGCTTTAAGGACAATTTGCCCAAATTGCCCTAATTATGGTTGTGTGCACGAAAACCATTGTCCACTAAACATCTGCACCTAACCCAGTTCGAATAGTGCATCGCAGGGGACAAAAGTCGATTTTCCGTGACTGATGACTCATCTAGCACTGTACATCGCTCCGCGCGGGTAGAGCCCGGCGGCATTCGACGCCGGATCTGTTAGTGCAGGTACAGTTCGCTTCGCACGGATGCAGTTTGCCGGGGCAGGATCGGAGCCGCGGAGCGTTTACTGTATTTCGCTTCGTGCCGCAGACGGTTTTTTTCACCCGTTTCCGGAAAGATGCACGATGAGTACGGCAAGATCGGCTGGTGTAATTCCGCTAATCCGGCTGGCTTGATCGATGGTCTGAGGTCTGACGCGCGAAAGCTTTTCCCGGGCCTCGATCCGCATCTGAGAAATCGACATGAAGTCCAGTTCGGGCGGGATTCGGTATGCTGCCCAGCGTTGTTGCCGCTCCAATTGTTGGTTTTGCCGAGCGATGTAACCCGCGTATTTGACGTCGTAAGCCACTTGCTCGGTCACCTCAGGGGGAAAAGCTCGAAACTGGGGGAATTGCGCCGCCAAATGCTCCCATGTGACTTCGGGGCGCTTCAGGAATTCATCCGCCGGAATTCCGTCCAATCGAACCGCTTGAAGAGCTCGCCGCAATGCTTCCATCTGCTCGAGTTTGTTGAGGAGTTTGGTATATCTGAATTGGTCCACCAGGCCAACCTCATATCCGAGCGGGGTTAAGCGACGATCAGCATTGTCATGGCGGAGAAGAAGGCGATATTCGGCCCGGCTCGTAAACATGCGATAGGGTTCGTCGACTCCCTTGGTCACCAAATCGTCGATCAGTACACCAATGTACGCCTGATCCCTACGGATCACCAACGGTTGTGCCCCTTTTGCTGCTAGCGCTGCATTCGCCCCTGCAACGAGGCCTTGCGCGGCTGCTTCCTCGTAGCCCGTGGTGCCATTGATCTGACCGGCGAGGTAAAGCCCCTTGACAATCTTCGTTTCTAAGGTCGGTTCAATTTGGAGCGGAGGGACATAATCGTATTCGATCGCATAACCATAACGGATGATTTCTGCCGACTCGAGCCCAGGCACTAGCCGAACCAATTGGTCCTGAACGTCGCGGGGCAAGCTGGTAGAAAGCCCATTGATGTAGATTTCGTGGGAGTGTCGGCCTTCGGGTTCAAGAAAAAGTTGATGCCGCTCTTTATCCGCGAACCGAACGACTTTGGTCTCCACGGAAGGACAATATCGCGGACCAACCGACTGGATTTGGCCCGAGAACATCGGCGCGCGGTGTAGGTTGCTGCGGATTAGTTCGTGAGTTTCTGGAGTAGTGTAGGTGATCCAGCACGGTAGCTGATCGCCGGTAAGCCGCTCGGTTAAAAACGAGAAGGGTAGCGGGGGTTGATCCCCAAGTTGCACTTGGAGTTTGGAGTAGTCGATGGTGCGGCCATCCAGACGAGGGGACGTGCCGGTCTTGAATCGCGAAAGCTCAAAACCAAGTTGTTGCAGAGATTCGCTCAGGCCGGTTTGGGCCGGTTCGCCGGCCCTGCCCCCCGGCGTCATATACGGTCCGTAATGCAGGAGGCCACGGAGAAAGGTACCGGTCGACAGCACGACCGCTTGCGCGCGATAAATGGCTCCGCCACGGACTTCCGCCCCGATGACCCGCGCACGGCCTTCCACTTTTTCTACCAATAACCGCTCGACACTTTCCTGACGCAAGAAGAGATTGGAAATTTTTTCCAGGAGCTCTCGAATGACGATTTGATAAGCCTTTCGATCTGCCTGGGCCCGGGGACCGTGCATGGCGGGTCCTTTGCGCCGGTTGAGCACGCGAAACTGGATGCCGGCAGCGTCAATGCTCCGGGCCATTAGGCCGCCCAAAGCGTCAATTTCGCGGACTAACTGCCCTTTGGCCACCCCGCCGATTGCCGGGTTACAGCTCATCTGGCCTAACGTGTCGAGATTTGAGGTCAAAAGCGCCGTTTTTGCGCCGAGCCGAGCCGCGGCCGCGGCGGCCTCAATGCCCGCATGTCCCCCTCCGATAACCAGGACATCAAACTCGTACTTCACCTTGAGATAATTCCTCCGCGAGGAAAACCGGACTCAAATGCTGACCGAAAACAATCGCGGTTAATCTTAGGCTAAGTCAAACCTGAAATTTACAAAAAATCGAAATAGCTTTTTCCTCAGGAAAATTTGGAATTTGATGGGTTAATGACTATACGAATCTAAGTGAATCTAAAACCAATTCTTGGAAACAATATCTTTATCTTTGGGCTTAAAAATTCGGGAATCTCGCCCCAGGTTTTGGCGTAACCGAGTTATGCTATTAGGCTATTAGCAAGTCGTAATTTCGTTAATCCCTCGACTATTATCGTCAGCGTAGGAAAGTTGACCAATCCACAGACGATAATCGAACTGCGGCGGGATAGCGCCGCCAAGGTTTGCCCGCGGCAAGTGCATAAAAATTTGGAATGAAACTACTTAGTACTTAGTTGCAGCGGCCGCGACCGTGTGATATTGGTGTGTTGTTGAGTCCGCAGCTATAACCAATCGGCTCTTAAATTGCATGGGCGCAATTTGTTGCGGGTTCCGGATTGCATTTCCTTGCTTACTGCGTTATACAAAACGAAGTTGTGGCCCCGTAAAATAGGTTGGGGCGGCTTAAGCATGGGACTAACGAAAGTGGGGCGCCGCGACGCGGCTTTCCTTAAGATTTGAAATATTTTACGGGTCCTTTTTCAGAGTTTAGGATTTTGCGAAGGAACGGCGCCAGGGAACGAACGTTAAAGGCTGACGAGAGTCGAGGTTGATCAAGGTCTCGGAGCTGGTTGTCCCAAAATTCAAAATTGACAACCGAAAGTCGATCAAGCCTTTCCGTCGATCTTACGTTCAGAGTTGGTTACCGGCACCGAAGTTTAGCAGGGTTTAGCAGGTGCTTAGGTGAACTGTTTGGCATTCAAACAATTCTCAAGCTTCCACAATCGATTTCGGAGGCTGATGAGGAAATCGACGGGATCGTGGCACTGAACTCGCTACCAATCGGGGCGTGGCGCAGCCTGGTTTAGCGCGTTTGACTGGGGGTCAAAAGGTCGCTGGTTCAAATCCAGTCGCCCCGACATTTTTTGTGGGAAAGCCGGAGAGAGAAATTTCTCCGGCTTTTTGCTTTTCGGCCCCGGCTCATCTCGTAGCCCTAACTATGCTATCCGCTCATGTTAGCTTCGCGACTAAGGTATTCGATACTTTTTGACTCGGATGGCAGCTCTAAACTCATCTTTGTCAGGTCAAATAGTCACTTCTTCTCAACTCCAATGAAGATTTCTTTAATTGGATCGGCAGGCGCCGCTTGACGGAGCCGCCGATGGCCGAATATTTCACCCTCGGTTAAATGAAGATGAAAAGGGATTTTTGAAAGACCGTGCAATCCCAATCATTCATTGACCGGTGACGATAGTTCGTTTTCAACCGAGGGGAAAACGACGTGTTTGTGCTGTAAAGATAAATCATCCGCGTAGGCTAGAAAATCATGGATAATTCCGATGAATAGCTGTTGGGTGTTGAAGTGTGGCGGAAACGTGAGTGGTTAGGTATGTGCCGAGGAGTGTCGTCAGTTAAATCTGTGGGTAGAAGCCTCGCGGTAGCGCGAAATTGAAACTCTTGTTCCTATCCTAAGAAATTCTTCTGGCAATCGGGGTATTT
>CAKZMM010000104.1 GCA_937128505.1 uncultured Thermogutta sp.
GTTTCAATGACCTCGTCTTAGGTCTGGGCATTGCGCCGCGGCTCCTTGAGGCGGTACCACTCTATTGGGAGCGGTTTCAATGACCTCGTCTTAGGTCTGGGCATTGCGCCAGGTAGGGAGCCAAGACTCAAGAAGAGTTTTGGTTGTTTCAATGACCTCATCTTAGGTCTGGGCATTGCGCCGAGACACCGCCACAGGTTTGGAGACAACCGCCATGCGTTTCAATGACCTCGTCTTAGGTCTGGGCATTGCGCCCCAGAACCGGGCTGTTCGGAAGCCTGGTTCGAAGTTTCAATGACCTCGTCTTAGGTCTGGGCATTGCGCCGGCCTATTTGATGAGGCCGAGATTCTTGGGGTCCTAGTTTCAATGACCTCGTCTTAGGTCTGGGCATTGCGCCAGTGCGAGTCGGAAGTTGCGTAACAGCGAACAGTTAGGCTAATCCTTGGTGCGCACTCCCCATTAGGGGGGTAGCGCAAGGGAGCAATTTTTACCATCCGAAAAACCCATTTGAAACGTAAGGTGTTGGTGGATATGGACTTACGACAATACGGTTTGGCAACGCGCACCCCCCTCAAAATTCCCCCCTGATAGGGGAGAGGGAGAAAATGGGAACAAGTAGAAGAAAAGAAAGGAAAGATTCCACAATATCTAGTATCCGCGACACGTTGTGGGACTATAGATAGTGGTTCATCGATCTTTCTTAAAGGCAACATTTGGCAAATGCGACTGAATACCTGCCTAAGGTAATGTTTAAAATAGGTAGCTTTTTTGAACATCGGCGAAGCTGCCAAGTGTCAAGACGATTTCCCGGCCAAAACTGGCAACACAGGGTCTGGCGCAACGAGTTAAGGATACTGAAGCTGGAGGGTGAAAGCAAGCTGGCAAAGGGCCTGATTGGCCCACGGATTTTCGCCTTGGGCTTGATGCGTTTCAGGGAATGCGAAGCGTGAAGAAGGGTGCCAAGAGAGGGCAGATCGGCAAGGCTCGGGAGAAGGTAGTTTCGTTCGATGGGAACTTTGGTTCAGTCCCGGGCTTGCGGAGCGAAAGGGGGGGATGAAATGCTGACGGATAGGGGAAAGGGACTAAGGGGCCAAGGAGCGCTGCGGTCCTGTGCGGCAAGCTATCGGGGGTAGTCGATGGGGGTGTGCTCGGATTTGGCAAGGTCGTTGAGATGGTTCGTGCCGAATATGGGGGCTTAATCCTGGGTGAACAGCTCGTAGGGAGTCGGTTGGAAATGGCGGAAATGCTCTAGCGAGGTGAGATGCGAAAAGGCCCGGCGTCTTAAGCCGGCTGAGGCACGACCGGGGATGCGAAGGAGCTACGGCGAAAGCAGTGGCTGCATGAGTCCCTGGGCTTTGTGCCAGGTCTCGTCGTACTCCGTCTGGGGGTCGGATTGTGCCACCACACCTCCGCCGACTTGGAACCAGACCCAGGGGCCGTGACAGACGAGAGTGCGAATGAGGATATTGAGATCCATCGAGCCGTCGAAACCGATGTAGCCGAGGCAGCCACAATAGGGTCCGCGGGGGGTGGGTTCGATCTCAGCGATGATCTCCATGGCCCGACGCTTTGGAGCGCCGGTGACCGATCCACCGGGAAAGGCTGCGGTCAGCAGATCGAACGGGCCGTAGGGAGGCTCCAGGTGTCCGCGGACCACAGAGACCAAATGAAAGACATGGGCATAGACTTCGAGGCCGCAAAGCTGGGTCACGCGAACTGAATCGGGATGACAGACGCGTGCCAGATCGTTGCGCAGCAAATCGACGATCATGATGTTTTCGGCGAGGTCTTTTGGGCTGGAAAGGAGGTCCTGCTGGATACGGGCATCCAGGGGGGCTTGTCGGGTGCGAGGACGCGTGCCTTTGATGGGACGAGTCTCGACGCAACCTTGGCGAACAGCGAGGAAGCGCTCCGGAGAAGCACTGAGGATTTGGAAGGGACCTGGGTCGAAGTAAGCGGCGAACGGAGCGGGATTGATGGAGCGGAGCCGGTGGTATATTTCGATGGGGGGCTGCGTGCGGAGGGTGAGGATACGCTGGGAAAGATTGACCTGAAAGATGTCGCCGGCGTAGATGTAATCGATGGCGCGCCGGACGGCGGCGCGATAATCTTCAGGAGAAAAGTTGCCCCAACAAAGCTTGGTGTGGGAGGAATCGGAAAAAGCTAGGGAGAAGGCAGGTGGCGGGGGTTGAGGAGGGGACCCAGCTGGGGTGAACGGGCGATCGGAATGATTGGAAAGGGAAGGGGATTCCAAAAGGCGGCAAAAGAGGTCGACTCGGGACTGTGCCCGGCGGCGACGGGCAAGAGTGTCTTCCTCGGGAAATCCATGCGAAATCAACCAGGCTTCGTGGGAAAGATGATCGAACGCCAGGACGACATCGTACAGTCCTACAGCAAGGGCCGGTATGCGGAAGGAGTTATACCGAGAGGGGGGCAAAGGCTCCAAATGAGCGGCGAGGTCATAAGCGAAAAGACCGGCAGCGCCCCCTTGAAAAGGGGGAAGGCCTTCAACGGGCGGTGCGGAGAATCGAGCCAAAGTCGAGCGAAGCGTGCCAAAAGGATCGGCATGTTCTGCGGAAAGCAAGAAGTGGTCAAATGGGTCGGCGGCGAGGAATGAATATCGGCCCAGGTAGGAATGCGGTAAAGCACTGTCCAAATACAAACAAAAGGGAAGATGGGCAAGACGGCGAAGGGCTTCCCAGGGGGAAGGGGGATTCGGATAAGGATAAATGAGAGGTGGGCTGGCTGAGCGGTGTCCCATGGGGCAAAAAGTGGATGAAGGGGAGATGCTCCGGGAATTTCAGCGTGAGTTTCACAAAAAGCTGGTTTGCTCCGTGCGATACGGCCAATCCTAAAACGGTGAAAGTAACGGACATTTGATGGGAATCGTTTAGAAAAATTTAGGGGTTGCGCGGAAAGGGTTCAAGAGGCTAGCCCGGTCGAGGAAAAGCGGAGGAGGCAGAGAAAAAACTAGCGGCGTCGAAACCGCCGTTGACGGGAATGATCTGTGCGTTGAGGAAATCGGCAGCAGGTGAAGCGAGGAAACGGACGATTCGGGCGATGTCGTGGGGTTGTCCCCAGCGGCGACGAAGGGATTGCAGGCGTGCGCGGTTCTCCCACACGGCGGAAGCACGCCGTGCCCAGGCGGTGCGAATCCACCCAGGAGCAATACAAAGGACCCGGACGTGGGGGGCTAAAGCATGAGCCAAGGATAAGGTAAAAGCCATGACGGCACCTTTGGCGGCGGCGAAAAGCTGGGCGGAGTCGGTCTCCATACCTCGAAAGGCGGCGTCCCAGCCAATTGTGATGATGAGGCCGCGACCGCGGTGCTTCATGCGAAGGCCGATTTCGCGGGAAAGCTCGATGGTGCCGAGGACGTCCACCTGCCACAGGGCGTGGAGTTTATCGTCAAAGGATGCATGGACCAAAGGGGGGGAAAGAATATCGGCGCCTGCGCAGAGGACGAGAATATCGATCGAAGGTCGCCACTTGCAAACCGAGTCGAGGAAAAGGCGGCGGTCGGCGGGGAGAGAGAAATCGGCCATCAGGGGCAGCACGGCCACCCCCTGCGAAGCCAGTCGTCGCGCCAAGTTTTCAAGGGCACGCCGACGATGTGCTCCATGAAGGACGACGGCAGCGCCTGCCGACGCGAGTTCACAAGCGACCGCTTTTCCGATTCCCGAAGTGCTGCCGGTGATCACGGCGGTTTTGCCGGCAAATTCAGCCGTCATGGGGGTCTTTAGGGAAGACATGGCGGAGATTCCAAGGAACGTGATAGATCGCGGACATTGAGACTCTTGAAATATTCAAGGTCGATACCATCATGGCAGCCGCGGAGGCGACTGCCGCCAAAGAAGAAGCTGAGAATCTTGATCGATTCAAAGTCGATACCATCATCAGAGGGAAACAGACCGCGGAATGATTGGAGATCCCGGGCACGAAAATAATCACAGAGGTATTTCGAGGTATTTACTGACGTATTTTATCCAAAAGATTGTACCTCCAATCGGTCGGAGGATTGAGGTGAGGATCGTTCGGGGTTGGTGGAGGATTCTCGGAAAACCGACGTGGACAGAGGGTTTGAGCGTCTCGAGCTCGATTTCAGCGAAAATTCTATCGCGAAGGAAATTGTAGAAAGGATCGCTCATCGGCTGGCGAACGCCTCGTGATCCGGCCTCTGCTTATGGGGAAAAGCTAAGCGGCTGGAGGCGAAACTCGCTCCGTTGGAAGATCGAATCCCGGAACTGAAGCAGCAGTGGCTCCGTCGTGGGAATGCTGATGGTCATTAAGCCTTGACACCAGCAGGCCGGTAAGGGGCTTTCGCCCCTTGCGCTGCCGGGGAACGTCGGCTCGCGCAACCTCGCGCAACAATGTAGGTAAATTGTTATGGCGGCGATAATGGTCGAGGGAAGGCCGTGGTTGCAGCAAACTGCTGTACGCCGGATTGCTGAAGGGTATGGATGATTTTACCATCCCGTGCACCCCGCGTTCTGAGCGAGCTAACAAATTTTCGCGATTTGTCGCCGCCGCAAAGTGTCGTGACTTTCTACTTCTGGCAAATCAGCCATGGGATTAAAATGTTTCGGTCAAGCATGGATTGGGGAGGGGCGGCTGCAAGTCCTAATTGCGCAGGTGTCCCGAGGGGATTGTACCGATTGAAGCCCGCCTTGCCTTTGCGTAGCAGAAGCTCCGTCGGGAAGCTAGGTCGGCTTCCTATCGTGGTCGCTCGGCAATTGCTCCCGAAAAATGAAAACGCCATCCCCAGTAGAACGCTCTAGGCACCGGTAGAGCAATAGTGCTGGCGATTAAGGGGCGGAAACGAAATACTCTTCCGCCCTTGCGGTGGCGTGGGACGCTGGCCGAGGATTTCCGGTAATCGAGAGGCATGCCCGCATTGAGCTTCCGAAAGCTTGAAGATGCACTCCTCAAAAACTACGGGGAGCATAGCCCGGAGCGAAAAGCTGGGAAGACTCAGGGAAACTAAAGGGAATATGAGGATAGAAAATAAGACATTTCGCTGCGGCGGCATGATTATTCCTGCGGTGAGGAATTCGCGACAAAGTTGGTTTCCGTTTTACCCAGAGGGGTATTTTTGAACCCGTGACCAGCGAGTTTGTGTCCGAAAACGACGTTAACCCGACGAGTCGTTGCGGCAAAGTATTTCTCGTCGGAGCGGGCCCTGGGGATCCGGGGTTGATCACGCTTCGGGCCGTGGAATTGCTGCGCTCCGCGGATTTTGTCGTATATGATTACCTAGTCGATCCGGCTATTTTGTGCCACCTATCGCCGAAGGCAAAAGCCATTTGCGTCGGGGGACACGCGTCGGGGCGGGTCCTCTCTCAAGAGGAAATCGTGTGGACGGTGATCGACTCGGCCCGGAAGGGACAACAAGTCGTTCGGTTAAAAGGGGGCGACCCTTCCGTCTTCGGCCATTTGGCGGAGGAGATGGACGCGTTACGGGCGGCGGGGATTCCGTTCGAGATTGTACCCGGTGTGACGGCAGCGCTGGCAGCTGCCGCTTATACGGAGTTGCCTTTGACCCATTCGGAGGCAAGTTCGGCGGTGGCCTTTGTCACGGGACACCAAAAGCAATCCAAGGAGGTTCGCCCTCTGGATTATGGACGGCTGGCCGGATTTCCCGGGACATTGGTTTTCTACATGGGTGTAACCACCGCTCATCATTGGTCGAGCAGATTGATCGAGGCAGGCAAGTCGCCGGATTGTCCGGTAGCGATTCTTTACCGATCGACTTGGCCTGAACAACAAACAATCCGGTGCACGCTGGGAACTGTAGCCGAAACGCTCGAAAGGCTTAAGGTTCGGCCGCCAGCGGTGATTGTAATTGGGGAGGTCGTGGGGTTTTTGCCAGAGGACAGTTGGTTCACTCGCCGACGGCTTTTCGGGACGACGGTTCTAGTGGCACGCCCCCGGGATGAAGCCCTGGAAACGGCTGCTAAACTCCGGCAATTGGGGGCGCGGGTTCTGATTCAGCCGGCTATTGAAATTCTTCCCCCAAAAGACTGGAGTGCTGTGGATGCGGCGATCGAAAGGATCGGGGAGTTCGATTGGGTGGTTTTCTCCAGTGTGCACGGGGTCAGGTTTTTTGTGAACCGCGTTTGGGAGCGGTGTAAAGATCTACGGGCTCTGGCCGGCCCAAGCATAGCTGCTATTGGCCCGGGGACAGCGGCGGCCTTAGAGCGGTATTTTCTGCGGGCGGATCTTTTGCCGAAAGAATTTCGAGCAGAGGCCTTGGCGCAGAGTTTGATGGTGCGCAGTGGTGGCGGAAAGTTTCTGTTGATTCGCGCAAGCCGGGGTCGGGACGTGTTGCCGCAAATGCTTACCCAGGCGGGTGCGGAGGTAGAACAAGTCGTTGCCTATCAGAGTGTAGATGTTGGGGAAGTGGACCAGGCAGTTGCCGAGGCCATAGCCGCAGAAAAAGTGGACTGGGTCTTGGTGACCAGCTCTTCAATTGCCCGGTCATTAGTTCGACTTTTCGGCGAGAAGTTACGTAGGACACGCTTGGCCAGCATTAGTCCTATTACGACGCAGACTTTGAAAGAGTGTGGTTTCACCCCACAGGTTGAAGCAACCCAATACACTTTGGATGGCTTGATCGCGGCGATCAGCGGCGATCCTTCGGCTGGGTAAGGGAGCGGAAAGATTGCTTCGCTGGTGGTAGATTCCGAGAGCGGGAGGGGAGTGAACTGGAGCAACGGCGTTTGCTAAAGGATCCAAAGAATACGCGTTAATCAATACGTGGTCGCGGTACGCGAGTGCAGGAACGGCTTGAAACCGCGGCGTGTTTAAACAAAGTGCAGGAAGGCCAAAGATCGGAGTGTCCCCGTAATGGAGGCGGCATTTTCCGCGCACTCCTCGGCATAAATTGGCTAAGAATGAACGGGTGTACGGTGGTCTTGGGCCGTCTGGTCTTCTGCCGTCTCGATGCGCTTTTGAAAAAGCCGGTACCTAGGGCGCGGATTGCGGCCGAGAAAGGCGGTAGCATAGCAAACGTGATGAGCGGACTGGGTAAAAGGACGAGGGATGGTTCACGATAAGCTTCCGGTGGTCCGGGATAAACTTCAGACTTGCTCGCGATACGTAGTCCAACTCATGTAACCTAAGAGGCCGGCCGCAATCAGGAAGGAAACGTCCACAATCACGCTTTCAATCCGTAAGAAGCCGACCGCGATATCCAGTCCGAAAATAATAAGCAACAATGCCGCGGTGACCATTCCGAAAATGCAAAGTCCTTTGGGCATATTCTTCCCTACCTCATGGCAACAGTTTTTAGATGGCGAGACTTTGCTTTATAGACTCCCGAGGAAATACTGCACCGCAAAGTTTCTTTACCGGATCGATCGATAGTTTTAGAGGGGCTCGCATTTTTTGACGTCGCGAATGGTACTACGAATAGTTTCCGTTCGTTGCCGCTTCATCTTCTATTCTTTTTTTTTGTGCTCCGGGCTCCGCCGTTATTCGGGTTTTAGGGATTGGCGGCATTCAACCGGACCGCTCGGGGCCGCATCGATCCTGCCGATCTGTCTTACAATCGGCCTTTATCAGCTCGCTCAAGTTTTGGTTACACATTCTCGAATTCCTAGGACCAAGTGTAAACCGGTCCCCGGGGGCTCATAAAACTATAGGCTCATAAAAGTATAATTTGACTCTCGAATGCTGCTTACGATTTTTTATGGCTGAGCGAGCAAAGCGCTGCCGCTGCCCACTTCGCGAAACAGCTCGTAGAACCGACAACTTGTCATACATAAGCACATGACTCAACATGATGTAAGTTTTGCATCGCAAATCGATTGGAGTGCCTTTCGGGCAGAAATGCCGGTGGTCAAGCGCTGGCTCTACTTGGACCATGCTGCCGTGGCACCTTTGCCGGCGTCGGCTCGGGATGCGATTTCAGATTGGGCAAATGAGGCAGCCTCGGACGGGGATACGGCCTGGCCGCGGTGGAAAGCTGCGGTGGATCGGCTTCGGGGGAAAGCTGCTGCGTTAATCGGGGCGGCGCCGGAAGAGGTCGCGATCATTAAAAACACAACTGAAGGAATAAACATTATAGCCTTGGGTTATCCTTGGCAAAAAGGTGACAATGTTGTTCTACCGGCCGATGAGTTTCCCACAAATCAATACCCTTGGATACAGCTTGCATCGCAGGGGGTGGAGGTGCGGCGGATTGAACCCGGCTGTCCGGGTCGCTTGTACGACGCCATTCGCGAGGCGTGCGACGGGCACACACGCATAATCACCATAAGTTGGGTAAACTATGCGACCGGATTTCGGGTAGACCTCGACCGCCTGGCGGAGCTGGCGAGGGATGTCGGGGCTTTGCTCTTTGTTGATGCGATTCAAGGTTTAGGGGTTTTTCCACTGGATGTTCGACAAATCCCAATCGATTTCTTGGCTGCCGATGGCCACAAGTGGCTTTTGGGCCCGGAAGGGGCGGGGCTTTTCTTCTGCCGCCACAATCATTTGGAGCGGCTTCGGCCCGTAGGAATCGGCTGGAATAGCGTTGTTCACGCGAGTGATTACAGCCGGATCGAGCTAAATCTGAAGCCCTCGGTTGCCCGATACGAGGGGGGTTCGTATAACATGGTCGGCGTAATTGGTTTGGAGGCCAGTCTGAGCCTGTTGCAAAGCTTCGGCGTCCAACGTTTGGCCTCGCGCATTCTGGAGGTAACCGACTGGGCGTGCGAACTGCTGCGTCAGCACGGTGCCCGGATTCATAGCGAGCGCGATGGGGAACATAGAAGCGGAATTGTTTCGTTCGAATTCCCCGGAGTAGATCCCGCACTGGCCCGCCGGCGTTGTTTGGAGCACGGGGTGGTGTTGAGCTCCCGCGGAGGACGGCTTCGGATTAGCCCGCATGCATACAATACTGAGGAAGATATTGAGCGACTAATCGAGGCTCTTACCCTGATTCGGAAGCAAGGGGGTTAAAAGGAAGCGTCGAGAGCAAATAAAACTGTGAGACCTAGCAAACTCATTCGTAAAACAAAGCCAGTTTAACGCCTAGCGTACCGGATTCGGTAGCTTGCAGTGACACATGCCAAAATCATCCGTAAAACGAACTAAGACTGTTAAAAGCAAATGCGGAAAGCACATAAAGAAAGTCGAAAGTAAATAAAAAAGCGGATGTAAACCTTATTACAGCAGGCGAACACATCGGAGGTAAAAACCAATCAAACCGGCAGATAGCGTGATTGAATCAGGCTTACCGACTAACGGGACGTGCGTGCGGACAGATCATTGACCAATAGGCGATTAGTTTGCTTCCAGTGCATTTGGACGGCAGTTTTCTTAAACTGTTTTTCCGGGTCCCTAACTTTAAGCTAATGAACCTTCAGGAATGGATACTGCGTCACGCTCCGATCGTATCGCGGTTTACCCGGGCTCATTCGACCCGATCACGTTGGGACATTTAAACGTAATGGAGCGGGCAAGCCGCCTGTTCGATCGGCTCATCGTGGGGGTGGGGATCAATATCGAAAAGCAGCCGCTTTTCACGCCCGAGGAACGTGTAGAGTTGATCAGGTGTGCTACACGGAATTTGCCGAATATTGAGATCCGGACCTTCTCGGGATTGGCCGTCGAGTTTGTGAGAAGTTGTGGCTCTCAGGTGATGATCCGGGGAGTGCGGCCCATCACCGATATCCAAGCCGAGCTAACTATGATGATGGCCAATCGGCGTCTTGCGCCGGATGTCGAGACACTGTTCATGGTGGCCGACGGGGAATTAGCGCACGTGTCTAGCTCACTGATCAAGCAGATTGCACCGTTAGCAGGGGAGGAAGAATTGGCCCGCTTTTTGCCGCGCGAAGTGGTACGCGCCGTACAAGCTAAACTAGCAAGCCGATCGGGCCCTGCGCGATAGATTTCGGCTTGGGATTGGGCGTTCTGGCCCGGCATTGTGCTCGGAAGTGCTGGAAAGGACCGCAAGCAGGGAACGAGCAGACAGATAGGGGCAACCCCCAAACCCGAAGAACGACGTGCACACGGGATTCCCAGGCGGTAAGAGCTTAACAATCAAGCACACCGCCTTGGGCCTGTAGTCTAATGTGTTTTCTCCCTTAGTTTATGTTCTAAATCGCCATTTAAGAATTGCGCGGATGGTTGGAGGCGACCTGGCGCCGCCGCATTGATCTTCTTTTCTTTGAGTTCGATCGTCTTTCTTAATTAGTTACACAACGTACTTAGTTACACAACTTTGAATCATGCAACTGCTCGCGTTTTTCTCTCCGTGGACGATGGCATTTCATGGGCAAGCCCGCGAAACCGGTAGGCTCTGCGAACGCAAAAAGCTTTTTGAGAAGGCGGCGTATCCTGCACAACAAGAGGCTTTTTTAGGCTCTTTGCTTCGAAAGCGCAAAGGGCTTTAAGAGGGGCCGGAAAAGTCGACCGACGGGTCGCTTTGCGCCCAAGGGGCGGCCGCGAGACACTTCAGGACGCCGCGATTAATCGACAAGTTCGGTTTTTCGCTTCGCCAGTTGCTCTTGAAGCCGCTGCACAATGGCACTGTGCATCTGACTTACGCGACTTTCGGAGAGATCCAACGTGGCCCCAATTTCTTTCATCGTAAGTTCTTCGTAGTAATAGAGGATAATGATCAGGCGTTCATTGCGACTTAAGCCCTTGGTAATGAGCCGCATTAAATCGGCCTGCTGAAGCCGCCGCGTGGGATCCTCACCCTTTTTGTCCTCGAGAATATCGATTTCGCGAACATCTTTATAGCTATCGGTCTCATACCATTTTTTGTTCAGGCTAATGAGGTTCACCGCACTAGCCTCGGAGATCATTTTTTCCAACTCTTCGAGGCTAATTCCCAAATGTTCGGCCAGCTCTGTTTCTGAGGGTGGGCGTCCCAGCTTGGCCTCGAGGGTTTTGCTGGCTTCGTTGAGTTTGCTGGCTTTCGAGCGAACCAGTCGCGGCACCCAGTCCATGGTGCGAAGTTCATCGAGCATGGCCCCGCGGATTCGCGGCACACAATACGTCTCGAACTTAACACCCCGGCTCAGGTCGAAGGCGTCGATAGCGTCCATCAGACCGAACACGCCCGCCGAGATCAAATCATCCAATTCCACCCCCTCAGGCAGTCTTGCCCAGATGCGTTCTCCGTTATACCGCACCAGGGGCAAATAGATCTCGATCAGCTTGTTTCGGAGTTCCGTATTGGTGGGGTCCTTTTTGAACTCCCGCCACAGTTGCTCCACATCCTCCGGCGCAACAGTGAGGGACATCGAATCCTCCTTGAACGTGCTTTTCACGGCGTGCTAAAGCGATCCGTTCCTACCGATCTCCGTAACCAGATGAAGTAAGTTCCGAGTACGCCTTTACGTTCATGCTCGAGGAAAACGCGTTAGCCTCGGGTCGGTATACTCTGCCAAAAAAACATCCTTTTTCTAGAGGGAGTTATACCCGCAACAGTTCTGCACGAGTTAGTTCCATTTTTTCACAGAGTGATCCCCCAGCACGACGATACTGATTGAAAAACGGCGGCTGAATCAGCTCTCGGCTTTCGCGTTGGAACGCTCCTTGAAAATTGGCTCACCCTGTGACTTCGCGGTGGGCCCCAGCGCCTTGGCCCGAGTCGGCACAAAAAATTGCGGAGGGTGAAAATTTAGGAATTTTGCTGAACGATTCGTTCAGCAACCATACCAAAAAGAAATCCTAGAAATGCGAATATTAGAAGGTTAAACCAGGCTTTGGTCAGGGTGACCTCTACCGCCTGGAATCGGAAATGACCGTCAACGCAAGTGACCACCAGGGCTAAGCTGCCCAAAAAAACGGCAAAGCGTCGTGCCACTGCTAGCTCTTAAAGAATCCCGTAAATCCTAGGCAATCGTCAATCTTTCGCGCATGGGGCGATAGTATCCGAGCTTTTTATTGATCGGCTACGCCGAGAAACAGCTTAAGTTTTCTTCTCGTTTTTTTCCGTTCAGCCTTTTCAGCTTTCATACCGCGGGTTCCACTTTTGCCCGCTGTGACGGAATTTACGAAACAGCAGACCTCACTTCGCAAAAGCCGACACGGCTTTGAACAGTCGTGGTATTACGTCGAAAGGTACTTTCCGGCATGGGCCCACTTCCGGATAAATCTGAGTCGGCTCCCTGAACGAAATCCCCCTCCGGATTCCGTAAAAAATTTTTAAGCAGCTTTTCGAGCGAAGACACCAGCCGGCCATCTTCGGCAGCCTAACTCGGCCCTAACGATCCGAGTGAAACGATCCATAACTGGCGCCAATTCAGCCCGAACCGCGTCGAGGCAGTTGGTGTCGGACGAATCTCTGGACGCCGGGCTGAAGCACTCGCGAGCAATCCCGGCCAACTGAATTTGCCGATGTAAGAACCGCTGACACGCTGACGAAAGGAGCCGAAAAGCCTGGTTCGCTTCCCGAAAACGTGCCGCGCGATTCACCAGAACAAAAACCCGCTGGTCATTCGGGGCCAGGAGCTTTATGGATGCATATGCATCCATGACCGATTGAAAATCCGGGGCAGTGACCAGCAGTACGCCCGCCGCAGTCTGCCACAGCCTCTTGTCCACGGAAGAGCGGCGAGCTCCCAAGCTGATGATGATAATCCGCGAACTTAACGTCCAATTTTTGTTGGTTATACTTCCGCGGAGAGCGGAAACGATATTCTCCGGAAACCCTGTGGCGCTTGGCACCGTCTGATTCTCACCGGTGCTTTCGGCTCGTGAATTCAAGATGCGGACCGTCCACTTAGTCTGCGAAGCGCTCTGGGGAATTGCTGCAAGGGAAATGTCGTCCACGGCGGGGATGCTGGCGGTCGATTCTGCCATCAGTGCCACCACCTCCCCTTGCTTCGCCAAGACTTCTGCCCAGATCTGAGCTGTCGTGCGACAACCGACCCCACCTTTCGCGCCAGCCACAACCCAAAATATGGATTGAGCCGAGGCGACCGGCGTTTTTCCTACCGTTTGTTCTGCTAATTGTCGCAGTTGCTGTGCCTGATCGTTAGACATTTCACTCGCCCCACGCATCCGCACAAAAAATCAAAACCGTAACTAAGCGGAAGTTCGAAACCAGGGATCGTGACCGTATTGCTGAAAGGACGCTTCCAACGCAATCGTGTAGTAACCTGGGTTCGTCGCTTTATGTGATTTACGCAGCAACAGTTCTGGGAATCCAATAAGGTGCTTGTTAAGCGCAGCGAATTATTTGATCGACAACCGGCGAATGAATCGCTGTTTTCGTCGCCGATAAGGAGGAAAACCGGCCAGACGCGGACGATGAAGGATTAACGTTTTCGCACGGGCTCCCACCCGAGCAAAAGACGTACGAGCCTTCCGCTCTCGGCTACCTCAATGTCATCCGGTACGTTCTGACCGGTGGTCAAATAACTCAACGGTAGTCTTGCCGCCCGAATAACAGGCACCAAATGCCCCAAGGTGCTCGCCTCATCAAGCTTTGTGAGTATCAACGCCGTAGTACCCACTACGGAAAAATGTTCCGCGGTTTGTTGCAGCGTTTTCATCGAGCCAGTGGCGCTGAGCACAAGGTGCACTTCATCAGCCCGGGCCTCAGTTAGGAAAGACTTCAATTCTTGAAGCTTGACTTCATCCTTGGGGCTGCGACCGGCGGTGTCCATGAGAATCAGGTCGATGTGTTCAAGCCGGCGGATCGTTTCCCGCATCTCTCGGGGGGTAGCCACAACGTGCATCGGCAGATCCATGATGTCGGCGTAGGTGCGGAGTTGCTCCACGGCAGCGATCCGATAAGTATCGACGGTGATTAGCCCCACGTTACGCTTTTCGCGCAACCGGTAATGAGCCGCGAGCTTAGCAATGGTGGTGGTTTTCCCTACCCCGGTGGGACCCACTAGGGCGACCAGCCGACGAAATCCTTCCCCGGTTTTGATGGGCCCCGTTGTGGCTATCTCTGCTTCCAAAAGCCTGCAAATTCGACCTCTGACCATTATGGCGTCCAAAACTTCCGGGCCATTTGTATCGGCCCGGACTCGCTCCAGAAGTTCCCGCGCAAGATCCTCGTCGACATCAGCTTCGATCAAATCGGTGAAAAGGTGGAAGAGCGAGTCGGGCAATTCCTGGGCCTGCCCCAAACGCGACCGTCGACACAATTCCTGAAGCATTCCGTGCACATCATTAAGCTTGCCTGCCAATTCTTTGGGCAAATAAGAGACTTTCGATGTCCCCCAAGAGCTCGTTGCCGGGCCGCTGCTCGAACGTTTTTTCTCGGCCACCAAAGTAGTCGAATCGATTGCGGCAGGCAGGCGACTAGGAACGTTAACACCGCATGATGCCGTAACTTCAATTTGGCTTGGTCCGCGGAGCAACCCGAAAAAACGAGTGCGCCGAACCTCCCGAGCGTGAAGAATCGCTGCATCCGGCCCCAACTCGCGCTGAACAAGTTCGAGCGCTTCCTGCATGCTGCTGGCGCGATACGTTCGGATATCCATCCCTGGTTTCCTTCACTTGACCTTTGGCTAACCACTTCGGGGTGTCCGATGCTCCCTTGAAATCCCGGGAATCACTTCGGAGCGGCTGCCGGGGCGTGGGCCCCGGCCCCCGGCGTCCGGTGCTCCCTTTAATTGCCGGGAATTACTTCGGGGAAGGTGTGAGATGAAATATGGCTACATCAGTCACGCCCCCACAACAGTCTGTTTCACACAGCGAGGGCAAGCATTATGGTTTTCAACCGCGTGATCTCCTCGGTTTCACGGTGACCTGGATCCGTCATCCACCAAATTTCCCCACAGTCTTTGCAGGATCGACCAAGCCAATAAGCAATGGTGTCCATCTCACTCCGCGCTATGAAATATCGGGAACCATGGCGACCGATTCCACACGGGTGTCCCGCGTAATTTCGTTGTAACTTAATACCGTCAAATCGGGCAGATGAGCAGAGGTAATCTGTTTCAGAATGGGCCTAATTTGCGGACTCACAAGAACCATTGGCTTGCGGTGCATGCGGAGCAGTTGCTCCACCGCTTGTCCAATGGCTCTGGCCAGGTTTTCAATGGCTTGGGGCGACATGCGAACAAAAAGGCCTCGCTCCGTGTATTCAGCACCGGCGCGAATTCGATCCTCCAGTCGTGGGTCAAGCGTAACCACAAAGATTCGCCCCTCGGCATCGCGATAGCGCCCGCAAATCGTGCGGGCCAGTCGAGCCCGAACAAACTCGGTAAGAAGGATTGGATCCTTCGTGCGCGGCGCATAATCCCCCAAGGTCTCTAGAATAGTCGCCAGTTGTTTAATCGGAATTTGCTCTCGGAGCAACATTTGTAAGATCTGCTGGACTTCGGCAATCTTCATAACCCCTGGGATCAGCTCTTCAACTACCGCTGGCGAGCTTTGTTTGAGTTGATCCACTAAGTGCTTGGTCGCGTCCCGAGTCAGAAGCTCGTCGGCGTGCCGCCGCGCGGTCTCGGTTAGATGGGTGGCAATCACGGCGGTTGGCTCGACGACGGTGTAGCCGTACAGTTCAGCCTGTTCACGGAATCGGGGGTCAATCCATACAGCAGGTGAACCGAAGGCGGGGTCTTTCGTGGGCGTTCCGGGGATTGTCGCGGCCGTATTGGGAGGTTCGAGCGCTAAAAGAAGGTTAGGTCGAACTTCGCCAACGGCTACCGGTGTGCCAGCAATCTTAATTCGGTACTGGTTTTGGTCGAGTTGAAAGCTATCGCGAATCCGCACTTTTGGAAGGATGATACCCACCTCGGCGGCGAGATTTTGACGAATCCTTTGGATCCGCTCCAACAGGTCACCGCCCCGTTTGGGGTCCGCCAGCCGGATCAAGCCGACCCCTATTTCCAATTCCATGGGATCGACGGCCAAAAAATCCTCAATTCGCTCCTCAGGACGCTTCGCGGCTTCGGCTTTCTTGGCGGCCTCTTGTTCCTTTTTAGCCTTTGCCGATTGGCGGCTGAGAGCGACGGCAAGGGCGGCACAGCTTAAGGCGACTAAAAGTAATGGGAACGTGGGCAGGTTTGTGAAAATCAGTAGGCCGAGAAAAGCCCCTGCGATTCCCAGTGCCTCAGGCCGCGAGAAAAGCTGATTGAGAAACTCCGTCGGCAGATGCACGGGTTGGTTGCTACGCGTGACAAGTAAACCGGCAGATACGGATACTAAGAACGCGGGTATCTGACTGACCAAGCCATCGCCGATTGTCAACTTGGTGAACACGGATACGGCTTCCGACAGTCCCATCCCCGCCTGAAAAACACCTATGATAAGTCCTCCAAATATATTCACTAGTGTGATTATGATTCCCGCGATCGCGTCCCCCCGCACGAACTTGCTTGCACCGTCCATAGCCCCGAAGAAGTCAGCTTGCCGGGCGATTTCCTCCCGACGCCTCTGGGCCTCTTTTTCGTCGATGATGCCGGCATTGAGGTCGGCGTCTATCGCCATTTGGCGACCCGGCATACCGTCCAACACAAACCGCGCAGCAACTTCACTGATCCGAGTCGCGCCTTTCGTAATGACAACAAATTGTATGACAACGATGATTATGAATATGATGATTCCCACGACTATTTGGTCGCCGGCAACAAATTCGCCAAATGCCCGGACCACACCCCCGGCTGCCTCCAAACCGTCGACTTCCGCCCGCGTTAAAATCAGCCGCGTCGTGGCTACGTTAAGAACCAGTCGAAGCAAGGTGGTCCAAAGAAGAAGGGTGGGGAAAATGGCGAAGTCTAGCGGAGTGGGGACATAAATTGTGGTCAAAAGCATTATCACCGAGATGGTTATGTTCATCGCCAGCAGAAGGTCCATCAGAGGTGATGGAATGGGAACTAGTATTACGAATACGCTGGCAATTAGCCCTACGGGCAGTATAAGTCCCTGGAATTGGGTCAGGGGGACCCCAAGGAATTGTGGCGAGCGAGATGTGGACTCAGACGCCATGACTTTCAGAGTGTCTCCCAGGGGAAGCGCCGACTAGTTTTCCTGTACGGTGCCCGCACTTGTTTACCGGCGAGGCAGATTCTTGAAGACGCGGGGGAGATCCACCTCGGGCGGTCAGCTAATGAGCAATCTGAGGAGGTAGGGAAAGTATCCCAAATCCCGGGGGGTGTCCAGTCCGATTTGTAGGGATTTAAAGGAGGTAAATTACCTATTTTGACGGTTTTGAAGGGGGCTTAATGTTTGACGGTATTGACGTCAGGCAAATCAAATGCTTTTCGAAAGTCCTTTAGTAATCCCCATATTAAGGCCTCTATATTAAGGCCTCTAATAACTGGATTTAACAGCCTCACCTCGATTTACGTCACGGGATCCCTGTAGCTTAGGGACTCCGGATTCTTGTCGCATGAGGTTGGGGTAAACAAGGTAGGAACGCAGACCTCCGACGACCAAACCCCGTAATCCGACGCCGAAACCATGAGGTTGGGGGGCAGGCAAGTAAAGGAACACAGAGGGGGGTAGGAATCACAGCACGCAACATCACCACTGGCTTTGTTTGGAAAAGATTACCAGCGTTAGCGCCGAGATCTCCTTTTCTTATTTCCCCCTCAGTGCCGGAGATATCTTTACCGTGAGTAGCGGCCAAATAGTGGGGAAACTCAATCCAGGTCTTGAGTTCTGATCACGCAGATTTTCGTACCGTGGGTACCGGACAAGCGGTGGTCAACAGCTCCCTGGTTCCTAACAATTGACATGCCAAAAAATGATCCATAATTTCTCGTATCCATAATAAATGTTGACACTCGAGGCCAATTGTGAGTAAAAACACGGTCGCTTCTCGTACCGGTCTAATATCTTGGCGATTTTCTCCAAGTCACTTTATTGCAGAAGAACGTCCCTATTGATTGTGGTTTTTTCCTTTAGCTCGTCGTGGCATCGCGGTTGAAGAAGATCCCGCACGTCGGCGTATCAGACCGCCTGCAAAAAGCGAGCCTATAAACGGAAGTGTCGTTTGAGGCGTGGGCCAGGAAAGACGCGGGCCGACTGCGGGTGGTTTCCCACTTTGCAGTAGCAGAGTGGTGTGCGGAGGTTGAGACCAGCCTCACGCACGGTAAGGTCGCGCCTTTGGAATCTCGGCCCTGGCTTACTGAACATCTTTTCAGGTAGCCGGCATTTTCAGCGTGCAATTATCGGGTTGTTTACGTCCATGCCGTGCGAGCGTAAACCTGCAAGCACTGCGTGAATGTAAGATAGCCTATCCTTACTCAAAACCTCGTATCGCTTTTTATGTCCGGAAAACTTGGTAAGCCGGATGTCGCGGAAGTTTCGGCCGAAGAATCGGCGAAATGCGGTCCGCCCGCTTCGACGCAAGCCGTCCCGAAAAGCGCGTTCAAACGGTGGTTGAAGCCCATTCTCTTGGGAACGGCGATTGTGGTCTCCTTAGGAGCGACTTTAACGCTACTTTTTTTGGTGATACCCCGCAGGGAAACTCCAGTGAGCACAGAGAGGGCTCTAGCAGCCTTAGATTCGAAGGATTACAAGCGGGCATACGACTTGGCAAATTTACTGGAATACGGCGTCTTGGGCCCTAACGATCCCCTCGGCCTAGTGCCGTTTATTCGTGGTGCTGCGGCTGCCGGTCTTGCCGAGGAGCGATTTGGGCAATTAAGGCGTCGGCTTTTAGAGCGGGCACGTGACGAGCTTGACGTAGCCAAAACTTTGGGGCTCCCGCGGGAGCAGGAAGAAGAGGCCACAATTCTCTTGGGGCGAACGCTTTTAGAGTTAGGCGACCATGTCAGAGCAAAAGCCGTTTTGATCAGCCTTTCCGGGGAATCGGTATCCGAGTTATATCGTCCCCGTCTCTATCTGCTGCAAGCAATATGTGCTTTGGCTTACCGCCCCGGCGGTTTTAGTCAAGCCATTACATTCCTCGAGCAATACTCGCAGTGCTCCGAGATTTCGGAAGAGGATCGTCACCTGGCTCGATTGACCCAGGCGAGTCTCCTGGCTTGGGAGGGCCGGGCGAATGAAGCTAAAAAGCTCATAGCTGATATCTCCGTCGATTCGCCCTGGTTTGCCCGGGCTAAGCTCGTAGAAGGTCAAACATGGCTTGCGGCGGCCCAAGCTGGAAAACGGGGGGCACTTACCTCGGCGAAGCCGCTCTCAGAGTCGGAAGTGACCCCCAACCAGGAAAGCCCCGGTTCGCCCGCCCGAGCCTCTCAGGAAAGAAGCGGGAGAGCCATTCCGAGTGGTGAGCCTAATGGTTCTTCCCATGACTCGCAGGCCAATCGTACAGGATCTTCAGAATCTGAACCCATCGAGGTGCCAGAGCTTTTACGACGGGCCATTGACGCATTTCAACTGGCTCAAACGCATGACAATTTGGTCAGTCGATGCGCGGGTGAGGCTGCCTTTTGGACCAGTGCTTGCTTGGAAGAAATGAACCACCTTCCCGCGGCGACGGCACAGTGGGAGCGGGTCACCTACCGGCACAGTCAAGAGCCTGTGGGAATCGCGGCAGCATGGAAGGCAGGGGACGGTTATCGCCGATCGGGTGAGCTGAAAACCGCTTTGATTCTTTACCGTCGCGCCGTTCAATTGGACCGGGATCGGAGCTGGTCTCAGCTTGATTTACGAAACGTTGTTTGGCAGGAATGGTTTGGCCCGGGGTTGCACAAAAAGGGAGTGCAAGTATATCGGGAGTTACTCGATGGTGGTCGGGCCGAACAAGCCATTCTCTTCCTCGAGGCATTGCAGGATTATTTTGCCCCTGAGCAAAAACTTCGTTTTTTGGCCGAGGCGTTCCGAACCGCAGCCGAGGAGCTTCAATCTCAGGCGGAGAAAGTACCGGCCTCGGAGAGGGACGCCGTTTTCCGAAAAGCCCGGCTGCGGTTTCGACAGGCGGGGATTACTCATCTCCAATTGGCTCGCATTCTCTTTACCACACGAGAGTATCCCGACCAACTGTGGTGGGCGGCTGAATGCCTGCGTCGCGGTCAGAACTACAAGGCGGCTATGGACGCTTTGGAAAGATATATTCAAGATCAGCCAACGCGGCGACGGCCCTGGGCACTATTGCATCTAGGGGAATCGCTGCTTTCGCTTGGCCGGATAGATGAAGCCCTCTCCCGGCTCGAGGCATGCATTCAAGAGTATCCACGTGATGCAGCCTCGTTTCCCGCGCGAGTTTGGGCAGCTCGGGCCTACGTGGAAAAGGGCGATTTTTCCGCCGCAGAACGCCTCCTCCTTGAAAACTTGGAGGGGGAGTATTTAACCCCAGCAAGCCGTGAGTGGCGGGATTCCCTCATGGAGCTCGGCCTATTGCGGGTAAACAGGACGAGGTTTCCAGAGGCCGCACAGTGTTTTGAAGAATTGATTGCCCGCTACCCCGGTACAAACGAAGCATTAACGGCGGGTTACCTCCTTGGTTACACCTTTTTGGAATGGGGAGCCGACCTCGAGGAGCGGGCCCACCGAAGCCAATATCCTGAGGTGAAGCTAGCTCTTTTATCGGAGGCCAAGGCTCGATACCAGCAGGCGGTCGATCGGCTCCGGCGGCTCCAACAATCATTTCCAATGGGGGCAGCTCGGGATGCCGATCCGCTGCGCGAGCGAGTGCGCCGAAATCTTTCTTTTGCTTTAGGCAGGGCACTATTTTGCAGTGGTCAGCCTACCGAAGCTTTAGCATTCTATGACGAAGCGATCATGCAAATAAAGACTCAGCCAGAGTCGATCCATGCTTATTTACAGCAGATAAAAATCCGGAGCTGGCTGGGCCAAACTCAAGAAGCCTCGCGTTTGCTCGACGAAGCTCGCAGTGTTTTGAACCGCTTAGACGATGCCGCGTTTAAGCGCGGGGCATCGCTTTTATCGAAATCGGAGTGGGAGGCTTTATTGCACGAGGGTACTCTTGGGGCATCTCCCTGAAGAATGACTCTTCTCCAGTTAAAGTCTTCTCCAGTTACCGTCGGGGCTTTGAAGGAAAGGAAGCTTACGTCAACCCCCTAAATTATTCGGTTGGCGGGTTTTAAATCTGAGTTAAGAGAGATTAATCGCGAGCTCGACCTGGAGAACGGAAAGAAGCATCGGCGGCGGAAACTGCGAATCCAAGCAGCCTTCATTCCGCTGAAGGTCCCTATAAGTTCCACACCGATTTGCGGCACTACGGAAGATCACGAGGTCGTGCCTGCCGGAGGAAAAAAGACTTCCGGCGAGAAAAAGACTGGTTTTATAGGCGTTGATTCTGGCGGAAATGACTGAAGGAGTTATGCACGTGGGTATTCCGGAAATACCGCGCGGCGTGATGCTGGCTAAGGAGCTCAGCCACTGGGTCGGTGAAAAACTGAAGTGCCTAAAGTATCTAGCGGCACTGGTCGATAAGCAAGCGGCACTTGTGACGGCCGGGAACACTCAAGAGCTTTTGAGGCTACTAGCTGTCAAGCAACAAGTCTTCACCGATTTAGAGGCAATCGAGCGACGTTTGTCGGAGTTTAAGGATTTGGCTCCGAATTGCTATCAGTGGCCCAACGGTAGCTCTCGCGATTTGGTGGTCGAACAGATGGACACTTGTAAGAGCCTCCTGGAGCGAATTCTCGTTGTGGAAAAGGAATGTGAAGAGGCCATGATTGCCACTCGGGAAGCAATCGCTACGGAATTGAAACGGTTAAACCAACTTGCGCAGGTTTCAGCAGCGTATCGGGCCGCGGATTGCCCATCTACTCTCGGAGAGATATTCTCCGAAGGGTAATCCCATGGCCTTCTCACCTTCTGTCAATGGCTGAGGAAAGCGGAGAAAAAGGGACCTCAACGTGCATGAAACTTCATACCACAAATACAGCAATCGAAATCCGGTTACATGATCACGGGAGCCGATTAAGAGCCTCTAACAAAATGAACCGCACAGGCATTTATAGCAGATCAGGATGCAGCCGAGGGTAAGGAGTGCTTGA
>CAKZMM010000105.1 GCA_937128505.1 uncultured Thermogutta sp.
CTTATAAGCAATTTCCCACCTACAATCAAGACGCACACACAACGCCGGTAAAAGGCATAGCCAGATGTACAATCAAATCTACAAAAATGGTAGACTTAAACTTTTTTGTCTATTTAGACGCTTTTTTGATGGGTTCCCGGGCTAGGGTACGAAGGACCCGTAGGTTGCTTGGACGAGATCCACTTCGGCCGTTCTGTCGGGTCGGCTTTGCCGCAGCGAATTGCGTTTAATGCATCGGGTGGATTGAGTTTCGCATGATAAGGGGTGTATGGACGAGGGAGATAGGGCATAAATTATGCGGAAATAATCCTCCGCACTTAAACCGGAGGGGGCGCCGGTACCGCTTTGACCATTTGCTCCTTTTCGCCGCGCAATTGGAGCTTTACCTTTGGACGCCACGCTTGCTTACAAACCCAATCTGTCCGAGGTGATTGAACGGTTAAGGGCTCTTTTTTCAGGCCAAGCCCCGGACCAAGTGTTTGCCGTTTTCAACGTTCCCACGCGAGCTCTTGAGGAGTTTGGTCGCAGGTATCCGGAAGGGTATTGTGCTGCGCCGCAATTGGTCGATCGCCTTGCATTTTGGGATCAACATCTGGCCGAAAGACGGGGGCTGGAAGACGACTCCGTTCCCGCAGCTTACCTCAGTGAATTCGATCAGGGGCTGTACGGGGCCTTGATCGGGGGCCAGGTCCAATATATGGCTCATCCCGACAACGGATGGATCTCCTCGATGGTATCCCCGGTCCTGAAAAGCTGGGACGACCTGCCGCAGCTTGCTTTCCATCCGGATCATCCGGCGTTTCAGAATTATTTGAAGTGGCTCGATGCGTTCGCGGAAGCGGCCCGGGGAAAATTTGCGATCAGCCACTTTATCCTCATCAACGGACTGAATTTCGTGTTCGAACTTGTCGGGGCAAGCAATACGTATTTGGCCCTCTATGAGCATTCCGAGGAGGTTCGCCAAGCAATCGAACTGGCGTTTGTTGTCAACCGAGCTATTCACCGATCGTTTTTCGAACGCACTGAGCTCATTGCCGGTGGCACGGCAAGCAACATGGTTCAATGGATGCCCGGCCGGATTATTTCGGAGAGTGTCGATCCGTTCCACATGACCAGCGTGGATTGTTTCGAAAAATGGGGCCGGGAACCTGTGGAAAGAATCTTCTCTGAATTCGACGGCGGCGTGCTTCATCTGCATGCCAATGGCCGCCACCTGTTAGCCGCGATTGCTACCATTAACGGCCTACGAGCGATTTATCTCGGTGATGACCGGGGATATCCTCCCGCGGTCGACGTCCTAGAAACGCTCCGCCCCCAGGCTGCAGGGCTGCCGCTCGTTGTTCACGTACCGTGGGCAAGATTTGTGGAAAAGCTGAGGGCGCATGAGCTTCCTGGAGGGGTACTGTATCACGTCAGCGGCGCCCCAGATGTGGATGAAGCGAACCGATTGATGGAGCAGGTACGAGCCTATCGGGCGTAAGCCCCGCGAGTCTCGACTAGGCTATCAGTCGAACCTGCCAACTTCGTCTAGACTAAAAGTCGAAACGGAGCAAAAATCGCTTGAATCATACGCTGAGCTCTTTCCGCACCGGTCATTCGGTCCGCATTACACTTGCTCGGTCACCACATACGGCTCGCGATAATCTCGTGTTAAGAGCTTATCAGCTTCCGGATTGCCAATGAATTTCTCCGCGGCAGGGTCGTACCGAAGGTCAGCGCCGAGCTGATATGAAATTTTCTCAAGGTTTACTCCGAGGGTCCCTTGCAACGTGGTGGTTATCGTATCCCAGGACTTCGCAATCTCTGGATGCCATTCGAGAACTTCCGGACGCGTCGTCCCCCCTACTTGTTGGCCTAACCGCCACGAAATGTTACCCAAATGGCAAAGTGCACTAGACAAGTGCGCCTCAAGAATATCCGCATAGAGTCCGGCGGGATTCTGCTTCTGGATGCACTCGATCAAGTTGGCAAATGGGTCGCCGGAACGTTTTTCGAAATCCACATCTAACTCCACCGGCTCATTCTTGCCTTTGGGATAGAACTTTCCGTCGCGGATGACGCCTTCGTCGGTTAAAAACTCGTTATCCACTTTCTGGGGGTAAACTTTTCCATCGACACCTTTGCGGCCGACCAGCCCGACGATCTCGAAAACAAGCAGCACACCATCAAAATCGAACACCGTCAGATGCATATTTGGCGTCTGGCCCTGGTCTTTAAAATTGTGCTCTGGCTCATCGACCCAGCGGTCCCCCAGGCTGATTACCCGATTCGGTCCCGTTTTTCCAGTGGCCGCCATAATTGCCCACCGGGCCAAATCCATCTGATGAACCCCCTGATTGCCGATTTCCCCGTTGCCCGCATCCCAGAACCAATGCCAGTTGTAGTGGACCAAGTTTTCGTGATACGGTTGCTTCGGGGCCGGTCCCAGCCAAAGATCGAAATTCAGCTCCGGCGGAGGCTCTTTGACCGGTTTATAGCCAATCGTCCAGCGTGGTTTCGAGGCGTACGCTTTTGCCATCACAAGCTTGCCGTATTTGCCGCTGGCTACAGCCGCGATCTGCCTGACCCAAGAGCTCGAGGCTCGACTTTGAGTGCCGTGCTGAACAAGTGTCGCATATTTCTGAGCCGCCCTCACGCATTGTCTTCCTTCGAAGACGTTGTGACTGCACGGCTTCTCCACATAGACGTGTTTGCCTTTTTGGCAAGCCCAAAAGGTCATCAAGGCATGCCAATGGTTGCAAGTGGCGATCGAGATGACATCGAGATCGCCGTCGGCCAGTGCCTCGCGGATATCTTGCACACATTTCGGGGAGGCGCCCCGACGTTTGGCAACTCGCTCCACATTCGGCGCGAATAATCGAGAATCCGGGTCGACTAAATAGGTTACGTCCGCATTCTCCATTTTCAGGAAGGCATCGATGTGGGCTTGGCCGCGTCCGCGGATCCCGGCAACAGCGACTTTGATCCGCTCATTCGCGCCCAAGATTCGAGCGTAGGACTTCGCGGTTCCCAGGAATAGGCCCGAGCCAATACCGGCAGAGAGCGTCCCGAGAAAATTTCGGCGAGTTCGACCACCCATGGGTAATCTCCTTGGGAAAAGTTAAAGACCCTAATCTCGACAACGAAGAATTCGTATCAACCTCGTACCGCGCAATTTCGTCGCTCTATCGACCTGATCCAGAGTTTTGTGTTTTTACACTGAAAGCGATGTGGCAAGACGCAGCGCAGGCTTGCCTGCTTGCCCGAAACTATTGCCCATTACCGGCAAAACCGGTCTCAAAAGGGTTACTCTTACGAAAGAGTATCGGTAGCGCATGGTCGCGATGAATGGCGGCTATGGCGGTCGCTAAGCGGGGTCAAAGACCGCCGATACACAAAGAGAGCTCCGGTACACAAATCGCTCAGTCAAACTTCTGCATTTATTTGGCACACTACGAAACCCAACGACACACTGACCCCATCGCCCCAACACTAACGGTTGGGCCTAGTTCTACGGTGCCAGAGCTTTATGGTGTTGGTCAGGCACGCGCGGTTATGGGAGCGTTCTATTCGCCGATAATCTTAATCAGCACGCGCTTAGGACGGCGGCCATCAAATTCGCCATAAAAGATTTGTTCCCAGGGTCCAAAATCAAGCTTGCTGTTCGTGATAGCAACGACGACCTCGCGCCCCATAATCTGACGTTTGTGGTGGGCATCCGCGTTGTCTTCGCCGGTGCGATTGTGCGCGTAACGCTCCGGGGAAGGGTCAAAAGGGGCAAGGTGCTCTAACCAAATTTTGTAGTCGCTGTGCAGGCCCGGCTCATCGTCATTGATGAAGACCGACGCCGTGATGTGCATCGCATTAACCAGGCACAACCCTTCCTTAACCCCGCTTTTTCGCACAGCGGCCTCGACCTGGCGGGTAATATTCACGAAATCCATCCGCTTGGGAACATTCATCGTCAAATATTCAGTGTACGACTTCATGTCCACAATCTCAAGAACTTTCTGGGAACGGATACTGTTTTACGCCTCTTCTGCGTGCTCTGCTTCAAGCTCCCCTATTGGGGAAGAATTCCTGCGGTAAACATTCTTCTTGTGCGGTTGATATTCCCCTTCCCACCCTTAAGCTGAGCAAAATTATCTTTCGAAAATATGTACTTATAAATCCTGTTCACCGCGGGTACTCACCTTGGAAATCTTGCCCGTCGTCAAGCTTGCTTGTTGCGGCTTGTTAATTGTGTCATGTTGATCAACAGACGGACTATCCGCGATTGCATCAGAGGCTCGTGGGTATCTTTGCTCAAAAAAGCGGCGCGAAAGCTTGTATGCTTTGCGGGCAAAGTGTCTATGCTTTACGGGCAAAGCCTGGGTGATCACTGTCCAATCTTTCGAGCGTGTCTTCTATTGCTTCCACTGCGAATTTTGATGCAAATTTGACAGCCAAGCGATTGACTCCGGCAAAGCTCACGCCGTTCGCATCCTCCACCCTCTCGCGTTTGCACTCCTAATGTGTAAATGTGTAGCCGCAAGCCGGACTCAACGCAAGCAGGCACCAGCCCAGTTATGCATGGCTGAAACCTTACTCTGTACGGCGGAAAACTTGGGTAAGAGGCAGGAGTTCAAAAAAAACGTTAGGAAGATTGAGAATCACACGTGCTCCGCTTAAGATAAGAAAGGCTGCCGACTTTCTCGCTCGCCGGGGACTTGCGTAGAGCCAGTGAAATGAACTCACTCGCCGCGGTAACACGCTCTAGAGCGTCAAATAAGAATCTGCTTGCGTTTTGGAATCTGCTTGCCTTGATACGACACATTCGCAGCCGGGAGAAACGAATGAAAACGTGGTCAAGGCTGTTGCGCGGCATAATGCTACTTTTGCTGCGCGGGCTTCATCATGCGTGGTTTTCCCTCCGAACGGGACCGAACCATCGAGTGTCACTTCGCAATCATTGCGGGGGCGAAAGAATGCGCATTTGTATGGGACTAGGGGTTTTGCTCTGGCTGGGTTGGTCGCTAACAAGCACGGGGGTTGCCGGAGGTGGTGTCCCGGAAAGCATTGCTCGACTACAGACTGAGTTTTCGCAGATTGACCCTCAAGCGGATGCGGAAATGCGTTCCAAATTGACGGCGCCACTCCTTTTCGTCAAGAAGCATTCGTACACCGGCATTCACATCTACGACACTTACTACAAATGGCCGCCGGGTGGGGGTGGGATTTACATCCTTGAAAACCCTTCTGCCCCACGAAGCCAGTGGCGAATTCGTCCGGTCATTGATCCGACCACCCCCGAAACGCTCGGCGAAGGGGTTTACAATCATCCGGAACTTTCTTACGACGCCACGCGGCTACTTTTCTGTTTCAAGGGGCAACCCGATGGGAGTACCAGCATTTATGAGATTGGCATCGACGGCCGGGGTCTGCGACGTTTGACCAATCCGGAGCCTTACTGCGGCTGCTACCAAGGGAGTTTCGCAGGACAACACGATATTGCCCCCACCTATTTGCCGGATGGTCGAATTGCTTTTCTCTCCACGCGGCCGAGCGGACTGGTTCCCTGCTTCAACTCCGGAGTAGCTATTCTCCATGTGATGAATGCCGACGGTTCGGATATTCGGCCCATTTCCGTGAACAATGTGAACGAGTTCGACCCGAGTGTACTTCCGGATGGTCGTATTCTGCTGGGACGGTGGGAGTATATCGACAAAAACGCACTGACCGTCCAATCCTTGTGGACCGTGCGCCCTGATGGGACCGACGAAACGGCCCTTTTCGCGAACAATATGGTACTTCCGGAAGCGGTACTTGATGCCAGACCGATGCCCTCCGGGCGGGAGATCGTGGGCACTTTCGCCAAGCATAATGCCCCGCCGCGGGGATCAATCGCCCTGATCGATCCGCGGCGCGGGAAAAATGCTATGGAGGCGATTTTCAACTTGGAACATCCTGAGGATCCGACTTTCGATCGCGGAGAGTCTTGCGAACCTTGGCCCGTGGATGACGATTTGATCCTTTTCAGCGGGCGACCTGCGGGGTTCCAACGGAATATATTGGAAATGATCGATCGCCGGGGGAGAAGAGTGGTGCTTCTGGCCGATCCGGAGATCTGCCTTCACTCTCCCATGCTTGTGCGACCGCGACCGATCCCGGCATTTATTCCGGAAATGGTGGATCGGAAAGCCCGAACCGGCTATTTCTTCGTCCAGGATATATACCAAGGCTTGACCGGCGTGCGCCGGGGCGAAGTGAAGTACCTTCGGGTGATCGAGGAAACGTCGCGCACCAGTCCGCGGCCGGCGGATCCCAATCCCTTTAACCAGACTTATTTAATCAGTGCGGTGCTCGGCTGGAGCGCGAAGAATTTTCTCGGGATTGTTCCCGTCGAGGAAGACGGGTCGGCCTATTTCGAGGTGCCTTCGGGCCGAGCGGTGTACTTGCAGGCCCTAGACGGTGAAGGACGTCTCATTCAAAGTATGCGCACCTTCGTTCAGGCCGCTCCAGGGGTTACCCGATCTTGTATTGGTTGTCACGAACCCAAGGCGATTGCTCCTTCCGCGCAGTTTCGGTTTGCCAAGGCGATCGGTCAGCCGCCGCGTCGCTTGAAGCCGGAAAGCTGGGGCTCCGGACCAATCGATTACCCCACGATGATCCAGCCGATCTTCGATCGGCACTGTGTTCGCTGCCATGGGGGAGCGGAGGGTGTCGCGGCAGGGCTGGATCTGACCGGCGGATGGACGGAGTACTTCAGTATCAGCTACGAGAATCTCACGGGACGGCGCCGCACTCAATTGGTGGCGGATCTGGTGGCGGGAATTGACTGCATGAACGGTACAGCTTTTTACTCGGTGCAGATTTTCCTTCCGCGCAGCCACGGGTCGGCCATCGCTCCTTTGGCAGAGGCAATCACGACTGGTTGCGGAGCCAAGAATACTTCCCTTTCCCGGGCGGAGCGGGATCTGATTATGGCGTGGATCGATACTAACGCCATCTATCACGGGTTATGGGATTTTGCGGAAGCCCACACCACGCGGGGTTGGGCCGAAGCCCGCGATGCCCTCATCGCGGAGATGCATCAAGCCGGCTGCATGGGCTGCCACGGCACGGCGGATGGCAAGCCCCTGTATTTTGAAAGCGATTGGTTCAACTTGAAGCACCCGGAATGGAGCCGAATCCTCCGCGCTCCGTTGCCGCCGGGCGCCGAGGGCTACGGACTTGGGCTGTGTCGCAATCGCCCGGCCGATCCGCGTCGACAGCGGACGCGGATTGTCCGCGACGTTTACCATCATGCGATTTTGCCGCTGGAAGCCTTTGCACCGCAGGAATTTTTGCCGCCGGATTTAAGCGGGGAACCGGTCATCAGCTTTACGTCCACCGCCGACCCCCATTATCAGGCGATGTTGGCCATCATCCGACGGGCTCAAGCCACCGCTTTGAGCCTCCCCCGGGTGGATATGCCGGGAGCTAAGGTCACGCCGGGGACCTTCCGGCAATTCGTCCCGCCGGTGGTTCCCGAGGTGGCACCCCCGCTTCAAGCGGAGGTCGATCCCTTTGGTCGGGTAAGGCTAACTTGGCCGCGCTGCACCCAAACGTGGGGCCTAACCTGCGAGGTCCACCGCTCGCAATCGGCCGGCTTTACCCCCAGCAGTGAGACGCTGCTGGCGAGCACTCCACGGTTCGAGTTTTGGGATGAAAGCCCGCCTCTGGGGCTAGTGCATTACGCGTTAGTGATGACGAGCCCCGAGGGTCGCGGCCGACCATCCTACATCTCGCTAGCAGTACCGGAGGTGCCACCTCCCGCACCGCCGAATGTCCGAGCCACGGGTGCTCCGTACGCGGTTCGCCTGGAGTGGGAGTGGCTGCCTGGCACACCGCTCAAGTTTCAGATCACCCGAGCGGAGTCGGCCGATGGGCCCTTTGTGGCGGTGGGACCGGCGGAAATCCGCGGCAATTCCTACATCGATTTTCCGCTGGAACCGGGCCGGCGTTACTGGTATCAGCTTCGCAGTGTCAATGTGCGTGGGCAAGTGGGGCCACCATCGGAGGTCGTTTGGGCCGAATCGGAGCGGATCGACGAACCGATCTTCTCCGTTGAGTTTGCTGGCTCCCCGCTAGGAAGCCTCGCCGGTGGAAGGTCGCTTTCGGGGGTGCTCCACGGGCAGGCCGCATGCGAGGATGGGGCACTGCGTCTTACCAGCACTGGACATGCGAGCTTCCCGAATCAAGATTTGTGGCAAATAGCTCAGCCAATTAGTGTCGAATGTTGGGTTTATTTCGACCGGATGTCGCAAATGCCGGTGGTCATCAGTTTCGGCCATTGGCGGCAAGCAGGGTGGTTTCTCCAGGCAATCGGCGGACGCTGGCGTTGGCATGTCGGCGGGATTGACTGCGACGGCGGTCAAGTGCCCATGGGCCGATGGGTTCATTTGATCGGCTCGTTCGACGGCCAGGTGGCCCGGGTCTTTCAAGACGGGCGGCAAGTGGCTCAGCAAATGGGCCAGGCTAGCTCAGCGCTTTGGCAAGGGCCGTTGGTGATCGGTCAATACAGCGGTGGGCCGGCTCCACCTTACCAGGTGCTGGGACGTATCGCTGGTGTGCGGATCTATCATCGACCCATCACAGAGCCGGAAGCAGCGATTTTGGCTCAAACTCCTCCCCCCGTTATAACTCACCGATAAGCTTTTGTGTAGAACAATCATCAAAATCAACTTAGTGATAATCACCCCGGGGCTTGGACCCAGTAATAAAGCAAATTTGCTCACCTTTTCTAAGTTCATTAACCCGCCTACATTCACCAGTTTATTGAAGCTAGCTGCCCGTACCACATCTCCGCACGGTTTGAAGGAAGGATGCTCGGATCAAACACGCTGTGTGAGAGTTGACCGCACCTCAGCACGGGACGAAGGCGGAGTTTACCCACCACTACGGGACACCAATTCTGTACACCAATTCTGTTCCGTTTCGGTCGCGGAGCCATCTTCCGCGAACTATTGCGGCAATCCTCGGAATCGAAAAGTCGGCTCGTCGGAATCGCAAAGAGAGATCCTGCGAATCGCAAGAGTCAGATCACAGGGAGCGAAACTCCCTATCCGCCCCGAAGCGATCAAATCAGATTCTTACGGAAGTGAAAGAATTGCCAAAGGAAAAGAATTGCTATCGCTTTGCACCTAAGACACCCGTAATCAGCGGAAAAGCTAACTTTTTGCCAGCAGAATTGGTGTTGTTTGATCGACGGCAAGCGCTTTACGATTCGGGGAAGAAAGCAAAGTCTCGTTAGGCCGCGAGCGATTTGAAGCGATTCAAAAGAATTTAGGGTTCGGTAGCGGGGGTTTGCGGCGGGACTGGCACCGGCTTGGCCGAACGGAACTTGACCCGGGCATTGTGCCTTCGCCGCGTTGGCAGGCTTTGTCCCGGACACGTAGTTCGCCGCTCCTTGCTCTAAGGAATAAGTTGTTTACGCACGAAAATTGTTTCCGCGCGAAAAGCACGGCAAGCGAAATCATGTGACGACAGTACTCGCCTCCATCCTTCGGGGGTGAGGTGAAGGCAAGCACAACCGGACCGCACGAGTTCTGAAAAAAGGAAAGAACCCGCGATGGAGTCGCTGTTTTTTGTGTCCAAAAATCTTTCGGTGGCAGATCGGGTCGCCAGCATCACCGAATTGCACCGCACCTGTGTGAGCCTGTGGCATCAACACCCGGTGGAAAACCGCTACGAGGGCTTTCTCCATCTGGTGTGCGAGCAACATTTGCAGAATTACCTCTTGTGGCATGAGGAGGATAAAGCCCGGGATTCCCTGGCCAGCGACGCCGAAATTGCGGCCGTCAAGCGGCGGATCGATCAGCTCAATCAACGCCGGAATGATTTGATCGAGCAGTTGGACCTATGGATCCTCCACGAGTTGGAGGAAGCCGCCATCACCTGGCAGACGCATGTCCCGCTCAACACGGAAACGCCCGGGAGTGCCATTGACCGGCTTTCCATTCTTTCGTTGCGGATCTATCACATGGCGGAGCAAGCCGAGCGTACGGATGCGGATCCGCACCATCGAGCCCGCGCAAAAAGCCGGTTATGCGTACTCAATCAGCAGCAGACCGACTTGCAGGGCGCATTAACCACATTCCTCCAAGAGCTCTTCTCCGGCCGAAGACGCTTCAAGCTTTACCGGCAAATGAAGATGTATAACGATCCCACCTTAAACCCCTACCTTTACGGAGCGCAAAAGCGGCTCGCCGGGTAATCTGCTGCTTCTTGCAGTTGAGGTTTTTGACATTACGCACAAGGTGTCCGTGTCGGCGGCGATCGTGAGCGTTCACGGGGGTACGTGACGCTCAAGGTCCGATGAGGCGGAAAAATACAAGCGGATTATCCCAATTGAAAAGCACTCCGTATTCGCCGGAGGTGATCTTCTGATAATGAGTCGGTCGGAGGGAGCCGAGAGTGACATTCCCTTTATCGTCGATTGAGCCAGGAAGCTCGCCCCGACGAACCAACTCGGCAAATTTTTCGGTGTTCGGCGCCCAGGCCAAAATCATTTTATCCTGTTTTTTCAAGCGGAAGAAAATAAACTTGGTGTCTGTACTATTCGGGGGCTGCAAGCTGGCGAAGATCCACTCCCCCGAATTCCGGAGATAGACTTTTTGGGTTGCCAACTTTAGCAGCGGTGCAGGCGCGCCAGGCGTTTCGTTATTACGGTGATGTCTTTCGATGCCTGCCACCAGAAGAACTCCCCGTGCAGGATCCTCCACCTGGAAGAAAACGGGCCCATCGGGCAGGAACCAATATCCGTCCCATTCCTCAGGCACAATCGGGAGCGGACTCTCACCGAGGGGACTCGTGCAATAAGTGGCGGCACACCCAGCCAAACTGACCAGGCTTATCGCCCCCAATACGGCTGCGAATTGACGCACCATTGGCTTTCCTCCGGCAACAAGCTCGATGGATCGGCTTCGGGGTAATTGCCCGGGGCGCATGGCACCGAGGCACCGCTAAAACCCGGGAATAGTTTTCCGAGGGGCCATCCCTCTATAGCCAGTTTACCCCGCAATTTGCTGCCGGAAAATACTTAGCCTAAGTTTTCAGCCTATCGCCAAATAGGGGGTTTCGCGGGATGATCCGCTTCCAGAACCTGGCTCCCCTCGCAAAAGGCCCGCTTCCGAAAATAAGGTATGCGGCAAAAAAGGGGAATCCTTTCAAGTTGTTCGAGCGGCCAAACTCATCACAGGCAGCGGAGGAACGCCACGAGATCCTGCTTTTCCTGCTCCGAGAGTTTAGTGCCCAGCACCAGATTGTGGAATTCCACGGTATCTTCCAACGTCAGCAGACGGCCGTCATGCATGTAGGGGGGCGAATCCTTGATTCCCCGCAAAGGAAACGTTTTGATGGGACCATCCCCCGTCATCATGTGTCCTAGGACCATGTGCGGTTCGAAGAAGCGCTCCGTGCGGAAATTATGCATGAGGTTATCCGTGTAATACGGCGGATGGTGGCACTCCGCACAACGGCCCTTTTCGAAAAACACTTTCTGACCGCGCAATTCTTGAGGCGTAGCTTTGGCAGGATCAAGCCGCCCCAGCACATCCAGCTTCGGTGCCGGGGGGAAGTCCAAAAGGGCCATGAATTCAGCCATGAAGTGAACTTGGCTTGCGCGTTCGAGGATATTCACCCCTTTTTTCGTGGCCATCACCGGGTCGCCGTCGAAATAGGCTGCCCGCTGTTCGAATTCGGTGAAATCCTCGACACTTTTCAATGCCCGCTGCGAGCCGAAAAGTCGCTGAATATTCACGCCGCGAAGTGACGGAGTATCCAAGCGGTGACGGAATTCTTGAGGCCGGATGTCGCCTACCAAATGGGTCGCCCCATTCGTATGTCCATTGACGTGGCAATCAAAACATGTCACTCCTAAGTGAGGCTTTAAGCTGCGACGGTCGTCCGTGGCATTGAATTGCTGCTGTGGAAACGGGGTAACCAACAGTCGAAGCCCCTCCAACTGTTTCGGGTTCAAAATCCCGTTAAACAACTCGAAATAGTTTTGAATCGTAACCAGTTGACCCTGCGATACATCGCCCAAATCCGAACGGGTGGTCAAATAGATTGGTGGGGGAAACTCCGGCAACAAATGGTCGGGCAAATCGAAATCCAAGTCGAATCGCGTCAAATCGCGCCCTTCTTGCCGCTTGATCTCGTCAATGTGCGATTGCGGGAAGACCATGCCCCCTTCTGGATGATTCGGGTGCGGAAGCGGCAAGAAACCCTTAGGCCAAAGCCCCTGTTTACGGATTTCCTCCGGGGACATTTCCGCCAATTGCTGCCAGGTGACTCCCGGCGGAAGCTTCACCCGAACACCCCCTTGAATCGGTTTGCCCCGCGACATGGTGACGCCAGGGACCGGCCGATTGCTCAAATCGTATCGCTCCTCCAGCAACCGCATGTGCTGCTCGCGGATCTTGGGCTTTTCGGCCTGCATCCGCTTGACAATCGTTTCAAAATCGTCCGCGGGAACCACTGAACTGTAACTCGATGGACGTTTCGCCTCGGTGGCCTCGGTGACCCAATAGGCACCGAGGACGCCAAAAGCCACCCCGGCTGCAACGAACCATCCCAACAGTAAACGAAGACGCTTGCCCGGTGACATGGTAAAACCCTCCTTCCATCCAAGAGCCAACCCCGAACTGACTAACACCAATCGAAACACCATGAGTCTGTTCCACCGCGCGTCTGCCTAGCGTGTAAAAAGCTGACCTTAAGCCTGCGGCTTTCGCTGCTTTAGTGGCCACAAGACGCGGTATCGCCCCACGCGCTGTATCCTCCTGCACGGAGAAATCCCCAAAGCCTCATCCGCTTTGGTTCCAAGTTGCTCCAAGAGGTTTCCGATAGCGCAAGGATCTCCCGCAAGGCAAATCCGCGATCGCCCCGCCCTTGGCATCAAAATGCGGCGGGAGCAATTGCCGGGTTAGATGTAGAAACTACACCTTCACTCGGCGGAAGACTTGTACCCCGGTAGCTTGCCGAGGCGTTACGGAGCCTTTTCACCCAAAACGATTCCGTTGCGCGCAGTATTTCCCCGGCCCTTAAAGCACTTTGAAACTCGGCGCATATTTCCAAAGAGGAAAAGCGCCCCCGTGGCGCAGGAGCCTTAGGAGCCCTAACGTCGAAGATGGCCGCAGCAAAAGCAGCGGACTCCTAAGCTCTCAATCAAATCGACCTTCACACCGGCTGCGATTGGCAGTCCCTTTACACCTGGGTTAACCCAAGCTTAAGGTGCGCTACTGCTGAGTCTTACTGGCCAATTGTCGCGAGATCTTTTGAACGATGCCAAGTTTTTCGCTATTAGAGTGGATACCAACCTGGAGGTATTCTTTCCGAATAGATCGTTGTGTCCCTCGTAATCCGCCATCTTTGAGCTTTCGGCGAGAACAACCCGGCCTAAAACTGGGGTACATTCCAGGCGGAGGATTGGTCGGGTGAACTCGACGACTTTTGGACGCTCTCCTCCGCTTTGGGTGGCGCTTGCGAACGGCACCGCTTGCAGAGACCCACGAACTGAACCGAGTGATCCAAGACCTCAAATTCCGAGCTAAGCCATGCCGGCGCTTCAACTTGATCAAGGTGTGGATCCAAAATGTCTACGACCGACCCACACCGAAAGCACGTGGCATGGTGATGCCGGCTCACCCGAGCGTCGAACCTCACCGGCATACCCGTATGGTGGAGCTTTCGCACGACGCCCATCGCTGCCAACGTTTCCAGAACGCGATAAACGGTGGTCAGCGACAGTTCGGGCATTTTGGAGCGAAGATCTTCATAAAGCTGATCTGCCGTCGGGTGATCTTCGCGCCCCAAAAGGGCCTCCAGAACTAGCCGCCGCTGAGATGTAAATCGCACCCCTTGCTGGCGACAAAGTTGTTCAAACTGAGCCAGTCGTTCTACGATCTCGTTTGGATCCATCGTATTGTCTCTTAGGAGTCTAGCAGAAATGCAAAGTATTGTCAAGTGGTTTTTTTGTGCTGATGACAATTCATTCAACTTGTTAAAAATCACAAAAAACTGGAAAGAAGGCTCTACTGCAACAATAGTAAATTGCCGAATTTTACAACATTTTTCGTTGAATTCATTAAATTCACTCGGCCTTAATCACTTAGATTCATCGGACCTTATTCACAGGGACATATTCGCGAGGATTTGCAATCGCATTGGGGGCCCCGGTGTGAGATGCCGAAAGCCACGTTAACTCGGGCGTCTAAGATCACCGCTTTGTGGACTATGACAGGATCAGAACTGCTCTCCCCGAACGGCATCCTTTGGGGCGCGATTGTAAATCTTCTAATCAACTTTGAGCCTTCGTGAGGCGAATTCCCGATTGCGGTGAAATTCGCAGTACACTCGGCCATAAGGAGTGCATCTGCCAATTCGTGCTCGCGCGAGAATACGCGAGAATACCCGACTGGGCTGAAATTTGCAGCAGATTGCGCCGGCTGAGGCCGTTTGTTTCCTGGGAACCGCGTGATTAGACTATCTGCGCGCTAAGGTTGTGCCTAGGTGACTACCAAGGCAACGTAGGAATTTAGGCAGCTCACGCACTCAAGGGAGGTTTCTTCATGTGCCCTGGGATTGAGTGTTTCGCAAATTCAGAAATTCAACACACTAACACGAGAAACCTTGGATGCCATTCAGGTTGCTCCTTTACCGCCTTCGGGGATCTTCTCCGGTGGATTGTCCCCCGGCTTCTTTGCGGGCCCGACTTCCCTCACGGCATAGTCCTGATCCTGGGGTTTTGGCTGCCAATTATCGTTTTCTTCGGGAGTGTGGGACAGGGGATGTCGGGCCGAGTCCTCGCTGAGGAAATCCCGCCGCCGGCCGCGGAAAGTTTAGCGCGTTGGCAGGCGATGAGGTTCGGCCTTTTCATCCATTGGGGACCGGTGAGCTTGAAAGGGACGGAAATCGGCTGGTCGAGGGGGGCTCAAGTCCCCATTGAAGAGTACGACAAGTTATACCTTCAGTTCAATCCGACATTGTTTAACGCCGATGAGTGGGTCGCCCTAGCGAAAGCCGCAGGGATGAAATACCTCGTGATTACCTCGAAGCACCATGACGGCTTTTGCATCTGGGATTCGGCCTACACCGATTACGACATTATGAGTACGCCCTTTAAACGAGACATCTTGCGCGAGCTTTCGGATGCCTGTCGCCGCCAGGGGATTGTTTTTTGCACCTACCATTCGATTTGTGATTGGTACCATCCGGATTATCCTCTCGGTTCGCCGGGAGGGCGCAAGCCAAAACCGAATCCCAATATGGAGCGGTATGTGGAATACTTGCACAACCAAACTCGGGAAATCATCCAAAAATATGGTCCCTTAGGCGTGATGTGGTTCGACGGCGAGTGGGAGAAACCTTGGACGCACGAGCTCGGCCTCGCCATGTACCGGCACATTCGAAGTTGCCAGCCGGATATATTGGTGAACAATCGGGTCGATAAGGGGCGTCGAGGAATGGAGGGGGTTACCGCCGGTCGAGAGTATGCGGGCGATTTCGACACACCGGAGCAGAGGGTGGGGGCCTTCAATCGCGAGCGTCCTTGGGAGACGTGTATGACGCTGGGGCGGCAATGGGCTTGGCGGCCGAATGACGATATCAAGTCGCTGGGTGAGTGCTTGCGGATTCTTCTGCAAACCGTGGGTGGGGATGGCAACTTGTTGCTCAATGTGGGGCCAATGCCGGATGGTCGCATTGAGCCGCGGCAGGCCGACCGCCTTCGGGAAATTGGGGCTTGGTTAGAAAAGTACGCTGAAGGCGTCTACGCGACGCGGGGCGGTCCGTTTAAACCGGGCGATTGGGGCGCGTCCACATGCAAGGATAGCCGGATTTGGTTATACGTCCTGAAATGGCCTGCAGAGGGAGCACTCATTTTACCAGCGATTGAAGGGAAGATTCTTTCGGCCACTCTCCGGTCACCAGCACCGACCGGTACCGAGGTAGAACTTAAGCAAACAAACCAGGGTATAGAGATCCGGCTTCCCGCGGAGGCCCGGGATCCATTGGTGAGCGTTATCGAGCTGACTGTGGCAGGTAGCGCCATCGAAATTCCGCCAGTAGGAACTTGAGCCGGCAGAAATCCGCTTCGGGGGAAATTGATCTCCTGTCGGATGATCTCCTGTCGGAAAATCGGCGACCGCTGCGCACTGATTGCGCCAGGGTGGTTGGAGCCGATTACGCCGATGCGATCCCGCGTGTGCGGGACACCATGGCACCCCGAGAGTAGACACTCCCTGCATCGAGGATCAGCCCTCAGACGAAAGGCTGCGTCATATTCCATTGCGGCACCTCAGGTGTCTCAACGATCATTCCATTGCGGCACCTCCGGTGCGTCAAAGATCACCTTTCTTAATACCCTCTAAAGGTCTTAAACTTTCGACGCTTGCGACGCTTGCCCGGGGGCTGTCGTGAAGGGCTCGGGTGCAATGGCGGATGGCGTTATTCTTCTCTCGATTTACCGATTGTTTTCCCCCGGTGATTGATGGGGTGGGTGCCGGTAATGTCCCGGCCTCAATTTAGCCGTTTACTCCGGGGGTGGGGGTAATGAGAAGTAGGGGCCTCAGAAAGTACTCCGAAGCACTTTGATCGAGTTTCCCGCGACACCGTTGCGTTAACAGGGATTGAGCCGAGGATTAACAGGGATTAAGCCAATCATTGCCCAATCCCAGGAATATGCACCTTTGGCGGTTGGTCCCGGGTGATGACTACGCCAATCGCAATGTCCTTCATACCCCCCCACGCGGGAAACATTCCGGGCCGCTTTTACGGAGTTGTACCCTCCGAAAAAAGTAGCACAGTCCGGAGAGTCAACTTGTTCGTCAAAGCCGAACCAAAACCCCGTGGATAGCCCGATAGTGGCTGGCCAAGGAGATACAAGGAGATAAGCGGAACGGGTTCAATAACGAAAATGGGTCGTGATGCGTGAATCGAAAACGTAGCCCCCAGAACGATCCGGTTTAAAAGCGCATCAGATTAAGGGGCGAACGATCCAGCCTTCTTAAAGGGCTTCTCCTGAGGTGATAAGGGACTCTTTTCGGCTTTTTGCTTTTGTCGCCTTGCCTTCCAGTAAACCGCGGCAATAATTCATGGTTTTCTTCTGGCGGCCAGGCAAGCCTCAAAAAGTGGAAGCTTAGGGGCGAGCTCAAACCGGCCGCGTGTTTAAGGACGATCGATTTTAGGCGTAAGAGTACCCATCAATTCAAGGAGATTGACCGCGATGTTAAGTCAGAAGTTGCTCGATGCGCTGAATGACCAGCTCAATGCCGAGTATTATTCCTCGTACCTTTACTTGGCGATGTCGGCTCATTGCGAGGCAGAAAGCTTTCGAGGGATGGCCCATTGGCTCCGCGAGCAAAGCAAGGAGGAGATGGAACATGCGATGAAGTTTTACGATTTCATCCTTTCTCGGGGAGCCAGGGTGCAATTGAAGGAGTTGCCCACACCTCCGAATCATTGGGCTTCGCCGCTTGCCGTTTTCGAGGCGACCTTGGCTCACGAACGACATATCACGGAGCGGATCCATAAGTTGCTGGACCTGGCAGTTGCCGAACATGACCATCCCGGCCAGGTGTTCCTGCACTGGTTCGTAAACGAGCAAGTGGAGGAAGAGGCCGCGGCGCAGCTCATCGTCGATCGGATGAAAATGGTGGGAGATTCGCCTGGTGGACTCCTGATTTTGGATCGGGAGCTCGGTGCACGGTAATTTCCCGCGAGTTTCTCGCACTGGTTTTAACTATACGAGAAGGGGATTTTTCCCCAATACTACGCGTAGAGCATTGTGAAGCGAACGGGGTGAATTGCGGCGGCAAATCCCCCGGAAATAGTGGTTTTGTGGGGTCGATTGATCCCGTGTCGATTCCTGTTCTCCCGACTCTACTGTTACCCTGCGTTGCTTACCGCTGCTGTATGCGACGAGCGACGCTATTGAGCCTTGTTTTTTGGTTTGGTTTGATCGGCTCCAATTCACCTAAACTCAAGGGGTCCCTACCGGCAAGTCTGTGACACTCGCATATTTTCGGAGTAGCCCGGAACCACATGATTGCGGTTGCGGCAATCCGCCGGTAGGTTCTGCCGCAGAGTCGTTGTAGCCGAGACGGCACGAAAGTATTGACGATGGATGCAGTTTTTTGGCACCATTAGACTGAAGAAAATTTCGGAAAAGCGGGGTGTAACCCGGGGTGATGCCGCGGTTAGCAACGGTTAATACGTGATCGGCCAGGCTTAGTCACTGTCAGCCAAATTTGTGGCCGTGAAAAGCCTTCTCTTTTTTGGCGTAATCCGAGGTCCGGTGGGAGCCATATTGAGCCCTTGCCTTCTAATTGGATGAAGATCGCGGGTGGAGGGAATGTGACACCGAGGAATGGGCCCAAACTGGGTAGATCCCGCAACTTTTGATCACGGCGCGCGACTTCCCGAGGGCCTGCCGAAAATGTAGAAGTACTTGTTGAGCCGCTTTTTTCGAAAAGATAAAAAGATTAATCTGAGTGTGTTATCAATTTCCCGGGGGGTTTAGCCTCGTAGCGCGGGGTGATTGGCCGCATTGGCTCGCCGTTTCCGCCTTCTACGCGCGTTCTCAGGGAGACAGAGTTTGCGGCATTAATCGGGCGGCCAAAAGTCTCAATTCTCGAATTGGTCATTCAAGTCTTCCGATATGTTGCCGGGAGTGATTCAGCTTAAGATGCGCCGTGCCTCATTTAATAACTTCTTAATATGGACCGCACCTAATCTGGCCGGTAAAGATGAGCAAGAAAGATCGCTCGGGAAAAAAAGGAGCGGGAGCCTCCGAAAAGGCCTCGGTTAGCTCGAGGGAGGGGGCGATTAAGCCGGTCGCGGAGAACCGGAAGGCCCGGCATAAGTTTCAGGTTATCGATAGCTTAGAGTGCGGGATGGTGTTGTTGGGTAGTGAGGTGAAAAGTTTGCGGGCCGGAAATGTCTCGCTAGATGAAGCGTACGCAAAGCTTCGGAATGGCGAGCTGTGGCTTTTGGGTTGTCACATTGCAGAATATCCCGAGGCAGGACCCTTTAACCATGTGCCAACACGCCCCCGAAAGCTCCTCTTGCATCGCCGCGAGCTTCAACGTTTTGCGACTCGGGCCGAAGAAAAAGGCTTCACTCTCGTGCCTTTGAAGATCTATTTCCGGCGGGGATTCGCCAAGGTGTTGCTCGGGTTATGTCGTGGGTTGAAAACACACGATAAAAGAGAGGCGATGAAGCGCCGGGAAACAGAAAAGCAGATCCGCTCGGCCATGTATCGGCGTTAGTTCCGTGCGGAAGGAGAATAAATTCTCGTTACTCCTTCTTTCAGTCGATTGATCTTTCGCGGGGAAGTGTCGCGATTGTCTGTGTTTGCGACATAATTCAACTTCCTTTTCGTTAGCTGGCATTAATCACCTGCCGCGACGCGGTGGTTTGGTGTTTTCAGTTAGCGGTGATTTTGCAGCGAACCCTACCCCCCTTCTTCCCAAATTTTTCTTGTGGTGCCCGGGATGAGTGCACCTTTTTCCCAGTTTTACCCGTGGAGCGCTGGGACATCACACTTTTCTGGCCGTTCGGGAGAGTTTGCGCTCGATGGTTGGACTCGAACGGCGGTCTGATAACTGCGCGAATGTAGCTTCCAACCGAGTAAAGAAATTTCCAAGTGTCGGTTCAATTGTCCCACGGATGCCGCTTTTAACACATCTCAACGTGTTGAGGCCGCATCATGATTTTGGATTGCCGAATGTCTTCGAAGGTCCTCATAAATGTATCCTTCGACTAAATTTGTGTCGTTCGAGTCTGAACCGTTACCCTTAATTGATGCTCGACCTCAAACACAATCTTGATTATCGGACATGAGATGTATTGTGCTTGGCTTACCAATCTTTCGGCATCAAGGAGAAACTAAGTTTCTAAAGAATTTGATCAAACGAGATTTCTAAAAAATCTGGTCAAACGAGATTTCACTAAGTTTGTAAAACGAAGTTTCCAAAGGATTTGATCAAACGAAGTTTTGAGAGAATTAGATGTAACGAAATCTCGCACCTTAGAGAGAAAGTATGTGCAACGATCAGGACATCCGGAGGGAGCCGTGGGATGGAATGATGTCAAAACGATACCTAATTGCGGCCTGAAATCAAAACGGCGCAAATAGATGACTAACTTAGCGAATATAGTGACATTAAGAGTTCTGCGCGCTACCCCGTTCTTTTCTACCCCAGGACTCAAACCGTGATTCGTCAGACCTTCTGCCGCCCATTGCTGCATTTTTTGCCAAATCCTTCTCGCATGGACCTTACCCGCTGCGGCTCGTTGTGGGGAGGTCACGTCAACGAGATCTCTTGGTCCCGTGCGTCCTCAACCCATGTTTAGGGACGGAAGCGACGGGCTAATTTTTGGAGAGCGATTTTTACGGCCAAAACTCAGATATGTACCTCAGTTTTCGCGTGGTTTTCCGTCATTTTATTGAGCGCGGCCCCCCGCCTTTTTTGGAAGGAATTTGTTGCTATTTAGTTATCCTAACAAGATTCGTGGGTGATCGATACTTATGGGGTGTTTTTCGTCTCGAGTTCGCAAAACTTTTTGCACTCTTTCGACGTAAGTATTGATAACCTGACTAGGCAATTTTCTTTGCGGCGGGAAGCAGTTGGTCCCGACAGGAGCAGTTCAAATTGAACGTCCTGAACGCCGATAGCGCCGCGTGAGGCCGCGGTTTTGCAGTCTCGATCGGTGCGCTTCGGGAAATAGTGAAAGCGACCGCGGTGAGGGGAGCGGGCCTTAGGGGGAGGAGGCCGTCTTGAGGGGCGCGAAGCCATCAAGTTGGCTGTGATCGTTATAACTGCTACTCAGCCAACAGGTTGCTTCTTTGCAAATTGGATTTCAATTTTCTATTCTGAAAGTTTGAAGTCGGAACTAATTATCCAGGAGACCATTATAAGAATCTGTTGGCCAAGAATCTGTTGGTTACTTTTGAGGTAAGGTTTGAATCATAGTAGCATTTGCGACGCGGGAGTCATATTTCGCTTTCTCGGAGTTTTTCGGGGTTTTGTGTCCCTCTTACTTAGTTTCTGGGTGATCCTAATCCGATGCTCGAACTGCAAGAAGTCAAGAAATCGTTTCCTCAGTGGGATGGTACGCGGCTAGAGATCCTGGATATCCCCTACTTTAGCATGGAGGCTGGCGAGCAGGTTGTCTTGGTCGGTAAGAGCGGTAGTGGAAAGACGACTTTGCTGCACATCATTGCTGGTATCAGCAGACCGGACAGCGGTTACGTCCGGTTTGATGGTTGGGATATTACGCTTCTGAGCGAGGCAGAATGTGACCGTTTCCGGGCCAAGAGGATCGGTTACGTCTTCCAAACCTTCAATCTTCTCCCGGGCTTCACTGCTCTTGAAAACGTCTTGTTAAGCATGACGTTTGCCGACGGTTGGCCGGACAAAGCCCGGGCCAAATACCTGCTGGAGCGTGTCGGGCTCGGTCACCGTCTAACCCACAAGCCGCCAATGCTCTCCGTCGGTGAACAGCAGCGGGTGGCTGTGGCGCGGGCGTTGGCCAATAATCCGCGACTCATTCTGGCCGATGAGCCCACGGCAAACGTGGACACCGGCCATCAGCAGCAGATTATCGATCTGCTTCGGGAGACTTGCGAAGAAGAAAAGGTCGCGCTCCTTCTTGTAACCCATAGTCCGGAGGTGGCGCGACAGTTCCCAAAAATAGTGCGCTTGGAAGAGATCAACCAGGTGGGAAAGCGACCGATCATGGAACCGGTTGATCATCAGGTCGGTAGTTGAGAGCACGTGAGTAGCTGACGATGAGTCTTTGGAAGATTGCTTGGCGGAGCATGGAACAGCGGGCCTTAGCCTCGTGGCTGACGGCGATTTCCGTGGCTTTCGGGGTGGCCTTGGTCGTGGCCGTTTTGGTGATCCATAGCGTGGTGGATCGCTCCTTTCGCCGTGGGGCTCAGGGGTATGACCTGATTGTCGGCGCCAAGGGCAGCTCGCTCCAATTGGTGTTGGATACGGTTTTTTACCTCGGGCAACCGGTGGATACGATTCCTTATAGCTACTATCGCGAGTTCACCGAAGGGCGTTTCGTGCCAGCAGTCCGGGTAGCCATTCCGATCTGCACGGGTCACGACTATCAGGGATTTCGCGCGGTGGCCACCACGCCTGAAATGTTCGACCGACTAACTTATCTGGACAACCGGCCTTACGAGTTTATCGAAGGGCGAAATTTCTATACCGAAAACCCGTTCGAGTGTGTAGTCGGTTATACGGTGGCCCGAAAGTTAGGCATTAAGATTGGGCAAGAGATTCGGCCCACCGGTCAGGGGCAAGTGGGGGGAGCAGTCCATGAAGATGAGCCCTTCACTGTGGTGGGGATATTGGCCCCGACGGGAACCCCGAATGACCGGGCCATTTTTCTAAACTTGGAGGGTTTCTTTCAGTGTGAAAGCCATGTCGCGGGACCCAGTTTTGAAGAGCAGGTTTTGAAAGATACGACCTTTTCAGCTAGCGGCTCGACTGTTTCCGGAAGTACACCGAGTTTTCCGGCCGATAGTGATCGGCCCACTGAACCAGCAGAAATCAGGTCCGTGGAGGAATCTAGTTCGGCGAAGTTGAACGCGGGGAATGAAGCGGATTCCGCCGCGAAAATAAACTCAGCTCGTGATCCGGCTTCGGCAGGGGAGGGAGCCGCCGGCCACACTGATGGCCATTCCCCGGAGTGGGGCGAGGCTTGTACCCATCATGATCATGGGCATCATGATCATGGGCATCATGATCATGCTGATTCGGATGAACACAGGCGGCTGAGTGCCATCCTGGTGGTTACGGATATCGACAATAATGCGCAGCTTGCCATGAGTTTGCCCCGGGTAATCAACGAAGAGCCGTTTGCCCAAGCCGTGCATCCGGCACGGGTCATCGCGGAGCTTTTCGACGGTATTGTCGGCAACGTGCAGCTCCTGCTGCTAATTTTGGCTATTTTGGTCGTGATTGTGGCCGGTATCGGCATTATGGTGAGTATCTACAATTCCATGAGTGAACGCCGGCACGAGATCGCGATCATGCGGGCTTTGGGGGCCAGCCGTAGCACTGTGATGGCCATCATCCTCACCGAGTCGATTCTCCTATCGCTGGGAGGCGGTTTGCTGGGGACATTCATGGGGCACACTTTGGTCGGGTTTTTGAGCCCGGTGATCGCCGAGCAAACCGGGGTGATCGTCCGGGCCTTTGACTTTCAGCTTGTGGAACTGGTGTTGATTCCGGGACTCATAGTTTTGGCGACCATTGTCGGCTACTTACCGGCAGTGGCAGCTTATCGGACGGACGTGGCCAAAGCGTTGATCGCTGCCCCGTGAGGGTGAGAGCAACCGAATCGCGCGCGATCACTTGCCGACTTGGTCGGTGGGGTGATCCTTGTAACCGGAGGATGATTTGCAGGACATTTTTGCGGTGGAATCATCGCCCTTAAAGGCGGAGTTACCGCAAGCTTGTGCGGACGATTTTGGCAATTAATCTCGGCGGGGGTTTGCCGCGTTAGGGAACTGGAAATAATGGCTGCGATGAATCCCTGGAACGGAGAGTGACGATGTCGCAGGATGTCATGACCGGGACCTTCCGACCGTTGGTAGCGGACCGGTCCCTTCGAAGGCAGTTCGAACGAGCGGGTATATCTCGTTACCGCAGCGTAAGTTTGGCTGCGGTGCTCAGCGTGGTGTTGGGCAGTTTATCCATCCTTAGCGTATTCAGTTGGTTATTCCATTTCATACCTCTGACGGCGCTGGGAATGTCGCTTTGGGCGCGCTACCGCATTAGTCGGCGGCCGGAAATCCTCACCGGAAGTGGCATAGCGACTGCCGGCATTATTATCACCTTGGTGACCTGGAGTGTGGGAACCGTCGGCCTGCTCTATTTGTTATCGAAGGAAGTGCCCCACGGATATACCCGGCTGACCTTTGAAATGCTTCTTCCAGGGGACTTGAAATCCGGAAAGTTTGTGCCCCCGGATATCGAAAAGCTCGAGGGGGAGAAAGTGTTTTTGAAGGGGTACATTTACCCGGGCCGGCAGACGATCAACTTGAAGAATTTCTTGCTGGTTCCTACGATCGGTCACTGTAAATTTTGTACATCTCAGATTGCGCCACACGAAATTGTGCAGGTTGAATTGGTGGGGGATCTGAAGACCGAATACACGAGCTATCCTACCCGGGTAGGGGGAAGGCTCCGAATCGACAAGGATGTGGCCGAAGGGAAAGCCCACGGACTCCCCTATAGAATCGAGGCCGACTACATCCGTTGATGTTGTCCGCGACATTTGAGTCGGCCGAACGGGTGAGGAGTTGGATCCGTCTTCTAGTGAAGCGAGTCTCTGTAGACGTCGAACCTTCTTTCCTTCAGCGACTTTTCCGCCGAAAGCAGGTTATTTTGAGCGGATGGGTGCCATTGCTTAACTTTGCGGGTGTGTCTCTGATCAACCGTTCGGAGCAAAACTTTTAGGAAGCTCAAGCTCAGACGGTGGTTATGAAACGCGCCCCTTTCATGGGTGGAAAATCGGCGGACGACCTTTACTGAAGCTTTTGCCTGACCGCTTGTGCCGGTCGGTCCTCGGCAATTGGGAAAGTGACCGGTGCTTCTTCGCGCACGGGAACAGTAAAGTAGAAGCGGCTTCCGCGGCCGGGTTGCGATTCCACCCAAATCTGCCCCCCGTGGCCTTCGATAATTCGCTTACAGATGGCTAGGCCGATTCCGAGGCCGGCACGATCGCGCGCCTGTCCACCCCGCTGGAACATTTGAAAGATCCGCGGTTGCGACTTCGGATCGATGCCGATTCCATTATCCTCGACACAGAATTTCCAAGCCTCCGGAAGTCGTTGGATCCCGACGTGGAGGCGTGGCGGCTGATCCCCGCGAAACTTGATGGAATTGGCTAGCAGATTCTGGAACACTTGCACTAATTGAGGGTGGATTCCCTGCACAGTAGGTAGGGGTTCGTCATAGGTAATTACGGCACCGCTTTGCTCAATCGAGGCACGCAAGTTTTCCTGGGCTTCGTGGAGTACCTGGTTAATGTCCACAGGTTGCAAGGGTTCACCGCGCCGCCCCACCTTACAAAAGGCCAGTAAGCCCATAATCAACTGGTGCATTCGTTGAACTCCCTGGCGGATGAACTGCAAGTATTCTGCGGCACGGGAGTCCAGCTTTTCGCCGTAGTGGTGAGCCAAAAGATCGGCAAACCCACCGATTACCCGTAGGGGTTCTTGCAAATCGTGACTTGCGGCATAAGCGAACTGCTCCAGATCGGCGTTGGATCGCTTGAGCTCCTCTACCGCCTCAGCCAGCCCTCGCTCGACCTCCTTACGGACGGCTATCTCCTGACGTAATTGTTCGACGGCACGGCTAAGGGCGTCGGTTCGCTGGCGGACCCGCTCGTCGAGTTCATCTCGGGCTTGCCGCAGCAGGTCGACGGCCCGTTGCTCCGCCGTGATGTCCCGGATTACCCACAGCATATGCGGCTCTTGAGCGAAGATGAACGGCCGGGCACAGTAATCGATCGCTAGCCGGGCCGCATCCGGTCGTCGAACCCAGGAGACCCCGTGAACCACTTCGCCTTTTTCCAAAAGGGCAAGCGATTGCTTAAATTCCTTGCGAAAATCGGGATCGATCCACTCCTCCAAGAATTTGCCCTTTAATTCCGTGGCATGGACCCCAAAAAGGCTGCATGCTGTGGGGTTTACCTCCTCGATGCGGCCGGAAGGGTCCGAGAGAATTAACGACTCCGTGACTGCATGAAAAATTATGCGATATCGCTCCTGCCAGAGCCGCTGGGCAAGTTCAGCCCGCTTTCGCTCCAGAGCTTCCGCGAAGGCAACCGCTAAGTCTTCCAGGTCGGCAAGCTGTTTGGCAGTGTATCCACCCGCCCGATTGGCCACGGCTATCTGCCCGAAGGTTTGATCGCTGTGCTTCAAGGGAACGGCGAGAAAACAATGGATCTGAGGATGACCGGTCGGAACGCCTACAGAATCCGGGTCTTTACTTAGGTCATTGACGTAAAAAGATTTTCCGGTCAGTAGAGCCCGGCCGAGCACGCCGCGGATTTCCATATCTCGCAGGGCTCGAACTGCCAACCCTCGCTCGATTTGACAGGCCTCCCAACCGGGATCGCTCAGAGCGATCGTGTCGAACTTTCCGCGGCGATTGATTTCGCCGATCAGCCCGAAAGGACTTCCGGTGATCTGTTCGGCAACGCGGAGGCAAACCCGGGCAACTTCGCTGTCGCTATCGCACCGTAAGGCTTCCTGAAGAACCTGATTCACCCCCTGCAAAACGGTCATCGTCGGGGGAGGAGCCGCCGTTGGTTCGCTCTGAGGCCTGCTGGGGTTGGATGCCGACATACTATCATTCCGATCCGGTCTGCAAAGACGACGTCTCGGGGCTAATCAAGACTTGATTCGAACTGCCCGAGACCTGCTCCCTTGTCCGGCACCAGCAGCGGCGTTACCGCTGACCACACTTGAAACAATGGCTGGTGCCTTGCGTCGCTTCGCGAATCGCGTTTCTGGCGAGCGCGAGGTGAAAAGTTTCTTCAAATACACGAAACACCCGATACCTACCACTACCTCTATTCTACTCGCTTTCGGTCAGGTCCGTCACCTCCAAAAGTGAATGAGAAATCACAAGGCCGGGCTGGCCGGAGTTCTCGGAGGTATATCGTTTGAGGCAGCCGAAGGTTTTCAGAACCTGCACGGCGAAGTTTTCGAAATCTTTCGAGGCGGACTCTTGTTCCGATGGTTCACTGGCCAGAGGTGGTCTTTGGACGAGCGCCCGGACGCTAAACAGAACCCAGGGCTCTAACACCTGCGAAATGCCGTGGAGATCCGCGGTGGTGGCCCCCAAACGGGGGGTCTCAGGATCCGCAATTACTCCGGCAGGCTGTAGCGGGGTACTTTCCAAGAGTCTCTTCGCATGATCTACCGTCAAACAGAGTACGGCAACGTCGGAACCAATAGCGAAAGTGACCCCCACGCGCGGGTCGAGCTTAAATTCCTCACTGATCTCCGCCGGCAAATTCCAGTACAGAATGGTACCGAAGGCACTCTCTTCGCAGGATGTCGGCCGAAGATTCAGGTCTTCAAACGGAAATATGTCGTCGTCAAAGCCTTCGCGAATCACTTCCTTCAGTTGGTCCCAAAGCTTTTGGTATTGAGCAATCGCCTCCCGGAATTTACCCGCATCGCTTAAGCCAATCACCAAAGCTACTTCCGGATGCGGCAGTCCGTCTGGGCATTCCTCCGCGGAAAGAAAGCTCGGCACGGTTCGCATTCGGGCATCGACCACCAGCCCCCACTGGCCCATTTCCAGGGCCGGCAGGAGCAACCGCCGGTTGACGCGGTCTAAATCTGCAAGAATAGACCGACAACGTTTCTTGAAGCGCCGGTACTGTTGTAGGCGACTGGGCTCGCCGGGATCTCGCAAATCCTCCGCATCCTTAAGGGATCTTTCGACGACGTGATCTATCACACCGGCTACATAGTCTGCAAGGGCGAGGAGTAGATCATACTCCGTAGAAGTAATAGGGATGTACCCAGCAGAGCCCAGAAGCGGCTTTCCACCGAAATGGTCGAGTAACCGCAAGGTACGATTCTCTGGCACCGGCGTTTCGTGCCAATCGAACTGCCACTCTTCCACTCCTCTTGGGGTCAGATAGTTGCAGCTTACGCTCGGTCCTACCACCGGGAGCGCTGGTCGCATCTTTTCTACCAAAGGGATAAAGCCAGTTCTCAAATAATCTATAAGTTCCTGATATTCCTCCATGCCTTCCGGAAGCTTCCCGAACGACTCGTTGACTTCAACGACTGCTAAGTCGAAAACCCTCGGGGAGTAATACGAAAGCTCTAGGAGCTCGCGGCTAATGTACCGTGTGGAGATCCATATTTGATCCGCGAACTCGGCCAACCGTGCCATCGCAGGCTGATCGGCCAAAAGCGGACCCTGTCCGAGCCGTGCCAAAAAAGAGGTGTCCGGCCCGAGCGATAGCATCACATAGTCATCCCGCATGCCGAAGGCAATCACCAATTTCAACTGCTCCAGATGCTCGATGATCTGGTCGAGCAACACGGCATCCTCGCCAAGGGCCGCTTTTAGATCCTGGATCTGCCATTCCAAGTCATCCCAAGGCAACATCCGCCCATCGAGAGTGATTGTTTGATACCTGGCTCCAGCGATGGTCTCCTGATTCAAACGACCGGCAAGCTCCGGTATCGAAAGGCTGGCAAAAGTCAAAAAACCCTGGAGGGCCATGAGATATCGGCTCGCACGCTGTGTATCCTTGACCTTCCAGCCAACAAGAATCCGCGGTATGCGGATTTTCTCTCGATGCCTAGCAAAAAACCGAATTGTGAAGATTTGCTCGAGTCTGTCGGCGCCCGGTTCTTCATAGTCCCACAGACCCGATAGCGCGTTCGATAGCGCGTTGAGTTCCGCCAACGGAATCAATTCACGATCCCCCGCCACGAAAACCTCTTGCGCATGCATATCGGTTAAAAGTTCCAGTACGGCCTGAACCTGGGGATTGGCCAAATAACTCTTCACTTGCTCTAGCTGAGAGTACAACTCGGGCTCCAATACCTCAGGTAATCGATTCCAAAACGGGTGGTGGATGAGGCGGTCGTAAGCTCGGCTTGAGCGAACCCGTTCCGCCAACTCTCCGAGGTTGAAGACCGCTCCATAGAAGCTAACGTCGGCGGGGATAAATTCGAGCGAAGTCCCCGGCTTGACCAACCGTTCGGCACTAGCGGACGGCGTGGCCAGACACATCGCCGTCAAAGCTGCGACTACAAGGGCTAGTAACCACCTTTGCGCTCGCGAAGGGGCCTGAAATCGCATCGAATTGCTCCTCCAGTGATTGGACCGGAAATACCGAACCTTCAAAATCTCCATTTAACACACCGCGGCTTGAAAGGGGCGATACTCCCTTGCATCGCGGAGGGCTTTCGCTTCTTATGCAATAATAGCTGCAATAAAAGCGCGGGGCGGGCGGCCATAAATTATCGAAGCCAAATCTACTTTCCTAGCCTACCAAATGCCGGCTTTTTGTCGAAAAGGCCCTAAGCCCCCGATTTCCAGCGGACATGAACTTCCGAGCCGCCGCGCGGATGCCGGACCTCTTGATCGCCCCATGCGCTCCGCTTTCCGAGCATAACTCGAGGGCCGGGGTCTATTACCCGCTGAGAACCTGCCGGTTGATTTTATAACCTCGGCTTTTCTCCACGGCAAGCCACAAGCAGAAAGAGTTGAGCGAATACCGCTGGATTACCAGAAAAATAAAAAGCGGTTTTTCGCCCGAGTGCATGAGTTGCTCACATCTGTGATAGCGACGGTGAATCTATCGGCAGCTTCTCGCCGCCTCGCGCGGGAGGTAGCCTCGAAACTAGATCTCGTTTCAGGAAGGGGAGAGCGTACGGTGTCATGCACGAATTCACACCCGGCGAGGGTCAACCAGCGTGACCTCTGAATTCAAAACCTTGTCTTTTATGCCGGGGTAATACGTCCTGAATGCTCGAGAACCGACAGGAGAGTTTTCATCCTTTCCGCGGGCAGCCTGCCGCGATAAACCATCACTCCACTCATAAATGAGGAAAGACTCAACGATCTGTTTGTCTTTCGCCGCCGGTAAACTTGGGCCTGCGACCACCGGAAGCGAATTTTTTTAGCCATTCCCATATGTCGGTCCAGACTGCTGCCGCAAGAAAGCAAACATTTTGTGCATATCGGAGGCCCAATCGACGCGGCTCTTGCAGAAGTCGGTGGAGCCATTCGGCTCCAAGAAGTTGCATCCAACGCGGGGCGCGAGAAATTCGCCCCGCGTAGAACTCGAAGGATGCCCCCAATTGAACGGCAACCGGTACCCCCAATTGCTCGATAAATTGGGCTAGCCAACGTTCACCTTTCGGTTGTCCGAACGCCACCAAAAGCAGATCGGGACGGGCTTGTCGGATACGCTCAAGGAGCGCGTCGTGCTCCTCCCGGGTAAGAGCCTCCAGATCCGGCCACTCAACACCAACGATTTTAAGCGATGGATGAAGCTCCCGCGCTTGCCGAGCTACTTGCGCGGCAACCCCTGGGGGCCCGCCAAGCAAACACACTCGATATCCGCGGGCCGCCGCCCGGTCGAAAAGAAGCCCCAACAGGTCAGCACCCGTCACCCGCTCGGGTAGGGGTCGCTTGCCGAGCCTCGAGTACCAAACCAGGGGCATTCCGTCAGCCACCAGGAACGCCGCCTTGGCGTTAACCGCTTGAAGCGACGGATCTCGCGCACAAAGCATCGCATAATTTAAATTCGCCGTGATAAAAAAGCTCGGTTCGCCGCGGACAATGAGATCTTCGATTCTCTCTAGCGTTTCGCTGACCGTCAAACGAGCAAGCGGCAGGCCGAAGATCGTCACGGTTTCCGGCATCTCCCCAACAGACCCCGAACTGCTCGGCGGTTCGCCGGTATAAGGGGTAGCGTTACCGTTGGGAAGGACGATGGGCAACTCCTTCTGCCCGGTTACCTCCTCGCAAGGTGTTGAAAGACGGGGGAACATCGCGGGGCTCCCTTTCCGAGGTTAGATCGGCCAGTTCGTACTCATGGAACTGAGAATTAGCTTTGAATCGTTGGGTGACTTTTCGGAACAACTTGCCAAGTAGGTTTGGCTGGTCTTTCGGCAGACGGCCTCCCGCAGGAACAGATTCGTTCGCTCGGCAATCAGTGACCAGCGTCCATTGCAGTTTAGCTTGTAGAAAAGGGGCTTTCCCCATACACGCGGGGAATAAGGGAGTTTGATAGCGCGTGGTCAGTGGCAGATCAGGCTTTCCCCATACACGCGGGGAATAAAGTACTGACTTCTCGAGGCAAACGGTACGGAGCGGTCTTACCCACGCTCGCAACAGATCATTCACTCGAGCCGATCACCGCAATCCCGTTTTGCTTCTCGAGGAATTAAGTCTAAAACCTTCATACGCTGCCAAATGGGATGGATCGCCGCAACCGTAACCCTCATACCTCGCGTGCAGTTTTCATGGATTCTGCCGACTTTAACGGTAGTACGTGTTCGAGGGGCAACTTCCGTATAAAGGCTCGGAACAAACCGCCGAATCAGATTACCGGGTGGGCTCCGGCGGTTCGCTCGACCCTTATTTCACTGAGGCAAAAGTCGAGCCGAAACATGGGAGACTACGGGAACTATTCCGGATGGAAACTGGTTAGGATTCACGGGTGATGCTCAGCCGTGATCTGCCCGTAGTTATTGGAGCAGAGCGGTAGGATCCCGGGTAGAGAATCCCACTAAGGCCGCCGCCAACAGTGCCGCAAACGCAAGGAACGTCATCAAAAGAAAATTCCCGTGGCCGAAACTCGCTTGCAAAGCCGAATTGCGGCCCCCGACGAGAAAGCGTTTCTCTAGCGAAAAAGACTACCCCAAACCCGTGCGAAACGGCAGCCAACCCATGCAACAAGCAAATAAATCCGCTTAGGCAACCGAAAAGTGACCCCGGAGAATGATCTTCAAGGACTGTCGGGCAAAGGAACGGGGGCGGGAGTTGCCTCCCCTCTGGTGGCCCGGCTCCGAAGCACACCATCGGCATCAAACCACATGGGATCGATACAGATGAAGCGGCCCCAACCGATCCGCTCGAATTGTTTCTGATGATACACATGCCACAGGTTGCCTGCGCCGTCGCGAATTACGCACCCATGACCCGGTCCAAAAACCCCAGCTCCTCGGCGCACAATCGGGTTACCTGAGAATTTGGTGAACGGTCCCAAGGGGTTCGTACCAGTCGCAAAGCCGACGGCATAATCCGGCCCATCCGCGCCACTACCGGAGTACAGGAGATAGTAACGACCTTGGTACTTGAGCATCCACGGCCCCTCGGTCACCTGCCCATGAGCCTTTTCCCAAGTTTCTGTGGGTTCCAGGATTTTCACCGGCTCACCTGCCGGCCGTAATGGGTCGGCCATCTTCTGCACATGAATCCGAAATCCCGGTAGCTTCACATAATAGAGGTAAAGTTGGGCATCGTCATCGCGAAATAAATGGGCGTCGATGGCCTCGGAGACTAAGATGCCTCGATCCTCGAATTTCCCGCGAGGGCTGTCCGCCACGGCCACCCCCACCTTTAGGCTCGCCGTGTAGTACAAGTAGAAACGGCGATCCTCCGCATGAGAATAAACGTCGGGGGCCCAAGCCCGCGGCAAAGGCGAATCAAACACCCGTGGACCTTTCTCCCAGCGGACCAAATCGCGGGATAGCCACACATCGAACCCACGACTATCGCCCGTGGCATATAAGTGATAGACCCCGCCGTGCAGGAGTACCATCGGGTCGGCCAAATCCACGTTAGGGATCACCGGGTTGACGTACGTCGGCTCCGCTGAACAAGATTGGGCCAACCCTACTGCTACCCCGAGGACGGCACCCAACGTGATAAAGGCGGCAATTGACCCCTGCTTAAAGTCCTGGCGAAAACTCGAGGCTAGCATGGCTAACACCTTACAGCTACGACGGAAGCTGGCACCAGTTTGAGTCTAAGCCTACAACCGCCAATCCTCGTTTGACGGACAATCAGAAAGTCCCTCCCCTGGCAAAACCTGCGGCAAAGGCACTCGGCAAACCCGATTTCTAATCGCCGAATAAATCTCTTAAAAGCCAATGGGAGCACAATAAAAAATTAAGTTGGCCTTTTCGCTTCGAAAGCGGAAGCCAACCTGTTTATCTCCGCGGTTCTTTTCCTGAGGCAGGAACATCATTCGGAAGGAAGTCGTTCCGAAATGACGCGATTCTCCGAAGACAGGCTCCAGGATTAAACTTTCACACCGTCCGGACCGGATGCGGCATTACGGATGCGATTTAGGGTTCATCCCTCGGAAGGCCAAGACGACGATCTCCGTATCCCTCCCCGTCCGTATCCCTCCCTGACGGCCTCCTGCTTACTTACGAAGCCGACGTTCAACGTCCGGTTTAAGCTTCCGCGATGAACTACGGGGTGGCAATTTGCCAATCGAGGGGACCGGCCCTGACAACCTGTCAGCGATTTGGTTTCGCC
>CAKZMM010000106.1 GCA_937128505.1 uncultured Thermogutta sp.
TTTCCTCTTTACGAGCGACCTTCTCCGACCATTCCTTTTTTATTGGATTCTTCAGTAGTTCGATCGGATCGATGCTAACTAGTTCGATCAAAGTGCCTTGAAATCCTCAGGCACCGGGGCGCAAGGACCCAACACGGCAGCCTGAATTCGAGGTCATTCCAATTAATCACCCAAAAATTGGAATCGAAATAATCTTTCGGCAAATCTGCGGTGAAGCATTGTCAAAACTCGTTTAAGCGTAATCTGACGGCGCAAAATTCCAAGACCAGTTGTCTTAGAATTTTGGAAATCAAACATTAATTATCAAATATCTATCGATTGGCAAGCGCCGAATTAAATCTCTTTTCCGAAGATTCGGGATGCTCCCCAGATCAAGGCAACGTCAAAACTTCCTTAGCGCGCCGAATTTACGCCAAAAAGAAGTGCCACAAAGGCGACAATCAATTGAAAATAGTTACTGCGAAGTGAGAAAGTGCCTCTCGGCTAAAAAGCCACCATGATAGGAAGCCAAAATTGGCAAACAAGTCGAGCGCGTGAAGAGCAAGTGTCTGACAAAAGGCTCGCGTTTTTCTTTGAGCGGTACGCAGACCGAATAGAAATAGAAATTGCTCCGGTGTCCCACGCCAATTCTCGCCCAAAGAACCGGTTTGGAAGTTTGCGCCTCATGGGGGATCCCCTACCCTCAATAACTAACCCCTCGGTCCATCATCTTAGGCCATCTTTCGCCATCTAATAGTTTTGTAATTTTTTCCGGTGATGGCTTAATCAAGACCCTTAGCAAACTTGTTGACTATGCTTATTGCGGATCGTAGGTTTACCGCAGACAGCATTGGAGCCAGGACTGAAATGCCAATTGCAGTTTCCGCGTTTCGCTTTTTAATTGGCTCTGAATTCCCAAGGTTCCCCGATAGTTTCGAAAATCTTAGCTTTCACAACAACGCCAAAACATTGGGCATTTTTCCTTCCTTAACTTGCACGCTTATGTGCACGATTTAAGGCCGGTGACTAACCGCACAAATATCACTTTAATCCCTGTGCCATCCCCTCTCAGCCCAAAATTACTGCGTGGCATCTCGCGTGAGTGGCTCCGCGATGAGTGATGCCGAGAGCGAAAGCCGATGATTGATCGGCAAAAGTTCCGTGATTAAAAATTGTCCTATCGCCCCGATTTCCCGGCGGAGGTATCGGTGCCCTTAAGGCAGCGAATTTGCCCCTTTTTGTTTTCGGTTAGAATGGCGGGTGCGGCCGAGAGTGTGCCCTGTGCCGTTGGCGATTGCTGCGTTTTGCCGTCGGCGCTTCCCGCGTTAATTGCAGGGAGTCGCGGTTGATGGCTCGGAGAGTGCAATCGGTTGCTCGGAGAGTGTTGAACAGGCAGTTTTGCTTTGGTTGCGTCCCAGAAAGCGAGGGAAAATCTCATGGCGGTTAATCGAAACGTAGTGGCCCGTTCAAACGAGCAAACTGAGGATGACGGTGCTTACACCGGCCTGACGCGTCGTGCCGTGCTCCGGGGTTCGGCAGCCGCGGTAGCCGGAATTTCGCTCCTCGATCCCTTGGCCCGATTCGCCCACGCGCATGAGGACCATACGATCCGTGTGGCTCTCGTCGGCTGCGGAGGGAGAGGTACTGGGGCTGCTGCGAATGCACTGTCCACGCCAGGTCCCACCAAACTCGTGGCTATGGCGGATGTTTTCGACTCGCGGCTCAATAGCAGCTTCCAGCAACTCAGCAAGCAGTTTCCGGAAAAGGTCGATGTTCCTCCGGAGCGGCGTTTCGGGGGTTTCCGCGGTTATCTCCAGGCCATGGATGCGCTCGAGCCGGGAGATGTCGTGCTGCTGGCCACCCCCCCTGCGTTTCGGCCTATTCATTTGGAATATGCGGTTAATCGGGGGCTCCACGTATTCATGGAGAAATCGTTTGCCGTCGATGCTCCCGGGGTTCGCCGAGTGCTGAAAGCGGGGCAAACGGCAACAGAGAAAAACTTGAAGATTGCCGGGGGGCTCATGAGCCGGCACTACATTCCACTTGAGCTTGCCGTAGAACAAATCCATCAAGGGGCGATCGGCACGGTCATCACCTGCTGGGCTTACCGGGTGCACGGACCGGTGGGTTTCACGCCGAAATCCCCCGGCATGAGCGAACTGGCTCATCAGATCCGCAACTACTCATGTTTCACGTGGTTAAACGGAAGCTTTATCTTAGATTGGCTTATTCACAATTTGGATGTTTGCTGTTGGGTGAAAGGGGCTTGGCCCATCTCGGCTCAAGGGCAAGGAGGACGGCAGGTCCGTGATGTTCCCGATCAACTTTTTGACCATTATGCCGTGGAGTATACCTTCCCGGATGGGACGAAGCTCTTTGCTCAGGGGCGACACCAGGCGAATACCTGGGGCTTTTTTGGGGATGTGATTCACGGGGCGACCGGTTCGGCCGTCTTGGGCGAAGGTATTCCGGAGCCGCGGATTTATAAAGGGCACCAACAATCAGCCGGCAATCTGATCTGGCAATACCAGGGTCCACCATGCAACCAGTACCAGCGGGAAATGGATCTGCTTTTCGATGCGATTCGTCAAGACAAGCCATATAATGAGACGGAGCGTTGTGGTTACGCCTGCATGGTGGGAATCCTCGGTCGGATGGCGGCCGAATCGGGCAATCTCATCACCTGGCAGGAGGCCATGAATTCGAATTTGGAATTGGCACCGGGTTTGGAAAACTTAACCAGCCTGGAAGATCCGGCCCCCCTTCAGCCGGACAGCAACGGCCGGTATCCCATCGCGATGCCGGGGTTTACCAACGTTTTATAGCATCGGGGGTTTGCCACCGTTTCATCGCTGTTTTATGGGCTTATACCTGTAGCCAATTTATAAGCTTATATCTATTTATATCTATGTTTGCTTTGATTCACCTTGGAATAGGCTTACGCTTATTCTCATGGGCCTACGATTATTTTTTGCTGCGATTTGCGTGTCGTGCGTCGCCGCTTTGGATCATGTTCGGCTTTGTAATTTCGGCGGTGTTGCTGCTCGAGAACAATCGTTAAGCCTTCTACTGAAACGGGTGGCTGTGCGGTTCCGTGAATCAAAACACTGCTAAAACACACTGGTAATCTTTGAACGAAAAGAGTGCCAAAGCTTTGCGGGAATTGACGGACTTATGGCGTCCGCAGCGTTCAATTGGATAAGCACGATTGGTACATGACGGCCTTCTTTGAGATTTCATTCAAGGGGAGAAATTCGATGTCGCGATTACCACGCCGAAGATTTTTAGAAGAGTCCCTATTGGCAGCGAGTGCCGCGGCGGGACTCACCTCATGGAATCGGGCTTTTGCCCAGACGCGGTCAACTCCGAAAAAATCGGCCAATGAGCGGCTGACGGTCTGTGTCGTGGGAATCCGCGGTCGTGGATCGGATCATTTAAATGCGTTCATCCAGCGGCCCGACACCGAGGTGGCGTACTTGGTCGATCCTGATGAATCGATCGGGCAACAGCGCGTCAAACAAGTTGCGGATAAGCAGGGCAGCGCCCCGAAGTATGTGAGGGATATCCGGCGCGCTTTGGAGGACCCGGGGCTTGATATTGTGACCATAGCGACGCCGAATCATTGGCATGCGTTGGCCGCCATTTGGGCAATGCAGCACGGCAAGCACGTTTATGTGGAAAAGCCGGGGAGTCACAGCTTAGGTGAAGCGCTCACGTGCGTGGCTGCTTCGCGAAAGTACAACCGCGTTGGCCAAATCGGTACCCAGTGCCGCTCGACGCGGGGCACGATCGAGGCCATTCGCTTCGTGCACGACGGGAAAATCGGTGAGGTAAAGCTTGCGCGTGGACTGTGCTATAAGCGCCGCAAATCGATCGGCCCGGCGGGCAACTACCCGATTCCGCCGGAAGTGGACTACGACGTTTGGTCCGGACCCGCCCCCATTCTTCCGCTCACCCGGCCCCAATTTCATTATGATTGGCATTGGCAGCGGGTCTATGGAAATGGGGACATCGGCAACCAGGGGCCGCATCAGATGGATATTGCCCGCTGGGGCTTGGGGGCCGACAGGTTTTGCGATTGGGTGATTTCTTACGGGGGTAGGCTGGGCTATGAAGATGCCGGCGATACTGCCAACACCCAAACGGCGATCTACGGATTTGGAGACAAGACGCTGGTGTTCGAGGTTCGGGGGTTGGAAACCCAGCCTTTGCGGCCTCACCCTGATGCTTTAGGGGCCATGATCGGAGTGATCTTCTACGGTTCGGAAGGGTACGTGGTCATGGATTCTTATACCCATGGGGCTGCATTCGACCTGCAAGGGCGAATGATTGCGGAATTCCGCGGCGATGGGGACCATTACGGCAATTTTGTCGAGGCGGTTAAAGCGAGTAATCCGGAGCTATTGGCTGCCGACATCAATGAAGGATGCCTTTCCAGCGGTCTGAGCCACCTGGCTAATGTCTCCTATTATTTGGGAAAGCCGGCGAATTTAGACGAAATCCGCAGCGTGCTTAAAGAATTGAAAACCACAGAGGATCCGCTGGCGACGCTCGATCGGGTGGTCGAGCATCTGCGATCCAGCCCGCCCCCAGAAACCGTCGATCTTTCAAAGACTCCGTTGACCTTGGGCCCACTTTTGGCGTTTGATCCCGTAGCGTGCAAGTTCCCGAATAATCCCGAAGCTAACCGGCTACTTCGGCGGGAAGAATACCGGAAGCCGTACGTCATTCCGCTTCCTGAAGAGGTGTGATGCCCGCGGAGTAATCCTCGCGGGTAGGTTTCGTAATGATCCCGCGCTAGTATTCCGCGCTATGGTCGGGTGAACCGCCGCGCGATAGGGCCGTTCCAACCCACCACTTATTTTGGTTTTTGGGTCCTTTTTATCGCCTTGTTTTTTTGATCTTTTTTATCGCCGGCACAATGAGGCAAAGCGGGGTGCTTAAGACGGTGCCGATTGTGCAGTATTAGCCAGCCGATCGTGCAGTATGAAAATGCAGTGTTAGAATTTCGAAGCTTTCCCGCAGGGCCAAGTTCGCACAGCACGGTTTGGTCATGCGGATTGCCTGCTGGTTGAAGCTTAGACGACTCGTTTTTGCTCCCCTCGTTATCCCTCCGCCCCGGAGCCGGATGGGGACGCCATCTCTAGGGCGGATAAATTTTTTTGTGGGGAAATCTCGTGAGCTACCTATCTATTCGGCCGTAGCAGCTACCAAACCGCCGAGCGAATCAGGGTTGAACCGCCGTGGAAATATAAAGGGCGCAAGCCCCCATGGGTCGTGAAGCTTAAATCATCCTTATGTATAATTCTGAGCAATCGGCGTATAGGCCGGCAGCCTTGGGTAGGTGCGAAACCGCCCAAGGAGTGCGGACTGCGTTTGAGAGGTTTGATGTTAAATGAAACTCATGGGAAGCTAAATGTCCGAGGTTTACCGATCTGCTCCGTTGAACGCTTCGCCGCCTCAAGGCGTTCAGTTACCGTCATCTGCGGATTGTTCCGATACATCTTCCCCTGCGTGGCATCACTTAACGATCGATCAGTGTTTGGCGAAGCTTCAGGTCGAGCCAAATCGAGGGCTTCCACCGGAGGTGGTTCAAGAGCGGCGCAGCCGATACGGCCCCAACCAATTGCCGGCACCGCGCGAGCCCCATCCGATTGTCGTCTTTTTGATGCAGTTTCATCAGGGGCTGGTGTACATTCTCATTGCGTGCGGAGTGGTTTCGGCACTATTCCATGATTGGCTAGAAGCGGTGGTCATTTTCGGGGTGGTGCTGGTCAATGCGATCGTCGGGTTTGTTCAAGAAACTAAGGCTACTCAGGCAATCGCCGCTTTGGTCAAAAGAGTGACGATCCGGGCAACCGTCCTCCGCAACGGTGCGCTTCAGGAGGTGGATTCCCAGGAATTGGTGCCTGGCGACATTGTGGTGCTGAATGCGGGCGACAAAGTGCCGGCCGATTTGCGACTGCTGAAGCTGCGGGATCTGCAAATCGATGAGTCGACCTTGACCGGCGAATCGGTGCCCGTCAGCAAACAGCTCGATCCCCTTCCGGTCGATACACCGCTGGCCGATCGCAACAACCTGGCTTTTTGCTCCACGCTGGTAACCTATGGTCAGGCGACGGGCGTAGTGGTGGCCACGGGTGTGCAAACCGAGGTAGGGCGCATCGCTACGCTCCTTCAGCTTACGGAACCGTTAGCCACGCCGTTAACCCGGAATATCGAAACGTTCAGCCAGGTGCTTTTCTACGTGATTTTGGGATTGGCGGCGATCACCTTCGCCGTAGGGCTTCTTCAGGGCCAGGAATGGATTTCGATGTTCCAAGCAGCCGTGGCATTAGCCGTGGGTGCCGTGCCCGAGGCTTTACCGGCGGCAGTCACCGCGACTTTGGCCATCGGTATTGTCCGCATGGCACGCCGTCGGGCAATTATCCGGAAGTTGCCCGCGGTGGAGGCTCTAGGAAGTACCACGGTGATTTGCTCCGATAAAACCGGAACTTTAACCGCTAACCAACTGACGGTCCGAAACATTTGGGCCGGCGGATTACGCTATATGGTCACGGGTGAAGGGTTCGATCCGGCCGGCACCGTCGAATCGGTCGACGCGGAGGCCGGCGAGCCGCACGCGAATCGGGCCCTTCTCGAATGTGCAAAAGCCGGCATCCTGTGCAACGATTCACTGGTGGAAAGAAGTAACGGTACTTGGCAGGTCCGCGGGGATCCGACCGAGGGGGCATTGTATGTAGCGGGCTTGAAGGTCGGCTTTCATCCTCAGCAATTACTCGCCGAATATCCGCGTCTTGATGCGATCCCCTTTGATTCCCAGCGGCGCTATTCGGCTACGTTGCATCGTTCCCCCGCGGAAAATGAGAACTGGATTTATCTCAAAGGGGCGTCGGAAGTTGTGCTCGATCGGTGCCAGTGGTTTATGGACCCAGGTGGAAACCTTCAGCCATTTGATCGCACCCAGGCTGAGCGCGAGGTAGAAGCTTTAGCCGCCCGGGGTTTGCGCGTTCTTGCCCTGGCACGCAGCTTTGAAACCACGTCGCAGGAAGCCTTCCCCCACCTTGAAGTTGAGGGGGATTTTGTGCTCCTGGGCTTGCAGGCGATGATCGATCCGCCTCGGCCCGAGGCAATCCAAGCGGTGCGGACGTGCCAGCAAGCCGGCATCCGGGTTAAAATGATCACGGGAGATCACGCGCTGACTGCGGCGGTCATCGCCCGGCAACTCGGCATCGGCGTTTCTTCAGCCAATGACGGGGCCTTCTCAGGTCGCCTTGATCAGATCAGTCAAGCGGGGCAGATCGCGAGTATGGTTACCCGGGAGGATGCAACAAGCAATCCCCGGGGAGATACCAATCCCAACGGATTGAATCTGGCCGGAAATCCGCCACCGGCAACAGCCGAGGGAAAGCCGCACGTTTTGGTAGCCTTAGCCGGTAAGGGAGACGAGGATCCCTCGGCGCCGCTGCCGGAGGTAATCACCGGTAAGCAGTTGAGCCAAACGTCCGATGACGAGCTACGTGATGTCTGCGTGAGAGTGGATGTTTTTGCGCGGGTTACGGCCGAACAGAAGCTGCGCTTGGTCCAGGCCTTGCAATCGCGTGGGCACATCGTCGCCATGACCGGCGATGGAGTAAACGATGCACCGGCCCTTAGGCAGGCCGACATCGGGGTGGCCATGGGCTTAACGGGGACCGAGGTGGCCAAAGAAGCGGCAGATATGGTGCTGACGGATGATAATTTTGCCACCATCGAAGCTGCGGTCGAGGAAGGCCGCGGGGTTTTCGACGCGCTCACAAAATTTATCGTCTGGACACTCCCCACCAATTTAGGGGATGGGCTGGTCATTATGGCGGCGATTTTTGCGGCGGTAGCCCTGCCTATCCTGCCGTTGCAAATTCTTTGGATCAACATGGCCACCGTCGTGCTTTTAGGGTTGGTGCTGGCCTTCGAGCCGAAAGAGCCGGACGTAATGCTGCGTAAGCCCCGCGACCCACGCCAGCCCATTCTCACACGCCCGTTGGTGGAGCGGATTTTCCTCGTGGGAACGATCCTCCTGCTGGGTGCGTTCAGCCTATTTTCGTGGTTCAAGTCTACGGCACTCAGCCAAGGAAAAGATTTGGAGCTGGCCTTAGCGGAGGCGCGAACGGTAGCCGTCAACTACTTCGTGATGGTGCAACTGTTTTATGTGTTCAATTGCCGGTCCTTGGATCGATCGGTGCTTCATGTGGGGTTATTCTCGAACCCGTGGGTTTGGGTGGGAATCACTTCGATGATTGCCTTGCAGATCGTTTATACGTATGTTCCGGCGATGAATCGCGCTTTTCAGAGCGCGCCATTAGGCCTGGAACACTGGCTTTGGATCCTTGGAACCTCGATTTGGGTGTATCCAATTGTGGGCTTGGAAAAGTGGTTACGTCGCCGGTGGTCGCTGCGCCGCCAGGCCGTTGTGTGATCTTGGCTGATCTCGGCAACATTTGGGCGATGGCAACCGGCTTAGATTCAGGGGACAACCATCTGAAGGAAGGGCTCCCTGATAGGAACTGGTGCCTCCCAAAAAGCCCATAGTTACTTGGGGCTTTAAGGCAGCGATCTTTGACTTTTCAAAACAGGGATTAGTTCGATTCCTCGGGTAAAGCGGGGGTGATGGGGCTTCGGAAACCTCCATCATTCAACCTGCAGGAGTGAGGAATAGTGGGAATGCTGGCGGCATCGCAAACCCGTGCCGGTGCGAAAAAACCTGAGGTAAATTCGACACAACCTGAGGTAAATCCGTACCGGTGCGAAAAAATTGCCGCAGACGAGTACCCTTGCGAAACCAATTGTGGCAAACGTGAATTGGTGCGAAATGAATTTCGGCAAACGTGTAACCGTGCGAAACAAATTCGCCGACCTGATCCGCAAAAAATACGCAGAAACACGTGAATTACCTCTTGGAAGGAAGTGGGAAATCGGGGGGTAAAGTTTGGAGTGCCGAGAACAAAGGCCTCCATTTCATAAAACGGGTAAGAGAAGCCGACGGATCAATGCCCCCATCGGTCGGAAAAGCTCAAACTTGCTAACAGGTGGCAGGCTACGGGTGAAGGAAATCAGCCGGTATCGCAATCCAACTCATTTAATGAGCCCGCTAGCTAAATCTGGTAGTTGGATAAGACTAAATGCCGGTCGAGGTCGCAAACGCGAACAGCATCGCTGTGACGGTCGGGTCGCCTTCAAATGCGGGGCGTAAACTCAAATCCGTATCGCCATAATTCCACAACTAAGATTCCACACCCAATGACCAGCGCAAGCAGGCTGATCCCGAGCATGACCACGTAGGGGCTTGTTTGCATAAGCCGGGCAAAAAAGCCGGGTTTCTTCTCTTTTTCGGGTGCTTCTTCCGCCTTCTCTTCTTCCTCGAAAGAAGTCGGCAATCCGGCAGCGGGGCTTTCTTCCCCCAGTTCCGACCGCGCAGGCTCCTCGGGCCACTCCGCCACCGAACTTTCCCCAGCTTCCGGCCCTGGCTCTGACCTTTCTGACCACGAGCCTAATTCCCCGCCGGGTTCGCGGGAGGCTGTCTCTTCCAAGCCGGCCAAATCATATTCCTCAGGTGATCCGTCTTCGCGAGGGAGATCCTCGTCGAAAGAAAATTTTTCCTCCTCCCCTTTGCTCATGATAACCTCCGAAGGAAGTGTGATTCTGACGGGTCAGACGTTTCCACCCGCAACGCAGCCCGATTGCTCGCCGCCACGCCGTGATTAAAACACTAATTCCGCTTATGCCGCAAGCGCCGGAAACACGATTCGTGAGAACCGAGCGCCGGGTCGCAGTCACAAGTGCACGAAACTACCCAACGAAATAAGAGTCTCAGACGAATGAACAGTGGCGGCACCTCCGAAAGGGGTTAAGAACTGAACCTCCCCATGCGTACGTATTTACCGCAACCCTGTCAAAATCTACTTTACTTAGCTTAAAGCAGGATTTCCACTTTCTTCCGCGAGAGTTCGTCGTCGTTGAGTCCTGGTTAACTGAATCCCCCGGAAAATAGACTCTTCTTTGCAGTGAAGAGCTACAAACTTTTGCGCGGAAAATATGCGAAAACGAATGTTGGTCCGAAGACGGATGCCGCCAATTTCTCCACGGCGCCGGTACGGTCTTAATCCTCTGGCCGCTACGTATTTTCGTCGAAAAAATCCGCCTTTCCCAATTTTCAAGCCAACCTATTCCCAGGCGACCCGCCGGGTGTGACAAAAGGCCTCCCAAGCCTGGCAAATTTCTTTTTCATCCACCGGCTTTCCGTGGATCCAAAGACGGTAGGCCAAGCGGACCGCCTGGCCGGCCGGAAGGGTCCGCGGTTCTACCCCGGGCCAACCCACGCACATGGCCCCGTAATGCCGCGTGAGCCACGTGGGTGGAAAATCAGGGTGTTCTGGAGCGATAAAAATGGAGGCACCGGTTTGCGGGCCATCATCTAAAAACTGGGTGGTAAAATCAGCCCAGGGCAGACGTGTTTCCAACAGGTCCTCTGCCGCGGGTCCCCCCGGCACGGTGATGGTCACCGGTCGCCCCGGTTGGGCCCGGAATCGCACCGTGAATCCGCCGTAACTTTTGCCGGGGGCCCCCCAAAGGATTATTTCAAGGCTGGGCACAAAAAAAAGCTCAAAATCAATTACCCGAGTACCGGAGAATTCCGGATAAACAGTCACCCAAACTCGTTCTGTCATGACCTGACGATCGCCGATGAACCAGCCGTTCTCCAGTCCCAATTGAGCGAACGGCCCACAGTACTGGCCCAGCCACCGGATGAACTTCTGCTTGATGCCGCGGTCGGCCCATAAATCGTATTCCTGATCTTCGATCTTCACATGCGGCCAAGTCCAAAACACACCGTGATGATGGTAGTGATCCCGCGGAAAATCGTCCGTCAATAGTTCACCGTGCGTTCCATAAAGCGGGTGTATATAACAGGAACGGGTCCGCCGCGGGTCTTTTTCCGGAACATGTTCCGCGATAATGGTGCCGAAATTGTAGGCCAAAACCGCCTTATCTCGTTCCAAAAGCAATATCGATTTCTCCTCCAAATTCCACGCAAAGCCCAGGGGGCCCGATCCACTTGAAGCAACTTCTGCCTTCGAGTCGCTCTTCACCTCAGGCGGCTCGGAGGTCGGCATTGGTTGAATCAGGAGTCGCGCGGGTTCCCCCCCGGGAACAGATCCCCACAACTTCGAAAGAGGCAAAGCGGTGACTATCCGCTGAGCGGCGGTCTGTGGGAGGCCTTCCTCCGAAAGGCTCGGCACAACCAAAGCCGTAATCTTCAAGTCGCAATCGCCGGGAAGGGTCAGCAGCAAGGTATGGCCCGGTACTAATTCCGAGTTAGCCGTCGGCGGGGTGAGCAAATGTAGCAATTCGGGACCCGGGGGCACCACCAGTTGCCGCGGAGGTTCGGCATGGGCCCACGGCAGGAAGACGTAAGAGAGCATAGTAAAAGCGAAGACCAACCACCCACACCAAGAAAGGGAATAACAAAAGACTCCGAGAGCTTGAGTTTTTGGAATGTGAATCTCAACCTTATTCATAGCAAACATGAGAACTTTTGAGGCTAGTTTTGGTGAAATCATAGTCCTGCTCCGACTTTCTCCAAACTGCAAACTCACTACCTTTTAACGCCGGAAAATCGCTCTCGTTACCGTTTGAAAAAGGAAACTGTGCAAACTGCCGGTTTTTCGCCCTCTTTAAATCAGGGGCGTAATGCGGGTGAAATGCGAAAAGAGTTAAAGAGTTATAGGCGGCAAAACAAATATTCAATGGCTTGGCATTTCCGGTTCTCGAGTCCCGATTGTGCCGATTGTGTTAGTTGCGGGAAATGAACCGGGGTAGGTCCTGATTTCTAGGTGAAAGTATTTCTGGAGTAATCCGTAAATCTCTCATATGCGTTAATCTCTCATATGCGTTAATTTTTTGCGTTGCTCTTTCGCAGCCATCAAGAACGAGTCTTTTGCCCCTTCACGAAGTACCGAAAGTTTAGCAAAAACCATTTGATCCAGAATTTGACGGTTGCGCGGAGCCGGGTAGATTCAGTCAATTAAAGCCGAAGCTATCGAGCGATTACCCCGATTTCAAGCCTTTGACCAGAAGCCGGGGAATCTGCGCGCGGTTTGTCGGGCAATCCCGACATTGGACCTGACATTAGACGCCGCTTATTTGGCCGTTTCCCGACGACAAAAAGTTTTGTGCACGCATTAATCCCCTGTCAATAAAAAATGGCGATATCGATCGTAAAAATGGAGATGTCGATCGTATTCGGTAATCGATAATGTGATCTTAACGTTTCGCGCAAAACGATTACTGTTTAAGTAATCTATTCCGCACAACAATCGGATATCATATGCGTTTCACCGTGTTTGGCGCCTCAACACCCCCGAGACTTGCACGGAGCGTAACCGCAAGGAGTGATAGCATTTGTTGAATCCGAAAGCACAGCCATTACTCAGGTTGCTTCGCCCTTCAGCAAACTATAGGCTTCAACCGTGCGAAGACGGGTATACTTACCAGAGAAGTTTGGCCTAGAATGCTTTTAGATTCGTTGGCTTTTTAGATTCGTTTTAGATTCGTTGGCAGCTTTGTTTTCGGCTGCGATTGGTTGCAAAGGTCGCGGGAGAGGTTCCGAAAATTTGTGATCGCAAGCCGCAGCCGGAAAACGATCGTTGGACTAATGCATCTCGAGTACTATCAAAATTAATTTGATCGGTTTTATGCAAATAAATACTCGCAGTGGCGTTGGCGAACGTCATTCCGCGACACGCGAATATCAAATTCTTCGGAGAAGGCCATCGTGACCGAACCGAAATCTAGTGGTCCTGTAGAGTCGAAGCAAAGTAGCAGGCTGCCTGCGAAAAACGGGCGAATCAGAACGTTATTACAGCCTGTGCGAACCGCGATATTCCACGGGTTAGGGGTTGTACTTCCACCGCTTTTGACGCTCATTGTGTTGATTTGGGCCTTTCAGCTCATTCAGCATTACGTCTTCGAGCCGGTCAGGAGTGTGGTCCGCATTGCCATTGTGGCATATGTCCGGGACGTCAAAGAAGAAAGGGACTTTTGGCCCGACGGTAAAGTGCCTCCGGCGGGCGACCGGGCTTATGAGAACCCGATTTTGCATAACAACGTGTACCAGAGATTGCCCGATGGAGAGTATGTGCCGCGCGAAATTTACGATCGCGTCATGCGGTCGGGTATCTCTAGAAGAGATTTGGTTTCAGCAGATCAGGTATACCGGGCGTATGTGGATTTAAGGTACCTCCAAGCGTGGAAAGCAGCCATCGTTTTTGTCTGCGTTTTTATTCTGATCTTGTATTTCCTCGGGAAATTTGTAGGGGCGGGGATGGGGAGGCTGGTTTGGGCCCGTATGGAGGCAGCCATCGTCAAGTTGCCGGTGGTGCGAAGCGTCTACTCGGCTGTCAAGCAAGTGAGTGATTTTTTGTTAACGGAGCCGCAAATTACGGCATCTCGCGTGGTCGCCGTGGAATGGCCTCAAAAAGGTTCTTGGGCCCTAGGCTTTGTGACCAGCGAGGGGATGAAAGATGTCCGCGGAACTGCCAAAGAACCGATTCTGACGGTTTTCATTCCCACCTCTCCGATGCCGATGACCGGTTTCACGTTGCAAGTGAAAAAAAGTAGCACCGTGGATTTGGGGCTAACCTTGGAGGATGCTTTCCAGTTTATCGTAAGCTGTGGTGTGGTTATTCCCCCTCACCAGCTACAGCGTTTCGCTCCGGCCCCCAGCACCGAACCACCCGCGGTGGAGCTATCTTCTCCGATACCGCAGGGCTAGCGACTGCCACCGCTTGAAGGGGATTCAATCGGCTTCTTTAGGTCACTATATTCATACATGAATTTCACCTGTCCATGCGACTTTCTTAAAAGGGTTCCGATAAAGGTTTTCGATCGGCCCAACGGTAATCGACAACGGAGCCGAAATTGCAGGTGTATCTTTTGAGGCACAGTTTGCCCCTGCAAGACCTCCAAACGGTGCGACCAATGAATTGAGCCTCCCCGCGGACTCTCTCAAAACCAGTATCATGAGCAGAATTACATTTTTCTGGTGGTTTATCTCGGGCCAAATGGCGGAAAGGGATCTCCGCCTCCCCTACCGGCTCGCGGCTCAGAACGGGGTTTTTGAGGGTTGACCGGTGAGTGGCATCGCCGAACACAAACCATTAATTCCCGGTCTGCTGGGCTCCGGGCCCGCCATGCGGAGGGTTTATCAGTTAATTCGTAAGGTGGCTCCCACGGATGCTGCCGTTCTCCTTGTGGGAGAGACCGGCACGGGCAAAGGGATGGTGGCCCGGGCGGTTCACCAGCTCAGTAAGCGCTCAGGTGGGCCATTTATCCGCGTAAACTGTGGGGCTTTGGCGGAAAACCTGCTGGAGAGCGAATTATTCGGCCATGTGCGGGGGGCTTTTACGGGGGCGGTGTCCAATCGAACTGGTCGATTCGAGGCGGCACACACGGGAACGGTTTTCTTAGATGAGATCAACTCCACCTCCCCCCACCTTCAAGTCAAGCTGCTTCGGGTGTTGCAGGATCGCGAATTCGAGCGGGTAGGTGACACTCAAACGATCCGCGTAGATACCCGGGTAATCGCGGCCAGTAATGTGGATCTTGTCGAAGAGGTTCAAGCGGGACGATTCCGCGAGGATCTTTACTACCGGCTGAATGTGGTCACGATCTATTTGCCGCCGTTGCGGGAGCGACGGGAGGATATCCCCGAGCTCGTGGGGCATTTTTTGAGGCAGTTCAATCAGAAAAATAATCGACATGTACCGCACGTGCGGCGAGAGGCGATGGAAGCCTTGCAGTCGTACGACTGGCCCGGGAACGTCCGCGAGCTGCAAAACTACATCGAACGTGCCGTGATTTTGGCCCCGGGGGATGAAATAACCTGCGATCTTTTGCCCGACGCCGTCTTGGGGAGAAAACCGCCGAGCATCGGGTTTGGCCGACCGCAGGATATCGACCGTTTGACCCAGGATTTCGTGCGTCAGGCGTTGCGGCTAAAGCCATCAAATGGGCGGCTCTATGCGAGCATCGTGGAACGGGTGGAGAGGGAACTTATCTCACAGGTTTTGGCGAGCTGCGATCAAGTTCAATTAAAAGCGGCGAACATCCTGGGCATTAACCGTAATACCCTTCATAAGAAATTAAAGCAATTTGGTTTGGATTGACCGGTGGTTGCGAAAGGGGTCGCCTGAAATACCTGGGGACTTGGTGGAAAGCTTGCTATATGTGATAATACCGCCTAAACAGCGAAGTTTTTGGCTCGATCGGTGGGTAAGCGGGTCAAAGGTTCGGCCGCCATGGAATTAGAACTTGTCTCCGCGGGTGGGGATCTCGTGCGAATTCGACTGATAGGGCGAGTGGTGCGGACCGATTCCGTCTCGGATCCGGATCCGCTTGCGCGGGTCGCTGGTCAAGACGTTTACAAGAACTCAGTTCTGCTCGACCTATCGGAGAGCGACTATATCGACTCCAGCGGCCTTAGTTGGTTGTTGGTTTGTCACAAGCGCTTTTGTGAAGCCGGGGGGCAACTACTACTTCATTCTCTGGCTCCCAGTGTCAAAGAGACGATCCGCATGATGCGGCTGGACCTCGTTTTGAATGTGGCCGACGATGAGTCGGCGGCTTTGGAGTTGGTGCGGAAAGCAGCCTCATGATCTCGCCCGAGCAATTCAAACCGCTAGAAGCCGTCAATCTCAGTGGACTGGACGCCGAGCAGTCGGTGCTACGGCTCATTAGTTACGCCGCCCGACTGCGGGCCAGCGATTTGTTCCTCAACACCGAGGAACAAAGTGGTACGGTCTCCGTCCGACACCTAGGAATCATTAAGCCGGTGGCCGTGGTGAGCCGGGCGGACATCGCTCGGTACATCAACCACATCAAAGCGATGGCGGGCATGGCCCTCGATCAGCGATTGCGGCCGTTGGATGGCCGGTGGGTATGCAATGTGGAGAACGGTCGTAAGATCGATCTCCGCATCAATACGATCCCCACTTTGTGGGGCGAAGACATGGCCATCCGGCTGCTCGAATGCGAAGCGGGCCTATTGGAGCTCAATAACCTGGGCTTCCACAAACGGGTCGTGGACGACCTCATCAGCATGCTCAATTCCCCCGCGGGTTTGATGCTGGTGACCGGACCGGCCGGTGCGGGAAAGACAACGACCCTCTACGCGTGCCTCCATTTCCTCAATGATGGGGCAAAGAAGATCAACACGATCGAGGACCCGGTGGAATTCGTTATGCCCGGTGTCCGGCAGTCGGAGGTGCGGCCGAAAATCGACTTGGACTTCCCGGAGCTTTTGCGGAGCGTGTTGCGCCAGTCCCCGGATGTCATTATGATCGGGGAAATTCGCGACCCGGTAACGGCCGAAACAGCCGTACATGCTGCCAACAGTGGGCATCTGGTGTTTGCCACGCTTCACGCGCCGGTAGCGGCGGGGGCCATCAACACTATGCTTGCCCTCGGAGTGAATCCGCATTTCTTGGCGACTTGTATGCTCGGCGCCCTTTCCCAGCGTTTGGTTCGCAGATTGTGTGACCATTGCAAAGTGGCCTACGATTTGGCCGGCGCGACGCAAACTTTCGATGAGGTACGGCGATGGCTCGAACCGGATCAAGGAGACAAAATCTACTCCGCCAAAGGTTGTCCTGAGTGTCACTTTGAGGGATTTGTGGGGCGCACGGGTGTGGCCGAAATCCTCCGAGTTACGCGGGAATTGCGGGTTTTGATCCATGAGCGACGATCGCTGCGGGAGATCCGGCAGGCGGCCAATCGTCTGGGTATGCTCGACTTGCGGCGTGCCGCACTCTTGAAGGTTGCTCAGGGCATTACGAGCATGGAGGAGGTTTTGCGAACCATTCCGGCCGAACACTTGCTACCTGAGGATGCATAGCCCGCGATTGGAGGGCTTTTCACGGTATGGAGGCGGTCTTCCTTTGCCGACTTATTTCAAATTGGTCGGGCATCCGCCGGGTATGCGGTTTGAAGCTTGTCAATTCCTCCCGCCAAGAAAGGACTCTCGAGATTATGGCAGGGGTACGCCTTCTTTGCCCAACGGATTGGTTCCGGGCCTAGGGTGTTGGGTTCCCGATCGGGAATCCACGGTGAATATGTTCCCGATTGGAAATTCTCGGCCAATACGCACGAAGCTTTTCTCATATCTGGCTTCCGGTCCGCCATCTTCCGTTCTTTCTTAAAGCTGGCCTGCAAAACCCGAAGCTCCTCCCCCCGGCATAACGAACTTGTCCGCAAACTTCGTCTTCGCCGGTAGACCCAGGCCCAAAAACGGGTGGTTGATTTCAAGAATCGCGTGAGGGCATCTGGGGCCATTGTGGGCAGGGCATCTATCTGCATTGAGAGAAGTAAGCCTCGGACGGCGAATCAAGGCGTTAAGTCCGCTAAAAGCTATCTCTCAAGCTGAACTCTGAGGCTATCCCTTAAGCTAAACTCTTCTGAGAGGAGAAATCCTGTATCAAAGATCGGGCGGTATCAGGCTGGCCAAAAACGGGTAATGTGATCCTGCTACCGGTCCCAAAATGCCTCCGCTTAACTCCGATTCGTTTTAAACCCAAGTCGATTTCGTTTCGATTTTCGCCGGTTTGAGGGACATCGTTCTGTTTTAATCGGTTTTTGGGGATTTAATCGGTTTTACCGGAAAAATGTGCCCCTCATTCTCGCAAAACAAACCCGGAGCTAAATCACGATAGTTTTTACGCACAAACTGATGTTCGACAAAGGGTTAAAGCCAGAAGCATTCTTTGATCGCCCGTTGGCACCGAAAATCGGAATTCTCAAGCAACCAGAGCCTGGGTTACGGGTGGGCCACGAACTTTCAACGCTGGTAAAACGGATAGGTAACAAGTGGTCACGTAAACCGGAAGGCACTGGCAGGAGTAGGTAGCGCGCTCTATGGCGAAAGCAATAACCGAAAAAACGGAACAAATTGAGAAATCAGATCAGAACATCCCCCCCGTCGAAGCTCGCAAACCGGCAACAGGGGTCGGGTTTCGGCGGTTGGCAATCCTTTGTTTTCTGCTCTTGGTAGTGATTTTAGAGTGCGGGGCTGCCTATCTCCTGATTCCGGTCGCGCCGCCACTAGTGCCGAACGCGGATTTGGAGTCTGTCGCTTCAAACATTGTGCAAAAATCAGGCGAAGGAAACGACTCGGCCCCCGAGCCTGACGCCCAGACGGGTATCGAAGTGAACTTGGGAGAGTTTAGCGTCACCTCCTACCAGCCGACAACAAACACTACTTTGAGGATCGACTTTCACTTATATGGGGTAATCGAATCTGATAAGAAAGAAGAATTCGACATGATTTTTGCGGCTAATAACCACCGTTTTCGTGATATTGTGATCAGTAGTGTCCGTAGCGCTCAGTTGGCCGATCTAACAGACACGGGGTTGGCCTTGATTAAAAGGCAGGTTTTAGAGAAAACTAACCGGCTGCTGAAAAAGCCCTACTTGAATTCCATCATCGTGAGCGACTTTTCTTTCATCGAACA
>CAKZMM010000107.1 GCA_937128505.1 uncultured Thermogutta sp.
AGTGAACGCTCCTGCTGGGACAGCTTCTGGCACCCGCCACCCCAAAACGCCTACCTACAAAACTGACGCACACACGCGCTTGAACTCGGGGGATTCAGGGGCTCCATGTTTCCCGAAGATTTTTTGCCCGTGTTTCCCAGAGATTTTTTGCCCGTTCCTCAAATGGATGCGTGCTCGCTGGGTTGGATGCATTCTTCGATTGGGCATCTTTACTTGCGGCGGCAAGGCCCTTTGATCCAGCGGCGGCTGCGGCAGTTGCCTCTATTGGCCGGGGACTGAGCTAGAACCTTCCCTGTAGAAACCTTTCCTGTCAGCCTCTGCTTTTACAGGATTGAAAGGTCTCCCCGGCCGAGTGAATCATATTCGGCTGTCTTGTTCAAGCTTGTGCGAACGCCGCGGGGAAGGCGGGGTGCAGGAATGCTCGCTAACAAGGTTCTTCAGTTCATGCGGTTATCTGTACATAGGTATACTGAACGTTCGCCTTTATTTACCGGCACGAAGCTGATGGCTTTTCGGATGAGTGCAAGTTTTGTTGGCTTGCTGCCCGGGTAGATTGCGAATCTTTACGGAAGTCGGCCAGCGTCGCATGATGCTGCCCGAAGAGAGCCTTTTACCCATCGGTTTTGTTAAGAGAAGACGCACGACGATAGATCTCGCTTATTGCGGCAAAAGCCGACGCACAAATTCAACTTCTGGCCGGCCTCCTTCGCCGCGGAGGGTCTCCGCCAAGTATCGCTTCCTTTCGCGGCGGTCAACCAGCGAGCGGAAATTATCCCCTTTTTGAAGAATGGGACGATTCTCAGAAATTCCGCCGAATTCCCGCGCCCCTGAAAGCTGGCAGGGGAACCAATAACCATCCCCTTCGCCGTCGATAAGGTAGAACTCGGCGTAGGCGTGGCCCGGGACCCACACGGTGCGAGCCGGCACCCCTACGGCTCGGCACATCGCGATAAAGAGGGCCGTCATTTCCTCGCAGTCGCCCGTGCCGTCGTTCAAAGCCGCAAGGGCCCCCTTTTGAGGGCCATCTTCGTAGCGGATCTTCTCCCGGACCCAGTCGTAGATCGCTTCCACTTTTTGCCAAGCCGAAGGCGGCTCGGAAATGACTTGACGAGCCGCGGCTTGGATTTTGGGGCTATTGCTTTCGATGAACGGGCTAGGCCCAAGGTACGGCAGGACGTCGCGGGGGAGCTTGCGCTTCTCCGGCCAAAGGAAGCTTGCGCTATCCTTGGGGGGCAAAAGCTTGTGACGACGGACCTCGTGGGTTATCAGAGCCTTCGCTTCTTCCCTGAAGCCCAAATGGGCAATCTCCACCACCATCAGTTTTACCGTACCTTCCACCATTTGATAGGAAACTTTGACGCCGGGCGAGAAGTCTTCTTCCAACATGGTTACTTGTTGCTCGCGCCAATCGACCGGCAAAGGAACGGTGGCGAGGATCCCTGTGCATGGTCCCCCGGCAGCACGAACAATAACCCCGGCCTGCCAACGTTGGGTGACCAACTCGCCCAATTCCGGGCCTTTGGTCTGTTCTTTGGGGCGGAATTGTGATGCCCCGACAGACGGGAATAGCACCCAAAGCAGTAGCGCGAACCCAGTGGGTAAACCGAGACAGCGATTGAATCCACGTGCAATCATCGATCCTACTCCCCCCACATTGAGTCAACGAACCGGAGATATCCCAAGGACAGGGTTACGTCAGGCGGACTTTCACCTGCTGAGTTTGCCGAAGGTGCTCAATAAGTTCCGTCTCTCAATCTTCCGACACCGCGAAATGGCAGCGAGATTGCTGAAGGCACACTTCTCAATACAAAGGTCGATTGCCCAGGTGGCGGTTTTGCTAGCGGGTGCGAAGTTTTTCGCCACCGTTTTCCGTCGCCAGGCCAAAAATGAGCGTGAAACTCAAACTAATGGATTTGGGCGAATTGGAGTATCCTAGGGACTCCTTATCAAATTTGTTTTTGCTCGTTTTTATTGCCTATTATCTCCATTTTAACACCGCCTTAAAGATCGGATTAAGGATCGGAGCGGTAGAGGCGGTATCGCCGCAAGGTTTTTGCCGGAAATCCCCGCCGTTTTTGAGAGGAATGGCTCGTGGAGGCGTAAAGAGGTGCACCGGGGAGAATATGCCAGACTTCAGAAAATATAGGCTATTCCGCCGCGCTGTGGTTCGGTCTAAGGGCCATTTCGGCCGAACTGATCGCCGGGACTAGGGGGCATGCGTCGAAGATGACCTGTGGAGTGCTGGGTCGGATGGCAATGGCTTTCCGCGTTTAGTCCATACAGAACTTGCACAAGCCCGGTCCCCGGGAGGAGATCAAATTTTTTGGCGAAGCGCGAAGCGGCTTAGATCAGGCGGAGGAAAACTCTTAAGGCTGTGGTTTCCCGAAACAAGTCGAGGCTGCTTTTAGGAACTTAACGGGCCGGCGGCGGCCAATCGGCCAAACCAAATCGTTTTGGATGGCTCACAAGGATCTGGATATCCACTAAGATGAGGAGGAAGGACTTGACCGCGCTCCGTTGCCGTTTTGTTCGCGGCGTTTGACCATGTAGACCTCGTTGCCTTTCGCATTAAAAGTTACTTCGTCCATGAAACTCCGCATGAGCGCAAGCCCGCGGCCCCCTTCCCAATCAGTGGCCCAGGGATCATCCCGCCGTGGAATGGTCGAGACATCAAAGCCGGGCCCTTCGTCGCGGACGATGAATCGGGCTTCATCTGCCGTGATGCGCACATCCACAAAGATTTTCCGGTGACAATACGGCGGTTGGTGTCGCCGCTCTTCGATGAGGCTATAGTCTTTATCTTGGAACAACTTGTCCCACGAGCGTAATTTCATGAGGGAACCGATCTCGAGGTTGCCGTGAAGGAGGGCATTACGAAGGGCCTCTTTCAAAGCCACCCCGATTTGTAAACGGCCATTGAACCCGCACAAGTTCACGGCAGTAACCATCTGCTGAACAAGGTCAATTAGCGGGTCGATCAACGTGGGGTCGTTTTCCAAGAAGAAGGTGAATTCAACGCGGGCCAAGCACTGCAACAAGTGCTGCTGGATTCGGCCAGCCCTGGCACGCGCAAGCACTTCTTCCATCGTGTCCAGCAGCTTGAACGCCACCTGCGTCTTCGGGACGTAGCTAGCGGCCCCCCGTTTCAGCGCCTCGGCGGCCAAGGCTTCGCTTCCATAAGCCGTAATTAGGATCACCGGCAGATCGAAATGATGTCGCTGAATGGCGCTGAGCAGTTCCAAGCCATCCATTTCCGGCATTTGCAGATCGGTGACCAGGACGTCAGGCTTGGCGTGCTGAAGTCTTGCCAGGGCCTCCATTCCGCTAGCGGCTTGTTCGATTTTCCAATCGGATTGCCGCCGAAGAAGATCGCAGATCAAGCGGCGATCGGTGAGCGAATCGTCGACGATTAGTACGGTTGGCATTCGGACGACCTCCCCCATTCCATCCATTGTGCGGTCCGACTTTCCCCCGAACGAGAATTCCCCTGACCCATTTGGCTCGGGCGAGACCATCCCCCTCCCAATCGTCGCAATGTTTTTTCTGCAAATTTTTCAGCAAAAGGGCCAAACTTTGTTAAGCCAGTCAAAATCTTGATATGTGAGTACTCCTTATCTTGATCTTCGAGTATTCCAGCAGACGTTAACCGGCTTGTATGTTGGTCGGATGCCAACAGTCCGGCGATCCTGGGCAACCTCAAGGCCGGCTCACAGGCTTCCCACTTTATGTTCAGATTACCCGTTGAGCGGGGTTGGAATCAAGTGTCCCATGGCAAGACCCAAGTTCTAATTGCTTCAGTGGGAGCCGTCGGAATTCGACGAAACAACTCACACTTTCTCGCGGTTCTACTCCCTGGGACATTAAACCCCACAGGATCCTCCTTGGTGCTGGAGACTCAAACTTGAGGGAAAGGTCATTAAGATTGGTGTTTTTGTGAGCTTTGATTCGGAGTATTGAGGGATGTCATGCAAGTCAATGCTTTAGGCAGGTATTTGTGGGGCTCGAATGGGACAAATGTGGTTGCGATTCTTCGACCGGTCACCCCGGCTTTTTGGCACGATTTGGCCCGATAGGTAAGGCGGGAATGGTGTTTGGGGATATGCCGAATTGAGGCCGAATTGAGAACGAACTAAGAAGTCGGTGAATCAACAAAAGAGCGAATCCGAAAGGTCGGCGAATTGAGAGAACAGCGAAGAATCGGAAAATTGGCGAACCGAGAAATTGAGAAATTCGGGGAATTAAGAAGGAATTAAGAAATTAGGAGGGTAATAACAGGAGGATAATAAATCGACAAATCTGCCGGATTTTGGTGACGAATGCCGCGGATGAGTTCTTCCAAATCCTAGTGCCCTCCCGTGAAGCTGGTTCCGGGGGATTACACTGAGTTTGTGAAGGAACGATCCGCCAAATACTGACGAATCTGCAATTATCCGCAAGGTGCCGACAGGTCTGCACTTGGACGAGTTTAATTACGTTGGCGTCGTCCCGGGCATTGCCTGGTACTTTGGTCCCCTCGGGGTGGAAAGAAATGCCCGATGTTCCCTTTCAGCGGTCTGATTGCGCGGTGGTTTGGCGGCAAATTCAACGCCAGTTATTGGCACCGATTTCGTTATCGGGACCTAACGGCGGGTGGGACATCCCCAAAAACCTATTAAAAGGTGGGAGATTTGGGGGATCCCATTTCCCAATATTTCACGTTTGAATACGAAATAACAGGTGGGAGCGGCTTTCGAGGTTAACCGATCTTGTGGAGGCTATCTAAACGGCTTGTTAGATCGTCGGGCTTCGTGGGTTCCGGCTAAAGGGTTGATCATCTCGGTAGGGTTTTAAGGTGAAAAGGTGACTATGATGATAGGCTTTGAAGTCAAAACTTTGCGGCGAAGGGGTTTGGTCATGTTTGGTAGATTTGCTTTAGTCGTTACTGCAATTGCCCTTCCGGTGTTCGTCCTGGCGTCTCAGTCGGAACCTTTGCCCCCAATTGAAGAGTGGTTAGGCCAGGACACCTTGGTGGTGTTGAAAGTCGAGGAGCCTAAGGCGGTCTTAGATGTGCTTTTGGATCCGGCTTGGCATGAAGATCTGAAGGAAATTCCCGAGATTCGCGGTCTCCTGGAATCACCGCAGTTTAACCAGTTCGTGGGTATCGTCAGATACATCGAGATGCGGCTGGCCACGGATTGGGAGAGTGCCCTCCGAACCTTAGCGGGCGACGAGGTGACGATTGCTTTGGGTCCGAAGGGGCGGGCCATGATCATTGTGGATTGTGATGACGCGGGACTTCTCAACAAACTTCATCAGATTCTTCTGGAGCACGCTCGAGATGAGGCCCGGCGGCGCGGGGATCCAGATCGGGTGGCGTCAAAAGTTTATCGAGGGGTAACCGGCTGGACTTTCAGTGGCGGAGAGGAGGTCCACGCCCTGATTGGCCGAAGGCTTGTGGTATCGAACAATGGGGATTGGGTGAAGGAGCTGGTCGACCGGCGGGCCGATAAATCCGCGGATTGCCTCGCCAAGGCTAAGTGGTTTCAAGCTGCGCGACAGGCTACAAGCGAGGCAAGCGTTGCCACCATGTGCGTGAATTTGGCGCAAATCAAGGAACTTCCGAGGCCGGCCAAACTGTTGCGAGACCCTGAGAACCCCTTGGGTGTGCTTTTGGCGGCGGAGCTCCCGGAGGCGATTACCTCTGCGTCTTGGTTGGCAGTAGGGCTAACTGTAGAAGGACGAACGATCACCGTGCAGGTGCGAACGGACGGCCGGCTGCCGGAGCCGGATCATTTTGCTTCATTTGCTTTAGGGGGGGATGCTCGTGGTGCCCTGCCGAATCTTCAAGTGCCGGGGCGATTGGCGGCGTTTAGCCTCTCCAGAGATTTGGCGAAGTTCTATCGGGGTAAAGATGAATTGTTTCCGGATCGCACTAGTGGGCTCATATTTTTCGAGAATATGATGGGGATCTTTTTCACGGGCCGGCATTTCAGCGAGGAAGTGTTGCCACATTTATCCTCGGAAATCCGCCTCGTGGTTGCCCAGCAAACCTATGATCCCGAGGTCGGCACGCCCACCATCCAAATTCCGGCTTTCGCCCTGGTCTTTCGCATGCGACATCCGGAGAAATTTGCCGTGATCATGGAGGAGGCGTGGCAGAAAGCATTGGGATTAATCAATTTTACACGCGGTCAGCAGGCCCAACCGGGTCTGCTTTTGGATCGGGCTGAGCATGCCGGCGTCCGATACACGGTGGCGGCGTTTTCGGCAGCCGATGTGGAGGATCGACAGAATTTGGATGTGCGGTTCAATTTCAGTCCTACACTAGTTTGTTGTGGGGCGTATTTGATCATGAGCTCCACCGAAGCTTTGGCTCGGCAACTTATCGATGCGGTTCGGGAAGAATCGCAAAAGGATGTTGAGCCTATCCAGGGCGTTCACACCATAGTCGAGATGGATGGCGAAGGATTGCATCAAATTTTGCAGGCGAATCGCGAATCGCTCATTCGACAGAATATGGTAGAAAAAGGTCATTCGCGAGACCAAGCGGAGGCGGAAGTCGGCCTGCTCCTGGCCCTCATTAGTCTATTTAAGGGGGCTACTCTCGAACTCGGGGCGCAAGACGGCTCCCCCATCGCCGAGATGAAAATCGCTTTGAGTCCTTAACGGTAGAACCGTAGAACCGACTTCGAGGTTTATCGTTGGACAAGGATCGTGAGGAATCCCCGAAGATCGCAGCAAACACAAGGGGAAGATTACCCGAAGGTTCTGGCTGCGACAACCGTGCGTCAAACTCGTGAAACTTGTGTGAAACTCTGTGAAACTCATATAAAACAGATGACGGCGAGAGAACTCGGGGCGCTCGTCGTCGGCACGGGCGAAGTATCGCGCAAGATAGCTCGCCTTTGACCAATCATGCAAGTGTCTTGTTTCGGGAATTGCCGCCTGAAACTCAGAGGGGGCTTTTAGGGGGTGCAAGTTGTTTTTGTTGCGTGAAATCTTTCGCCTCGTACGGTCGGAGGTGATGTCTATTTGGTTTATCCCCCCTAGAAGCTGTATGCATGGAGCGTCCTTGCTGATTCAACGCGGGCGGAAGCTCCCGCCTCTGGGCGGCCCCCCTCGATGGGGCGTACGGATGCGGTCGGATTGTTGATTTAAGTTGATTTAAAGTGGATGGGGCGCTGCGGCGGGTGCTGTTTCATCGTGTAGTAGCGGCAAATAAGAAGCGCAGGAAGCCGGAATGAATCGCGGCTGATTTGGATTCTTTAATGCGGTTTTTACGGGCCGATCGTGGGCTCGGGAGCGTGATCATCATGCCGTGGGAAGACTTAGGTGGGCATTTGGCGGGGCGTGCTTCCGCCAGCTTCGGGGCCCGGGCAGCCGGCTCGGGGTTCGAACCGGATCCCGATTGGGCTTGGAGAGCGTATCGACCGAGCGAGAGCTGTCCCTGGACTTTGGCGCGGGCGGGGCATTTATATCGGCGGCTTGGGTTTGGAGCCCGATGGGCGGAGCTGCAAGAAAGTCTTCGTCGGGGGCCGCAAGCGACGTTGGATCGGTTGCTGTCTGAACCGAAAGGGCTTGCGGAGTTCAATGCCCAATTCGACGAATTGAGTACCTCTGCCGGTCAGGCTGATTCACCCGAGAGAATTGCCGCCTGGTGGCTGAGGCGAATGCTCGAGACGCCTTTCCCCTTTTTGGAAAAGATGACCCTTTTTTGGCATCATCATTTTGCGGCATCGGCCCTGCGGGCCAAGAACCCACGGCTATTTGCCGGGTATTTGAGCCTATTGCGGCAACATGCTTTGGGGGGCTTTGACACGCTTTTGGCCGTGCTGACGGAGCATCCGGTCGTGCTCCTGAGTGCCGGAGCCGAGGCCAATCGACGGGCACAGCCCAATCTGGCCTGGGGAAGGACGTTCCTGGAGCAATTCTGTTTAGGGCCGGCCGTGGCTCAATCGGAGGAAATTGGCGAAGTAGCGCGGGCATGGACCGGTTGGTTTGTCCTGAATTTTCGAGTCCGCTTCATCCCAGGGGAGCATGATCCGGGTCCGAAAAAGCTTTTTGGTCGTGAAGGACCATTCGCCGCGCGGGATGTGTTGGAGCTCGTTGTTTCCCAGGCGGCCACTCATCGATACATAGTGGGAAAACTCTACCGGTGGTTTATTGCCGATGATCCCCCCTCGCAGTCGCTCCTGGAGCCGTTAGTCAACCAGTTCGGGAAAGATCGGGATATCGGCAGGCTGGTTTCCACCATGGTTCGATCGAATCTTTTCTTTTCGGATCTATCTTACCGACGAAAAGTGAAAAGCCCTGTAGACATGGTTCTCGGACTTATCCGGGGGATGGAGTCGCTCGTTCCCACCACGGTATTAGCACAGGATTTGGCGGAGTTGGGCCAGGATTTGAGTCATCCGCCTACGGTAGCCGGTTGGGCTCAAGGAATGGCGTGGCTTCATCCGGCAAGCCAATTGCAACGCTTGGAATGGGCGTCGGCCTTTTTTGCCGAGCAGGGACGTTATCAACGCATCGATCCGTGGGAAGTGGCCCGGCGTAACGGTGCCGAGGATGGCCCGGGGGCGTGTCGATGGTTCGTTTCGCTTGTGTTACAAGATGATTTGAGCGACGAATCGCGCGGCATGTTGAAAGCTGAAATGGAACGAATGCCAATGGGCACGGCGGAAGATCGCAGTTCAGCGCTGCGGCAGTTTGCCGTGCGCTTGACGTGCCTTCCCGAATTTCATTTGGCGTAGGCTTGGCATTGGGTTGAGTGCGAGATACCTAAGACGGAGGTGGCTCATTGGAGGGGTGAGTGCAGGGGCATGACCGAGGTTGATTCTTGCGATTAAAAGGGCGTGTAATGCGGAGCCGATAAGATTTCGCTGCGGTAATGGTGGCGCCGGTTAGCGAGTGTTGCTTGGTCGAGATTGGAGGTAAATCCTCAAGATTGCAGGTAAATCCTGAAGACTGTGTGCAAGTGCGGGGCAAGCCTTCAGAATACAAAGTCGAGGGTAATGCTGATGTCCGATGAATTGATCGGTAGCTTTGGGGAGGCCTTTAGCCGGCGGACGGCATTCCGGTTTTTAATCGGGGGTTCTTCCGTTTGGTTGACCGCGGGGATTCCGTATCTACCTGCGCTGCAAGCGGTGACTGGGGATTTGCAGCAAAGTTCGGACCAAACGGTGCTCGTGGTCATTCAGCTTACCGGCGGTAACGATACCCTGAATACCCTGGTGCCCTACGCCGATGATTCGTACCACCGGGCCCGGCCTGTGCTCCGTGCGGTGGCAAAGGACGTGTTGAAAATCGATGATTACCTTGGCTTGCATCGGCGGATGACGGCGTTGGCAGAACTTTTTGCCCAAGGTCGTGTGGCAATTGTGCAAGGGGTGGGTTATCCGAACTCTAACCGCGATCACGGCCGCGCGATGCACGACTGGCAAACGGGGCGGCCGGAGGATCAAGCCGCGCAAACCGGCTGGGTCGGGCGGATTTTGGATCGTCATTTCTCGGAGAAAGTGGAGCTTCTTCCGGCGATTTTCGTTGGGTCGATGCCCCTGCCCCTGGCTCTTACTGGGGAACTTTCCTTTGTGCCTCGTATCCAACGGGCACAAGATTTGGTCTTGCCGCCGGGGGTCGATCGGCGTTTGGTTGAGCGTTTTTTGACTAGTTTTGGCGGGTCGAAGGTCGCGAATAATCCCTGGTGGGATGCTGTAAGGCGTAGTACAGCGGCCGGGTTGCGTCTTGGTCAGAAAGTGCAGGCGGCTTTGGATGAGCACTTCGCGCCGGCTGGGCCGCCCCTAAGGGATACCCGATTTGAATTGGCACGTCGCCTCGGCTTGATCTCCACGCTGATCAAGGCCGACATCGGTGTACGGATATTCTACACGGATTTGGGTGGGGTGGAGCCGGGCGGCTTTGATAACCATGCCAATCAATTAGGAAATCATTGTAGCCTTTTGGAGGAGCTATCGGAATCCATTGCCGGCTTCTTCCGGGAGCTGGATCGCCACCGGTTAAGCGAGCGGGTCGTCGTGGTGACTTTCTCCGAGTTTGGCCGCACGCTTCAAGAAAACGGCCGCCATGGGACTGATCACGGGGCGGCACAATCGCTATTTCTGGTGGGGGGAAGGGTGCGTAGTGGCATTTTCGGCAAACACCCCAGTTTGAGTAATTTGGACCAAGGTGGCTTACGGCATCATACGGACTTTCGTTCTGTTTTGGCGACTTTAGTGGAGCAGTGGCTTGGGTTTGAAACTGGGCCGGCTTTTGCGGGGAATTTTCCGCTACTCGATCTATTCCGAGGATGAGCCGAATTCACCGTGCGTGGAGACGGTGGTTACCCCTTCCAGAATTCCGACCTTGCGTGAGGCCGAATTCACCGTGCGTGGAGACGGTGGGAAAAAGGGAAAATTGCAAGTTCAATAAGCAACAGTGAAAATGGATCAATTGGGAAATATAGGTAGGATTATCAGGAGTCTTGGACCCGGTGGGCGTGGCTGCCTCATGCCTGTTTTTGGCCTATTTACAGATATTTGGTAGAGATTTCAAGAATCGTACTGGGTTCGGGGCGACCCCGGGTCCAAAATAGGGCAAATTCGGATAAGCGCTTTCCGCCTCGCGATACGGAGGAGCTTCCCCAAGTTTCTGTGCGGCAATAATTGACGCCGTCTTTGTGGGGAATTACCGAGGCAGCCATGCTGCAACCGGACGGGCGGGTCTAAGTGCCCGAACAACGATCCCCTTCTCTTTTTGCGGCTGCCGAGGCAGGTCCAGTCGCGCTTGCGGCGGATAATTTTTTGGCAACTGTCTCCCTGCGGGGCTTGGCCAATCTTTGTAAAACGGTTTCATCTCGTTTTTTTTGTTTTTACGCGGATTTTTTCTTGTCCCCTGCCCCTTTTTTCGTCTCTCCTTAAAAACTCCCGGGTCAGGGAGAGTGCAGTGAACTCTTCTTCTCACTAAATATCATCAACGAACAAAAGAATCTGTAGATTCTAGTGTCTCGGGCACGAAAACACATAAACAATACATAAACGAGTTTAACTTTGGCCCGTCGAGATGACCGGGTCAGTCTGAAGCGGCGGCCAAAATCTCTTCGAGTAGCTTCCGGGGGGTGCCGATATCGACCACGTGAATTTTCCCGGTGAAGGCTTCCGCTTTTTTGTTGAGAAATCCTCGCTTCATGGCCGCGAAAGTGCAAGTGTGATTGGCCCGGATGGTAAACTTAGCAGGCTCGCCGGTATCGCAATCTAAGCCGCTGGGCAAATCCAGCGCGAGTTTTGGGGTTGCGACTTGATTTAGGATCTGGATCACACGATCCAGAGGGGGCCGAGGCTCGCCGCGTGAACCGGTTCCTAAAAGGGCATCGACTACCCAGGATGAGCTTGCAACTAGTTCCTCGAATTCGCAAAAATCGGGGTTTGTTGCGAAATCTCGGATCGGGATATCGGATTTTTCGAGAATCCCAAAGTTGATGGCTGCGTCGCCTGAAAGGTCGGTCGGTTTGGCCCAAAGGGCCACGGTGACCGGATAGCCCCTGAGATCAAGGTGGCGGGCCAGGACGTAACCGTCGCCGCCGTTATTGCCGCGACCACAACAAATCAAAACCTTTCCGGGAATTCCGAGGCGGCTTAAGACATCAGCCGTGCCGCGGCCGGCATTTTCCATGAGCACGATGGAGGGGATACCGAACTCGGCCGTGGCTCGCTCGTCAAGCTGGCGAGCTAGTTCGCGGGTTAAAGTCGGAATTTTCTCAATCATAATAGTGGGTAAAGAAATGTCTTCGCTTCTGAGAAATGAATGCTATTTTTCGATCTCTTGGTGTATTGGAAAGTTCTTAATGTATTGGAAAGGAGTAAGATTTGGAAAGGAACAAGATGTGGAAAGGAATAAGATTCGGAAAGGAATAACATTTGGAAAGAAATAAGGCAAGGAACCAGATCTAGTCAAATGCCGATGAGCAGATTTGCCTATCAGCTTGCGGATTATGCTCGGTAGCATCCGTCTTGTATATTCGCGGGTTAGTATTATCCGTGTAACATACACATACTGGGGGTTATAGGGACGATGTGACGGCCGGGGGTGCGTCCGATGGCGGCTTTTAAAACTGGGAATTATTCCCCGCTTGAGAGACGCCCTAAAAAGCTATGTGTAAAAGGGGCTTTTTCATTGGCTTCGCCGACGGATCATCGTGTGAATATGAAGGTTGTGTTCGTAAAGCAATTAAAGCAATTGATAGATGAGTTCATAAGGCAAAGTTCGTAAGGCAATTGGTAGAGCGGAAGAGAGAAACTAAGAACAAGAATTCGTTTCGTTGGAGGGCTTAGGGAGCGCCATGCCCATCTACGAGTATCATTGTCATAATTGCGGCGAAAAATTTGAGCTTCTTCTTCGGGGGCAGGAGAAGCCCCATTGTCCGCGATGCGGGGGGGAAGACTTGGAGAAGTTGCTCAGCTTAGTGGCGGCCCATTCAAGCCACTCACTGCCTGCGGCCTGTCCGGCGCGCAGTCAGGGGCTTTGTGATGGGGGGCAGTGCCCCGGATTGGGAAATTCCATGGACTGCGGCTAGTAATGGGTGGATTGGTCCCGCCGAAAACCGCCGTAGTATCTTTTACGAAATGCGGAAATGCCTTCTCCGGGATGATGCCTTTTACGGGATTACGAACACGGCCCCGGTCCAAGCACCCGCCTCGTACAGGATGGCACGCAGGGTGATCGGCAAGGGATCCAGCATGTAGGGTGCGCAGCTACCCGGCCGATAATAGCCCAAGGTGTACAGGCATTCATTCGGCGGGTACAGCCCCATGTTATAGGGGAGTAGAGGTACACTGACCAGGAAATGGGCGCCGGAAACCACAGGCTGGAGCAGCGGCCCCACCGAGTGGCCGTAGCGCTCCAGGTGAACTTGCTCGAAATAAGCCGGTCTGTGACACAAAGCCGAGGCCTTCCAGGTGAAAGTCACCGGCTGCCATCCCCGAGTTATCGGAGCGGTGTACTCCTCGCTACTGATTGGACAAGGCCGCGGGAGCCGACCTTCGGTAGTGGCAATGCGGTGACCGAGTTGGTTGATCGGCGTCAGATTCTGGGGCAATGGGTTCTGAGGACCAGCCGGCTCCGGGCACACTTCCGGACCAAGTTCCGGGCCTTTTGCCAGACGTTCCTCTAGGGTCCGTTCTTCGTTGGGTTGCAATGGGGTAGTAGGTTGCAAGGGGGTAGTGGGCTGCTGAGCAATTGGAGAGGGGGGCGGACCACTACCGGGCGTGGCATAACCGGGATCCTCCGCAAGGCTTCTTGGGGCTTCTTGGGAAAGGGGGGCTTGGGTATGGCCAGCCTGTCGGTCGGAAAAAGGATCGTCAAACGGGTCAGTGCCCATCAGTTGAATCAGCCCTGAATCCAGGTGCGGTAAGGGCGTGGCTTGACGCGGTGAATCGAGCGGAATGTGCCGCGGTGCCGAGCGATCCTGGAGCTTTTCCTGGTCCGCCGGGGTGGTTCCTGCCAAGGGGGATTCTACCACGGTACTCGCAGATCGGGACCGGCTCGAGGCGGTGACTATTTTATGGCGAGGCGGGCTTGATTTGGGGGAATCTGCCGGCGCGGAGCTTCCGGGGGAAATACTTCTCTGGGACAGATCAGAGTTGCCCGTGGTGGGGGGCATCCATCGCAGGCGATGGCCGTTTCTTCCAGCCGTGTAACTGCACAATTCCGCCGGTGATGAGGTCGCAGAGCTTTGGTCCCCGGTAGCTTCCTGGGCAATGGCAGCCCGGACCACTTGGGCGATCGATTTGTCGAGGGCATAGGGCGACGAGGTGTGCGCAGGTCGCGGAGTAGCCGCATGATCGGAGGCCGAGACTTCTTGAGCCGCCGCAAGGGTGCAAGGACCTGCCGGAGATTCGATTTCGCAAGCCCAGTAACTTGCCGTGAACATGAGGAGTACGGAGGCGACTTGCTTCATCCCGGCATGGGTAATGGCGGAAGGGAAGCCCTTGGTCTTTTTCTCGAAGATCATTGACTCAACTCCATCCGTGGGTTGAGAGTTAATCACGCACTCTCTCGTGTTCTTATGCGACCTGTTGTTTTTGTGCGACTTGTCGTTTTGGGGATTAATCTTCGGCCCTGCTGAACTCTTGGCTATAGTTGGGAGCTTCCTGCGTGATGACGATATCGTGGGGATGACTTTCGCGGACGCTGGCAGCTGTTACCTGAATAAATGTGCTGCGTGTACGCAATTCCTCGATGGTTCGGGTACCGCAGTAACCCATTCCGGCCTTTAATCCGCCGACTAACTGGAAGACAAAGGGGCCCAGGGGACCTCGATAGGGCACGCGACCTTCCACCCCCTCCGGGACGAGCTTTTCGATCCGGTCGGTTCGGCCCTGGCGATAGCGCTCTTTCGAGCCCTGGATCATAGCCCCCAAGGAACCCATGCCTCGGTAAATTTTGTAGGCTCGTCCTTGATAAAGGATTTGTTGACCGGGGCTTTCTTCCAGACCTGCGAAGAGGCCGCCGATCATCACGACATGGGCCCCCGCGGCGATCGCCTTGGTGATATCGCCGGAGTAGCGGATTCCACCGTCGGCGACTACGGTTACCTTGTACTTTTCGGCAACTTGGGCAGCTTGCATAATTGCGGTAATTTGGGGGACTCCAACGCCCGAGATCACCCGAGTCGTACAGATCGATCCGGGACCGATGCCGACTTTCACCGCATCGGCCCCAGCTTCAATCAGATCACGACAACCCTCCGCGGTCGCCACGTTGCCCGCAACCAAATCGATTTGCCACGAGGATTTGATGCGGCGTACCGTCTCCAAGACATTAGTGGAATGGCCATGGGCACTGTCGACGACCAACACATCGACGCCACTGGCGATCAGTCGCTCGGCCCTTTCGTAATCGTGCACACCGACGGCGGCTCCGACCCGGAGGCGTCCGAGGGAGTCTTTGCACGCATCCGGAAACCGCCGCATGTTGTCGATGTCTTTGATGGTGATAAGTCCGGTCAGTGTAAAATTTTCGTCAACCAGCAAAAGTTTCTCGACTTTTTTTTCCGTTAAAATCTTCTCAGCTTCCTCAAGCGTTACAGTCCCTGTTGCCGTGACTAAGTTCTCTTTGGTCATCACTTCAGAGACCTTTCGGTCCCAATCCTCCAAAAAACGGAGGTCGCGGCGGGTGATAATCCCTACTAATTTTCCGTTGTTTTCAACGATTGGAATCCCTGAGACCTTGAGTTGGTCCATCAGTTCCCGAGCATGTTCGATCGTGGCATCGGGGGGCAAAGTCGCAGGATTCAAGATGATGCCGTTCGCACTTCGCTTGACTTTTTCGACCTCCTCCACTTGTGCGTCGATGGACATATTTTTGTGAATGACCCCTATGCCCCCGTGTTGGGCCAGGGCGATTGCTAACGCGCTTTCGGTGACCGTGTCCATCGGGGCGCTCATGATCGGGATATTCAAGCGGATGTTTCGGGTAAGAGAGGTGCTAACATCCACCTCCGCCGGCACGACGTCACTGCGACCTGGTTCCAGCAGTACGTCATCGAAAGTAATTCCCCAGTATTTAATGCGTTCCCACATCGGAGGCCTCCTTGTACTCTTCGGTTTTGAAAAATGTCAGATCCAAATTAGGCTCCACGAAGCCAACGGGAGAATCTAAAGGTGATCGAGCCTCGTTGGGCCGTTAATTATCTTTTGTGGTGATATCGTTTGCGGTGAGGCCAAGAAAGCAAAGGGTGTTTTTTTGGGGGCTACAAACACCTGAAGCAAGAAACTACTCGTTCAATGCACCTTTGTTCCTTCTTTTTGGATTTCGCCTAGGATCGGGGCACGGTGCCCCTTAGAAGGCAACACCGATACACTTGACACGAAATTTTGTCTTCTGGGAGGGGTGGGGTGTTGAAGTCGCAAAAAGTTTCAAGCGATTTCCTTTTTTGGGAAGCCGGTGACATAGGCATGAGTTGCCGAGGCGTTCCACCGGCGGTTTCTTCTTCTCCTTGTCCTTCTCCTTCTTCTCGTTCTCCTCCGTCTTGTCCGCCGCCTCCTTTTCATCCTTTGGAGTGGAGCCAAAAAGATCGTTCCAAGCTCCTGAGCCGGCGGTTAATGCAGCAGATTTGCAATATCTTATCGGGGAAAATCCGGGGCAAAAGATCTGCTTGATGCGAATGGGCGGCAGGAGACGGGAAATCGCATCGCCTCGGGGTTTTCGAGGGTCCGGGTGGGTTCAATTGCCGAGTCTTTGGAGGCGGAGCAATGTCGGACGAGGGGGAAAAGCCTAAACGAGGGGAAAAAGCCTAAATCAGCGGAAAACTGGGACTATTTTTCGCGGGCAATACTGCTACGATACGCTCGGAACGGATCGGCCCACTCTGGAGGGGGCGGCACATACCTCCCCTGACGTAATCTATCGGTCGGAGAACGAGGCGAGGAGCCGGAAACCGACGAGTGCCCGGGTCGGATCCCTAAGCTCCCCAAAGCTTGGAGCCACTGGCGGCGTTCTGGTGAGTTTGGGTCCGCGGTGCGATCGGCTTTTTCCTTCATACGGGCCCAATACTGGTAAAATCGCCGAAGATCCTCTTCCGTCCAGCCCAGGTTGTTTAAGAGGTTTGGGTCTGGTGCAGCCGAGTACTCCGCCTGGTGGGCGAGGTATTCCAGGACGAGCATCGTGGCTTTTTCGGCGTATTCCAAATTGGGGGTATCGCCTTGATAGATGGGGGGGGCAGAACTTGGAGGAAGAGATCCGTCTGAGCTCCCCGTTCCACCGCGCATCGGGTTACCCGCGGCTGCGCTGCCGGTTCGATTTTCCGGCGTAGATTCACGGGGGTTTGGCTCGCGTATTTCGGTTTCATTAGCTACTCCCTCCTTTGGGCTTGCTCCCCCTCCTTGATTTGTGCTGGTTGTTTGAGCCTGGGGAGATGGGCCGGAGCCTGCCTGCGGGGCTCCTTTCGGACTGGAAGGCTGGGCTTGCAGGGCGGAGGGCAGCGTGCCAGAAGGGCTTGGGGCCAGCTCCGATCCGCCCGGCGAAGGGGCTGTTTGGCCGCCGATATCGCTCGGGCTGTGAGAGCCGGGGCTACCTGCGCCCGGTTGTGGGGCTTGCTGACCTCCTCCGCGCCCACCGGCACCGGAGCGATCGCCATCGGTCTGGCCCCGGGTGGAGGATTGATGCCGGCTAATCGAGGGGGATTGGGCCTCCTGAGCGCTGGAGCGCTCCTCCGGTGGTGGCGGCTGATTGGCTCCTGGGGGCTGCCCCTCTTTTTGGTATGGTTGCAAGGGCGCCGGCGTTGGAGTGGCCGGCGAGGGAGCGACTGCAGAACCGGCGGGCTCGTGAGGCCGTTGTGCCGGGGACAAAGAAGCAGAGTGCTCTTCGGCAGCGGGTAGCTCTTTTGACGGATCGACTTGGCCCTCTTTTGACGGATCCACTTTGCCGCGGTCAGAATCGCCCGAGGAGGTCGGCGGGGATTGAGCCCCTTGCGAATCGGGGGAAGAACCGGGCGGGGATTGGGCGGGCTTAGATGCCGCAAGAGGCGGGTTCGTGCTGTCGGAATCAGTTGCCGCACCTTGGGTAGTCCCCGTTTCTGCCCGTGCAGCAGATGTTGGTTCAGTTTTCTCCTGCAAATCGGGAGTGCTCGGCGGGGGGCTCTGCGGCGGAGCTCCCTGTTTCATGGAGCTTTCAGTCAAGTTGGATTTTTGGGAGGGATTGGGGGTTTGAGGTCGATCATTTCGGGGGCCTTTTTGCCCGGGGTCAGAAGCCGAGGGGGCCGGCTGGCTCCCACCTTCTTGCGGCTCGTTGCCTATTGGGGAGGGTTGAGCTGAGGGATCTTCAAAAGGAGACAACCCTCCGCGGGCATCGTCTGCTGCCCTTTGAATTTTTGAACCGGTGGGAAGTTGCCCAAACACTTCCTGAGCCAAATCCTCCGGGAGATTCAGCGACTGAGCAGCTTCGCGTGAAGCGCTGATTTGCTGACGCAAATAGTCGAGGATTCTTTCAAAGGCCTCGCCGGGGTTCAGGATGCCGTCGACGGGCTCGCGGGTCGGGGGAGGGCTTTCGGCAGAATCGCCCGGGAGTGACTGCCGCGGTGCGGTTTCGCCGAGCGAAGCTTGGCGGTTGCCGGCGGAGGGAGCATTATCAGAGCTGGAGCGAGCATTATCATAGCTGAAAGCGGAAGCCGTTAAATTGCCGGTTTCTTCGGTCTTTCCGGGGGGGCTCGGCGAGGGCCCTTCGGAAGGCGCGGTGCGACGGGATTTCCCGCCGCCTGGGGAGGGATCGCTCGGTGATTTCCCTGAGCCGGAGCCATCGGCGGCGGTCGCCGCAGAAGTCTGCCGTTGCGCCGATTCTAGTCCTTGTTGTACGCCTGACTGAGAGGGGGAGCTTGCCTCGGCGGAATCCTCCGCGCTTGTTCCGGGGGTAGTCGACCGATTGGCGGGGGAACCTGCCTGCTGAGAAGCACTTGCCGATGGACCGGCAGCTTGGCCCCCGGCGGATTCAGGCGAGTTGGCTGCGTGAGCATCATCTGAGGGAGTAGCAGGGGTTGCCTTCGCCGGCTGACCGGAGGGCAAGGAGGAGGGAGTTGTTTGCTCGGCCCGGCTTGGGGTTTCTCCTCCATCGCGTGCGGAGCTGCCTTGCATTGCCGAAGTTTGAGGGGGAGGCACTTTGTTTCCGGCACTTTCCCCATCGCGAGAGGGGGGCTCGGCTGAAAGCTCGAGCGATTCTCGCGGCCGGTATTCCTTTTGGCCTGCTGGCTCCTCGGGAGGCGAAGTGTCCTCGCGTTCAATCGAGGACGTCTGCTTGTGGGAGTCGGATGCGGGAGTTGATTCCGGAAGTTGAGTTGGTTTTTCCATGGGTTCCGACTGGTTGTCAGCCGCTGCTATTACTCGCTGCCCCGCTGAGCTCGGCGCAGGTTGTAGGTTTCCATCGCGGGGATCGGCGGTGGCGGGACCTGTGGGCTCCCCGGGCATCCGGATGCGGACGCTAAACCGGGCGGATTCCGCCCAATTGGGCTCGGGCTGCCGATTGTCTGCGGCAGCAACGCAAAGTGTGACCTGCTCACCGTGCTTTAAGCCTAAGGAGCTGGGATTAAACCTGAGGGTTTGCTCGAAACGGCGGGGGGCCTCGCTGCCTTCCCGGGTTTGGTAAATAGGTACCGAGGGGAGAAATCGACCCTCGAAAGCCATCCGCATTTCGACGCGACTCAGCCCGAAATCCCTATCTTCCGCTCGGATTTGAATGGGTAGGGCTGCCTCCGGGGAAATTTCCACCTGCTCTGCAGCCGGCTGCAAAATGGAAACTTCCGGCGGCAAATCGCGAAGAATTTCGATGCGATACTTTGCCGGCTCTTGCGTGGAGCGGCCCGACTGAGCTGTTCCTGAAACCTCGTATTCTTGGAAATAGATCGGTGCGAAAAAACCAGGCGGTACTTGGAGAACGAAGGTGGCTCGAGCCGTTTGAGGATCGATTAGTTCTAGGGGGATGGACTTCGTGGGTCCGGTGGGGAAGCGGATGCTTGCGGCCCGCAGTGGTTCGGAAGCCTGCACAACCAGCGTGGCTTCGGTTCCCTCAATGGCCCGAAAATCGCCTGTGCCATAAACCGTGCTTTCCGAACCGCCGGTATAGCTCGGGAATCGCAGGGTCACTTCCGTGGCATTCAGAGTCAGCGGAGGCAAGACTTCGACTCGAAATGCCGGCGTTCGAGCGTCCCCTGCCGAAATCCAATAGAACAGCGTTCCTTGAATGCCGTGCGGATCCTCAGGCAAGGGGGCGGAAAAGCGATAATTGCCCCGCACCGGCTTCATCGTTTGTGTGAGGTCCACGGCAGTACCGTCGGCACTGCTATAGTGAAGAACGACGGGTTCTCCGGACCGCAACCCCCGGATTTCCGTCGTGATGTCGAGACGCATGCCTCGCTCGATCTGCATGCTGCCCGGCTCCACGCTCACAAAGCTCACGCGGGTTGCTGGGGGGACCGGGCTCCAGGGTACCAATACGCGATAAACTGAAACGAAAAGATTCTTCGGAGACAAGATGAGGTAACCCACGGAAATGGCCAGCACCGCCACCAGGGCGTATCCCCAGCGGAGAGCGGGTGCGGAATCGACCAGCAGCTCGCCGGGGACACGCGATAATTGTGCGGCGGCTGTTTGCTCTAAGGAAAGCAGGATGGCTTGTTTGAGTTCCGCATCTTCAGCATGAGGCGGTGGGGCGGACCGGGCCTGTTGCTCGCGGCGAAGGCAAACGAAATTCAGAAGAACGTTTTTAAGCCACGGGGCTCCCTGCTCGATGGTATAGGCGGCGAAAAGGGGACTCACGCGGCGCACGACAAGCGGCAATACAGTCGCAAGAAAACCGAGTCCGCCACCCAGTATTAGTCCCGCAAGGGCCAAGGTGCGCAACCACTGGGGTAATCCGCCTGCGACCAGCCACTGATCGGCAACCGCCAGAACGAGCACCATCGAAACCAAAACACACATAAGTGCAAGAAGGCGGGCCACCAAATCGACGGTTTTCACGCGACGCGCAGCATCACCGAGCCGGGCGGCAACCACACGCTCCGTGGGACGCACAGGTGCCCGGGGGGTGTGACGATCACGGGAGAAAAAAACGGCTTTGGCCCGTGGAGCCATAGTCTATTGATCCGTCTTGCCTAATGCATTTCGGCCGATGGAGTTATGCATTCAGGGTTTGGGAATTCACAGTTTCCTTGTTGAGGCTTTGGCCACGCTGCGCTTTTACTTCGAGCTTCTTGCAATCAAGTTTTGAATTTTGTTGATTCGAGTTTTGGTAACCGGTCACCGCTTTGTTTGTCGCTGCTTTTCAGTTGTGAAACCTTTTACACAAGGTGTTCGTTGGATGAGCTTTATCACCGCAGAATGGATTTAATCAAGATACACCCTCGTGACCTTCGCGGCCCCCTAATTATCATCATATCCTCAAATGAAGCATCTCGAATCCTCAGATGAAGCATCTCAAATGAAGCCGGTGGGCCTTGAAGGTCTGATAATCGCGGGTATTTTATTCCCCTTCTGCGATTTTACCTTAAAATAGTCCGTGATTGAAAGATTTGGCTTTCATTTGGGCAAGTGGCACGAAATAGGAGGGCTGATTGTTGAGTTTTCGGCCGCGAGTTCGGCATACCTTGGCTGCGGTATGCCTGGGAAACCCGAGCCGGGAGAATACCCCCCCTTGTACATTTTTGGTCAATATTTGGCGCGGCTGAAGCGGCAGGTTTCCAGCGGGTAATGAAACATTTTCGTTTTGAGAAGATTAAACCTCAATTTTTGGAGAGGCTGAATTTTTAGGATCTTGGTACCTGGGTGATGGGTACCGAGTAAAACGGGACCATGGTCAAGGAGTGTGAGATCGACTCACGAGGGACACGAAAACATGGCGTATGAAGTGACATTAATCACGGGAGATGGCGTCGGGCCGGAATTGGCTGAGGCCGCACGCCGTTGTGTGGACGCCACCGGCGTTGAGGTCAAATGGGACATTCAAGAGGCTGGGGTTGACGTGATGGAGCGGACCGGCACACCGCTGCCGGATTCTGTTTTGGAAAGTATCCGCCGCACCCGGTGTGCTTTGAAAGCTCCAATCACCACCCCGGTGGGCACGGGCTTTCGGAGTATCAACGTGTTTCTGCGGCAGGAGTTGGGTCTTTTTGCCTGTGTACGGCCTTGCAAGCTCTATCCGGGGGTACGAACGTTCTTTTCCGGGGTGCCGGTCGATTTGGTGATCATCCGAGAGAATACGGAAGATCTTTACGCGGGGATTGAATTCCAGCAGGGGCGTCTGGAGACAATGCAGGTGATCGAAGCCATCAATCGATTGGCCGTGGAGCGCCGAGTGAAAACCGGAACCGACGAAACCGGCATATCGCTCAAGCCGATCAGCATCTCCGGCAGTAGGCGGATCGTACGTTATGCGTTCGAATATGCCCGGAAAAACGGCCGCAAAAAAGTCACCGCCGTTCACAAAGCCAACATCATGAAACATACCGATGGGTTGTTTTTGGCGGTGGCCCGGGAAGTTGCGCAGGATTACCCGGATATCGAGTTCGAGGATCGCATCGTGGACAACATGTGTATGCAGCTTGTGCAAAAGCCGGAGCTGTATGACGTGTTGGTCCTGCCGAACCTTTATGGGGATATCGTCAGCGACTTAGCGGCGGGGCTGGTTGGGGGCCTGGGGGTTGCCCCGGGAATGAATGTAGGGGACCATGGAGCGGTTTTCGAGGCCACCCACGGAAGTGCCCCGAAATACAAGGGGCTGAACAAAGTTAATCCCACGGCACTGATCCTTTCGGCGGTGTTAATGCTGCGATATCTGGGAGAGGTGGACTCGGCCGATCGATTGGAAAGAGCCGTTGCTGCGGTAATTGCCGAGGGTAGGGAGGTCACCTACGATTTGAAGCCCCGTCGAGATGATCCCACCGCCGTAGGGACGCAAGAAATGGCCGATGCCATCTGCCGGAAGCTCCGGCGTTAATCCGCGATTTGATTGCTTCACTTCATTTGTTGTTAAGAAGTGCAAGCGATTCTTCGGCGACTGGATTGACAAGTTCCAGAATCCCTCGTTGCCCGGAAGGTAACGTTTTTATCAATTTTTATCAAGTGAAACCAAATTGCTAACAGCGAGGATTCCTCTTTGCACGGATTGAAGGGATTCGATACCGGCGGCAAGACGGTTCCCTATGCTGGGAAAGCGACTTTTTTGTTCCTCATTCTCGAAGCTCGCGGAGCCCCTTTCGTGAGAAGCATCCGGCGGATCCCGTCGCCGGCTCGCGGTGTGGTCCGCGGCAATCGTGGGGGATCGCCTATGGGACTTTTGCTGACGGAAGATGCCTGATTTGCCGCGTTTTGAGGTGCTCCGGCCATCTTCGTCCGGATGCCGAGATCTTTTTCCGATGAAAGGTGTCCTCGATCCGCTTCCGTCGGTGTTTCTTTACGAATTCTTTTTTTTGAATCGTTGAGTCCTTTTTACAACGTGGACTTTTTTTAATTGTTGAGTCCTTGGAGGGTTTTCTCCTCCACGGGTTTCCTGTTATTTTCTTGTGTGTTCGTTTTTTCTCATTTTCTCCTGCATTTGTTTTCTCCGAACGATTTGGCTGCTTGGATGGATGACTTCGGGCGGTCGGCGTTTACCAGCTTTTGGGGGTGATCAACGATGCTCAGCCCCTTCGTGAGTCGTGGTAAAAGGCTGCGGGAGCAATCGGCCCTTTTGCGGGCAACTAACGCTCCGACAGAGTTTCTTGCCGCCGGTACAATCGGGTTAGTATTGATCGCGCTAGGGTTTTTGGTTTACTTAAGCGCAGATCGCGGTCAGGTGGCTTCGGCGTTGGGAGGCGACGGCGTTGGTTGAGGCGACGGGTAATCCGATGATCATGGTCGACCCCGATCGAAGGCCCTTGACGAGGCTTTGCACCTTGCACGGGAAAAAGGCTGGGGCGATCGGCGCTTCGCTGTGGTCGGCTACGCGGAGGAGTTGTCGTTCCCGAACGACTGTGTCGATCTTGTTGTCAGCCGTGGGTCGATTTTCTTTTGGAAAGGCCCGGTCACAGGGCTTCAGGATGTCTACCGCGTGTTGCGATCGGGAGGGAAGGCCTACATCGGTGGTGGTGCGGGAAGTGGCTATCCGGAATAAGCAGTCGAGACGTTGATCGAATCGTGTTAGTCGGCGCTCACCGGGCCGGAAGCCGCCGAGTGGCAAGAATTTGTTCGGCTACACAACCCGGAAACCATGCGCCGGTGGGCACAAGAGGCCAAATTTCCGTATTATACCATTATGGGCTTCCGTGCCCTATCTGCTGAGGATCCCCGGGTGGGACAAGGCGTTTGGCTGCTGTTTGAAAAGAAAGATCGTGGCGATTTGCCGAAGGAATGAACCGGCTTTTGGTCCCGAATTTTCAATCGATGACAAACCCAGCGCTTTCAGCTAAAAGCTTTAAGCTGAATCTGTCAGAGCTTTAAGCTGAATGAATTGGAGGGTTGAGCTGAATGCGTGAGAGTTTCAAGTTGAATGAATCAGAAGTTTGAGCTGAGTGAATCCCAGCGATAAGCGGAATCAATCCGACCTTTGAGCTGGACGAATCGGAGTCTTAAGATGTATGAATCTCAGTTTAGAGCTAGCTGAACGAATGAGTCGGGCGTTTTTGGTCGAATCGGTTCAATTACGTCAATGGGCTCAATTAAGTTAAGGAGGAGCCGATAGGTTAGGGATGAGCCGAATCGGGAGCAAGGATTAGCT
>CAKZMM010000108.1 GCA_937128505.1 uncultured Thermogutta sp.
ACGTTACTTGCGTACCTCATCAAGTTAGCTTCAGCGAGTCAAGGACGTCACGCAGCTAGAGTAAATCGGGCCGGTTTGCCGCTCGCGATCCGGTGAGAGGTGCAAGCAACTTGCGGCCCGACCAACCATCCGGGGTTACCTTTTGAACGCCCGTCAAGGTGAACTCACCTTCCGACGGGTTTTTTGTTTGCGCCGAAAGGCAGCCCGGGGTGCCAGCCGACGAAGCATCCTGCCGTGCACTTAATGCGAGTTTCTAGATGCGCGACCTCGCATCTATCGGGCAAAATCTGAACTTTCGTACATTTGACCAAATTCGCAGCATGACCCATGCAAGACTGGTCAACTACGGGTCGAGCCTACGGGAAAAGTCTTCGAAGGAAAGCAATTGTATACGAAGAGCGTTTCACGCTGCGATAAACTGTGTGCCATAGCAAAACTTTTTGAGGGGTTTTTTAGAGAAGAAGAGGAAACTTTCAGGCCGAAATAAACTGTGTGCCATAGCGAAAGGGCACTTCATGCGGTCTCGCCCGCTCCGAAAACTGCCATATTACTCCGCCGTGTATCCCGCCTCCTTCGCCTCTAAGGCAGCCCCAAGCTTTTGAGTAAGCTTTTTGAAGAGAGACCGCTGGTCATCAAACGCCTTTGCATAATTCTGATACCTGGTGGGTGGATTTTCGGCGAGTGCTTCATTGCGAGCTACCACCCGCTGCAAATCCTCCAATTTTTCATCACCGTCTCCGGAATATGAGGAGTGCCCTGAAGAGCTCGTAGTTTATTCCCAAATTCACGCGACCACACTTCTACCACATCGCGCACTTCCTCGCTTTCCAGCACGCAGATATCCCGTTCTCCATCCTCGTATAAGAGTCTAGTTGCCCGAAATGTTTGCGATCTTTGCACTCCGAAACTCAACCTGACCTCATCCAGGAAAAAATCGTTCACCCCATGGGCATTGGTTGCGATGATCCTCGCCGCAAGCACAAACCTGGAACCCCCACCCCCGGGGGTACCGATTAAAGAAACCGAGCTTTTCCGACCCTTGGCCTCCTCGGGGGCTTCAAGCGGCGGCCCCGGGGTGACGGGAGCCGGCACGGAAGTGTCGAAAGCACTGGATACAGTTCCCGCAGGTGGCCCACCAAAACCGGTGGTCTACCCCGCCCAAACCAAGGTCTGGGCCCCGGTCCTACACCAGGTCCGAAGCTTGGTGGCGGCGAATCGCTGGCAATTTCGGTTCCCGGAGTCCTTGGCAAATTCGTAAGAAGAACCTGGCTGATCCAGAAACCAGTGTTTGCACTAAAAACAGTTAAACTGATTCGGTCACCCGGGATATTTGTCCAGAACCTTTCATCCAACTGAATGCGGCTTGGTGGTCCGGACCATCGAAAAGATATCCGATCAACGTAATGAACCGCGATGCTGCTGCCTTCCACACGGCAGACGATGCGCGTCGCCTTTCCAGGGTGAAAGACCTGACCACGCACCGTGGTAGGATGGTTATCGGCCGTCATTCCGTTTAACAGGTTGATCCCGCAACTTTGATTTCCAAATCTCTCCAGCACGATCATCGCTGGGAATTCAGAGTCCGGAAGCACGACGTTCAACCCCTCATTGCCGTGAAGGCGTTCGGGGAGGATCGTCACCTCAAAAGAACCCCGCGGCGTATAAGGGAAGGTGATGCCATTTCGTGGGTGGGCCGGCGAGACTCAGGCCTGCCCCTCTCGAGTCCTCACGCCGTTGAACGAATTTCCTTGCGGATCGAGGATGGCTAAGAAATTCACAGTTAAAAGCCCCTCGGCACCTGCCGAATCCGTTGCCGCTCCGTTGCCGCTACCCCAGCATCGGAAACCGGTGCGGTTGCGGGAGGAGTGCTCGTCGTGCCGACGCCAAAAGCCGCAGCCGCACTCCCTGCCGCCGGGGGTTCAGCGTTGACTGCCCGTCGGCTTGCCCAGCGTACCCAACCTCACCGACCGATGCGGCCGGCGAAGCAATCGCAGTTGGAGAACCACTTGATCCGCCGGAAAAAGTGCCCCCCTTTCTTGTGGCAAAACACTTTCGGAGTCCGTAGACGCAACGTTCGAAGCGGCTGGTACCGTATCTGCTGAACTTGTTTCCACTGCCTCTACAGACTCTCCGGCATCCTGCGAATCGCTCCGTTTTGTGTAGGCAGCACGATCGTAACCATCCCCAGCATTCCCCCGCACCCTCCGACAACAAAGCCCACCCCAAGTGCAGATAAAATCAATAAGATTAGAATGCCCCCGAATGGAAGCTCTGTGTTGAAGGAGATCTTTAAGCCAGAACGGAGACCGAAGCCGAGATTGATCTTAGCGTTCCTCCGCAAGAGAGATTTAGGACGCCACCCCCTAATTCGGATGATGACGTCCGAGACCACCCGCAAGCCTAACTACTCAATTAAACAGGCGACCCAAGCTTGTCAAGGCACGCCGCTTGAGTGCGAAATGTCGGCACGGCGCATGGATTCGGTCGCAGCACCGGGGCATGACCTGCGAGGAAATGTGTAATTGAGGTGGGGTGTTGCCCCCTTTGGGACACAAAGAGTCTTCCCCCACCGTGACCCACATTTGGGCAAACTTCCCCCGTTGACGTACGCCTGCCACCAAGATTAGTCGGAAAGTTCGGCCGGAGTTCCAGCTTCCCGACTTTACCTAGGAGGATTTTTAAGGTATGGTGATCGTCGTATTTTGCCAGGTTTAGAAACTTTTCTAACCTTCGGCCGAACGTGGGAGCATTAGCGAATGCCAAAACTTCGACAATGTCCGCCGCGGCGTGCGGTTTATCCTGCGGACTGCTGGGACTTAAGCAGCCTCTTTTCGGATGACGAAGTGTGGGAAAGTGCTTTCCGAAAATGGCAGCGACGTATTCCGGCCTTTGGTCAGTTTCGAGGGCGATTGGGCAAGGGCCCCGAGGTTTTGGCTGCTTGCTTAAAGCTGGATCTGGAGATGGACCGCCTCGGGGAACGGCTAGGTACATATGCCTACCTAAAACTCAGCGAAGATACCTCCGCCAGTACCTATGTGCAAATGCATGCCCGCTTCTTAAGCGGCCTGACGCGAGTTTCCGAAGCAAGTAGTTTCATTCGGCCGGAAATCTTATTGCTTCCGAATGCCGTTATCGACAAATACATGGCGGCTCCGGTGCTAGCCCCTTACCAAGTGATGTTGCGGCGGATTCTCCGGCACAAACCCCACACGCTATCGGCGGCTGAGGAACGCCTCCTGGCGATGCAGACTGAAGTAGCGGCAGTTCCACGGCTGGCCTTCGAACAGTTGGATAATGCCGATTTGCGATTTGGCAAAGTTAAGGATGCCCGGGGACGGCTCGTCGAATTGACCCACAGCTCGTTTCAATCGCTGCTGCAATCCCCCGATCGATCGGTGCGCTTCGAGGCCTTCCACTGCTTTTACGATCAATACGAGGCCCATCAGCACACCCTGGCGGCGACGCTTGCCGGTTCGGTGTACACGGATCTGTTTTATGCTCGTGCTCGGAATTTTCAGAGCTGCCTTGAAGCGGCTCTTTTTCCCGATAATATTCCCACTAGTGTTTACGACAGCCTAATTTCCGCGGTACGCGGAGCCCTGCCCGCCTTGCACCATTATTTGGAATTAAGACGCCGGAAGCTACGCGTGCCGCAGCTCCGCTGCTACGACCTTTATGTTCCGCTGGTACCCCCGATCCGCACTCATTACAGTTGGGACCAAGCGGTGGAGTTAATCCTGGCTGCTTTACAGCCGCTGGGAACCCAGTACTGCGCGATCCTCGAGCGAGGGCTACGGGGCCGCTGGTGCGACCGTTACGAAAATCAGGGTAAACGCAGCGGAGCCTTCAGTGCCGGCACGTACGACGGTGATCCGTACATCTTGATGAATTACCGTCCGGATGTGATTGATCATGTATTCACATTGGCGCATGAAGCCGGGCACTCCATGCACTCGCTGCTGGCCGCCCGTAAGCAGCCGTATCAGTACTATCAACCGGTGACTTTCGTCGCGGAAATTGCCAGCACCTTAAACGAGGAGCTGCTCAGCCGATATATGCTCGAGCATGCCCGGAGCGACGAGCAGAGGGCCTTCATTATCAACCGCCAATTGGACGCGATTCGCGGCACGATTTTTCGTCAAACCATGTTTGCCGAGTTCGAGAAACGAATTCACGAAGTGGTTGAAAATGGGAATTCGCTCTCGGTTCAAGTCTTCCGCGATATCTATCACGAGTTGTTAAAGACCTACTTAGGCCCCGGCATGGTCATCGACGAAAAGTTGACCTTAGAGTGTTTGCGAATCCCACATTTTTACCGGGCTTTTTACGTTTACAAATACGCCACAGGAATGTCGGCAGCCATGGCGTTGGCGGATCAACTGCTCAACGAAGCCGCGGCAGCTCGGACACGCTATCTCAATTTGTTATCCGCAGGCTGCTCGAAGGATCCTTTGGACCTAGTCCGCGACGCGGGCGTGGACATGACCAAGCCTACGGCTATTCAGGCCGCGCTGCATCGCTTTGCGGACTTAGTTTCAGAGCTTGAGCATTTGCTTCGATAAGAAGAAGTTGCCGATGCGGATCCTCCGCGCGTCTGGCTGACAAGAAGAGTTTCAATCACCGATTGCTGAGCGGCAAAAAACACCCATTGCCCCAAAACGCCTATTCCCCGTTTTACAAACTGCGAATGGCTTAACGGAAAAGCGTCCAAAGCATCCTCACTTAAACTCGTGATCCCCAAAGATGCGGAGGAGACCGGGACGCCTCGGTCAGCACCTCCTCAAAGGACGCAATGATCCCCGGGAGAGCGAAGAAGCGAGTGACTACAGCAGCGGCGGTACGCCGTTTGAGCCATGATCCCCGTGAAAGCAAGGGAGCTAGGATTTGTACGGAGCTGCTCGATCCTCTCCACTGATGATCTTCGTGAGTGCGAGGGAACTTGCGAAGAATAACTGATTACAATCATTCATCCTCAAAAGGCGGCGGCATCTCTCCGGAGTGGACTATTTCCCAAAACTCAATGCTCTTCGCGGAAGGGGGGTTTTGAGAATTCCAAAAAACTAGGGATAATTTCCCAAGCGAGGGGTTTGGCGGAACTTGGACGTTTTTGACAGAACATTCGAGGTTTCTGACATAACAGTGGAGTACCGGGAAAATGGAAGGGCCTTCCAGAAATCGGTATCCCCTCCGGATTCGATCATGTTCGAAAAACGGGATACCCTCCGCCAAAATGGCCGACCTCGATCGCGCCGAATAAGAGAGCCCCCGCAAGGAAACTCAAAAACGCCGCCTTTGAGCCGACTTGTTTCGCCCCCGGGAAAGAGCCCTTTTTGGTTGCCTGGACAACAAGCTGCGATTATCTTCAAGGTAAACATGGGAAACCAAATTGCGTTTACAGAGCAAATGAGGTCTGCGTTTTTGAGTTCGCTTTCTGACCCAGAAATTCCGGGTATTGAGCCGACTGAATTAAAAACGTGGCCGAAGATTACGGGGCCACGCGATCTGAGATCTCCGCTCAACCGCACAGAATCGGGTAGCGCAGCGTCTAATAACTTTTAGTATTTGGCAAGGCCAAGTTTAAAAAGGGTTTTTAGGACTTGAAAGGAGGTTCACAAGTATGCTGCAAAAAGATGTCCGCTCACAGACGCGTCGGGAATTTCTGAAAAAGTCAAGCCGGGCTGCTGCCGCCTCAGCGTTAGCATTTTCCACAATTCCTGCGGTTCATGCTGCCGAGGATAACACGATTCAACTCGCCTTGATCGGTTGCGGGGGTCGTGGTACGGGAGCTGCCGTGGATGCAATATCGGTCAAAAATGGCCCCATCAAGCTCGTGGCCATGGCCGATGTTTTCGAAGATCGTGTTAGAAATAGCTATGGCCAACTAAAACAGCGTTTCGAAAGGCAGGTAGACGTTCCGGAGGACCGGCGATTCGTCGGCCTGGATGCTTACAAGCATGCCATGGATTGCTTGCGCCCGGGCGATGTAGCCATTTTCGCCTCTCCTCCGGCATTCCGTTGGGTTCATTTCAAGTATGCCATCGCAAAGGGGCTCCACGTGTTCATGGAAAAGCCCGTTACCGTAGATGGCCCCACCACGCGAAAAATGCTGGAATTGGCCAAAGAATCGGTCGCCAAGAACCTCAAAGTCGGTGTGGGGTTGATGGTGCGGCATTGCCGCGGCAGGCAAGAGCTCCACGAGCGAATCCGCTCCGGGGAGATCGGCGACATCATTTGCCTACGGGCTTATCGAATGGCAGGCACCTCTGCGGTATGTGGGAAACCCGAGGGGAATGAACTTCTCTTCCAGATTCGCCGCTTCCACAGCTTCCTTTGGGCAAGCGGAGGTGTCTTCAGCGATTACTACATCCATCAAATCGACGAATGCTCCTGGATGAAGGGCGCATGGCCCATCTCTGCTCATGCAACTGGCGGTAGGCATTATCGGGAAACCGGCATCGACCAGAATTTCGATAACTACGCGGTGGAATATACCTACCCCGACGGAACCAAGCTCTTTTTCGTAGGGCGGAATATGTCGGGTTGCCACAACGAGTTTGCCAGCTATGCTCATGGCACGAAAGGAGCAGCCATCATTTCGACCTCGGCTCACACGCCAGGTCGTGTTCGCACTTTCAAGGGTCATCACTTCTCCAAAGAGGAACTCATCTGGGCCTATCCCCAGCCGGAGCAAAGCCCATATCAGCTCGAGTGGGACGATTTGATCGACGCGATCCGTCAGGATAAACCCTACAACGAAACTGAGCGCGGGGCGATTGCCAGCTTGGTAACCTCCATGGGCCGGATGGCGGCACACACAGGCCGGATCATCACTTATGACGAGATGCTCAATTGCCCGCACGAATTCGCCCCGAACGTCGACCAGCTTACCGCGGATAGTCCGGCCCCAGTACGCCTGAAACCCGACGGCACCTACCCCGTGCCCACGCCCGGGATCGTGACCGACCGCGAGTATCCCGAGGCATAGACCGCGATGCCGAGATAGCGTTGTTGCCGAGTACATTCGGTGTTGCCGAGTAGATTCGGTGTTGCCGAGTAGATTCGGCACGATCGGATTTGGCAAGAAACACCGGTTGTTCAATCGCAGACGTGCAATGATTGTCGCGATTGCAATTGTCCCTGCGGATGGGATGCCGGAATTGGCGGTTTCTTTTTCCGCGGAAGGCCGCCTATAAAACTCCGACGAAAACCGCGAATAAGAAGTAGCTGGCTAAACGGGCGGCGAAACCGGAATGGTTCATCTTGCGTCGGGACAGGCTGCTTCGCTTGTTCGAGCTGACGGTGCCGGCCGCAATTGAAATTGCTATGGACTTACGGGATGCCCGGCTTTCCCCGTGAGCACCCCGATTGCGAGTTATTAGGCTGCCGTATTGAGTCGACGTATTCAATTGCCGACGGGTTCCCAGTACCGGAAGTGCCTTCCGAAATTGGGTAACCCCTCCTTTCGGACTTGCCCATTCCTCCACCAAGGGTTCCCGAGATTAGGAACGACGGGAGCTGCTCGCTATGATATTTGGGGAGTTGAAACCCGGAATCAACCCCCCTTTTGCCCGGTCCGCAGCGCGGGAACACCTTTCCCGGCGGCAACTTTGCTGATTCGATTTTTTACGCGCTACCACCCGCATTGACAAATCTCGACGTGCGCTCGCCGCAAAACTTCAAGCTGAGGTTCCTCAGGTCAAGTCACATGCGGGTCAACTCACGGATTTAGAGCGTCCAGAAAGCAGTATTCGGGCAGCCCTGAGGACCTTACGACCGCTCGGAAATTCTGCGATCGGCTTGAAGTCTCAGGTAACTCGGCCTCAAGCTACCTGTTCTTGCGGCCGGGTTCGCTACTTTCATACGGATGGGCCGGTTCACACGCTTGGGCCCGTCCATTTGCCTGAGCCCGGAATGAACCGCTCGTTACACCGATTCAAACGTCGGTTCTGTGGGACTCTCTTCTTCAGTGGAAGAGCGAACACTAAATTCCAGTTTCCACCGCTTGCCTGAGCGAGTGTGAATACACCACAACTCCAACATTCCTACCTCGGTTAGCCGAGGATGGAATCGCACGGGAATACAGTCCTCACCCACGCCCTCAGAAGCGGGGAGTTCCGTCTCTAAGGAATCTGTCTCGGTGAGCTGCTCGGAGGTCCAACTCTCGAGGATATCGCCCGGTTTATCCTGCTTTCGCACTGCCGAGCTGAAGAAGCGAAATACCGCCGGCTCCCCGACGACTAAACCGATTTCTTCGCTCGGGACATCGAGCTCCGTTCCCTCCTCCATTCCGAACGGAACAACGCACAATGCCCGAAGCGGGCGCGGAGCTCCGGGAATAGCCGGCCCCGCCGTCTCGATCCCAACATAGTAGGATCGCCCTGTACCGCCACGGATCCTCACACCTCCCCGATGTTTACTCCATCCGTAGTAGGCCGCGCCTCGAGCCACCGCATGATCAAGATCCGCCGGCCCTGGCAGAGCTTGAGCGGGATGCGATCCGGCAAACCAGTTTTCCAATACTTCGAGAATCCTTTTGCGCAAGGCTGCGGGCTTAAACACACCACCATTAAAAAGCACGTGTGTCGGCCGCAGCGGCCCTGTGCTGGGAGTGCCATGAGCCGACAAGAACGCCGCTAAGTGCCGCGTAATCGCCGTATCGGTTTCGAACGGTAGCCCTAATTCGCGAAAACCACTCACGCGCCGCCGAGCCGGGCGATCATTCAGACTGCACACCGGGAAGAAACCCCCCAAGAGAAACTCAAGCACCTGTTCGCGGCTCAACTCCGTGGAGATTGTCCCCCCAATTACGCGCGAACCACGCCCGAGCATCGTGACGGCATGCTTTTCCGGCCCGCCTTCGCTCAGCAACAGTTCCTTAGCCTCGCGACAAGCATGCCAGAGGGCTACCGATTGCCAGGGATCGAGTTGAATTTCCCGCTCCGCGAGTTGTCGCGCTGCCAAATGCGCGAGAGCAAGATCCATGTTTTCGCCGCCCACCAGCAGGTGATTGCCCACCGCAATCCGCTCGAGGTAAAGTTCCCCATCCTGTTCGGCTACCCCCACGAGAGTCAAATCCGTAGTTCCGCCGCCTACATCGCACACAAGCAGTTTGTCGCCGAGACGCAGCAGCTTTCGCCAACGATCTCCTACCGCAACTAGCCAAGCGTACACCGCTGCCTGCGGTTCCTCCACCAAAATCAACTCCTCAGGTAGACCGGCGCGCAAGGCTGCCTCACGAGTCAGCTCACGCGCACTTGCATCGAAAGAGGCCGGTACCGTCAAAACGACAATCTGGTTTCCAAGGGGTTCGTCCGGAAACGCACCCTTCCATGCAGCTGCCAAGTGCTCCAAATATCGTTGGGAAGCAGTCACCGGCGAGATTTTGGGGACATCCGGGGGGGCATTCCATGGAAGGATCGCATCATGACGATTGACTCGGCTGTGGCAAAGCCACGATTTCGCGGCACCGACCGTCCGATGGGGCATCTCCGCCGCTTGACGCCGAGCCAATTCTCCCACCACAAACCCCTGCGGCTCACCCCAAGGCGAATGAAAAAGCCCCGATTCCAACTCCTTTTCCGTCGGCAAATACAAAAAAGAAGGGAGCAACGTTCGGGATTCCACCGTTCCGGGAGCGACCAATTGGGGAATGGGAAGCAGCCGGATTTCGGGTCGATCCGCGTCTACAAGCGTGTACGCCAATACACTATTGGTAGTACCTAAGTCGATTCCGATTATATATTTCGCCGACATCGGATTTATTCCTACGGGTTAATTTCAAAAATGGAATTGCGCGAAGAAACACAAAAAACGTAAGTCCAAAGAGGATTTCCCACTGCAACGCACGAAACATGTTTCCTCTTCTGCGCAGGATGGGCTCCGCCGCATACGGTTGCCTGTGTCTTCCAAAAGGCTCCTTAAACTCTGTGAACCTGCTCCGGAAAGCGGGGGAGCCTTTAGCTTTTCGGCATGCAAGTTTCCGCTCCAGTTTCACCCCATTCTAGAAATTGCAGGCCGGCAAAAGCCGTGCGCAGCCAAGCCAGAGGAAACACCCCACCACCCAAACCTTAAGAGCACAGACTGCAGATTGATGGTCCGGTTTGCGCAATCCCGAGCACCGCAAACCCAAAGGTCACCATTCTCGTTTTAGGGCTAAGGACCCAGTCTCGGGAGGCTCGAAAAACCTGAGAATTTTGACCGCCTTTGTAACCGTCTAACGCGCGGGTTTTTCCGAAAATCTTCGTAGGCTCATTGCGGCGCTCCGCCCGGCAAGGGGAGCCCCTCACCTGCACGCGGCCATGATCCGTGCGCGAGCTCCACCTCCGCGGGGGCAATAACCATGGCAGCCTCCACACTTCCGGACCACGTCGGCAGTTCGCACTTCGTGGCCTCCCATCCTCGATGGACCAAACGCCCGGTGATGGCGCCGGTGTCGGCCGGCTCTCCTAAGACACGATACCGGGCCGGGTCATAATCGCGATCTAATTCTATCGATGTGCCCTCGGTCCCAGACGCTATGGGACGTAACCCGAAAATTCGCTCCAAAGTTTGACGGCATCCCCGATGAATATCGCGTACCGCGGCGCCGATCTGCGCATCGGAGTATCCCTCCAGCGACTCGCTCAAAAAATCAACCAACCGAGCCTCGCGCTGTAGGGTTGCCAGCAAGGTGAGCGCCTCACTACGAGTCGGCAGCGCCCGTTTTCGCTCCACTGCCTCCCGCAATGCCGGCTGCGATGGTGGAGCCGGTGCCGATACCGAGGGCCCTCGGACTGCTGTGGACGAGCCTGCTTCTTCCGCCAGAATCTCACAGATTCTCTCTGCGACTGTCCGCCGGGACAAAACCAGCCAAAATATCCGTAATGCCCATAAGAATCGCTTCATGGTATTTTCCTCGATCCATTCCGAGATTGTTGCGCCCCCCGAAAAAAGGGCCGAGGTCCGCGCGCCTTGCGAGCACTCCTTGCCGGCTAATTTTCGCCATCTCAAATTTGTCGGGACTCTTGATCCTTACTGCTTGCTTTTTTGCGACCTCAGCGCTTCACGAGCTCACACAGTGCCCCGAACGACTGCCGCAGCGGGACGGGGTTTTGCTCGCTCCGGCACCGCAATTTCCTCCGCGCCGGGCACCCGGGTTTCCGCAGCACTTCTTCCGGATGAAAGCACGGGCAAGCAACCTCCATGATTCACGGGGCTAAGGCGGCCGAAACGACCTGGCGACTCGTTTTTTCCTGAACCTTCGCCTTCATATACTCCACGGCTTTCATGAGCTGCGGATCATCGAATAGCTCTGCACTTTCCGCTAACGCTCCGCTTTCCGCTGCCAAGGTTGAGCCACCAGAGGTGCTTTGCGCATGATACTGCCGGGCCATTTCCTGATTGGCCATGTCCCGGTACATCCGTAACCGAACGAGCCGCACAAATACTTCGCCTTCTACGGGAACCTCGTAGCCCGGATCTGGCTTCACCCCCCAATCGTCTTCCTCCTTCGCATCGTCGGCACGATGGATTTGTTTATTGCTTGGCCGCCAATAGGTCGCCGTGGTCACCTTGAGGATTCCGTGTCGAGGCCCCAGCTCGATCAGCTCCTGGACGGTTCCTTTGCCGAAGGTTCGTTGACCGACGACAACGGCCCGTTTATGGTCCTGCATACAGGCGGCGACAATCTCCGCGGCACTCGCGCTGTACTGATTGACGAGAACTGCCATCGGCAGTTCCAAATACTTGCCCTTCCCGCTTGCCGTAAACACCTCGCGAATCTGTCCGCCTTTCCCCCGGATGGTAACAACGACCCCCGACGGTAAAAACAGATCGCATACCGCGATTGCGGAGCCTAATAGTCCGCCAGGATCGTTTCGCAAATCGAGGATCAAACCCTCCATGCCTTGGCGGAGCAATTCGTCGATAACCTTCTCCAATTCGGTGTGGGTTTGGCTACCAAAAGAATTTATACGGATATAACCGATCTTTGGGATATTCGGCATGTCGAGAAAATAATCCCACGTCCCATCCGGCCGACGCCGATCCCCGAGAACCGTATATTCCTGAATAATGCTGCGGATCAGCGTGAGTTCTACTGGATCGCTCTTTCCATAGGGGAGAAGCTTGAGTCGCACGGACTGCCCCGGTGGACCCCGCAATAACCGTGCGACATCGCCTACGGACATGCCTTTCGTGCTGGTACCGTCGATCTCCACGATTTTGTCGCCCGCACGGACCCCTGCCCGATACGCCGGACTATCCACCAACGGACTTGCCACTACGAGTTCTTTTGTCTTCGGATCGAGCAATATTTCCACACCGATCCCACCAAACTGCTTATCCAAATCTTCCTTCAGCCGGGACATTCCCGCCGGGTCAAAGTAACTGCTATAGCGGTCTAGATTCCGGGCCAAACCGTCCAGCGCGGCGTTCACAAGTGTCTGACGTTCCACCGGGCTTACATATCTCAGCTTCACTTGGTTGATAGCGAAGCTCAGAATCTGCTCCTGAGGCCACGCCCGAAAAGCGCAGGCGCCGCCCACCGAAATAAATAACAGCAATATCCGAAGATTAGTTAATGGCATTTTTGGGGCTCTCCAAATACCGTCCGGTTAGGTTCCCCAAGGACAAACGACTGGAAGCCTTCTGACAATTTGTCTCACTCATTGTCTCACTCAACTGTCGAGACGTCATCTACCGTTTAAAATCAACGTGACCATAGTACTTGCAGCTTCGATATTTGCGTTAACTCTCGGTATAGCTCTGGAATATCTCAACTTTTCTGACGATTGGCATGAATTATCTTGAGCGAGAGGTAATACGTCGCAGGATTCATTTAGCCGGAAGTGAAATCAAGCATCTCCACGACATCTCTGGACGCATTAACTTCGCTGAGCTTCTCCATTATTCAAACAGAGAGGACTCTGGTTTTTTATCCGTTTGATAGTCACGCGAAAGCCAAATTCACTTTACCTATTTTCCCTAATTATGACGAAATACCTCAAGTTGCGTTGCTTCCCTCCGATACCGTTTTACCGGCACCGGTGAGAAAAAGTTCGAGACATTCATTCTAGCGTTATGGGGCGACTTTTTGACCGATTAACCCCGGCCTCTTCGCTCGTTTTGATTGGCTTGATGCCCGAAAACAAAGTCTCACGGGGGTGCTTTTCCCCCAGAGATTTTAAGCCGGAATGAACTTGGGGGCTTTTAGCTCTGTGATCAGCCCGCTCAGGCTTTCCAACGTCAAGGGCAGCTCAAGCGGACCCCCGAGTAGGTATCAATCCGACAAGACACGCTTTGACTTCCTCAATAGTTTTCGGAAAACGAGATTGATCGGACGAGATGTGCAGTGCAGATAGATGCGAGCTGAACCCGGAAATCTTTCCCTGCGCATGTAAGAAATCATTGCTCTTTTAATCCATATAGTTCATACGCCAGGGGCACCGACTAACTTAAGATTCCGTGGGTGTTAGGCTTAAAATGTGATGGGGACGAATCGAATGGCGACTAAATCAGAACTAAGGGACTAGTTTTTGGACGATTCAGCCTTCTCCCCGGTTTTTAACTCGTCTTGATGGCCCAGATCTTACGTGCGAAACATCACGACTAATATGGGAATCATGATCGAGATACTTCCTGCTAAGACTCAAAGGATTTCTACAACCCCCCGAAAAGCTTTCCAGTTTTTTCGAGATCAAATCGTGATTTTCGTTGAGACTTTGGTAGAGATTCTCTCTGCAAGGATGCAAGGAGATAGTTCGATGGAGTGCCTTGAATTGGAACGCAATTTCAGGGATTATTTTTCAAATTGTTGGGAATAAGTTGCTGGCCACCTCGCAGTTTCGATTTAGGTTTTTCATTTTTTCTAGCTGGGTCTTCGAAGAGTTTGTTGAGTTAAGGAGAAGACCCGGCAATAATGCGTAACTTGTTTTGACGGGGAAAAGGCTCTTTTGGGCAACGCCGCCTTCAGACGAGATAACGTCTCGAGGCCCTAACTCGATATTTTGGGGACGGAATCTGGCTTAAGTATTTAGGGACGGAATATCACTTTTGTACCTAGCACACGGAATTTGGCTTAGACCTCCTCCGGGAATAAAAACGTCTCTATGGTCCTTTGACGTCCCAAGTTTTTCGTGCAGTCAGAAAAGCAGAACCGATTGAATCATTGCTAAATTGGGAGGAAAAGTTCTGATGACGATGGACAAAAGTTTGCGGGTCCGCCGCACCATGGTGCGCAATCGGAGTGTTTTGACCCGAGCCGAGCGCATCCAGCGACTACTTCAAGCCGACCGGTGGAAAGAGGGCGATTCACCAATCGGCCTGCCAAAGGTTCGAGTTTATAAGATCACCATGAAAAAGAAAAAGAAGCGCGCAAAGGGCGAGGGTGAGGAAGCCGGTACCAAAAAGACCGGGAAATAGAAGCAATTTACTCGGTTTGCTCGACCAATTTCGCAGCCAAAGAAAGTTTAACGGTAGAGATTACGCACCACTGCTTCGGTGTTCACCTTTACCGCTGAGGAATTTCTGCCTTCATTGCTGCGTAGTAAGGTAAATGATGTTTCCGACTACAAATTGCCAGTGTTTGGCCGCGGACCACTGGACACTCTATTGATATTCTTGTCGTAGGGGCCTTTTTCGCGTGCAATTGAAACGTTGCCGGCTGCGGTGGTTTCCCCGCGGTGGTTTCTTCGATGCTCTCGATGAGCGATAGGTCTTTTAATTCTGCTAATTCTGCCAATTCTGCATTTTCTGCGGTCTGCCCTTCCCTCCGGTGATCTTTCGCATACTGTCAAAGGGGGGTAAGGTGCCTTCGGCAAAGGGGCGTTCGATCGCGGCTACACATAAAATGCTGCCGAGAAGGCGCGCAATGCCCTTCCGAATAGGGGGGCGCCATCATTCCCGGAAGTTTGTCTAAATGCTCTAACCCCTCGTCTGGCGTTCGGCAAGCACTATTCAATTAAACTACGTCACTGACCAATTACTTGAGATAAGATTTGCGGCCTGCGGATAGCAAAAGCCGTTTGCCTATTACTCTTGTGGCTAGAAAAGCCGCGGGTCGTGTGGAAAGGCGGGATTTGCGATACCCAGCGGGCAGTAAGGAAAAACGGCATATTGGTAGGGATGGGCATCGTGCATTTTTTGCAACAACAACTAAGTTCCCCGAGAAAATCCGGGGAGGCGTACCCTGCGATTAAAGAAGCCCACCGAGAGGTAATGCCCAAAATTCGACCGAGGGATCCTCCGCTTGCAAGCTTGCAACCAGCTTCTTGTTGAGTTCAAGAATCCCCCCGCTTAAGGCGTGAACCATTCCTAACATGACCCAACCGATAATCATCTCACGCTTTGCCCTTACGAACATATTCCTCCAGCAAGCTGGCAACGCGATCCGGTGTCACTTCCGCCCGGACATCGCCATCGACGGTCAACACCGGTGCCAATCCGCACATTCCCAAGCATCGACACCCCTCGAGGCTGAAAAGTCCATCCTTTGTCGTTTCGCCTAGTTGAATGCCCAGTTCATCCATTAATTTCTGAGCAACCCGGTCAGCTCCTTTGACGTAACAGGCGGTCCCCAGGCAAATATTGATCATGAACTTGCCGCGCGGATGCAAACGGAAGTAATGATAAAAGCTTGCAACGCCGGAGACCGTTGCCACCGGTACTTGCAAAAGCTGCGCGACAGCATCCAAGTGCGCCGGGGCCAAATATCCAAATTCCGCCTGGACCTTGTGGAGGATAGCGATCAAATGACTTTCCGGTCGCTTCAACTGTCGAGCTTGCTCGATGTGTTGGCAAATCTTCTGACCCAACACCTGCCGTGCTGTCGCCTCGACTTCGGGCCAGTTATCCATGGACTGAACGCTCGGTTCGGTGTTCATCGAATCCCTCGCGGTAAACGTGGTCGATAGCTGGTATGGAGTAACTCGTGGGCCAAAGGCGAGCCCGGCATTCCGAGGAACGATACATAGAGCTCCTCGATTGCGGGGTTTTCGTAGGATTTTCGCAAGGTCTTGCTCGCATCGATCGCATACAGAGCTTTGGCACGCTGCCGCAACAGATCTGGATCAAGAACCTTAACACCCGGCGGCGGATACGGTTGTCCACCGCCTCCAATGCAACCACCGGGGCAAGCCATCACCTCAACAATGTGATATTTTTCCTCCCCCTTAACGATCTTGTCTAAGAGGGTTTTCGCATTCGTCAACCCATTGGCGATAGCCACATGAATACTTTTTTCGCCGAGTGCCACATAAGTCTCGCGGAGTCCTTCCACGCCCCGCACTTCTGTAAAGTCGATGCGTTCCACGCCTTTTCCCGTGGCCAAGCGGGTGGCTGCCCGTAGCGTCGCCTCCATCACGCCGCCGGTGGTGCCGAAAATATCCCCCGCCCCCGACGCAAGGCCTAGAGGCGCATCAAACTGCCCATCTGGTAACAGGGCCAAATTGATCCCGTAGGATTTGATCATCCAGATCAGTTCCCGCGTGGTGAGCACGGCATCCGTGTACGGAGTTCCATCCGGCATACGATGCTCAGGCCGCCGGGCCTCGAATTTCTTGGCCACACACGGCATGACCGCGACCATGTATATATCTTTAGGGTCGAGCCCCTTCTGCTGAGCGTAGTAGGTCTTGGCGAGGGTGGAAAGCATGCTCATGGGGGATTTACACGTGGACGCATGCGGAATAAGTGCGGGATAGAACTTCTCCAAAAAATTGATCCATCCCGGCGAACAAGAAGTGATCATCGGCAACGGACCGTGCCCATCCAAACGTAAAAGGAATTCATGAGCCTCTTCCACAATTGTCAAGTCGGCTCCGAAATCCGTGTCAAAGACAGCATCAAACCCTAAAAGCCGCAATGCTGTGATCATCTTCCCCGTAGCAGGGGTACCGGGGGGCATTCCAAATCCTTCACCGATGGCCGCACGAATCGAAGGCGCCGTCTGCACGACGACGTGCTTGCTCCGGTCCGACAAAGCCTGCCACACCAAATCCGTGCTCGACTTCTCCAAAAAGGCCGCGGTGGGGCAGACGATAATGCACTGCCCACATTGAATGCAAACGGACTCGTCCATTTTCGCAAAATGTGCCGGCGCGACGACCGTCCGAAAACCCCGTCCGTGCTGACTGAGGTTATGGACCCCTTGGATCTCCGCACACACGCGTACACATCGGCCGCAAAGCACGCATTTTTCCGGATTGCGAACCACGGAGACGCTCGAGTCGTCGATGGCGGGCTGTTTTCTTTCTCCGGCAAACAATCGTTCCCGTACACCCAGCGAATAAGCAAGGTTTTGCAACTCGCAGTTTCCGTCGCGTTCGCAAATCTGGCAATCTTGCGGATGATTGTCTAAGAGAAGCTCCACAATATCGCGGCGCGCTTGGCGGATTTCCGGCGAATTGGTGCGGACCTCCATCCCTTCCCATACAGGCATACTACAGGCGGCCAAGAAATGATCCATCCCTGCCACCTCAACAATACAAACACGGCAAGAGCCCGCCAGACTGAGGTCCGGATGATAGCAAAGCCGCGGGATCCAAACTCCCAATTGCTCAGCCGCCGCCATTATGGTGGTGCCTTCCGGAACCGCGATTTCCGTTCCGTCAATCTTCAAGCGAACCTTTTTAGTCGTTTTGGCACTCATGAGTCCAATGGAGTCCGCAAGTTACCAGGTTTCCGAATTCTTTTCATTCACGTCCGCTGGCAGATCCGTTTAATTAACAACTACATCCGTTTAATCGCTCCGTCCGCAATAACCTGGTGGAGCTTTCGACATGGTTTTCGCACCGATATCGGAAAAATATTTCCGCACAATGCTGCCAAGCTTACCCATTCTGCCGATCCGCGCTTCAACCCGCGGCAAAAACGGCCTCCTCTAAAGCCCCAATGCCATCAGAGTTTTAAGACGGCATTGAAACGGCAAACCTCGAAGCACCTCCCACACTTGACACAACGTGGTTGATCGATCAGGTGCGGCTCCCGTCGTGCTCCCGTGATACAGACCGCAGGGCAATTTTTCGCACATACCGTGCAACCAACGCATTTTTCCGGATCGATCACATACTGAATCAACGCCACACATTTCTTGGCCGGGCAGCGCCTATCAACCACATGGGCCGCATATTCTTCCCGAAAATGCTGCAACGTACTGAGGATCGGATTAGGGGCAGCCCGTCCCAGACCACAAAGCGAGGACTTTTTCACTAGCCGTGCCAAACGTTCCAATCGCTCGAGATCCTGGAAGGTACCTTGACCACCCGTGATCCGCTCCAGGATTTCCAGCATCCGCTTGGTCCCTTCGCGACACGGCGTGCACTTGCCACACGATTCGTCGAAGCTGAATTGCATGAAATATTTGGCGATATCCACCATGCAGTCGCTATCGTCTAGGACAATCATGCCGCCCGAACCCATAATGGACCCCGCCCGCACCAGCGTGTCGAAGTCCACGGGCAGATCGAGCATACTCGCGGGAATACAGCCACCGGCAGGGCCACCGGTTTGAACTGCCTTGAATTCCCGCCCTTCCGGCATCCCCCCGCCAATCTGAAAAACAATGTCCCGCAGTGTTGTCCCTATGGGAACTTCGACTAGCCCCGTGTGACGAACTTTCCCCGCCAGTGCAAAAACCTTCGTACCACCACTTCGTTCGCTACCAACCCGAGCAAACCAATCAGGTCCGTAGTTGATGATCGCCGTAATGTTGGCGAAGGTTTCCACGTTGTTGATAACCGTCGGTTTTCCCCAAAGTCCTACCTCGGTGGGATAAGGGGGGCGCACCCGGGGCTGCCCTCTTTGCCCTTCGATCGAATGAATCAAGGCTGTCTCTTCGCCGCAGACAAAAGCACCGGCTCCCAATCGGATTTCGATGTCGAAATCGAATCCGGAACCCAAAATATCCTGTCCCAGTAAACCCCACTCGCGGCACTGCGCAATCGCGTTTTCCACCCGCTCGATGGCAAGGGGATATTCTGCCCGGATGTAAACAAACCCCTGATGAGCACCGATCCCAAATGCCCCAATGATCATTCCTTCGATTACATTGAACGGGTCGCTTTCGAGCATACCACGATCCATGAAGGCGCCTGGATCCCCTTCGTCGGCGTTGCAGATGAGATATCGGACGCGCTCCTTCGAGCTTGCCGCCGCTTGCCACTTGGTGCCGGTCGGATAACCGGCTCCTCCACGCCCACGAAGTTTCGACCGACTCACCTGCTGGATGACCCACTGCGGATCCTTACGGTTGAGGACCGTCGCGAGGGCTTCAAAACCGCGGTAATGAAAATAGTCATCAATTCGCGTGGGATCGACGATCCCATTGTGCCGCAGCGCTACGCGCGTTTGCCGATTGAAAAAAGCCACATCTCCGTAAAGCTCTAAAAACTTTCGCCCCACGGTTTTGCCGGGGACTAAGAGTCGTTTGACGATTTCCCCTTTACCGATGTGCTTATCCAGAACTTCGTCGAGATCCTCTTTAGTCCTGAGGCGGTAAAGTACCTTATCCGGCCGAACAATTACGTGGGCAGTGGTGGGGGTTTCAGAAATGGCACACGCGCCGAAGCAACTGGCCAAAGTAGCGCGGGCCTGCTGCGAAGGAATTCCCCGCTCTTTCAAATAAGCCCCTGGGTTAGGACCCCAAATCTGCCGCAAGAACTCCTGACATCGTTCGCTTTGGCAACAGAGGAGTTCGTACCGAGCTATCGACTCTACCGGCCCGTCCAAAATATGCTCCAGGAGGGGACGCCCTTCCATGATGTGCGTCGTAAAAATTTGATGCACGAGTTCCCGATCCACTTGCTGGTACTTGACGGGAAGGGAATTGGGCATGATCACGCTGACGATCGGCTCTCGGCTACAGCGGCCCGTGCACCCTGTGCGATGCAAGCGAATATCCGGCCGCCCGGAAGCCGCAATATGCTTGCGGAATTCCTCGTACACCACCTGGGAGCCTGCTGCATGCTCGCACGTGGCGGAACCCACCTGAATTTGAACTCGGTATTGAGCCGCCGCTTGCTGGCGGAGGGCTTCCGCCCGCGCTGCCAACTGTTGATATCGCTCTAAAACTGTCGAGCTCACCGTTTCGCTCCGCGTCTTCTCCAAAAGATTGCCTCCACCTTCCCGATGAAGCAGCAAAATGCCTCTTTTAGGCGGAATTTATCATTATCTATCAAAAATCCCTAATCTATCGAAAATCCCTAGCGAGATGCTTCGTCAGACAGATACCCCTCCGACCGAGGATTTCCCACCATACGCGCTCACCCGTGACCAATTACCCACTCAACTGCCTTTCTAGGAGCCGCACACCCTCCGGTTTGGGAGACTTCCTTGCAACTTACTTATGACGATTTGCCGTAAATGCTTATCACGATTCGCGGACTACTCATCCGAATTTAAATCGAAATACCGCCTCAACAATCGCGCGATCGCACGCAAATCATTTCGTCCGTTCAGATGATCTGGGCCAAAGCCCCCCAACCGAATTCCAAACCCCGCGATACTGCTACCCCCTCAGAAATTCAACTAACCCGTCGTAAATCTTCGTAGACCGATCAGGCAGGTTTCATCCCTAGAATTGAGCAATCTTATGCTTACAACCGAAGATTTAACCCGGCACTGCCGGCACATGATCGGCTTTTGGGCCTGAATCCGCCCAGCATTATCGAGCACTCTCTATCACGCAGATGCAAGCTCCTTCTGCAAGCGCCGTACACAGGCATTCAAGCACAAGTCGCGAAGGCGGGTACCTCGCGAAAGAACGCCCGCCAATAATGTCGTAATTCTACACCTCCACAACCGGAGGATGTAGGGTAGTGGAAGCCAGAAGAGCAATGATAGCCGACAATTACGCTCCTTTTTCTCCCAGATTAACAAAAAAGGGATTAGCTACCGCGAGGGAGATGTGCCTTGCTGGGAAAACACCCGATTTGAAAGAACCATTAAGTCAACTTGATAGCTCAGATTAGTGCGATATTTCAAGCAGGAGACGATACGTTTCGGAGGCTTAATCAATACTGCCGCGATTGCCCGGTCTTTGGATTTAAACAGTCTCTGGACACGGCTTCGAGACAAAAGCAGTCTATGGCCCTTTCCAAGGAACAACAACCACTAACCCTCCCCAGCAAAGAAACTTGCCCGGACAACAGGGGAGAATGTTACGCATTTTGGAAACGACTGACCGCGGATAATCCGCCTGCTTTCCCGGCTGATAATTCCGCGAAAAATTCTGGTTTACTGTGACATCAGGCAAAAACGATTACGCGATGGCGACGAAACTCCGATTGCCGGTGCCTGACGCAAAACATACGCATCGGCACAAGAGAATTCGGGAGACTCACACAGGAAATCGGGAAACTCACACAGGAATAGGAAATAACCTCGGGCTGCACCTACATTCCGTAATGCGCACCTTCACAGTCGGGGAAGGGGTCATCATTCCCGCACCGAATAACAAACTCTGCTTCGGCGCAAGCCCAGCAAGAATTCCACAGGATGCCCTGCCGGCGCAAAAATCTGCCGAAATTACCGAATCAAACCGAATTAACAAGAGAAAACCCCCGAAGAGAGCGTCACCCTCATCACCCCGCCCCAATTAATTCTCAAATTAATTCTCAAATTTAATGAGGACCTTAGCGACACCGGCGACCGTAACCTCAAATACGTTTTTTGCCCAGGGATCACTGACGATCAGTTTCCCGCCGGCCCAGACTATGGACACCGGGCGTGAAAGAGGTGCTCCTGCCAAAAGAGCGGTCGGTTTTTCTGAGCCGCTTACTTTCCAGATGGCCGAAGCGTAAGTGTCGCTCACATAAGCTACCCCTTTTTCATCCACTGCCACGTCGTTCGGGAACTGAAAAGGTCGACCGGAGACCACCGGCACCACCTCGCCGTTCGGGGAAGCACGCCAAATCTGGTTCTCGCCATGCGCTATGATCCAAAGATTGTCTTGACGATCGACGGCCAAACCTCTAGGAGCCCGGAGTTGGACAAAGCTTTTGGGCGGCCCCACACCCTGCGGCAATTGCCAAATTCTATGGGTGGCCAAATCGGACACAAAAATATTTCCGCGGGAGTCGACCGCCACATCCATCGGGGTCCATAAGCCACCGTCGGTTAGGGGCTTCGGTTCCCGATCTTCAAACCGGTAGACTGTCGACGTCGCTGTATCGCCCGCTAAAAGCTTTCCTCCATGATCCCAAGCCAGACACCGTACGGCATTTAGTGGTGTACGGTATTTCTTCGAGGCCTCAAACCATAGGGTGGCTCGGCCCTCCTTGACAAGCCAAATTCCCGGCAAGTGCAAATCCGCAACAAAAAGGCTCCCGTCCGGTGCCATCACGGCAGAAATCGGGTATTTCATCTCTTGGCAAAATGCCGCCATACTCCCCCACCCGAAGGCAAGCCATGCTAAAAGGATCGCGCGATTCATTCCCCCACCTCTAGAATTTGAATGAAGCTCGGGTCATCACCCCGAGGAACCAAAGCTTTAACGAGCAAGCCCGGCCGCAGTTTACTCGGTTAATTCCCGGATCTTGACATTTCGAAAATAGATCGGCGCACCGTGATGTTTTCCCTGGAGGCCAATGTGACCCTCCTGCGGCAATTCGGCCAGCGGCCGGTTCAGCCACGGCGGGATCGCTGAGCCATCCGGATTCGTCTTTGCCGAGGTCCATTTTCGCATATCCATTTGCGTGACCAGTTCGCCGTTAAGAACCACGAAAATCATCGGCCCATCACACTTAATCACCATACGATTCCATTCGCCCGGCTTTCGCACCACCGACCGTTTTGGGGCCAGTCGCCCGAAAATAGCCCCACAATGCCAGGTGGGTGGCATCTTCGCCCAACGCTCAGCGAAATCATCGCAAATCTGAATTTCCACGGAATTGGGGATCCAATCTTTGATGTCGCTGCAATAAACGATGACCCCACTATTGCTCTCGGGGGCATTTTTAAATTCAAGTGAAAGCATGAAGCGACGATACCGGGCCTTGGTCCAGATGCACTGATCCTCGGTCGCCGTGAGGATTCCATCCTCACAAGACCAAATCCCGGCCGGATAAATCGCATTCGAAAGATCCGGCGCAAACAGGTCCTGCCAACCTGACGTGTCCGGCTCCAAAGGTGGCGGCGTTGCCTCTTGGGCAAAGCCCTGGGCAAAACCCAGCGTAACTACAAGCATGAGCGACCAAGGACTGAAAAGATTGATTCGCTTCATCGTCGGCATCTCCTCCACGCACCTTTCATGATCTAACGCTCTGAGGTCGACCGCACGCGATCCACGCATAGCTCCGCTTCAAAACACCGCGACTGGATTCGACCCCGCATTCCAGCAGAAAAAACCGTGTTTCGGCACAACAAACCACATTCGGGCAAAAGAAGCCGCATTTCGACAGACCCAACCGCATGGCTCAAAAGCACAGGGGGTGTAAAGTATCCTCGCCGAAACTGGAAATAAGACCGCGCTAAACACTCCAAAGAAGCCGTTTCAGCAGCTCATCCCCGCGCTAAAAAATTAATTTATTTTCGTAAATAGCACTACCAAAAATGCTGAAATTGCTTAACCATTGGCAAACCATTAATGTTACCTTTGTTACCTTTACTTCTATGTTGCCAAGTGGCTTCAGCGCACCGCCTTTTTGTCGGCGCCCCCACAAGCCGGCATAAACCCTACCCTCGTTACTTTCTATACGCGTGAGCGAAAAAACAAAAACTTTAAACACGGCAACGTGTCACCCTTCCCCGGGCGGTTACCAGTTTAACAAAGTTCGTGACCTTTTCCAGCAGTGTCCTAGGCGTAGCGACTTGCAAAAGACAGGGAAAAAACAGGTAAACATGATAAGCTGAGCAACCTATAGCGCAGAGCGAGAAAAAGGGGTACGAACCCCGGAGAAAGGAAAGCCGGTGAAGGAAACTGGGAAAAGGTGCAAACCCGAGAGTACCCTTGAATTCACCTCGGGCTGCCCCCGCCTGAATATCGGTGCACCTTTTGTCGCCTCAGTTTCCCAGGGTCCTCGCGGAGCAGTTGGATCTTTTGCACGCCCAGCAATTCGGTCTATTGCAAATGAATTGATGTGATGCCCGGTTGTGAATTAATGTGATGCGCGGTTATGAAGCCGACGCTTGAGCTGCCTCAATGCTCGAAACACGGGGATAACTGCCCGCCACAGCCGCAAGTGCCCGCCCGGCTGCTCGATCCACTCGATCGGTACCTCGGCGATTCTGTAACCGCGTTTTTGGGCCAGCCAAAGCACCTCCAAATCGAAAAGAAATCCCGGCTCCTCCACCCTCGAAAATAGGTCCTGCGCACAAGCCGCGCGAAACATCTTGAAACCGCATTGTGGATCTTTCACAGAGATCCCGAGATACCCCCGGGCAACTTTGGCGAAAAGGATGCCGGCGATTCGTCGGGGCCAAGGCCGCCGGCACCGGCTTCCGGGCACCAGTCGCGAGCCTGTGGCAATATCGGCCCCTTGTTCCAGGGCTTTCCTCAATCGGTTTTCGTTCTTAATGGGTGCCGCCCCGTCCGCGTCCGCAAACAAAACCGTTTCCCCTTGAGCGGTCAAAACGCCGCTCCGAACGGCCGCACCTTTTCCCAGATTTGTGGCATGACGTATCCGCCGGACTTGCGGCCAATCGCGGGCAATCATCGTCAGATGATCCCACGTCGCATCTGTGCTCCCATCGTCCACCACGATGACCTCATAGCCTTGAGCCGGCGATTCGCCGTGCGGCGGCACATGGGCCGATTGATCACTCGATTGAAACTCCTCTGACCCGCGGTAAGGCAATGCGATGTCTGCTGCTGCGGAAGCATTTGATTCCGGAGGTTCACCTTCTGCCGGCATCAATTCGGCACGCGCTTCTTCACTTGCGCTCCCGAGTTTTGCAATAGTCCTCGAGGCTGCGGAGTACATTGGGGCGACTTCGAACCCCGGCGACAAAGCCTCCTGGCTTTCCTTGGTCTTTACCCCGTTTTGACAAGTCTGCGATAAGCCTTTTTCATCACTTGCCGGAACCCCTTTTTGACAAGTCTGCGGTAAACCGGGAAGGTACTTCCCATCTAAATACGCTCGCACCTCGTGAAGAAATCGGGGTAGCCGAAGGGCCTCGTTAAATGCAGGAATAACCAGCGAGAATCTCACGGGCATCGAGGCCACTCCCCACCGCAGGCAATTCCCAAATCCTTTTTTTCTAGAAAATGCAAGTGCAATCAGCGGGATTCGGAAACTTCTCCATGAGAGTCATGCCTGGCAACCTTGCGGAAGCTTCAATCTGCCCCACCTTCGAACCATTTTCCCAGTTTTTCGACGAGAATGGTGCGTTTTTCCTTATACGAGGCACTCAGTTCCCGACAAAGGAAGCACAAGTCGTTCGGGTGGCCACAAAGCGACTGACCGCTCTAACCCCTGCTTTAAAAACTGCCCAATTTCCTGAAAACGGAGCGATTTTCGGCCGAAGCTGCCTACTCCAAGGTGGGATAGACCACTTCCCCGGCAAGTTGTCGCTCACCTCCCTCCTTTTCATACACCCCGTAAAAAATCGAACACAAATCCAACCACAAAGTCAGCCGACGAAACTCCTCCGGGGTCAGTTCCACGCCGTAATGTCCATTCTCAAGCAGCGGTAAAAGCTTCGAGGCTCGGGCACCAAACTGCCCCGGTTGAGTCCGATAGGCGTGTTGATAATCCCAGAAACCAAACTTCGTGGCCAAATTCACGTAAGAGGCGAACCATTTGCGTTCGAGCGGCTCGCGCTCCAAGTTGATCGCCTCATTTGCTTTTTCCGTGTGGCAGGGAACACAGCGGCGATCCAATACCGGCTGCACCAACCGAGCATAGCTGAAGGGATTGACCCCGTCCGAAAGCTCCGGCTCAAGACGCGAAGCTGGACGGCGTAAAGCCGTCGGAAGTCCCGCGATAATCGGCGGGGCTTCGTGCCGAACCTCATGGCAACCTCTGCACACCAAGTGTTCCCCCGGTTTCAGGTAAGTTGCCGACCGCATCGATTGAACGGCTAAGCCTCGCTCGTCCAAGGCCTGGAAAAATATCTCCTTTTGCGCGGGAACCGTAAAATGTGCGCTTCCGTCCGCTTCCACGGGCACAGTTCCCAGGACATACCGCGCAAGCATGACGCTATCGGCCGCATGCGGAAGTCGAAGCCCCACCTCGTGCGGCGGAGCACCCGAGGGAACAGTCATGGGGAGGATCTGAATGACCCGAAGGGCGACGATCCGGGTTCCCGCAGGCCAGGAGTACTTCGAGTCGTACACATTAATCACGCTAATGGTCGCTTCTTGCGGCGGTTCACCGGGCTTTGACGGGCTCACGAAAAACTGCGGTGCATCTTGTGCCGGAACTTGCTCGGGCACCAGCAGCGGCAAAGGCCGGGGTTGAAGAGGGATAGGGTTCTGACAGGAGATCTCAGGATCTCGGTAGATCAATTCCTTATTGCCGAATGCATCCACCAAATAAATCCCGTAATTCCCCCGGTAATAACCTTCACGCTCGAAGATTTTCCGATGTACCATCCCCGGGTCAAAGGCACACAGATAATACTTTTCGCTTAAGGGCCACGCGGTTCCGTAACCCTGACTCCCTCCTTGACTTTCCGGAAAGCCGACTTCCGGCGTCAGCCGCCGAATCGGCCCCATCGCGTCGTCGTCAACGAAGCGCGGGTCGATCACGACTAACGAGCCGAAAGCCTGCCCGTGGTGCGGAGCTGCTGTGGCCACGAATTTAACAGATCCCGGAATTGCTCGGCAATTCAGCTCCATGTCAGGCCGCAAATGCCGGGGGGCAAAGTTGCCGTGAACGGCCCGGCTGTCCCGCCCGTCCAACGTGGTCACCCAAGGCAGGTGGGCTGTCACTCCGTGACGGTCCACGTAGTCCCAGCGGGTATACAAAATCCTGCCGTCATGAGTCACGCTCGGGTTCCATTCGTTGGTTTCGTGATAACTCAGGCAGCGCATTTGCGAACCGTCGGCCGCCATGTCGAAGAGTGTATAAGTAGGGCAGACGCGACCACATCGCAGGTATCCACCCCGGCGCTCCGAGATAAAAGCGATTCGGCCATTTGGCAACCAACAAGGGTCAAAATCGTTCCAAGTGCCATCGGTTAGTTGGACTAGTCCGGAGCCATCGACGTTAACCACGAAAATGTGGTAGCAGCGACCTTCGTGCCAATGGCCCCGGGAGGGATCGGTGTGGAAGCGGTGCTCCTTATCGCCGCGGCACTCAACGTAAGCGAAAGCGACGCGGCGGGCATCAAACGACAAATCCGGCGACAAGAAGGCCCCCCCTTCCAACTTTTGTCCCGCCAACCGTCCCCGCTCCACGACGGAATTGGAAAGCAAATTTCTCACTCGCGGTTCAGGCCCGAAACAATCCTCGACAATAAAAATTCCGCCCCCCGGCTCCGCATTGATCCCATAGTATTGGTCGCACATATGGTTATAATGAGCCAGATGACGCTTAAGGATCACCAGGGAGTTGAAGTCAAGGAGCGGATTAGAAAACGCAATCTTGCGACGCAAAGATCGCAGCTCCCGCAGCAAAGCTAACCGGGCGGCCCGGTCCTCGACAGGCGTACTCGTTTCTCGCTGAGCTAATTCGGCAAGCTTTTGCCCGTACTCTTTCAGTTGAAGCCCGAAGGTGGCTTCCAAATTGGCTAACAAAGCCTGTGTGCGACGTAAAACGATATCTACCGGGTCTCGATCCGTGGGCCAGACAAGGGACTGCGGGTGAAAAACCTCGGATGCTACTTTTTCGAAATAGGCTCGGCGTCGGAGATCAATTTCAAGTAGCTGAAATTCAATTTCGGCGTCGTCCATGGGGGAACCGTCTGGCCGAATAAACTCCCGTTCAAACTCAGGTTTAGCCCGGAATGTCACCCCGTCAACCAAAAGCTTCAGTTCGGCGATCGAGGTCCAAGGACGTCCGGAAACCTCCGACAGCGCCTTTAGCCGGAAGTATCGTCCGCGTATGGGAGAAGAAAAAAGAACGGTGTTCTCGCCGGCAGAGTTTGTGAATGATCCGCGGGCCACGGGTGTGGTTAAACTTTCAGGAGTCTCGGCAACGTAGCATTCGTAGTTGACGATCGTTCCGTTACCACCCCCTTGCCGCGGCAAATATACGAAACCGCGGATCTCAAAGCTTTTGGTCAAATCGACATCAATTTGATGCGGATGCGGCGGCTCCTCCAGAATCCAATCCGTGTGCCACATCGTGGCGGGATTGCCGTCCATTGCGCGGTAGCCTTCGAAGCCAGAAGCTTCGCTGTCCACACGTACATATACCGTGATCGTCTCGGCAGCACCCACTGCCGGCATGAAGGCTGCGAAGCAGCACCAGAAAAACCCAGCGACTGCGACCACGGCGAAGTTATGACCACCCATCGACTCTTCCTCCTTCTTGATGCATTTCGAAAAGCACAAAAAATACGGTGAGGGCCATCCTCCGGAAGCTGTTTTGCAGGGATGATCAAATTCCGCAACCCATTCTGGGTCAATTATGACCTCTCGACTTAGGGAACGCAATTTCCGGGGCCGCCACCCTCGTCGTTCATTACCTGACCCATGGTGGATGAAGCGCCAGGATTTTCTTGGCTCCGCGAGGATCGCTTAGTAACTTAGTGTGTTCAAGTACTCAATCGGCGCTCATGCGAAAGAGGCGTGCCAGCTTAACATTGATCCTGCGACCGGTCGCAAGGTGTGAACCTTTGTGCTCTATTCCAGATGAAGCCGGCGGCTATCGATGCAGAAGTAAAATCACCAATAAAGTGCATGACGACTTAGCTGACTGAAGAGCCTTGAAGAGCGGAAGCCGCGAGTCTAAGCTTGCAAAGGAAAAGGGACACTCGCGAATCGATGGGCAAGACCCTAGGTGTTACCTCAAGCAATCCTTACGAATGCCCCGAACGGTTTGCCCCGTTTTGTAAAAGATGAGAAATTTTTGTCCCGGATGTTCAGTGACGCTTTCGGTAGCTTATTGGGGATCAAACCCTAAATCTGAAGGCGATTGATCAACGATCTGAAGGCGATTGATTAACGATCTGAAGGCAATTGATTAACGGTTAATGACCTTAGCTGCTTGCAAGTTATCGCGTCAATACTTTCGCATATCGAGCTTTCTTAGCATGGCCATGCCCATGGAGTACCGATCTCAACTCAAAGTGCCTTTCGATTGCGTGCCGGAGTCAATACGACGCCCATGTTAGCAGTGCGTTGATGTCAGCCACCCGGAATGTTTGCCGTAGAAGCCGCTCGGTGAAAGCCTTTGGTGGAGTGCAAGAGATGAAAAAAGTTTCTGTTGTTACTGTCGTACTGGGGATTTTCGTCATTGGTTTGCAACTCGTGCCCATCGCCGCGGCGAGCGATCCCTGGGTTACCTACGAAGGGAGTTCGGGCCCTGGCGTGGGGAAACATGTAGTCTTGATCGCAGGAGATGAGGAGTACCGCTCCGAAGAGGCGATGCCGATGCTGGGCAAGATCCTTGCCGTGCGTCACGGGTTTAAGTGCACTGTGCTTTTTTCCATCGACCCTGCCACCGGGACAATCGACCCAAATAATCAGACCAATATCCCCGGCCTTGAGGCGCTCGAAACGGCCGATCTCATGGTCATTGCCACGCGCTTCCGAGAATTGCCCGACGAACAAATGCGGCAGATCGACGCCTACGTTCACTCCGGAAGGCCCATCATTGGGCTGCGCACCGCAACGCATGCATTTGCCTACTCGCGGAATCCGCAGAGCCCTTTCGCGCATTATGATTGGCGAAGCAAAGTGTGGCCTGGTGGTTTCGGGCGGCAGGTTCTGGGGGAAACTTGGGTAAGCCATCACGGCCACCACGGGAAGGAAAGTACACGCGGGGTTATCAATCCCGAGTTGGCTTCTCATCCGATTTTACGCGGCGTGAAAGACGTATGGGGTCCCACCGACGTATACACGGTGCGAGACCTACCCGAGGGAAGCCAGATTCTCCTTTTCGGTCAGGTCCTTCAGGGAATGAGTCCCGATGATCCCCCCGTATCAGGCCCCAAAAATAATCCGATGATGCCCCTGGCTTGGATCCGCTATTTCACAGGCCGCGAAGGAAAAGCTTCCCGGGTTTTCTGCACCACAATGGGTGCTTCCACCGACATGGCGTGCGAGGACCTGCGCCGATTGGTCGTCAATGCCTGTTACTGGTGCGTGGGGTTAGAGGATCGGATTCCCTCCCGGGGCGATGTTACGATTGTCGGCAGCTATGAACCGACCCCATTTGGCTTTGGGAAGTTCCGGCGGCAAGTCCGGCCGCAGGACCTCATGTTATCCCCGTAGTCGAAGCCCCAAGCCCTTCTAAACCGAGGGTTCTTTCTTTGCAATCCTGTTTCGGGATCTCAGGTGCAATCCCGTTTTGGGGTCCTAGCGGGGTGATCACGAAATTAAACCGTAGTTCGCCGCTCGAATCCGAAAGGGATCGCTTCACACGAACGCTTGATCGAGCCCAAAGAGCCGGAGCAATCCCCGCTCCACGGAGGCCGCGTGCCCCCGCCAGCACTTCGACCCACACATCACGGAGGATCCCAGGTGTGTGGTAAGCTGAGGGAACTGCTGGCTCTTTGACCATCCAACGACGGGAAAAAACCCGGCGAAATAGGATGGATGGAACCATCCGGGTTTCTCACCCAGGCACCGCCGCCCAACCGGGGGGTCACCCGCCACGATTCCCCGTACGGGCCGTAGAGTCGGAAAGTCCCGCTCGGGGTACCACTGCCGGCCAAAACATTTCCGGAAGGGGAAATGACCCAAGCGCCCCCAAACCGCGGCACAATCCGCCACGAGCTTCCATCCAGCAAAAGGGGTCGCTGGGGAACTTGCGCCGCTACCGAGGGCGCTGACACCTGGGCAAGCCCGCCCACAATCCGCCGCACGGAGACAGAACCGGTATGAGGATTTGAGGAGCGAATCTCCCCAGCTACGCCAGAGTTACGAGAGGGGGTAAGGTTTCGCTTTTGAGCTTGCCTGACGGTGCCACCGATATGAGGCTCTGATTTATTGAATGAGTGGCTCGAGCTTATGTTTGGGCCTTGGGCCGTCGAATCGCCAAGCTGTTCTCCCCCAGCGGTAACCACTGCCGCCAGCATCAAGCAAGCCGACAGAGCCCAAGCTCCCGTCCCAGCGAGCATAGGGTCACCGGCGTAAGAGAGCCCCGTGATTGCTTTGAAATCGCTGAGTAATTGCACGGCGTATTCCGGCAGTTTCAGGAAAAATCGTGCCACATATTACGCTGTTGCGCTTACTGCTTTTTTGCGGTCGCGGTTCATCAATCTATTTCGCTTGTGGTGAGTTAGCCGCTGTAGCTCGAGGAGTGCGCCGAAAGATGCGAAATTTCTCGAAATTCGCCGCCAAGCCGCGATCACAAGCGAAAGTTCTCCATGTTCAATTTTATGCCTTATATGCGCATTTGCGAATTAGGCACGTTATCCGCAGATCTGCGATTAAGGTCCGAGTAAAGCACGAGCAAGCGAGCGCGTCCTCCTCGGACTTGGGGATCTCATGGAAGGTCTGCGAATAAAGCAAGAGCAAGCGCCGGGAAGAGTACAGCCAAGCCGGAGGGGTCCGAGAAATCGCCGGTCTTTGCTACGGAAACTTCGCCCGATTAGCACCCATATCCGCCCAAGTGCTGGTGCGCCTAAGCGTAGGGTTCCGAGGAAACTCTACAGCGGGAAACTACAGAGGGAATTTGATGATGACAATGGCCTAGTAAACGGACCTTCGAGAACTAACAGACCTTAGGAACACGTGGCATAGTTTAGCCTGAGAGTGTTCACCCAGCACGAGTGCGGTCGTGAGTGCACGACTTGCTCACCGACCGCCCCGGGAAATAGGCTTTAGACAAGCTCAACAAGTTCTCAAACACTTGAACTATTGAGGCCAAAAATCATGAAAAAGGTAATGTTTGGATCAGGCCCTAGCCGAGCAAGTGCGGGAAGTGGGACTTGAACCCACATGGGCGAGGATGCCCACTAGGCCCTCAACCTAGCGCGTCTGCCAATTCCGCCATTCCCGCTTCGAGGGTTGCGTTCGAATACACGCCTTGCGATCCCAATAATTTTTCCGATCCAAATAATGTTAATGCCCTCAAGCAATTGGGACGAAATCTCGTGCCTAACTTTAACGCAGGCAGGAATTTCGGCTCGCAAACCCCTCATCAAAACCCTGCACAAATCCTCGCGTCCGAGAAGCCGGTTCCTTTTCGCCCCATTTCCCATTTCCAAAGATCGCATTAGCCCGAGCAAAAGCTGAGTGTAGCGCCCTTGGGGCCGAATGTCAAGGCGCGGCAAATTGATCCCAAATATTATCAACTTGCTGCCGATCTGGTGTGCCGGCATGCACCCAGATTTGATATTTTAAGATTAACGGACTCTCAGGCTTTACAGTAACTGGCCCCCGCAGTGTTAGGGAGGGTCCCATCCAACCGTCGTTGCGTAGGTGGAAGGGCGTCGGATGACCGGGATTCGTGGGATGGTCCATTAGGGTAATACCTCCCGTCTTACCTGGAGCCACCGGGCCACTATAGTCAACCCAGCGGGCTGGCTGGCGGAAAGCGTCTTCCTCGTTCAATTGACCTTCACTATTGAGGATCCGCCCTCCGCCGTCCTTTACGCCGATTGTCTTGGCCACCCGAACCCCAAGAACGCCGAACGGACTTTGCCCGAACACGACCGGCTCATTTCCGACCGGCGTGAATTCCAGTCGCAAGCTCATGAGCCATTCATCCTCCCGCAACGGCCTCACTTGCATCCACCGTTTCTCCGACACGATGGGCTCTCCCGAGGCGGTTTGCCACAGGTTGATCACCGCCATGGCAGCCGCCTCCGGGCCATCGTGGTAACTTTCGATTCGTTGCTGAACTATCCTCCCGGTGGTCGTATCTGCCCAAAAATTTACCCCATTGACATTTTCGTGAGAGATCCACAAGGAATTATGGTGGCTGTGGCCGTTGGGGTCGTGCGGATGCCCCATCCGCGTGTAAGAGCACCCTTCCGGTCCAACAAGCGGAAACCAGAAGGGCCGGCGCAACCCGCTCCCGAAGTGATACCGGACCAATTCCTTGCCGTTGAGCTGAAAACTAGCCTGGTCATACGGTAGGGGAATCACTTGCACCACCGGAAACGGCGTTTGCCCGACGATCAAAGGCGGCTCTGCGCCGCGTGACACGGGGCAAAAAACTCCTAAAACCAGTGCACCTACGACGGCACCAAGGATACGCCCTTTCGGAAGGCACATGCTTGCCTCGCACTTCGATTCTCAAAGGGATATGACCGATCTGAACTCTGGATGATGGCCCCTTTTGGATGTCCCACGTTTTGGCCCAAAAATGGGCTGATTATCTACTCCGCAGCGATACCGCGCGGAGAAACACGAACATTTTTCATGGTACTGCCGAGTTATCGGCACTAGAACCATGAACATTGGCAAACGTAAATTTTGCAAACGTAAAATAATTAAGAATCAATGAATGAGCGAATCAACGAAGATATTTTTTTATTTTGCAGGAAGCTGACGAGGAAGATGCTTTGGCCAGTGGCTGAGGCGGGCAGGCGGGCGGTAATTCCCCCGCTGGTCGAGCCACCATGCGCCTAAGTTTTTTGCTCTCGTATAATCTTTGATTCCTGAAGTCCATTAGTGCTTGTAGTAGTGCTCATAGTACTTGGTCCAGGGATGCCGGGTTTTCCTGCTGCCGTCCATTGCCCGAGATCACGCCATCGAGTTATGCGGCGTGCAGGTGATCGAGTTGTGCGGCACTTGCAACAACCTCCGGTTTTTCGGGGGTTAGTGTCCCCGGGGGCTTCATCACGGCTTCGTAGCGTGCCAGTGGTGGCCGAAGTGTGTAGGAGCCATCGCGTTATGCGCTGGGCAGTTAGGTACTTTTTTTCATTCAGATATTGAAGAATCTTTCAGTGAACATTTTTCGATGATGTGCTTCAAGTCCTAGTGGCTCGGAAAAACAAGTCCTAATGGCTCGGAAAAAGCAGTACATGCGACGAGAGGAAAATAGTGATGGGAGAATTGGTTATCACGCCAAATTTAAAGTGGGCTTTAGGGATCACGATCGGCATTTATGTGGTCCTGATCTACGCGCTAAGTTTGTGGGCCCGCTATAAGATTCGCAACTCCGAAGATTACGTGGTCGCCGGCAGGAGGCTTCCGTTGTCGTTGGCGTGGGCCACGCTTTTGGCCACTTGGTTCGGGGCTGGAACCATGCTGGCTGCCGCCGATGAGGTGGCCCGAGGCGGTCTACATCGGGCGGCCCTTGACCCGTTTGGGGCAGGGGTTTGCCTACTTTTAGCCGGAATTTTCTTCGCCAGTAAACTCTGGCGAATGAAATTGCTTACGCTATGTGACTTCTTTGCGCGGCGGTTTGGGCGTTTTGCCGAGGTTACCTCTGCTTGCCTGATGGTGCCGAGTTACTTCGGCTGGGTAGCCGCCCAGTTTGTGGCTCTGGCGGGAATGCTCAACCTGTTTTTCGGCCTGCCTATGACCGCCGGAATTGTCTTGGTGGCTCTTGTAGGCACCGGGTACACGCTCCTTGGCGGGATGTGGTCGGTCACCTTGACGGACGCACTACAAATTCTCCTCGTGGCAATTGGGTTAGTGGCCCTAGCGTACGAGGCGTTGTTCCAGCTTGGCGGAGGGAGCTTGGGCGCAGGCTGGGACCGATTGATCGGTAGCTTACCCCCCGAGAGCCTACAGCCGGTCGACGTACAAAGTCTTGCGGGGTTCTACGTCTGGTTGACGGCTTTTCTGATTGGAGCTCTGGGAAACATCCCCGGGCAGGATTTGATGCAGCGGATTTTTGCCGCCAAGTCTGCTCGGGTTGCCCGATGGGCGTGTCTTCTGGCAGGAGCGGCATACCTCCTTCTTGCCATGTTTCCGCTGCTACTAGGCCTCGTGGCGAAATCGCTATTTCTTGAGGATTTTCAACGGGCTGTTTTGCCCGCCCTGGCACATCTTTTCTTGCAGCCGGTATTCGCGATCATCTTCGTGGTCGCGCTTCTTTCGGCCGTATTGTCCACGATCGATAGTGCCATCTTATCCCCGGCTGTGGTTCTGGCGCAGAACGTGATTTTGCGAATAAAACCAACCCTCCCTCAACTGGCTACCAACCAGGTGGCCGTGGTGGTGATCGCCGCGGCCTCCTTGGGTATGGCTTTAGCGGGGGAAACTGCTTACTCGCTTTTAGAAGACGCTTATGAACTGACCCTGGTGGGACTATTCGTGCCGTTGGTGTTTGGCCTTTTTAGCGGCTGGGGAGGTTCCTCGGCGGCCATCGCCGCCATGGTGGTAGGTGGTGGCTTATGGGCCTTACATTATGTGGGCGAACACCTCTGGAACTGGGAATATTTCCTCCAGCCCCTCCTGCCAAGCTGGCTACATGTGCCGTCAACGATTCCGATAACCTTGGCGGCTTTAGCATGCTATGCAATCATGGGTTGGATCACCCGGCATACCCGCCACAGGATTACTTCCGATGAGCAACAGAATTTGGTCACCATAAGCTCCGATGGTTCCGCTCATGCGTAGCCTCCGCCGATTTCGAGGTGCCTAAACCATCTATATTGCGGCTATTAATTTTTGCTTCTTATTTTTCCTCCATCCCGATTTTAAATTTTTGGGATGCCGCTCTCTTTCGCCTTCCTGCGGTATGCATCGCGCTGAGAGATGACCGTGGGAATGGCCAGGTGCCGCGGCCGGAGGACCGCTTTCCCTCTTTTGTGGAACCCCATTCCTCTTGTCTTCAAGCCCACCTTCGAAACTCCGCGCTGCGAAGCCGGCGGCGCCGCAGATCACTCTTAAGAGCGAAAAGGGATTGGTCCGGGCATGACGGGTCTTGCCAGTTCCTTGACCTACGACCGGTTTTTCAGGCTTCCACAGTTGCTTCAGAACCTGCTTGCCTTTAAGATCGATAACCAAAAAACTCGTCCTGGCCGCTCCCATGCCGTGCGGAACTTCATCGGGAAAACGAAAGAAGACGCAAAACTTCAAACGCTCAAGGAGATCCAAAGATGCAAACGCTACGCTATGGGATCGTGGGCGGTGGGTTCGTGGCCCAGTTTCATTGTCGGGCTTTGGCGCAAGTTCGGGGAATTGAAGTTGTCGGTTTTGTTTCGAAGGATCCCTTGGATAAGCTGCTCGCTTTTGCCCGGGAGCTTGGCCTGGGAGAACCGCGCGCTTTTCCCAGCATCCGCGAAATGGTGCCGCACGTCGATGTTGTGGCGATCTTCGCCCCGAATTTCGCGCGGGTCGAAGTCGTCGAAGAGTTAGTGGAAGCGGTCAAAGCAGGCGCGAAGCTTCGCGGCGTCATCTGCGAGAAGCCCTTCGCGCGCAATGTTGCCGAAGGACGGCGAATCTTGGAGCTGATTCGGCAGATTTCGGTCCCCACCGCTTATTTCGAAAACCAAATCCATATGAAATGTATTAAGGCCGTTCGCCAGCAATTAGGGCCGGTTATGCAGACGATGGGCCCGCCGCTGCTGGCTCGATCGGGCGAGGAGCACGCAGGACCGCACAGTGGCTGGTTTTGGGATCCAACCCGGCAAGGCGGCGGGGTAACGAGCGACATGGGCTGCCACTGTCTCGCCGTGGGCTGGTACGCACTCACGCCGCCTGGCAAATCCCCGCGGTTTTTGCAGCCGCAGCTCGTATCCGCGGACTTATCCTTACTGAAATGGGGCCAACCGCGGTGGCGCAAGGAATTGCTGGATCGCTACGGGGTGGATTACAGCAGGACTCCGGCAGAAGATTTCGCGACCGGGATGGTGACGTACCGAAATCCGGACACCGGCCAGCTTGTCAAAGCGCAGTTCACCGTCTCCTGGATGTACGACAAGATGGGACTACGGCTTTCACTCGACGGCATTGGGCCCGGGTATGCCTTCGAAATGAATACCCTGCGATCACCCCTGGAAGTATTCATCGGGGATGTTGCCGCAGCCGGGTTAGCAGATACTGAGCTTGCGCTTGAAAAAGCTCAGGCAAGCCGAGGGCTGTTGGCCGTCCAACCCAACGAAGCGGACCTCTATGGCTACACCGATGAGAATGTGGATGCCTACGAAGCCTTCTGCACGGGAAGGCCGCCTTTGCTGGACTGGGAATATGGCCAGGAAATTACGCGGTTGACCATGGCGGCGTATTTATCGGCTGAACGTCGCGCAACGGTCGATCTGACGGATCCAAAGACTGCCCAAGAACTCGAAAACTATGTGCCGCTCATTCAACAAGGCCGCGGCGGCGAAGTCCTTCACCTGCCGAGCTAGAAAAATGGCTCAAAAAACGGCCCACGGAAGGATCTCGAAAAGATACGCAATAAGTGTTTCCGCCCTTGCCCCGTAGATAATGCGGTCAAAATCACCGGAACGGGCTAGCGCCGCGCACTCCCTGGAAAGTTCCGGGCTTTTTGAAGCACAGACTAATTCACCGGTCAATCTTCGCGCTTTTCCGGTGTTGCAAGTCCCCAGGATTGTGACTGCTGGAAAAATGAACTCTCGCAAAAACGAAGCGAAAAGCAGGAACCCTAACCTGAAGCAGCCCGCGGACTAATGAATGCGCAGAAGGTACCCCCGTTGACTTGCGGCATGAAGAGTTGAACTGCGGCATAAATACAAGGCCCCGAAAAGATAGATGGGCGATAAGCAACCGCTGCCTTTCGGAGCTGCAGACGGCACTCATTCTCGGTGCGCGGCATTGATGCGACGGCGACATTCGTCCAGGATCTCGGCCGTTCTTGTCGCTCCCACTCGGGTCACCCCCAACCGCCGCACCTCCAGCAATTTATCAAGGGTGCGGATACCGCCGGCCGCCTTAACTTGAACCGACGGGGGACTATGTCGACGCATAAGCTCCAGATCCTCCACCGTGGCCCCAGCTTCTCCGAACCCGGTCGAGGTTTTCACAAAGTCGACGCCTAACTCGCCGCAGATCTCGCACAAGGCGATCTTGTGTGAATCCTGCAAATAGCAATTCTCGAAGATGATTTTGATGATTCGGCCCCGCGCGTGGACCGCCTCGGTAACCGTGGCTATTTCGTTTCGAACATACTCCCAATCGTTGCTCAGCACCTTGCCGATATTCACCACCATATCGAGTTCTTCGGCGCCATCGTCCATCACCGACTCGGCCTCCGTCAACTTCACGCTGACGCATTGGCTGCCATGCGGAAACCCCACGGTGGTTGTCGGCTTCACGTCACTGGGAGCCAAGAGCTCGGCACACCGTCGGACATAGTAAGGCTTGATACAAACGGTCGCCACGTTATAGAGCACCGCGAGCCGACAACCTTCCTCCATCTGCTCATCCGTTAAGCCCGGGGCAAGCAACGAATGGTCGATCATTTTCGCGATATCTTCGTACGTATACTCGACAGCCTCAGCCATATTTCCCCCTCAACTGTAAAAACTCCAGAGGAATCGGCGACGATAATCTGCAATTTTTCAAAAGCAAATCAAGAAGGCCAAAAAGTTATTACTTTCCGAGCTAAACCTCGAGTCTCCCTACCCGGAGCACTCGGTCCGAAATCTCAACACCACTATCGGTTTTTGAAATCCCAGATGATCGATCGAGGTGAGGCAAGCTCCGAGAGCCTCCAGCTCAGTTTGTACTTGCGCTCCAGCCGCTTTTGTCCCCATCAACAGCAAGTTCGCGACCTGCTTGCAAGCACTCGAGAATCCTCCCTGGGAAATGAATTTCCGACAGAACCATTCAGCCACAAAGAGCGACCAAAGGTGCCCGTCCTATTTCCGCAGCTCCCGCCAGGGCGATTCGTGTGCCAGCTCGGTCACCGCGTAACCACTTTCCGTCGCCACGGCAGGACTGATAATCGCGAGCAATACCGCGTCCTCGGAAGAAGTGTTGAACGAGGCATGAACACCGCCGGCAGGAATCGCCACGCAATCGCCCGGACGAAGAATCCGTTTTTCCTCACCCAGCCACTGCTCCACTTCTCCCCGCAAGCAATAGATAACCTCTTCCTGATCGTCATGCTTGTGAAAAGCGTGGCCACCGCCGGGACTCAACGTCACCTCGATGACCACGAGCTTCTGAAGCCCGGTATCCGCGGGACGGCAACACCACACCAATGAGCCCCAATCCAACTTTTCGGAGACCGCCTCACTTCGGGGGATAAACTTTCCGCTCATGCAAATTCTCACCTTTCTAGAGACCTGCGAATGCTTCTCCGGAACTTTTTCTGCTTCGACTTAAATCCCACTCTTCTTTTTATTCGAAACTTATGGAACGCGCCGAAGAAACCAGAATCGCTCACCACTCAGGGGTTCAGACCCGCTAACTAGCGTAAATATATGCAATATTATGAGGAATCTTTCCGAACCGTCAACTTTCGGTGTGGTTAACCTGTCGGCGCCCGATGCGGATGGTCTAAGCTCAAGATGCCGATGGTCTTGAGTGTACGAGTCTTCTTCGAGCGATAACCCGGCTAGGTCCCACGGAATTGCACCGCCAGAAAACTCCGCGCGCTGAATTACTTCATCGGCATAATTTCATAGCCCTTTGCCGGGGGTGATGCCCACCAGAAAGGCTGTCCCAAAACCGTTTCACTCCGTTGCGGTTACAAAGGACCCCATCTCTGCGGGGTGTTCCAGCGAAACGAGGCATCCTAATCAAAAGCCGCCTTTAACTGAAAAAGCACGCCTTCTAGGACCTGTCGAAAAGGCATCAATGGTACAGGGCGAGGCAAGCAATGCAACCGCCTCGATCCCCCTAAATCCCCAAAAGATTTTGAAACAAGTTAGGTACGGTCGGCGATTTTTTAGGTGGACAATGGTCCAAAGGTTATCCCCAGTAAAGACACCTGTCGGGATCGCGACGGCAAAGTTCCCACCCCAATGAGACACCTCACCGCGTTTCGAACCGGTGAGGCAAATGACCCGTTCGTTATATGGGTTAGCCAGACGGGCACAAAGTCACAAGTAGGTAATCCGGTAATACCCGGGTAATTGCCCTGCTTAATAAAAGTTCAATTGAGGCGGCCGTAAGGGCGTGAGCGTCTTTCGCCGGGCTATTGGTCGCGGAATCCTCTAAAAAGGTGCCAAAACACTCCGTTCAAGAAGGAATTTTCAGCCTTTCCAAGCCGTGTAATCAGCGATGTCTGAGAAGCAGATTTCTCAAGATGCCGCGTGCCGCAGCTTACAGGACGACGGAGGACAAGAGCAAAAAGTCAGGAAAGAAAACGGAGAGGAAGGGGGCGGAGGAATGCAGACCATCAAGATCAGGAAGGGATGTAAACAATCAAGATATCAATCAAGCTAAAGAGAAGAGTTACAGGGCGGGAGTGCCCGCTCAAGTAAAACGCAAAGACCAATCCTCGTCAACACGTGATATGCGGCCCAGCTTCACCGCTTCACCCCTAGGAGTTCCCGGTACTTGTAAGGCCATTTGAAGGCCCACAAAGTACATCAATCAACTAATGATATTAGCCAATTTAACATCAGCCGAATTTTTACTTTTTTACTTGTTCGTAACTTTTTGGCTGACGAATGCTGAACCTGCCAAATATCAGTTTCCATATAACCTTTCTCCAGAACAAGGACGAGGTTAACTCGCAGCTTTCAAAGTCCTTCCCTCTATGCGGTAGACCGGATATGCCCAATCAAGCTAGATCCACTCTCGAATGTCGGTGATCGTTAAGGAAAAGGGTTCAACCAAAAGATCGCAAAAGTGGTGTTACAGAAATTCTCATTTAACCTTGGGTTTCTTCAAGCACATACTAAATAATACTCACTTCCTGAATGAACTAATGATTACAAACGTAAACTAAGTTCGTTTTCGAGGATATCGCTTAGCGGGTTTGTTCTCCCACTGAAGCTAGTATTGCCATTAACATATTTAACACATTCCTATTGCCATTAAGATAATCGCTTAACCTGCAAACCCGGTCGTGAGAAACATACCCCCGAGATTTTTATTTCTTGGCGAATTTCTTTTAGGCGTAGGCGTTGATAAAAAGCGAAAGTGCTTTTTTTGTGACTTTGTGTGATATTCGTCCTGTCGAATCCCCTGACCGATGTCTCGCACACCAATCCAATTAGGGTTCGTCAGGTGAAAGGATTGATGGTAAAACGCAATTGAAAATCTGACTCTAAGGAAGACAATTCGGCTCTCGGAACTCAAGCGATAAAACGATTAACGTCGGTCTTCTCAGCGCATTTTGTGCCGTTCTAGCAATCTGATTACCCGGCTAAAAAATTCGTTTAAGTCCCGGCGTTGGCGAATCGAAAGTGATGGTGTACGCGGTGCTGGCTACCTACGGGGCGCGAGCCTTCGTCGGTAGCTGACAGTAATTTGAAAGAGATGGGCTTGGGCGGGAAAGCTCAAGAAGCAAGTTCGAATATACTTTTAGTCAGAAGTTCGTCGAAACATCAACACCTCAATGGGTCATATCGGTGCGGCATATCAATGCGGCACATTCACATTGGTAATCGAAGGAAAGAACGTTCGGCAGCCTTTTCTAGGAGCTGTGCCGCTCAAGCCCCGTGAGGTAGGATTCGCTTCAGAGACCATCGAAAATAGAGCGTTTGTGGGTTCGCTTCGGTAGAATTGATGAGATTCAGAGCATTCGGGGAGTGGGGAGCTCAGAAAACCGATTGCAGGACGTTCGAACACAGTTTTTCTCCACCCGACGAAAGACGGTTCACTTTGGAGGGAAGGATGACTGAGTGGCGAAACGATGTCTTAGAATTTTGAAAAATGCCTAAGAAGTCCAAAAAATTGAGCAACGTTTAAAAAATATTTAACGACGCAAGGACGCCGTAAAAGCATTGTAAGTTGTCGCCTCTTAAGCCCCCTTAGCTCAGTCGGTAGAGCAACTGACTCTTAATCAGTGGGTCGGAGGTTCGAGTCCTCCAGGGGGCATTGCGGAAACTGAGGCTTCTTGGCTTCCTGTGGTAAAACTTGGCATAAGTGGTGTGATTTAATCCGGTTCCGCTTATTCGCCCATCGTGTGCTTTTCTGATCGCATGCTCGTCTGTGTCCCCGTTAATCGTCGGCCTATTTGGAGCGCCGTGTTTACCGCTTTTTGCGCTCCGCCCCCAGTTCTCCGGACATCTGGCATTGGTCATTCAGGGATCGCTCCCTTTCCCGCGGAAGGTGGTCCTGGGGATGCGTGCGGTTTCCAATGGTTCCTCGCGGATCACCCTCCCCGCGCGCAGTGGTAGTGGCTGACGCGAGCGTATACTTTCTTGGTGCAGGAGTCACCCTCCCCGCGCGCAGTGGTAGTGGTGCTGGAAATTATCCGACCCCAAAGGATTTTGATCACCTTCCACGCGCGTAGTGCTCGTAGAGCCTTTAAACGCCTCGAAGCAGTGTTAAGGCCTTGCTTTCCCCGCGCGAAGTGGTTATCGCACTATCCTATTAGGAGGAGGTCGACTTTAAATCGCTTTCGCCGCGCGCTGTGGCCGTTCGTATCGCTACGTGCCTCTTGCGGAGAGACCTAATCGCTTTTCCCGCACGTGGTGGTGACTGCATCACCCGGCCCCAATAACACTCTCATCATCGGTCGCCTTCCCGCGGCTAGTGGTGGTTGCAGGCGCGGAATTTAGCGGATAATTTCAAGTTCATAGCAAGGCCTTGGCCACCCGAAGTTGATTTTTCTCAAATACGGAACCGAGGAGGCCCCGGTAGTTTCCGGATCATGTCTCCTGGTTTTCTGCGTAACCCGGGTATGTTATTTTTCGTTACACCAGCAATGGAGGCCCACCCCTGATTCCCCGCGTACTTTGGATGTGCTTGTGTTTGAGGTAGCAGAGCCGGGGGCTGAGACCTACCTTCGCGCGCAGCTCGGATATGCGGACGACATCCTAGCCGAGGACCGGCCCAAGGAGCCTGCCTCCCCGCTTACCTGCGATGCCCAGCCGCAGCGGCTGCGGACGAGCTTGGTGATGCCCTGCCTCCCCGCGTAGCTGGGATGCCCTCAGCTTGTTGTGGTCTTGTTTAATCGAAGGAAGATCGGTTTTTATTTAAGCTCTCTGAGTCACAAGTATTAGCATGAGAGTTGTGGGATGAACGCTTTTTCTCAAAAAGTTGTAGCGGCGGTTGTGATTTTACTTGTGTGTTCACAACATGCTCCCTCCGGTCAAGAAGGGGTCCAGATCGATCCTGAGCCGGGCCCCCGGCAAAAACCGTATTCGCCCGCTGATGGTCAAGTAGTTCAGGTAACACCTCCGCCATTCATTTGGGTACCCTCGGGGAAAAAGAGTGTGTACTGCCTTCAAATTTCGCGAAGCGAGGTGTTTTCGGCCGAGTCGACGCACACCTATCACGGAATTAGCCGCTCGGTTTTCGTGCCCTGCGACGTACTGCCGCCTGGTCAATGGTACTGGCGATATGGAATTGAAACCGGGCAAGGAACCGTATGGGGCCGACCAAGGCCGTTTGTAGTCCCGGAAGACGCCCGCCCATTCCCGTACCCGGATTGGGAGCAAGTGATCCCAGAGATTCCGAAAACTCGGCCACGACTTTTCTTTCCCGGCGAGCGACTCGAGCAAGCCCGCCACTGGGCAGCCGGTCCTCTAAAGCGGGAAATTGCTCGACTGGTAGCCGCCTGTGAGCGGGAGGTAGGCAAAGAGCTTGTGGCCGAGCCCGGTTACCCGCCAAAAGGGCCGGAATACGGGCCGTGGGCTGTCAACGTGATGCGGACCACCCGGCCACCGATGGATATGATGGAATCTTGCGCGTTGGCTTGGCTTCTTACCGGAAATCGGCGTTTGGGCGAGGAGGCAAAGCGACGTTTGTTGCACTTTTTCGGCTGGGATCCAAACGGACCTACAAGCTTTTTCGGCTACGATGAGCCGGCGATGTGGATGATGATGCGGGGAACGCGAGCCTATGACTGGACGTACGACTTATTCACCCCGGAGGAACGAACTCAGGTTGAGAAGGTGATGAAGATCCGTGCCGAACAATTCTACCGACATTTGCAGCGACTGCCTTTCGAGAGCTCTCCGTACGAGAGTCATGCGGGCCGGTTACCCGGGTTTTTGGGAGAGTGTGCGTTGGCATTCATTCACGAATGGCCGGAAGCACCGCAGTGGCTTGATTATGCCACCGTTTTATACTGTACGGCGTACCCGGCTTGGGGAGGCGATGACGGCGGTTGGCAGGAGGGGCCAGCTTACTGGGCGGCCTACATGCAATTCGCCTTGCATTATGTGGTGGCCTTGCGGCATGCCACCGCGATCGACCTTATGCAGAAGCCTTTCTTTCGGAATACTCCGTACTATGCGTTGTACACAGCTACGCCGTACCATCAGCATGTGCCGTTTGGAGATGGCCAGACCGGCAGCCCAAAGCGTTTAGGCCCAGTTATGTACGCGTTTTCCACGCTTCTGCAAAGCCCGTACTTCCGGTGGTATGCGGAGGAGGCCCGAGCGAGTGTCCCGTCGGACGTTCTGACTTTGGCCACATACGATCCGCGGTTAGAGCCGCGCTCGCCACGCGAGTTGCCACCGGCTCGGTTTTTCCCGGCGGTGGGGCTGGCGTCTTTTCATACGGCTTTGGGTGACCGGGAGAACGATATTAGCTTTCTGTTTCGCTCAAGTCCCTATGGGGCGGTAAGCCATGGTCATGCGGATCAAAACGCGTATGTGGTCGAGGCCTTCGGGCGAGGGCTGGCAATTGCGACCGGATATTACCCTTGGTATGGTTCTCCCCATCACGATCAGTGGACGCGATCCACAAAGGCGGTTAATAGCGTCCTAGTGGATGGACAGGGGCAGGTTAAACGTGAATGGGGCTTCGGGGGACGGCTCACGGCATTTGCCTCCATCGAAGGTTATGATTATGTGGAGGGCGAAGCCGCACCGGCTTACGGTGGCCGACTGGAGCGATTCCGCCGGCATGTGCTCCACCTTCGGCCGGGTGTGTTTGTGGTGTTCGACGATTTGCGGTCGCTTCGGCCCGCGCAGTTTGGTTGGCTGCTCCATGCCTACAATCGCATCCATGTCGATGAAGTAAATCAGATTTTGCGAATTACCAATTCGTCGGCAGCCATGCAGGTGCATTTGCTTTTGCCCGAGGGGGTCAACTTTTCGCAAACCGATCGATACGAACCGGAACCTGAACTCCAAGCCGGGGACTGGTCTAATACTTGGCATTTGACGGCTGCTACCCGGGAACCGGATCACCAGGCCTTATTCCTGGCGGTACTTTTACCTTACCGCGAAGGAAAGTCACACACTCTCCCGCAAGTAAAGCTGCTTCAGGGTGCGGGGGTAGTGGGAGTGGTCTTGGTTCATCGCGAGGGTGATGAGGATCTAGTAGCGTTCCGAACAGATCCCGGCAAAACGGCGTGGATTGATCAAACGCAGATCCCTAGCCGAGTCTTTGCCCGCGGCAAACGGGCCGATGGGCAAGTATTTCGCACGTTTTCGCACGAATAAGAGAGGGATGGTACGCGGTTTTTTTGTGCATCTTTGAACGTATTTTTTGTGCATCTTTGAACACGTTTTATGCCGACCTTGTATGCCTTTTAAGTTGAGAGCGAGGCGGATCAATCGGTAGCCGCGAAGGCGCTTTCTACAAATTACGAAGGATTTTTGAGGCTTCAGGGGTTTGCTCTAATTTCGGACGCTTGGCAGGAAGCAAGTCGCGAAAGGGGGAGTTTTGTCATGCTGGATCCTCTCTCGGGCAGCACCATCAGTTGCCACAAACATAATCCCGGCACGGTGCCACCGAACCTCCGTTGGCTGTGCTGGCCGCTGATGCGAACACCTCTCTCGGCAAGTTTAGGGATCGCCTTGCTGGTGGGCAGCTTTATTGCGGTGCTTTTCATCACAGGAAAGTGGTACCTTGCTGCAATAGCCGTCATGTGTTTACTTCTGAGCGTCCGCCGCTTTTTCTTGCCGGAAACGCTCGAGATAGCCATGGACGGCATCCACCGCTGGTCCTTGGGCAAACATAGCTATATCCCATGGAGCCGAGTCGGCGCGTGGCAAGTATCGGGCGACGTGGTGATCCTTCATCCGCGCGGCGTACCCGGAAATGAACCTCGTTCCGCCGGGGTGGTCCTTTTCGTTTTCGACCGCCTTCCCCAGGTGGCCGGGGCCCTCGAGTACTACCTCGGCTCCCAGCAGGGAGGCTGTTCATCCGAAACTGCTGAACCAGGTTTGTAACCCGAAGGGCCTCTTTTCGGCATCCAGGAAATGCAATGAAGCTGCCTTCGTCGGGATTTTGGGATCTTCGCAAAAAGGATTTCAACGGACAATTTGTCGCTTATCGAGCACGGAAGAGTTTATCTTGGCCGGCAGGACTTGGATTCTCAAAACCTTCGGGAACAAAAACCGAACCAACCCGCGTCTAAAAAAGCCGGCCCAAAGGGGGGCCTTTTTGGGTAAAATACCTATTTTACGATCGTCTCAGCTTAATTCATCAGCTTAACCCAGAGGAGGTCATCGGCGGCTAACAACTGTCTTGGCCTTGACAATCCAGGTGTCACACTCCTGCGAAAAAGCAGCGTCAGTGACTCAGGACCGCGGTAATTGTAAAGGACGCTTTATATGGTGCGAGCTTCAAGATTGTGGCGACGAGATTTACTCTTGTGCCTGTGGACAAATAGTTTGCTGATCTTGTCCCCCACTTTGCTTATCTTATCCCCCTCCATCGGCGCGGGTAGCGAGATTTCGGAGGAGGAACTCCGGGATCGCATCTTCGGCGGCTGGGTCGGAATGCTCATCGGCGGGTTGGAAGGCTTGGCTCACGAATTCAAATATAGGGAAAAGCCGCAGGAGTGTCCCGTGAGTATGCAGGTTAGGGTACTCACGGCGCTGGCAGAAAAAGCAATACTGTCACAAGGGGGGCAGCAAATTTCGATTGGTGGAAATCGCGGGTACCGAATCGCCCGACAGGAGATTCAGAATCTTGAACCTCTTCCGCCGGATGCCCCCAAACCGCGTCCGAAAGGCGGTGATTAACCGCACGCTCTTCATTGACTCAGCCCGGGGAAATTCCCGGAATATTGGGGGCTTGTGCCCCCGAATTCATCCAGGTTTTGGGCATATCGAGCCGCGTTATCGCCCATTAAGGCGTGCTGTCCCCACCGGCTTCAAGCCGACTCTTCGCCCTTCAAACCCGAGGCGATATCCTTCACATAGATAACCTTGCCATCCCCTGGGGCATAAAAGTCGGGCAAGAAACACTCCTGCCGATAGCCGCAGCGTTCGTAAAAGTAGCGTGTTTTGGCGTAGTCTTCCCGAGCTGAAGTCTCCACGTAGATGCGGGAACCCCCGGCCCTGCGGACCCGCGATTCAACTTCCGCCATCAGTCGGCGCCCCAGGCCCTGCCCCTGAAACGGCGGCGAGACGACGATCCAATAAAGATCGAAACGGTTTTCCGTCCCACCAATCGGTCCGAAGCATGCGTAGGCTATCGGTTGGCCATCAAATTCCGCGATCACAAACTCGTATCCGCTCGCTTCTCCGCGCCGCAAACGCTCCTCGGCCAATTCGACGGCAATGGCCTTTTCCGACGGGCGGAATACACCGGTGGCGTCGACCATTTGCCCGATCCATTGCAGATCACCCGCATCCAGCCGTTCGCGAAAGACTAATTTGTCTCCTACCGCACGGTAGGTTGTGAGAGAATTTTTCGAAGGCTGCCCGGTTGGCCCCGCGACATGCTCCGGCCCAGTTGGCCCGAAAAACCTCTGCGATAACGAGGGTTCGGAATTGTTTGCTCGGCGAGTGTTTTGAATTATTCGCGTTCGTTTGCCGCCGACCCCCGGCACCCTCACCCCCTTACGGTGGCAAGACTCGGTTTTACCGAATCGAACTAACGCTTCATCCACGATCCACGCTAGAGCATCTGCGTAGTCGATCCCCGCTTCCTCCAGGATGGCGGCAAACCCAGCATCCGGCGCCAAACACGGGTTAGTGTTGACCTCCAAAATCCAAGGTTGACCACGGTCATCCACCCGGAAATCCACGCGGGCATAACCCGACAGACCGAAAAGGTGCCAACATGCGACCGCCAGATCGCTCAGGCGGTTAAGCAGAGCTTTATCTTCCGGAGGAAATTGAAACCGCCGCGGCGTAGCATGGTACTCGAAAGCACTTTCTACCCACTTCGCTCGATAATCGACAACCCGGGGTTTATCCGGCGCAAAATCGCAAAAAAGAATTTCCGAGGGGGGAAGAACCAATAATCCGCCCGGGCTTGCCAGTAATGCTACGTTGAATTCTCGTCCCTCGATAAAAGATTCAGCGTACCATGGCTGCTGTGAAGCCTGCTCATTTTCGGTTAGAAGGATCTTAATCTGCTCAACCGGAAATATCTCCACCACGGGACGTAGGTCGAGCCGTTCGGAACCGTGCGACCATGCCCCTTTGAGAATCCACCGCCCCCCCTCCGGGAAACAAGCCCCCGAATCGCGTCGCCCCCCGTTCGCCATCCACGGTGCATAGCTTCCCGCAAACCACGCTGGGGTCGGCAACTGAGCCTCCTGGAGAGAAGCTTTCACTTGCCGCTTATCCGCCGTCGCAAGCAATGCAGTACTCGAAGCCCCAGTGTACGGCAGCCCGATACCGTCCCAAAGAACTGGGGCGAGAACCGCCAAGCGGTCACTGCCGCCCAGCGACTCCACGAGGTTAAATACCACATTTGGGGAGAACTTCTTTAGCGATTCCCACAAGCTTCCTAGGTCCAGGGATGCCGCAAAAATCGCCACTTCATAACCCCGATGCCGCAAAGCTTGTTCTATCCCCGCGGCTTGGACGAGCACATCCCGCTCCGACTCCGAAGCTTGCGCGCCGAGTTCGTTGTGCACAATGGCCACGCGCATATTGTTCCGATATTCCACCACCCCGAGAAGCGTTTTTGATTTGTGTCATAACCTGGCGACTGCGGGCCCGCATGAGCTAGCGTTTTGAAACCCAGTGCGTCGAACTGCTGAGTCGATAATCCGGCCGATGAGATGCACGTAGGGAATTCCCAAAGCCGTAGCCAGCATGGGAAGATCCGAATGTTGCGGATGAAGTCCCGGCAGGGGATTGAGCTCCAAGAACTGCGGCTCACCGGCCGGATTGCATCGCAGGTCGACCCGTCCGGCATCCTGCCCCCCAACCGCCTGCCAGGCCAAAACCGCCAGTTCCTCAGCCAGCCGTACGACCGGGTCAGCTTCAGACGACACCAACCGATACTCGACACATCGGGCATACTCTTGCTTGTTGCGATACGAATACGCATAGGCCTCGGCCTCAGGCCGCAGGATGATTTCCAGCGTTCCCAGGACTTCCGTCTCTTTCCCCCCGCCGAGTACGCCAACGGTGAACTCTCGCCCGGGCAGATACTCTTCCACTAACACCGGTCCAAACCGTTCAAGCAAGACACGGCAAACCCGGTAAAGTGCCCCCCTGTCGAAAACGACAGACTGAGCTGAAATCCCCTTGCTTGTCCCCTCGGCCAAAGGCTTCAAAAAAAGCGGCCCTTGAAGCTTCACCGATTCGCACTCGGCCAAACTGAAGACTACCGCAAAGGCCGGGGTAGGTACGCCCGCGGCCGCCACCGTCAATTTGGCCAAGCGCTTATCCAGACCAATGGCCAGTGTCAACGGATCGGCGAAAGTGTACGGTATGCAAAACGCATCCAACAAAGCGGGTACCTGGCTTTCCCGAGCGGTCCCGAAACATCCTTCCGCAATATTGAAGACAAGCTCCCAGCGATCCCCCGCCGCCAATTTCTGTACCAATTGCCGGATATTGCCGATCCGTACCGGTTCATGCCCAAGTTGCCGAATGGCTTCTTCGATCGCCTGGATGGTATCCGGCAAATCGAACTCGGCCGCTTGCTCGGGCGAAAAGCCCGCTGCCAGATAGTCGTCCCGTAAGTCGTAGGTCAAACCGATTCGCATTTCCGTCCTGGCGAAAACTTTCAATGACCACCCTAGAAGTTTTAACACACTCCCTTAACCGCCCGTCTGAGCTCGGATACTACCGGCTATAAACCTCCGGTATACCCCAAGCAAAACCAACCCAAACCCCCGGATTAGCCATTTTGAGCTGCCCCGGAAGGATGTGATGCACTCGGCCGAGGAAGGCTCACTGAAGCCAAACATTATCGCGAGGAAAGAACAATGAGCAAATAGGGCTACCGAGGCCGGACACGTCGCCGCGAAAGCTCCCCTCGATCCATCAGGGCGCCGAATGGTTCTCCGATTGCGCCCACCCGAACTCGGATTCGCTCTAAAGGGGGTTGACGGAACCGACTTCCAAGTGGGTACATGCAGCAATTGCGGCTGACTGATAAATCCGGATCACAAAAAGGGTAAACATACCCTAACCCCCTAAAGTGGCCGAGAATGTCGTCCCTCCCGGCAAAAAACTGAAATTTCGAATCTCCGACAGCTTCCCTGCACCGGTTTTAGTGGGAATCCGGCTGGATTGAACCGCCGATTGCCTTCAAGGTGTCTATCCCGCCGGCCTTTCGCCCCGATTCTGGCGAAACTTTCCTTCGTAACTGCACCCTTTACGCTAGAGAGTTCACCGACCTTAGCGCGGCATCGTCCCACCAATCGCGCCTTCTTTAGACGGCTTTCAGGGCAGTTTCGGCGAACATCCGCTATGGTTACCGCTCCCGGAGAGACCGAAATCACTCTGAACAATCTGGATAACGGAAGATCCGGCCTTCGAAATTCCGCAGTAGGAGATCGTTTCCGTCTCGACCCACCACATAGTTGGGCTGGAGGGGAACCTTCCCCCCACCCCCCGGAGCGTCAATGACAAACGTTGGCACGGCATAGCCGCTTGTGTGACCCCGCAAGCCTTCAATGATTTCTAAACCGCGACTTACCGGGGTCCTAAAATGGGCAGACCCAACAATGGGATCACATTGATACAAATAATAGGGCCGCACCCGCATCCGCATGAGGGCATGCACAAGGCGTTTCATGGTCTCCAGATTATCGTTAATTCCCCGGAGCAAAACGGTCTGCGATCCCAGGGGAATCCCCGCATCGGCCAAACGCGTGCAAGCCGTGAATACCTCGGGCGTGCACTCATCGGGATGGGTAAAGTGGATGCTCATCCAAAGGGGATGGAACCGCTTCAAAAGCCGGCACAATTGGGGGGTAATGCGTTGAGGCAAGACCACGGGTACTTTTGTGCCGATTCGGATAATCTCTACGTGCGGGATGGACCGAAGCTCGTCTAAAACCCAGGCCAATTTCTCGTTACTGAGAACCAGGGGGTCGCCACCGGACAGTAGCACATCCCGGACCGAAGGTGTGCGCCGAATGTAGTCGAAGGTCAACTCCAGTCGATCCGGCCGGCTCGGCAACTGATTATGACCCACAACCCGGCTTCGCGTGCAATACCGGCAGTAAGTGGAGCAAAAATCGTGAACCAAAAGCAGGACTCGATCCGGATACCGATGGACTAAACCCGGTACGGGGCTCTGATTATCTTCATGGAGCGGATCTTCAGCCTCGCCCGGAGAAACGGTGAATTCCGCACCCAACGGGATCACCGTGCGGCGTAACGGCTGGTCCGAATCCACGGCCGAGATTAAAGCCATGTAATACGGTGTAATAGCCACCGGCAGCTTTTCCCCCACCGTTTCCAGTGCCGCACGTTCATCGGTCGAAAGAAGCACAAACCGCTCGATTTCCTTTAAGGTTCGAATCCGATGGGCAACCTGCCATTGCCAATCGTTCCACTGCGAATCCGGCACATTTGGGAAAAAAGCACGCCGAAAAGCCCGGACCCGTGGGTCCGTTCGCGTCTGTCGCCGCTGAGGAATCCGTTGAAGGCGCTCTGCTGCTGGCCGATCCCGGTTCGGTGCCAAGCAGCCCGACTCAGCCCCCTTGACTAACGGAAGGTATGAAAAGCACGTAGAAAGGACAGCAACAGAACCCGGAGGTTCTGCCTCGCCCATCATAGGCGAGGATCCTTCGTCACCCTCAGTTCCCAACATGAGAATCGTCCCTTTACAACATGTGATTGGCTGCGAAATCCGGGGTTGCAGGGTGGGAATTTGGAGCTTCCAGCCCGAGAGCGTCCACGCTCTCCTAAAACCAATATCGTCAGATGCAGAAAAGTCAATACGAATTTCTTAGTTCAAGTTCATCTCCGTGAATTTCTCTACCGATTCCGTCCTCTAGGTAACTCTTGTTGGAGCCAAAGGCACTTTGTTCGAGCTCGCATTCGTGGTCTTCTCCCTCGGGCTACGCCCACACCAGTCGGTTCGATGACCGGGTTGCCGCGCTGAAATGAAGGGATTATGGAGGTCCTCCAAACCCGCTGCTGTGCGATAGCTCGTGAGGTTCCCCCCCATCGCGGCATCTGTGGGGGAGATCACTCGATAAACCGCACTGCATCCTCAGCTCTTCAGCTCTTCCGCGCGCAATAGCCCGATCTTTGCCCGCGAAACGCCCCTGAGATCTTGGCCCTTGCCCCGCCCCCCAAGTGCCGAAAGGCGTTCCCGCCTATCCAACCTACCCGAGGGGATTCCGCGGGATGGCCAATGGCCAGACCTGTGCCCCGCAGGATCGGCCACTTACCCTCGCGGGTCCGGAGGATAGTTACCGCCGCCTTGCCAGCCCCAAAGCCGAAGAAAAACAGTTTGTTTTTAATCTGCGCGAGCCTTTCGTGGCCTGACAGATCGCCCGAATCCGCGAGGAAAGCACTCACTAAACGCAACCCTTGGCCGCAACCACTTACGCATACGGCCACCCGAGGGTCCCCCTCGCATTTCACTTGTTTCCGTCCTCGATACCCATACTTCTTTTTATCTTTCCTTTACCATTTCTTTTTATGTTTCCTTCGTCCTCTTTTTATCTCTTTCCTTCGGAGTACCATTTACTCGTTTCTTTTTTTTCTTTTCGTTTCTCATAGCGCCGTCTTCATTTGGGCGTATCTCATAGCGCCATCTACACTTGGGCGTACCGGCGAGGCACCCGCTTACCAGGAGCACTCCGTGCGGAAATCGATAAGTAGCCACTAACTATATCAAATTGAAAAAGATCAGTCATCAAGGGGTAAGACTGCCCATTTGGTGTTACCTGCCCGAGGTTTCGTTCCCGATCGATCCCCCGAGCCGATGCTCTCCCTCGTACCGGGGGCTAATCCGGCGGGTTTTCACCCCTTAAGGCTCCCGGCAGTACTTGCAGATCGAAAAAGCTGATAACAAACTATTAGGCTTAATTCGCGTCTTAGGCGTCGCTTGCGTATGTCAAACTGGGTAGCCAGAGTTAATTGGAGAATCGCGGTTACCGGCTTCAACTTGGGAATCCTTCAACAAACCCTCTGAAAGCCGCCTTAGTTTTTACGGGAAACGCATTCGCCTCCCTGAGAAAGGACGGTCGCGAATGCCGGTTTAGGGTCGAACCGGCCCCAAAAATGTTTTTCGAGGCAAAAGAACAAATCGGATCGGAAAATCGTGAGCTTCCCCTTCGCGTATCAAAATCGCAGCTTCGGACCGAGTAATCGTTAGCCCACGCGGCGGCAGTTGCCGAACCATCGGGGCCGATTGTCGGAGATTTCGCGGCTGATCGTCAAAAATTTACCGGGCATTAAAGTTTTTTTGTTTGTTTACGTAGCTTTGTATCCAATATCCGTCAGAGCGAAATTATGAAAATCGCTGTACCGCAAGAAACCGTTCCAGGCGAAAGACGCGTCGCCTTGGTTCCTGCCTCCGTAGAGGCTTTTAAAAAGGCTGGGCATGAGGTCCTTGTGCAGGCGAACGCCGGATTAGCGGCCGGTTTCCCCAACTCCGAGTATGTGGCGGCCGGTGCCACAATGGTGCACGGTGCCGAAGAGCTTGCCCAGGCTGAAATTCTCTTACGGATCCGTTTTGGGGGGGCTCTTGGGCTGCAAATTGGCGCGGATACCTTTCCATTTCATCCCGGCCAAATCGTCATTGGCCTTTGTGACCCGGTGGGTTCCCCGCAGGTGATCGCGGAGCTGGCGGCTAAACGATTGACGATTTTTTCCCTGGAATTGATGCCGCGGATAACGCGGGCTCAAAGCATGGATGTGCTCTCGTCAATGGCCACGATCGCCGGCTACCGTGCCGTTCTTTTAGCGGCCGTAAATTTACCTCGGCTTTTTCCCATGTTAATGACGGCAGCCGGCACCATTCGGGCCGCCAAGGTGTTTGTGGTGGGGGCGGGAGTAGCTGGCCTCCAGGCGATTGCTACCGCGAAAAGACTCGGAGCGATCGTTTCCGCTTATGACGTCCGGCCCGCCGTCAAGCAACAGGTAGAAAGCTTGGGGGCCCGATTCGTCGAATTGCCCGTGGCAATTTCCGGCGCCGAAGATACCCGCGGATATGCCAAAGAATTGGCCGAGGAGACCTTGGCAGCCCAACGACGCCTCATGGAGGAAGTGGTAGCCGAGAGCAATGTTGTCATCACCACGGCTGCGGTCCCCGGGAAAAAAGCCCCGCTTTTGATCACAACTGGGATGGTGGAGCGAATGCAGCCGGGATCCGTCATCGTTGACGTAGCGGCTGAACGTGGCGGGAACTGCGAATTGACGCAGCCTGGGAAGGCCATCGAGCACCGCGGGGTCCTTATCCTGGGACCGGTCAACTTACCGAGCGATGTTCCCTTCCATGCGAGCCAAATGTTTTCTCGAAATATCACTTCGTTTTTGCTTCACGTGTTAAAGAAGGGAGAAATTGATTTTAATAGTGATGATCCCATCATCCGCGACACCCTCGTGGTTCGGCAGGGGGAGGTGGTACATCCGGAGGTAAGTAAACTGTTGAGTGCTGCGTAAGAGTGCCTGAAGCCGCCTGCACCAGGACGAGACTTCATCCCCCAGCCGTGATCTTCAAGTCGAAGCGCACGTCAAAAGCGGATGGGGAGGCGCAGAGGTTGACTCCCGTCCAAAAGTCGAAAACTCAGACTCGGGAGAAACATAAGATCACCAGTAGGGAACATTTAATCACCAGAAGGGAACATTTAAAACCGCGACGCTGGTACCTGAGCTTGCGGAATGACGTCCTTGAGATCTGCTTCTTGTAAGCCGTCGGTATCCTGAGGCGTTGTAAACCTGATGCTGGCAATTCTTGCAACCTCGTGATGCGAGTTGTCAAAACCGCGTTGAGGGGTGATTTTTTGAGGTCGCGTTAGGACAGAGTAGGAGAGAATGGGCGAAGGGAGTATTTTTACTCGGAAATTTCGGCAAGGCACTTCTACAGTTCACGGAACGAAACTTTGTAACGAATGCTAACTGGGCTGGCTCGAAAGACAGTCGGAAAGTTTTTTTAAACTGAGGACCGTTCGATGCATACTGGCGTATTTTTGCTTGCGGATTCGGCAGCCAAAACCGCCGAAGCGGTTCAGGCTGCTGGCTCGGTGGACATGACACTGCCCTTGATGGCGGCCTTAACCATCTTTGTGCTTGCCATGTTCGTCGGCTTTGAAATCATCACCAAGATTCCACCAACGCTTCATACCCCCCTTATGTCTGGTTCAAATGCGATTTCAGGAATCACCGTTGTGGGGGCGATTTTGGCGGCCGGAGCTGGTGGGGGCGTGATGGTGACCTTGCTGGGACTTTTGGCGGTGATTTTGGCCATGATCAACGTGGTGGGCGGCTTCTTAGTTACCCATCGCATGTTGGAGATGTTCCGGCGAAAGAAATAAAGAAATAAAGAAATAAATTCAGGCGAGACAAATAAATCGGAAGTAAATTGAGGCGGCAGAAACTAAGGAGATAAGGAAACCAGATCGAAAAGGCATCTTAAGAGCCGCGAAGAAAATGAACAAAGATCGGCACAACCAACGTGCACGGGGGAATAAGGCAGGAGGGCGTGGTTCTGAACTCGGGCCGGCGGAATAACCGACGCGCGCGGGGGAATAGGCCAGAAAAATTTTTGTCAAGCCCCCTTTTTAAAGAATAACCGACGCGCGCGGGGGAATAGGCGGCATACGAGAGGACCTCTGGCGGGGCAACCTGAACAACCGACGTGCGCGGGGGAATAGGGCAGAATTGCAAGAGGCAAGTTTAGGGAAAGAGTTTTCGGGAATTCGCTCTCCAAAGATACAGCCAAATGTTCTAGCGGAACATTTTAGGGAACTTTCGACTTAGGCCCCCATTAACCGATGTATTGGGCTTCTGTGCCAATCAATTCTAGTGCGCCTTTAAGTCAATCTGAGGGATCAACGTATTAACAGCGTAAGGTTACAGCCGTGGATCGAACTAGTTTGATTACGTTAGCGTATCTGGCAGCATCGGTGCTTTTCATTCTGGCCCTCAAAGGCCTTACGCATCCAAGGACCGCCGTTCGAGGGAACTTGATCGGCGCCTTAGGAATGGCTTTGGCGATCCTTGCCACCTTGGCCCACGAAGATCTCGTGGGCAAAACCTTGGGCTACTTGCTGGTTTTCATCGGATTTTTAATCGGTGGAATTGCGGGGGCGATTGCTGCGTTGAAAGTCCCGATGACCGCCATGCCCCAAATGGTGGCATTATTCAATGGGTTTGGAGGCGGGGCATCGGTGCTTGTGGCGGGGGTGGAGCTGGCCACCCATGTCCCGGCCCCGGTGGGGATTGATCCGGTCGTGTTGTCCGGCTTGCTTGCGGGCTTGATCGGTGCTGTCACTTTTTGGGGGAGCCTTTTGGCTTTTGCAAAGCTTGAGGAATACAAGGCCTTCCGAAAACCGTTTCAATACCCATACCAGCAACCCATTAATGCAGTTTTAGGGGCGATTGTCTTACTCTTTGTCGTGACGGGCGTGGCAAGCCACAACCCGCTGTGGATTTATTGGCTTTTAGTGCTTGTTTCGAGCGTCCTCGGGGTACTTTTGGTCAACCCGATCGGAGGAGCGGACATGCCCGTTGTGATCGCGCTCCTGAATTCCTACAGTGGTTTGGCGGCATGTGCGACGGGCTTCGTCCTTCAGAATGCCGTTTTGATTATCGCCGGATCGTTGGTGGGAGCTTCCGGGTTTATCTTGACTTCAATTATGTGCAAAGCGATGAACCGATCGCTCTGGCACGTGTTATTTGGGGTTCTGGGACCGACGGAAAGTACCCCCTCTGAAGACGAGGTTTACGGGGGCAAAGTCAAATCCGCTATGGCGGAAGAGTTGGCCCTCCTTTTCGACGGGGCCCGGCGTGTCGTGATCGTCCCCGGTTACGGGATGGCTGTCGCGCAGGCTCAACACGCGGTGCGAGACCTGATGAATCTGCTGGAATCCCGCGGCACCACCGTCGAATTTGCAATCCACCCGGTGGCCGGTCGCATGCCGGGACACATGAATGTCCTTTTGGCCGAAGCGGAAGTCCCCTACGAGAAGCTCAAAGAACTCGAAGAGATCAATCCCGTCATGGCGGAAACGGACGTCGCTATTGTCATCGGGGCCAACGACGTGGTCAATCCTTTGGCAAAGACTGACCCGAAGTCTCCCATCGCAGGGATGCCGATTGTGGAAGTAGATCGGGCTAAGACCGTGGTGGTCATTAAGCGGAGTTTGAGCCCGGGGTTTGCGGGCATTCCGAATCCGCTTTTTGGGGCACCCAATTGCCTCATGTATTTTGCCGACGGAAAACAAGCCGTCCTGAATCTGGTAAACGCGATTCGTGAATAGGCGTGGTTTTCGTGCACAAATCGGCGAACGGGGTGGGGGACCGATTGATGCTATTTCACACGCCCTATGAAATTTGGGATGCCCACACGCATCTCTCGGGAGTGCCGGGCAAAACCCCGGAGGAGCGGCTGGGCAATCTGCTGCGATATGCCGACCGGTTAGGAATATCGCGGCTTTGCGTTTTTATGGGCGTGCGATGGAGTTATGAGCCAACCCCAGAGGATTTCCGCCAGCAAAATGACGATGTTCTCCGGGCGATAGCAGCTTATCCTGACCGAGCTTTTGGCTTCGTCTACCTCAACCCGAAACAGCTAGATGCAAGTTTGGAAGAGCTTCAGCGGTGTGTGGCCCAGGGGCCAATGGTCGGCATTAAACTGTGGGTTGCTGAACATTGTAATGCGCCGAGTTTGGACCCAATTGTGCGTCGGGCCGTCAGTCTTAATGCAGTCATCCTGCAACACACCTATCTGAAAAAAACGGGGAATCTCCCCTTCGAATCGACCCCGATGGAGCTGGCGGAATTGGCTGCCCGACACCCAGACGCCACCTTCATTTGTGCTCATTCGGGCGGACAATGGGAGTTGGGAATCCGGGCGATTCGGAAAACCCCGAATGTGTTGATTGATTTATGCGGGTTCGACCCCACTAATGGGGTAACGGAGATGGCCGTTCGTGAATTGGGGCCGGAACGCATCGTCTTCGGGAGCGATGCAGGGGGCCGAAGTTTCGCGTCTCAATTAGCGAAAGTGCTGGGCGCCCAAATATCCGAGGATGCAAAGCGCTTAATTCTGGCGGGAAATCTCAAACGAGTGCTTCAGCCCATCCTAAAAGCAAAGGGGATCGCCTGTGAGTGAGCTTTCGGCCCAGTTTAGCAAGCTTGCCCGCCGGCAATTCCTTGGTTCGATGGCTTTGACCGGCGTCGGCGCCGCGGTGGCATGCGAGGAGGCTTTCTGCGGGGCGGGAGTGGACCTTCCGCCGCTAGTCGATGTCAACGTGAACTTATTTCAATGGCCATATCGTCGCGTATCCGGGGATCAGACCCCAATTTTGGTAGAAACATTGAGACGGCATGGGGTGCGTCAAGCCTGGGTAGGTAGTTTCGAAGCATTGCTCCACCGGGACCTGGGGGCGGTCAACCGAAGACTTTTCGAGGAATGCCAACGGTTTCCCGGCGGCTTATTGGTCCCCTTTGGAACGGTCAATCCGAAATTGCCCGATTGGCAGGAGGAGCTCCGCCGTATCGAAGAACAATATCGGATGCCCGGTGTGCGTTTATTTCCCGACCATCACTCTTACACATTGGACGACCCCGATTTTGTCGAATTGCTTCGCCTCGCGGCTTCGCGGAAGCTCATTGTTCAGATAGTACTCATGAGCGAAGATGAGCGAACGGTACATCCGATTGTTAATGTTCCGCAGATCGATCCGAAACCCCTCTTAGCCGTTGTCAGCAAGCTCCCCGAATTGAGATTAGTCCTGCTGAACCCATTCCGGGTTGCTTCGGTATCCCTCCTGGCGGAGTTGGCGTCGGCAGGAAACGTATACGTTGATATCGCTGGACTTGAGGGAGTGGGCGGATTGGAGAATCTTGTTAAGGTCTTTCCAGCCGGCAGGGTACTTTTCGGATCCTATTTCCCGGTCTTTTACTTCGAATCTGCCAAGCTCAAATTGATCGAATCCGTGCTTGGCGCTGAGATTTCGGCCGGTATTTGCGCCGGAAATGCCGATCGGCTTCTAGGAAAAAGTTAGCAGCGACATAATTTTTGTGTCAGAATTCTCATGAACGTTATGCTTTCCACCCTTAGAGTTTCCACATACCGCCGTGGGGGTAGCCTCTCGATGCGGGGAACGTAAGGGCTGCTGTTACCTACGTGGCTCTACTGGATACGGTAGCCCTTCGATGCTGGGAAGCTTGCCGTCGCGTAGCCAACACGAAAGCCAAACCACGGGGTAGCACTTCGATACGGGCAAGCTAATGCCGGCTACCGGCGATCGAAGCGGGTACGCCCCTTTGTGGCGGTTTTGCCGGCTGGTTCCGCCGCTTGCGGCGTCTTACCCGATCGTGGAATTCCCACCTAATTAGGCAGACTTCCTACGAATTACCGGATACGCCTTGTTGACTCCACTACCCTAAACTCGCCGAAAATGCCTGTTATCCAACCTCCCAGTTTTCCCACTTTTCCAAAGCAGTACCCAATCGTTAGAATCGCACCCTAAACTTGGGCGTGCAAAAAGTTTCTCCGGGTTTAGGATTTACCCGAACAAGGCGCCATTATGGTCAAAAAAAGAGAGACCTAAGAAGCTTAATAAAGGGAACGCCTTAGCCAAATTACCGGGTAATGGGGCTTAACTAAGGCTTGAATACCGATCTTCGGTCACCTTACTGGGCCTGTTTTAGCCGCGATCGGCTCACCCTCGAAAGACGGCCGCAAGATGGGTTTAGTTCTTGGAAAAAAGCCCCTTATTTTCGGCGAAAAGAACCGACAAAACTTTCCCATCCCATCCGGTAAATCAGCATTAACGGTCGAGGAGAGTTCCACCACAATTTTCAATTGAGCCCGTTCACCCGTCGGGCTTGAGACACCGTTCCGTTGTCGGGAAGTGGGATTTTCAATCAGTACAACTAGAGGTGTGTCGACAAACAGGTATTGACCGTGACAGGTTCGGGGACCCCTCGTGCGAGTTGCCTACTTTGACTGTCATTCAGGAATAAGCGGGGATATGGTGCTGGGAGCCCTGCTGGACCTCGGCTTGAAGGAAGAAGGGCTTCAGCGCGCAATTGACTCCCTAGGACTCGATCATTGCCGGTTGGAAGTTCGCGAGGTTAGACGCCGCGGATTCCGTGCCAAACACGTGGTAGTGCATACCCCGGCGGAAAAACATCATCGTCATCTCCGCGATATTTTGGGCATGATCGATGGCAGCGCTTTAACGGCCTCCCAAAAGGAGCTCGCCACACGCATTTTTGAGCGATTGGCGGAAGCGGAGGCTCGCGTGCACGGCATTTCCCGCGAAAAAGTGCACTTTCATGAGGTGGGGGCCGCAGATTCCATCATTGATATCGTAGGTGCGGCTTTGGGCTGGGATACCCTAGGAATAGCACATGCTTATGCCAGCCCCGTGCCGGTCGGAGGTGGCACCATCCGGATTTCCCACGGCGAAGTCTCCGTGCCGGCGCCGGCTACGGCGGAACTACTTCGGGGCGTGCCGATTGCCCCCTCCAGCATCCAAGCCGAGTTGACCACGCCGACCGGAGCAGCCATTCTGACGAGTTTGGTTTCAAGCTTCGGCCCGATTCCGGGGATCGTCCTTGAGGAAATCGGTTGTGGAGCTGGCAGTCGCGATTTCAAAGAGCAACCGAATATCTTGCGCATTCTCGTGGGGGAAATGCCTGAGCAGCATGCTCGCTGCGCCGAGGAGAAAGACATTTGGGTGGTGGAAACAAATCTCGACGATTGTCCCGGGGAATGGATCGGCCACTGCTTTAACCGCTTATTGGACTTCGGGGTTCTAGACGTTTACGCTACCTCCATTCAAATGAAGAAAAATCGCCCTGGGGTGAAGCTCACGGTTCTGTGCTCGCAAACCCAGATAGCGGGCGTTGAGTCGATCCTATTGACCGAAACAACAAGCCTCGGCGTGCGTCGCTGGCCTGCGGCAAGGAGAACCTTAGCCCGGTCGATTTGCGAGGTGAACACCCCCTGGGGCCCGGTGGCTGGAAAGATCGCAAAGCTTCCAGACGGTTCCCCCCGATTTTCGCCGGAATACGAGAGCTGCCGGAAGATCGCCGCCGAGCAGCAACTGCCCCTCTGGCTCGTTTACGAAACGGCGCAAAAAGCATTCGATCCCAATGCCGCGGGCCAATTGTTAGACTCGGAGAACAAATCACCACGGTAAACGCGATTTGATTCGGGTAACCATTCAGTGAGCGGCTCGCGATGCCACCCACCGAGCGAACGGCGATTTGGTTTTCGATAATGGGGAAATAGTTATCCGTGATCCTTAAAAAACTGGCCCACCGGGTACGATGAATGCACGCTACCGTGGGAAAATGCGGCCTGAGCCTAGAGGCTATGTCGCCAAATCCCAGAGAGTAGCGATCTTCGCGAATTATCGCGAAAATTTTTCAGAGCGGTCGTGAGGTCATAGCGAGACCAAACTTTTCACGCCGTAGCACGAGGCGAAAGATCGAAGGCGTTTCCCGAAAACGCAACGTCAACAAAAACTCGGGGACAATCTTGGCCATGGATAGGCTGAACCAATCCGGCAATGCCGGGTATGTATTTCTGATTTTCGTCGTGCTTTGCATCGCTTTCGTCCTCTGGAATACCCAACGAGTGTGGTCGCAGAGCCAAGGACGAAAGCGGGAATCGTTTTCCGAGGAACCCCCTGAGCCTCGGATCTTGGCCGAGCGGCTTGAAACCCTTCTAAACCGATGCGAAGTGAAATTGCACGAGACGGCACGGGACTTAAGTGCCCAACTCGACACCAAGTTGGCACTCCTCACCGAACTCATTTATCAAGCGAATTTAGCAGCTAAACGCTTGGAAGCGGCGATTCACGGGCCGTCGCAGCCAAATCCTGCGGGCTCGTTGGATCCTTCAGACTCACCTGATGGAGTTAATTCCCGGGATAAGCCCCCGGAATTGGAATCGCCTGCGACTCCACACCAAAAAGCGTCCGCCGCGGTTGTGGCCCATAACTCCTTAAGCCCGAAGGTGGGGATTGACCCCGATACGGATGGGCTTGAACCGGTAAGATCATCGATCTCTTTCAGCGACCACGGCCAACCGCCCCCAACGGCAGGCCCCAATCACCACCCCAGCGATTACCCGACGCAAGCGGCGGGGCTGAAATCCCCGAGCAACTGCAACCACGAAGCGAACAGGCTCGCTGACTTGAGCTGCCCTTCGTCTGATCCGGTTGACACGGTGGCGGGCACGGGGTCGAAGCATCGGTTTGCTCCCGGCAGCATTCCGGCAAGCAGCGATGCCACGCCGCGCCGGTGCGAAGGCGGTGCCTCCGCGGATTTGATCTATCTTTTGGCGGATTATGGCTTTGACGCAAGCGAAATTGCCGTGCGCACCGGGATGCCGGTTGGTGAGGTCGAATTGATTCTGAATTTGCGGCCTTTGCGGGCACAGAGGTAGCGTCCTTCTTACTCTTGGTTTGAGTTTTCTTAAGCCCGGGTCATGGCGTGAGTTTTCTTGAGCCCGGGGAGCCGTCGCCAATGCAAATGAGGATGGCCTACCCGGCTCTCGCCCGGTGTCTCCATACGAGCCGTTACCAAGCCGCAGCGGTGCCGTGAGGGTGGCAAAGAGAGGCGTCAGAAGTTCGGATCGTTCTTTCGCCCGCTTGCTAACCCCCAATTTCGGCGCTTCCATCTGGGCGGCCTTGTCAGAGTAGGGGAGAGAAAACCAGGGGGAGTCAAGGCCCGGGCTTCCTCGCCCCCATCACTGTTTGTCAAACACCACAACAGGGAAATCTGTTGCCTTTGAGTGATCATAGGCAAAATCAGGGCGGCCCATCCCCTAATACCAAGACTTTTCGCGCTGCTTGAACAAATCGCCCAAAATTGCTATTTGCCGTGCTCCAAGGATCGATTACTGTGAGCCCTGCGCTAAAGGTAGCACCCGCAGGAGGAACTCGCATATGTCGCCCCCCAGGGAGTGAGGCTTCCGCGGAAGATGGCACCGGGGGGACGGCACGGGCAAGCCCTCTTCGATCAGTCCAAATAGAACAGAAGTCGCAAGGAAGAGAAGTCGCACAACGGAGCGTAAATTGGGTGCCACCTGAGAAAGATTGGCCAATCTGAGGCCTAACTTTTTATTGATGATAACAATTTTTATTGATGACAATAAATTTCTTGATGAAAATTTTTTATTGATGACAACAAATATTTTTTATTGATGACAACAGATAAAAACTATAAGCAAAAGTGATTATTTATATCGGCAAGATTAACATTGAGATTATCTAGGGCGAAAGAAAGGTTTATTTAGGCTTCCTGAGGCTTGACTAAAAAGCGAACCGTTTTTTGCCCACGGTATTGAAGGCGAAGGACGGGGTTTTCCAAACCTCTCCAGGGAAGGAGGTGCTCGCAGAGCATGGAGGCTCCTGGGTTTAACCGGTCTGTTGCCCTATTTGGGACGCCGCGATTTTTTGTTGCCAGGCGCCCGATTTATCGGCTGCTCCATCAGTCCACGTGGCTTTTCTGGTGGGTTGGGCTCATCGTATTCGGAAATGTTGCCCTATCGGTTGGGGCGGCATCAGCAGCTCGGTTTTCCACCGCCAATTTCACCGTGGAGACCCGGGACCCCACCCTGGCCCGCCAGTTCGCAGAAACAGCCGAGGAGTGCCGCCACCGTTTGGCCCTCGAATGGTTAGGCCGAACGCTTCCAGACTGGGCCCAGCCGTGTCTTATCACGGCTCATGTCGGAGAACGTTTGGGCCCGGGGGGAGCAACAACGTTTATTTTCGACCGGGGGGAGGTGTTCGGTTGGCGAATGACCGTTCAAGGCTCTGCCCGGCGAATCATGGATTCGGTCCTCCCGCACGAAATCACCCACATGATCCTGGCGACCCATTTTCGTCGACCATTGCCGCGTTGGGCCGATGAAGGCGCCGCCACCAGTGTGGAGCATCCTGAGGAAAGAGCAAAATATCACCGGATGTTCCTCGATTTTTCCCGATCCGGAAGGACGATCCCCTTTCGCACCATGTTCGAACTGCGGGATTACCCCCAAGATATGTTGCCCCTTTATGCACAGGGCTTCGCTCTGGCGGATTTCCTTATCGAACAAGGAGGCAGGAGAAAATTCGTAACCTTTCTTGAAGATGCTCTAGATACCGGCCGGTGGGACCAAACTACCGCGAAGCACTACGGGTATGCGTCCCTGGGAGATCTCCAGCGTCAATGGTTGGCTTGGGTGCAGAGAGGATTCCCGCGACTTCAACCCAGTTTACCCGAAGGGCCTCAAGGTTTTTCACCCGTTCTCCTTACAGGTGGCAAACGTCCGAGACCTGCGCCCAATTTGATTTATCACATCCCCGAGCCGGGTCCGGCCGCAGTGCCGACTGTCGTCCCGGAAAGGGACAGCCGGGTGATAGCTGCCGCCCCCCTCGTGCCGGTGGATCCCTCAGAGGCTCCTTTTACGAGTGATAATCCTGCGGCAAGATCCCTAGTGGTTTTACCCGGTCCTGCCGATAGGCCGCCCCTTTTCGCCTCGGTGCCTCCCTCCACAATAGGTCAGGCTGAAGATCATCCCCCAGCACTCACCCCGGAGCTACCCGGACAATCATCCGCTGGGCTAGCTACGCCAATCCAGCTTGGCTATCCGCTCCCAAGGGCCAGGCCTCAGCAAATGATTCTACGGTAAAAGCCGGGAAGCGCAGGCTATCGGGAAATGGCCCTATCAATCTCTGCACAGCCTGCGAAAACTCTAGGCAAGCGACATAACCCGCGAGATAACTACCCCTAAGGAGTCCTGGCCGACCGGCCGCGCATACCTCGAAAGACCCCAAAGGCCTTAGATTGAAAAAGGCGCGAAGCCCTCAGAAGGCCTCAGATATCAGATAATCGACAAGGGGTTCGCCCCTAGATTTCCAGGTGGTTAAATCCACAAGTGCTACGTGGTCCCAGTCGGCGTTATGATCCTGGATTATGCTTTGTTAAGCGCGTTTTTCCGCCGGCAATGGGAATGACTTCCCCCTCCTCGGTCCCCGCGATGACCAAATCCCCCTTGTAAACCCCTTTCATTCCACGAAGTTGAGCCGCGATATTCCCTAGGCGTTCCGCCGCTCCCCGAAGCACGAGTATTTCCAGGCACAAATCGTGCGAAAGGTGAACGTGCAAGACGCATACTATTAGATCGGTATGGCTATGCTGTAGTTCGAGGAGCCGATCGCGGATTTGGGCCCGATGATGGTCATAAACCAAGGTCAAGGTTCCTACAACTCGACCGCTCCCTACTTCCCAAGTGGATCGGGTCAACATCTCGCGGATCGCTTGACGAACCGCTTCGCTGCGTGTGGCGAATTGGTACTGCTGGCAATAGCGATCGAATTGTTCCAAGAGCTCCGCCTCGATGGAAACCGAAAAACGAACGATTTCACTCACGGAAAACCTCCGGGATCCCGTTCTCCGACCCTACTCTGCGCGAAAGCAGGGAGCCTTACCGCATGAACACCAAGTGGCCCGCGCCGCACGCATACCGCGCCCCCCGTATTGGCGGGCGGCAAGGATACGCATCGAATCGGTGCGGAGCGGGCAGACTACCTGCACGAGTTGTTCGAGCGCCGGCGGTTAGGTTGCTGCCACCAAACGGTCGAATTCTTCCACCGTTACCGCCGGTGCTGTCCAGAAGGCGATACCCGTAAGTTTGCTCAGGGCAACAGAAGTCTGAATCGCCTCAGCAATTCCCGGGAGGGAAACGATCAGTACGAGGTCCACCTCGCCCAAAACGGCATACATGGCCTGAATTTGGCCGCCGAAACGCTTCACGATCTCCTCCACGGACTTGGTGCGCTCCGCGCTAATTCCCTTCAAAGCCTCGCCCGAATACTTCCCGAAGAGCAGAAAAGTGGCCATTCCGCGATCTCCTCTACAGCTTTTGAGAACCCTTTAACTCAACCGAATTAAGCGGTTTGAAGGCCGCCACGGTTCGGTCCCAGTCCTCGTATGCTGGCCCCTTGTATCGGAACTTACTTGGAGAGTCCTTCGAGGTGAGATCTCCCTGAGATCTTCCCATCTCGGCTTCGACGGCTGGATTCAGGTTTACTCCTTGTTCGCCGCTTTTTTCCGGCAGCCTCTTCCCCGATTACCAACCCGATTAACAAATAGCAACCCGATCAACGCATAGCCTATCTTCGCTTAAGTTGCGTTTGAAGTTTTTCCGGGTCAAAAGCTATTCACCGATAACCAGTGATTTGAAATGAATATGCTCTTAGAGCGAAACTCATTCCGATAAACGTACTCGGATTAAGGCATAAATTTCGGAGCAACACGTAATAGAGTAAAGCATAAAGTAAAATGACTATACGGCGACAGTGACCGTTCGCTTAGGAAACAAAGCGAGTTGCTGGCTGACATTCGCCTAAGTCAGCCCAAACCTCTCGGCTCCTCCCGAAATTCACGCCTCCCCTCCATTGAGTTTCGGCAAGCCGGTCCGTTCTGATTCCGGCAATTGAAACCATCTTTCAGAGTCATGTTCGACTAGAACAGATACGCCGGTCGATGTCAAGTGTCTCCCACGGCGTATCGCTCGGCTGGGTGCGTATTCGGCTGAAACGGCTAATCCAAACGAAACGGGCGTAGTGCTACCGTAAACTATTGCACTCAGTAGGTCGAGCGCCGAAAATAGATGAAAGTTGGCATCTACAGTTAGGGGCGGTAGCGGCGGTCGGCAAGCAGCGATCAAAAACCTTACGAAACTCTTTTTTCATCGACTTTCATTTGGTTTTGCTCGGTCCCAAGCGTTTTTTCAGGCGGACGAGGCCTCATACCGGTCCGCAGGTTTTGGAAGGCGTTTACGGGGCATGGATCGTGCCGTCCCAGGTCGGGGAGCTCACAGAATAAGATCGGGAAGCTCAGAGAATACAACATCGGGGAGCTCACGGAATATAGCATAGGGGAGTTCCCAGGAGATATCTTCGGTAAATTTCATCGGGAAGCTCACGGGATAAATGAGGAGCTCATGGAATGAGTGAAGCAAGAAATTACTGCGGTAAGAAATCGGGGCATCTATTCGAGAAATTTTCGGTAGCCGCTCTTTCTGCCTGCTTTGCTGGCTTTCTCATGCTCGTGCCGGCCTACCCGGATGAACCGGTAGCACTGGTTACGCAGGCGGCAAGTTCTTCGAAAGAATCCCCGCGTCAAGTGACCCTGGGGACCAACGCGCCGGAAAATACTACAGAAAAGAGGGCGGCATCTTCGGACCCCGCCCGCGAGCGGCAACGGTCGCCCGATCCGGCTTTGCAGGCGTTGGTTGATGAAGATTGGCGGCGGCAGGAGGCCTGGCGCGGTCGGCAGTTCAATTCGCCTCAAGCCATCGAAGCTGTCGTGCAGCGGGCTGAGCGGATGCTTCAGGAAGTCGAACACAATTTGCCGCCAAGGGTCGCTCAAGAGCGTTTATCGAAGGTGGCCTCGTGGAGAAAATTACTGCCCCACCTTCCGCAAGCGCCGGAACTATTTCGTACCGAGTTATATCGGCAGATTCGAAGCACGGTGCGTGAGTGGGTGCTCAACGATGCACAAATTGCAAGCCAGCCGATTCTATTCCTGAAGTGTCGCCGCTTCATCTGCCAAATGCTCCACGAATACGTGGGGCACTACTACAACGTAGCAGATCTCGCAGGAGGTGGGGTCTATGTGTTGGTTTCGCCCGGACGTTCGCTTGAAGTGAAGGAGTTGACCCGCGGCAAACTGCCCCGCGGGGCTTTTCAAACTTTGGCCCTGGATTATGACGCGAAAACGGCTTTCTTCGCGTTTGCCCCGGTTTCGTCTGCACCGCGTGACCGTGCCGTGGTCCCGAATTGGCAGATGCTCACGGCAAAGCCGTTACCCCCGCACTACGATTACTTTTCGCCCCAACGGAGCAGCTTTAATTTGTTCGAGCTCAATCTGGAAGATGGCGCGGTCCGTCAACTGACCACAGGTATTGAAGATGATACGGCTCCGTGTCCCCTGCCGGATGGGGGGCTGGTGTTTATGTCCAGTCGCCGCGGGGGCTTTTGCCGTTGCAATAACTGGTGGGAACCGCTGCCCACGTATACCTTGCACAAATTGGATCGGAAGACGGGGCGAATCACCACAATTTCGTTCCATGAAACGAACGAATGGCATCCCACCGTCTTGAATGACGGAAGAATCTGCTATTGCCGATGGGATTACGTGGATCGATCGGCTGCCCATTTTCATGGGCTTTGGACGTGTTTGCCCGATGGTAGTGGTGCCCGGGCATGGTTTGGAAACTACACGATGGAAATCAGCGCATGCTTCCAACCGCGAGCTATCCCGGGCTCACGTAAGATCGCCTTCATCGCCGGGGCACATCACGCGGTGGTGGGGGGCTCGCTCGTGCTGCTGGATCCGGATCGCATCCGCTTGGATCCAGCGAGTGGAGAGGATCAGTTCGATTGTCTGGAAGTCTTAACGCCGGAAATCGAATTTCCGGAGACCCCTGACGAGTGGCCGACGGGTTATTTCGTCTCGCCATGGCCTCTTTCGGAAGATCGATTCTTGGTTGCATTCGGCTTCGACCGGCTTCCCGGCTTAGTTTCGGGGAATGCATTCGAAGAGGGAACCGGGCTTTACTACTTTGATCGATGGGGGAACTTGGAGCTCCTCTATCGCGCGTCAAAGATCAGCTCACTTGATCCCATCCCCTTAGTGCCGCGGCCAGCCCCGCCGGTGATCCCTGTGGCCGAAAGGGAGCACGATGCTGCACTGGTCACGCCCGGCACCGAGGGGGCTTATCCGGCAGAAGCAGAAGTCTTCGTGTACGATGTGCGACAGAGTTTGATGCCGCTGCCGGAGGGGCGGGCCATTCGCGAGCTACGGATTTTCCAACTCTTTCCCAAGAGCACGCCGACGGTTAATCAACCCCGATTGGGTCATGCAAATGCGGACAATGCTCGGGCACTCATCGGCACGGTGCCGGTCGAAGAAGATGGCTCCGCATACTTTCGCGTGCCGGCCAATCGACCTTTATATTTTCAGATCGTGGATGCGGAAGGGCGGGCCGTTCAAGGGATGCGTAGTGTAGCTTACTTCCTTCCGGGGGAGCGGACCGGCTGTGTCGGCTGTCATGAGCCGTTACATCGTGCGCCGCCTGAGCGGGCACCGCTAGCCTTGCGTCGAGCGGCTTCCGTTCCCATGCCCGGTCCGGACGGTACGAAGCCATTTAGTTTTGTGCGGCTCATTCAGCCAATTTTGCAGCGACGCTGTGTGCGATGCCATGCGCCACCGGAGTATTGGATAAGCAGTTTAAGCCGAACTAAATTATCGGAGGAGATTGAGCAGGTGATGACGCCGGTTGCCTCGGGGATGGCCCGATCACCTGCAAAACCGTACCTAACGAGCGAGCCGGTTGGCAAATTTACGCGGGCTTATGGGAATCTGCGCGAATATGTGGCGTTTTTCGAGTGGGGGGGAGCGACCATCGATCCCATCGTGACTAAGCCCGGTCGATTAGGAGCGGATATGAGCCCGCTGAGCCGCATTTTGGAAGATGATCTCCATAGGGCAGAATGCGGGTTGACAGACGAGGAACGGCGAACGATTCTCTTATGGTTGGATGCCAATGTGCCGTTTTACGGTACGTATGACGAAGAATTGCAGATGGCTCAACTGCGAGGAGAAAAGATCGATTTACCGAAGATTCAGTAAGGTTTCCCCCCCTTTGAGAGAAGGGGTCGGTAGAGGTTAAAAGCTCTTTCGCATCAAGCAGGAGATCAAACATGGCATCATCTTTTACGCGGCGGAGTTTTGGAAAGATCGGTGGTGCGGCTACAGCTGCCTTGATGTTTCCCGCCATTCATGCAGGTGCGCAGCGCCCGTTGGGAGCGAACGATCGAATCCGCTTGGGCTTCATCGGTGTGGCAAATCGCGGGGGGCAACTGATCTCTGCCTTCATGAAACACTCAGACTGCGAGATCGTAGCCTTATGTGACGTTGACGAAAAAATTCTTTTGAAAGCCAACGAACAAGTGGGGGGAAAGGCGGATTTGTACCGCGATTTTCGTAAACTGATCGATCGTCCCGATCTGCATGCAGTGGTGATTGCCACGCCAGACCATTGGCATGCCATTCAGACAATTATGGCGTGCAATGCCGGAAAAGATGTGTATATCGAAAAGCCACTATCGATCACGATCTATGAAGGTCGCAAGATGGTGGAGGCGGCCCGACGTAACAATCGAGTGGTCCAGGTAGGAACGCAGCGACGTTCTTCGCCCCTCTATTTTCAGTTACGCAACCTGGTTCAGGAGGGCAAGATCGGCAAGGTGACCGTCAGCCGCGCATACCGATTGAGCAACATGGCTCCCACAGGGATCGGACATGCTCCCCCCGCGGAGCCGCCGGCGTCGCTTGACTGGGATTTGTGGCTCGGGCCGCGGCCGGCAAGGCCTTTTCAAGAGACGATCGCCCCTTACAAGTTCCGATGGTGGGATTTGTACTCTTCGCAAATGGCAAACTGGGGTGTTCACTATTTGGATGCCATGCGTTGGGTAAATGGTGACCTGGCACCCAGCTCGGCGTGTGCCATGGGGGGCCGCTACGCCGTGGATGACGACCGTACCATTCCCGATACTTTGGAAGCGGTTTTCGAATTTCCCAGTGGCAGGCTTGCGATTTTTGGACAGTATGAAGCCAGCGGCAATCCGATGTTTGCCGTCAGCGGTGCAGAACTGGAATTCCGCGGAACCTTAGGAACCGCGTTTATCGGCAATCGGAATATCCAGGTGATGCCCGAGCGCGGCGGACAGTTTCAAGATCCCTCAGCCCGTATGGAATCGCTCACAATCGAGGGGCCAAGCGGTGATCCCACGATTCTTCACGCACGGAATTTCCTCGACTGCATTCGGACGCGCCAAAAGCCGAACGCTGACGTGGAAGAGGGACACCGGTCCACAACTTGCAGCTTGATCGCGAATATCTCGTTGGCTGTCCGCGCTCGATTGGATTGGGACCCGGTGGCGGAGCGATTCACAAATCATCCGGAGGCTAATAATCTCCTGCATTACGAATATCGAAAGCCGTGGACTTTGGATTAGTTTCAGGCCGCGCTGCACTTTCGGCGTTTTGGCAAGTACAAGTAAAACACAAGCGGCGAAGAAAAGTGATCTTCAGGATCACAAAGGCCACCAGGTGAACTATAGGGTGATTAGCCTATTGCCTAGGCCTCAGCGAGAGGATCGCTGTATATTGCGGCCGATTTCTTCGACGAAAATCTTCCCAAAAATTAGCCGAATGCGAATAATGTTTTCGAAAGGTTAGAAGATTCTACGACACCTGTGCATTTGGGGAGCGAAATCTATGGTAACTCGAATCGAGGGTTTGCGACACATTTTTTCGCCATGCCAAATCGCAACATTCATCCAAGATTGGTCATCCGGGTTAAGGGCAATCGTTGCCTCAAGGGTGTCTTGTCTGTACTTGCGGTTTTTTTGGGGGTTGCTCTTGGTGGGGGTAGTGGGACTGGATTACGCGAAAGGTGAAACCGTCGAATACCGGCGGATTACTGTAAGCACCTACCGGGACAAAATGGCCGGTGGCTGGCTAGGGCAAATGGCAGGGGTAGGCTGGGGGGGGCCGACCGAGTTTCGCTGGCGGGGCCAGATCATTCCCGAAGATCAAATGCCGCTTTGGCGGCCGGAAATGATCAATCAGTTCCACCAAGACGATATCTACGTCGAAATGACGTTCCTGCGGACCTTGGAGCTTTACGGTTGGGATGTTTCGATCCGACAGGCAGGAATCGATTTCGCCAACAGCGGTTACCCGCTCTGGCACGCGAACGCGGCCGGTCGCGATAACTTGCGAAAGGGGATTGCTCCCCCCGACTCGGGACATCCGCAGTTTAACTCTCACGCGGATGATATTGATTATCAAATTGAGGCCGACTTCTCGGGATTGATCGCCCCCGGCATGCCGCAGCTTGTCATCGAGCTTGGGGAAAAATTCGGTCGTCTCATGAATTACGGCGATGGCCTGTACGGCGGTCAGTTTGTCGGTGGGATGTATGCAGCGGCTTTCTTCGAGGATGACCCGGAAAAAATCGTCGAAGCCGGATTGGCATGCATCCCGGCAGAAAGCCAGTATGCTGAGTGCATTCGTGACGTAGTGCAGGGGTACCGGGCGGCCCCTGAAAACTGGGAAGCGGTTTGGCAAAAAATCGAAGAAAAATATAATCGCAATCCCGATTATCGGCGCTTCTCATGCTCGGGAGCCAATTCCGACTTTAACATCGACGCCAAAATCAATGGGGCTTACATCGTCATGGGCTTGCTGTACGGAAAAGGTGATATTAAGCAGACAATTATCATCTCGACCCGATGCGGACAAGATAGCGACTGCAATCCCTCCAATGCTGCGGGTGTTCTTGGGACAGTACTCGGGAAGTCGCGGTTGCCGGAGGAATTTAAGTCGGCTCTCGACGAGACGAAATACTTCAGCCACACGGCGTATCGGCTTCCGGATGTGCTTGCGGTTTGCGAGAAGCTTGCTCGTTCTGCGGTTGGCCGGGTAGGCGGGCGGATCGAAAAGGATGCTCGTGGTGAAGAGGTGTGGTTGATTCCCGTCGTTAAACCGGTTCCTAGCCCCCTGGAGCAATGCTGGGCACCGCGCCCGTCGGCCAATTCGCGTTTCACCGCCGAGGAAATGGCGCAGATTAAGCCGCGCGAATAAGCCGATTCCGTGTCGGCGGCCAGTGGGCCCAATCTTCCATGACGGCTCGTCGCTTACCTCCGCAAAAGGCTTACGTTTGGCCGGCATTGAGCCACCGATTGGCGAAGGTCCGATGACAGAAGTCGAGCAGGAGCTTTTCCAACTCAAGAAATCAAGAAATTTAGTACGATGGAGTAATCCTTCCGACGGTGTCCCTGGCAACCAGAAAGCGACATACGCCAAGTAAGAGCCGAGATGGCCACGCAGCAGTGGTTCGGACGTCACGAAAGTTGTGCTCAGAATTGGCAAGTGGAAACCTAAAGGTCGAAGGCCGCAATTTATTACTCGAACGTTCGAGATCCCCATTTCCCGGGATAGAAGGCGAATCTTTCTCGTGCATACCTCGCGTAGATCAGCACAAATCAGCATATTTAGTCGGTGGTCTACTTCGCGTTTTGCCCCTGCAAGGGTGACGAGTAGCTAATGGCTTCCCGCAGTCAGTTGCTTGTTGGAGTGAAATGAGAGGTTTGATTCCGATAATCTTGATTTTTATTCCGAAGGTCTCTCCATGCTTGGCAGAAGAACCGAAAACATAACACCCGCTTTTACCCATTTTCCTTAAATGCCCAGCCCCATTTCAGCCGCACCCGTGCGCGACCCCGTTTTGGAAATCAAAGCGGCGATTGGACAAACGGTAATTGAACTTTTGCAAGGGCTGATTGTGAACTCCAAAACAAGCGATTGATCGATGAACGGCCGGCTGATTGCCATCGGGGATATTCACGGTTATTCAAAGGCCCTTATAAAGCTTCTGGAGATCGTTGCGCCACAACAGCACGATGTCGTAGTGACCCTGGGGGATTACTGCGATCGGGGTCCCGACACAAGAGGCGTGATCGATTTGCTGATCCAGCTCAGCTCAACATGCAATTTGGTGCCCCTGATTGGCAATCACGACCAAATGTTACTCGAGGTTGCTTGGGGGGCGGAGGAGCTTTTAGCAGAGTGGCTTGATTTTGGCGGGGCAGCGACGCTGGCTTCGTATGGATTGAAACATCCGGCAGCGATTTCGAAGGATCATCTCAACTTTCTCCAGGCTTGTCCCCACTTTTTCGAAACTGAGCGGCATTTCTTTGTCCACGCGAATTACCTGGAGGATTGGCCTTTGAATTTGCAGCCGCCGGAGGTGCTTTTTTGGGAAAGCTTGAAGATCCGCACGCCGGGGCCCCACCAATCGGGAAAGATAGCGATTTTGGGCCACACGGCTCAGGCAAGCGGTGAAATCTTGGACCTTCGATACTTGAAATGTTTGGATACTTGCTGCTATGGCGGCGGTTGGTTGACCGCCATGGAGGTGTATTCCGGCGAAATATGGCAGGTCGATGCGAGCGGGTGCCCTCGCAAGATAAGGCCGCATTTGGTTAAAGACAGCTAGTTTCACAAGGTAAAGCCTCGGGAAAAGTGGGCAAATGGGGCCAGGATGACAGATACCCAGCGGGGAGCATAAACAAGACGAAAAGGATGGAAGGCGAACTCGCCCTCACCTGATGGTCACAAAGGCCAGATATCAAAGAATTTGAGGCCACTACCCCCGGGGGCAACATGCCCCAGCGCTTATGAACCGCGCTTGGGTGGGAATCGCTCAGGCTCTTCCCACACGGCGGCGGAGTTTCTGCAACGCGGCCGCAAATTCCGCTTGCACTTCCTGGAGCCCTCGGACGCTCTTCGGCCCAGTCCCTTGCGCATAATCCAGAATAAGTCGTTCGGCAGCCACATACTCGCCGGCAACCTCGGCCACTTCTGAGGCGATCTCTTTCGGGATTTGGATGACCCCATTAGCATCTCCATGGAGCAAATCTCCTTGCCGGACCGTAAGCCCGCCCACACGCACCGCTTCCCCTAGGTGCAACATGTGGCAGTACGCATGGGAGCAAATGGTGGCCCCGGTAAAGACCGGGTAATTCAGCTTACGGACCTGGAGCAAATCGCGGCCACCTCCCGAAGTAATGAGCCCCACGGAACCGAACGCCTGATACACCGAGCACATGATCTCCCCGAAGGTTGTCCCAACTGGCGGATCGTCCAGGTCCTGAAAAACCATCACAGCAGGCCCAGGCAGCTGCTCCATCAACTGCAACTGATCGGTAATGCCGGCATAAATATCCGCCTTTTCCGGAGGTGCGGCACTGCGAAAAGAAGCCGTGCAAGCAAATCCAACCATTGGCGGCAATTCCGGAAATTGCGAACGAATTCGCCCATCCATGAAACCGGTGTTGGCCGGGCGGATGTCGAAAAGCTCTATGACATTTGCAATCGTAGGCGTATCGAAACCGGCTAGCTTGGCCAACAAATTCTCGAAAGTGCCCATGGCCCGAACTTTCTGGTTTATGCCGACTTTCGGCCCTGCACGCCGCGAGCTTTTGAGTTTCCTCGTGCCCCCCTTGGGGTATGCCTCTTGCGTGTCCCTAGCAGCCGGTCCTTACCCCAGGCAACTCACCACTCCTTACCCTGGGGCGCAATTCACCATCCTCTTCCCGCGGTTAAAGCCCCGCTTTCCTAGTTCGACGATAGCTTCATCACCTCGCACGAAACAACCCCATTCTGCTTAGACTGCGACATCGTTGCTTCGAAAAAGAGCTATCGCGAACAAGTTCAGCCAAACTCGGCCAAAGAGGCCTTCACCTCTTCCACCACCCGATCGGCCGTGATACCAAAATGCTGGTAGAGTTCCTTGTAAGGGGCCGAAGCACCGAATCCTTGCATTCCCACAAATCGCCCCTTTGTTCCTAAATACCGATGCCATCCTTGGGCCAGGCCCGCTTCCACTGCCACTCGACAGGTGATCTCCGGCGGAAGAACCCGGTCGCGATACTCCGGCGGCTGCTCTTCAAAGAGTTCCCAACTCGGCATGCTGACCACGCGCGTGGGGATGCCTTCGGCATGAAGTTTAGTTTGGGCCTCTAAACAAATGTACACCTCGCTACCTGTACCGATAAGAATCGCTTTTGGGCTCGCCCCGGCCGCCTCCGAAAGGATGTAAGCCCCATACTTCACCCCCTCCGCCGAAGCGAATTGGGTCCGATCCAAAGTGGGCAAATCCTGACGTGTAAGAATCACAGCTGCCGGTTGCCGCGTACGGGACATCACCACGCGATAGGCCTCCAATACCTCATTGGCGTCCGCCGGCCGAAGGACAATGAGGTTGGGAATCGCACGAAGAGCCGCCAGGTGCTCCACCGGCTGATGGGTTGGACCATCCTCGCCGACACCGATTGAATCGTGCGTGAAAATGTAGATGACCGGCAGGCCCATCATCGCGCTGAGTCTTAACGATGGCCGCAAATAATCGCTAAATACTAGAAACGTGCCGGCATAAGGCCGCAGTCCGCATAGAGCCAACCCATTGGAAATCGCTCCCATCGCATGTTCACGGATACCGTAGTGGAGATTGCGGCCCCGGCGATTTTCGGCACTGAAACTCCCATGGGCTTCCCCAAACCCCAAAAACGTCTTATTGGAGGGAGCCAAATCGGCCGATCCTCCGAGCATCCACGGAATCCGGCGGGCCACGAGGTTGAGAACCTTGCCGGAGCTATTTCGCGTTGCAGTCCCCTTCGAATCCGCAGGAAAAGGTACCAGGTCCGCGTCCCAACCTTCCGGCAAATGACGATGAATCATGCGATGGATCGCGTCGGCCAGCTCCGGATAAGCCGTCTTGAATCTCTCGAATAATTCGTACCAGGCCTGGCTGAGCCGGGCACCGCGCTGACCAATCCCTGAACGAAAATGCTCCACGACCTCGGGCGGCACATGAAACAATGGTTCCACCGGCCAGCCGTAGACCTCTTTGGTTGCCCGAACTTCCTCCGAACCGAGCGGCGCCCCGTGCGCTTCTGCCGTATTGGCTTTTTTCGGTGCTCCGTACGCAATCACACTTCGGACAATGATCAGCGTCGGGCGATCTTCCGCCAAAAGAAACTCGCGAAAAGCTTCCCGCAAACTGGCCAGATCATTAACATCGCCCGCTGTAATCACCTTCCAGCCGTACCCTTCAAAACGCCGAGCGACATCTTCGCTGAAAGCTAAACGAGCTTCGCCTTCAATAGTGATCCGATTATCGTCATAGATCCAGCACAGATTTCCTAAGCCAAGATGCCCGGCCAGCGATGCCGCCTCCCCACATACCCCTTCCATGATATCCCCATCGCTCAGTAGGGCATAAACCCGATAGTCGAACAAGGGAAAGCCGTCGCGATTGAAATGCTCTGCCAGGCAAAATCGGGCAATGGCCATCCCCACACTGTTGCCCGCGCCTTGACCGAGGGGTCCGGTTGTCGTTTCCACGCCCGTGGTATGACCAAATTCGGGGTGACCCGGGCAGCGGCTTCCCAACTGGCGAAACCGCCGGATTTGATCCAGCGTGACTGCCAGTTCGTCATCTTCCTGGGCACATTTGCCCCGGCTACGCACCTGAGCCAAATGGAGCACAGCATACAGCAGCATCGAGGCATGCCCGCAGGACAGCACAAATCGGTCGCGATTCGGCCAGGTTGGAGCCGCGGGATCATACCGCAAAAACTCATTGAAAAGCACATAGGCCACCGGAGCCAAAGCCATCGGCGTGCCGGGATGCCCACTTTTGGCCGCCTCCACAGCATCCATGGCCAAAGTCCGAATCGTGTTGATCGCAAGTTGTTCTATTTGCTCCGTGGAAATCGACGAGGCCATACCTTATTCCACCTCACTCAGAACCGGGCTTAATCAGCACTACCATTCATCATCAACCTGACGTGGGCGAGGACACCTCAGTTGCCGAAACAAGGCACCCAGCCTGGGAAATCGCTCCCCATCAGAAAATCAATCAATACTGGAAGCAGTAGGATTTGGACTATATTGCCACCAGCCAAGAATGTCAACCCGCGGGTTGCCCGTAAGCTGTTCCTGTTTTTCCCCAGGGTGTCAAGGCCCCACCAAAATCGCATGCCGATGTTCGGAACCAGGCCTCCGCCATCTGATTCTCTATGGTTCAATACTCGGTGATTGCCGATGGCTCAATGTTCGGTGATTCCAAGGGTGCAATGTTCGCTGATTCCAAAGGGTCCAATACTTCGGCAAATCAAATTTAGGCAAATCAAGAAGGAAGCTACTGATTCAAACGAGGCGAAACACGAGGGCAGCTAATTTAGCCCAGCCCAGGAGGGTAAACAAAAAATATGCAATTCGAATCAGCCTGGGACCGTGTGGTGATTTGCAGGTAGCCGACGGAGTCGGCTATGGGATTCCGTCACGGCGGGCGCCTGGGTTGCACGTCCAAAGGTCTAGCACAAAGGCATCGTACTTACCCAAGCCACGAGGCCAGCAACGACTGCCTCCAGCTAAGTGCTGGGGGAGCGGAAAACCGTCCGAATTCTTTTTTCTAGACGGATATCCGGCGGGAAAAGTACCGAGACAAGACCAGATAAGAATGCAAGTCGGGGGGCGACACAAGCCCACTACGGTCACCCCCCTTTTCCTCCAGCCCTTACGCCAACCCTCGTATGCCGCCCCTTGCGCTACCTTATGCGGTTGCGTACGGTGAACTGACTAAAGAATTTGATCAGCGGGTACGGTAAAGACAACTTAAGGCTCGAGGGTGAGGTTGGAAAACATTGAGACGATGATCGGCAGCTTCATCGCGGTAGCCCCCTGGAGAATAGCCGAGGCGGGATTCGAACCCGCACGGGGTTTTTGACCCCACGGGATTTTAAGTCCCGTGCGTCTACCTTTCCGCCACTCGGCCTGGTTATCTTCGCAGCGATTCGGACAACTATGGCGGCCTTTGTCCTCACCGGTTATTTACAAGGTTTTTGAAGGCTTTGACTGTTTATTTTCGAGTTTACTTTCGAGTCACTTGGTTGTTCATTTTCGAATAACCGAAAACCCAGCACACGCCCCGGCGTCCGAAGCCGCAAAACGCCACGGGTATCCCGTTTTTTTCCGAGAGGAAAACCTTACGATAGTAGACCCTTTACAAGGTTCAAACGAAGCAGGACTACTTTGCTTTTTGCGATTTCTTGTTTCCTCTTTCTTATTTCCTCTTTCCTCACTATCACGGCTGGCCGTAACTTAGGGGGTTCTGATCGAAGGTAAACGGGGCATCTCCGAGTGCGGAACTTTTTGCTCAAACAACCGAGCATCCCTATATCGTATCACAGTGATCCGGGTTCTCACAGACCATCACCGTTGCAAACATTCGGGAATGCGGACTTGGCCTCATGGAAAACCAGAGGTCCGCCTCGTCTATTTGCCGCTCAAAATGACGGCAAATAGCACGACCTTTGGACCTCCCGGCTATTCCGCGCAACTAAAACCCACCAAAATTATCTTAGCCGCATCTGCCCTTTAGCTGTTCACAAAATGCCAGCAATGGGCGGCCCAATTTCGCTTCAAAGCGAGTAACCCACCGTGTTCTGGGATCAACCCCAGGACATTACCCACTATTCCGCTGTAGGGGCCGGTTCCGCCTGATTGGCGACGATCCGGTTGATCGCATTAAGGAAGGCCAAAGCACTGGCCTCGACACTGTCGGTGGAAACACCACGTCCTCGGTAGAGCTCGCCAGCGTGTTCGAGCTGAACCGTCACCTCTCCCAGGGCGTCTTTACCGACGGTAACGCTGTGCACATGGAAATCGCGACACACCACCGGTAGGCCCGTCAGTTTTTCGATCGCCAAGAACACGGCATCAATCGGTCCGTCACCGGCCGATAACTCCGTTTCAAGTCGCTCCTCACCGCGGCGCAGGGCAAGGCGCACCCGTGGGGTCCGCCCGGTGCCGGTGCTCACTTCGTAAGATTCCAGCACGAAGGTTTCGGCTACCGTCTGCATTTGATGCTCGATCAAAGCGATTAAATCCCCGTCGTAAATTTCCTTCTTCTTATCCGCCAGGCGTTTGAAGTCCTCGAAAAGGATATTGAGCTGCTCCGGCGTGAGGCGGTAGCCCAATTCCTCAGCACGCGCCGCGAGGGCTGCGCGACCACTGTGTTTGCCCAGCACAAGATCACTTCGGGTGAGCCCGACATCCTCCGGCCGCATAATCTCATAGGTGCGGGGCTCCTTAAGGACGCCGTCTTGGTGGATACCCGCTTCATGGGCAAACGCGTTCCGCCCAACGATGGCCTTGTTCCGTTGGACTTGAAGTCCTGTGATACCGGCCACCAGGCGGCTTGTGGGAACCAGCCGCTGCGTGACGATCCGCGTATGGGCCCGGTAATAGTCGTGCCGAGTCCGCAGGGCCATCACGACTTCTTCTAGAGCACAGTTACCGGCGCGCTCTCCGATCCCATTTATCGTGCATTCGACCTGCCCGGCGCCTGCTTCGATCCCCGCAAGACTGTTGGCGAGGGCGAGCCCTAAATCGTCGTGACAATGCACGCTAATCACGGCCCGATCAATATTCGGCACACGGCGGCGAAGCGTCTCGATCACGTGCCGCATTTGGGCCGGCGTGGCATAGCCGACAGTATCCGGAATATTGATCGTGGTTGCACCCGCCTCGATGGCGGCTTCGACTACCTGGCACAGAAAATCGATTTCCGTGCGAACTGCATCCTCCGGCGAAAATTCGACGTCGGGACAGTAATTCGCAGCACGTCGTACGCCCGCCACGGCGTGATCGATGATTTGTTCCTTAGACATCCGCAGCTTATGCTCGCGATGAATGGCGCTGGTGGCCAGAAACACATGAATGCGCGGCGAGAGGGACTCGCAGATCGCCTCCCAGGCCCGGTCGATGTCCTCGTTCCGGCATCGGGCAAGAGCACATATGGTCGGACCACGAATGCTCCGGGCAATATCGCGCACCGCTTCAAAATCACCCGGTGATGCGATCGGAAAGCCGGCCTCAATTACGTCTACGCCAAGTTGGACCAAGGCCTTGGCCACCTCGAGTTTTTCGGCCGGGTTCATGCTTGCTCCAGGAGATTGCTCGCCGTCGCGGAGCGTCGTGTCGAAAATAACAATTTGCCTCGATTCCTCAGGGTGCGTTTTTATGTCGGTCATTGTGTAGTTCCTTATTGCGAATGGCAGCTTTTTGTCTAAGTGTTTAATCCCGATGGAGTTGTTCAGGACCGTTATCGTAACACACCGGCTTAAAAGTTTTGGATCTTGTCGCTTGCGAGTAACGAGCTTTGGCTTTAAGGACTAAGGGCTCGGCTTAGTCGGTATTCACAAGGGATCGATCAATTTCGTTCCCATGTCAAAGTCGCCCGCTGTTGTCGCACTGAACTAATACCGACTTGGATCCTTTCACGTGATGGTGCAGAATTTCTTGCCTGTGATTTTTCGGAAATCGGATTCACCTAGAGCCGAGGTGCCGACCCTTGGTCGGCCTTTGCAACACCAACCAAGTTCTGGAGGGACGCATCCGCCGGGGCGGCACGGCATAGCGCTGGCCGCCCTTTATGCGGCGCGAAAGCGATTCTTGGCTTTTCGACCATCTTAAACAGCAGGTCATAAATTCATATTTCGCCAGTTGCGGCGGCCGTCGGCGAAACAAATTTGAATTGGGCGAAACAAATTACAGGTTTGAATTGGCCGAAACAAATCACAGGGCAGTGAACCGTTCATCGGACGATCATTTTCCCGACTTGCCACAACCCCGTTAACCTCCCAATTAGCGGCAGCGAGCGCTTCCCCACACTCGGATAGACACTTTTGTGGCTCGGCAGCTATATGTGTCTCAGGAACTCGCTTCCCCACGCACTCGGAAAGACACCCCTATTTAGGCATAAGCCCCGCGGGCTGTGCGTCTTCCTTCCCCTTACTCGGATAGACACCCCGCTGGAAAATGCCTGTTGTCTACAAACATACAAATCTTTTTTTAGCCCGAGCTCAACAAGGAAAACAAAAAACCCCAAAGCTCCTTCTTGGGCCTTGGGGTTTGCGTTCAATCGTGCTTTTCGTTTTTTTTCAAATTTCCCGGGAGATTGTCGGCGCAAACCCTACGGCCCGCCACCGCTAAGGCGCAATAACAACAAGCCGAGGATACCGCCGAACATGTTTCCCATTGGAACCTATTACCTTCCGGTTCTACCTTAGTGTCGCTTGCCTAACTTGCTATTAACTTGAGACTCCTCCCGAATTTTGTCGTTCAGACAATCAGACAATTCCAATCGTACTGCGATTTCTTCGTGTTTTGACCTTAAAGCGAGGCGTATAAACCGCGCTCCGCTCCAAGTGACTCTTTTCGTAAACTTTACCGCGGCATGAGCTCAAAGACTAACTAACTTAACTTTACCGTCAAGAACACCTAAATGATGTTTTTGGATCCTATCAAATTTTTACGCGGAAACTTTTTTTTGACGGGCGGCGAACTAAATCGGGCAGAATGTTAAAAGGATTCTCTGACGAAATCAGCTAAAATACTTACTATCTTTCCCAAATCAAGGCCATTTGAATTTAACGGTAGACGAACCGGTAAACCCTAATGGGTTTGCATTAACCACAAAAATAAGCTTGCGTTGTCCGTAAGTATTCGTAGACGCATGAAGTGTACTTGACACCGAAAAAATTATCGAATTCTCCAAAAAATTGTCAACAAAGATTTCGGCATTACTCCGTCAAAGCGCTTTAGATTGCGTAAAACGGGTTACGAGGATCCGTATTTGATATACTCGGTCAATTGCTTTGCCGGCTTCTCTGCCGAGCGTCCCAACTCACGGTGCGCTATTTAGGCAAAATATCATAATATTCACAAAGTTTCAGTAGTTTCAACGACTTTTCAAAACGGGTCGTAAGCACACAGTCCGCGCCAACTTCGTAGCCCACCTTTCCGTAGCCAGCGGGGGCCGGCCACCGCCGCAGCAATTCAGTTCCGATATTGACCGAAAAAGTTAAGTATCGTAATGTTTCGGCCGATTGGTTCAGTGCCAAATCCCCGTGCCGGGAGCAACGAGATCAAGGTTTATGGAAATCTGCTTCATTTATCCAAATCCCCGTGACCCCGGGAGGAACGAAGTTTAATCGGGTTATTGATTTACTGAGTTGCAGAAAAGCGCAAAGCTCACAATCAAGGTGGTGGCTTTTCATTTTGCGGTCTTTTCTTGAGATTCAAATCCCCGAGGATTTTCTCAAGCGGCCAATATCCCGCTGACAGACGGCACGTTCTTCTCAGAAATGGACCTACTTTTGGTCCCCGACAAATCGCTAATAGTACGTGTTCAAAAGGCCCGGCTCCTGATGGTTTGCTGTGCGACTTTTCTTAGCCGGCATGGCTAGGCCGTTGCCCTTGAGGAACTTCACAATTCGCTTGACTGATCTGCTTTTATAGGTTGTGGAAAGGGACTTCTACGATGGCGATGTGGCATGGAGGCGGCAAATCTTCGGCCAACAGTAAGTGGTTCCATCGCTCGCTGCAACTGGAGGCACTTGAGCGGCGCGACCTGCTGTCGATCATACCTGGCTTTTACTTTTCAGGCCTCGTAGGTCGGGATAGCCGACTCTACGACCTGGAAATTGACGAAGACTTCGGGCAACTGTGGGCAGCGCCCGTCGCCGAACTCATTACCCGTGACGGCAACCTCGCTTCGCCGGCCCAAGATTTTGCCGTTTACCCCGGCTATGCCTACACGGGCTACTGGGACAAACAAGTGCTTGATGTTGCGGATCATCCCACGAATCCTCACAGCCTTCCCGGCGTGTTGCGAAGTTGGGATGTGAATGCGGTTCTTGAAAATCCCGAAACTGAGGAAGCTGATTTGCTCCGCATCCCGGTGCGGGTAATCGGCGAACTGTACATGGACAATCCGGCTTATCCTGCGTCGGGACAGCCGAAATTTCTTTCAGTTCGGGCCAATGCGCTGGAGTGGAGTCCAGAACTTCCCGACGGAACTCGCATCCTTTTCGGGGCCGGATATGCCGGCGTAGCAGGTGAGTCGAGGATCCGGGGGCACTATCTATTCACCGTTGACCATCGGTATGCCAAGGTCAAGCCTGTCGTCGATTTGGGGGCCTTAAGGGTTGAGTCGGCCGGCGATATTGCCTTCGGCTTGGATGGGAAACTCTATCTAAGTTTAAGGGGTGGAAAACTTCTCGAGGTCGCCCACTGGGCGACCCCCTCACCGACGGTGGTGGTGCGAACGATCTCCGGTGTCGCAGAAGATTTCGATAGTTTATTCCCGTTCACCACGCAAACTTTGGTCGGCGTTGCCCGTGACGGAAGTTGGTGCGAGGTCAGCCCCGCAACGGGGCGAATTGTTTCCGGGGGTGAAATAAATCTTTACGAGAGGTTTGGTCCAGAGGGAGAAGACAACGAGCTTCATATCGCTATCACGTCGGAGGCACGTGAGTTTCTAGGCGGGGCACTGGCCACTCGAAAGCCGGATGACTTGGGCGTGATTTCCGGCACGGTGAGCCGGAATTCAGTTCGGCCTTACCTCTTCCAGCGATGGTTTCAATTAGATGCATCTCGCGACGGAACGCTTCGTGTTTGGGCCACCGGTGAAGGAAGTGGCGACGTGGCATTCCGGCTTTATCAACAGAGAGACGGTGGACCATTGGTTGAAGTGGCGAGCTACACGCCTTGGTCGGGGGACCCCGCGCGCGAATTGCGCTACGATCGAGTTAAGGCGGATGGGTCCTCCGACTATGAATACTTCGTCCTTGTCGACGGTTTCAGCAACCCTGTGAATCTACGGTTCCAAGTCATTCCGGGCGGTCCTTGGCCGGATATCCGTCTTGGAGCTCTCGGAGATATGCTTAGTCAAGAGTACTTCGAGATAGGAGTTGCACCGGCTTTAAGCTGGTACGAAGCTTTGGTACAGGCTGGGCGGATTGATGGTGGGGACACCGGGCTTTTCTCGGGCATTCGCTGGCAAGGTTATGAACACAACTGGGCGACGAATTGGGCCAATTTATGGAGTGCTCCGTTTAACGGACAACTTAGCGAAGTGCGAAAGTACGCGGCCGGAGGCATTCTTACCCATGTATTTCTATCCCTAGGGACGACTGATTACTTCCATTATGCGGACGCCTATCGCGAAATTTACTGGGGGACTTGGACCAAAGGCCAGATCGACGAATTCCATAACGAACAACTGAGCAGTCTCGTCACGATTTTTGAAAGGCTGCAAAGCACCGCTACGCCCCTGCTTGTCTCAACGGTTATCGATCCGGGCGTCGCGCCCCATATCCAATTAGGGTATCCGGATGCCGCAAGACGGGAGCGCGTCACGCAGGCCATTCGGCAATTCAATGAACGATTGATCAATTTGGCGTTTGAGTACGGCGTCCCCGTCGTGGATTCGTTCCGCTTTTTCAAGGACTTTTTCGGCGAGCATCAATCGCCGGTGCCCGTGCGCTGGATCGGAGGTGTACCCATTTACGCCACCAGCTCGCTCGATCCGCACTCGGCCTTCACCGTCAACGGAATATGCCCGGGGACTGTCGTAAGTGCCTTGTGGGGTAACGTCATTCTTGAAGGTTTGCGGCTTGCCTTCCATACGACAAGTGCCCCCTTGCGCGACCGGGAAATCCTCAATTTGGCGGGACTTCTTTCGGAATATGATGCAAACGGTCCCAGCCTGCCCATAGACTATGCCTCTTATATTCTGCTCCCGCCACTTGTTTCAACGGAGAACGCCATCGCCGGACGAGTGTGGAACGACAGAAATCATGATGGCATTCAAGACCGAGGGGAGCCGGGCTTTGCCGGAGTTACGCTTCATTTGATCCAGCCGGGTGTGGATAACCAATATGGTACGGAGGACGATCAGGTCCGTGCGACAACCGTCAGTGGTGCGGACGGATTCTACCGGTTCGAAGCTCTGAGAGATGGTCGCTATTTCGTACGAGTGGAGTTGCCCGCGGGCTACTCTCTCTCGCCTTACCGAGTAGGCGACCAACTCGACCGGGATAGCGACATCGTACCGATCTTAGGAATCACTCCTCCCATTGAGGTGGAGGGCGGGGAGTTGGTGGAAAGCGTCGATGTGGGGTTAACGAGGCGAGCTCCGAGTCCTCCCACTGACCTCGGCAGGCTGGAGTATCGGGAATTCCTCTCGCGGGCCCCGCGGAACGAGCAGCTTTATTACCAGTTCAGTAACGCGCGTGCTGGGCTGGTAAGCGTGGCACTTCAAACCGCAAGTGAGGATGCGGTTCTCATCCTGCTGGATGCCTACGGTCGGCTACTAAATGTTAAACCTGGCTCGGGTCAACTCGATTATGAAGCACAGCACCCCGGGCAAGTGTTCCAGGTTCTCGCCTGCGGAGTAGGCGGGCCTTCCGATTTGGTGATCGGAAACCTGGTTCAACAAAGCGGCGACGGAAGCACGGTCACCATCTTCGGCACCAGCTCGCGGGATCGAGTACAGTTCGCGGTTGCTCCCGAACCGACGGTTCAAATCAATCGGCTTTTGTACCGTGCAGGACGGGATCAGATTTTGAGGCAGGTGATCTATCTCGGATCTCGAGATCTTGTGGAAGTCGTCGGAACACCGGATAGCGATTCGTTGAATCTGACTCCCGGTCGGGCCCGGGGGAGCTTTCCGTGGAATGGCTCGACCATCGATTTGAGGCTAGACAACTGGGGCGGCAGTTTCTCTGTGGACCTGGGTGCAGGAATAGACGTTTTGCGGATCGGCAACGCTCCCGCCGAAGCACGCGAGACGCTCATCCTCTCCCCGACAGAGGTCCGGTGGCGAAATGGCGATTTTTCCCACGTCGTCTTGGGGGCCGAGAACGTGCTCGCAGTGGCAGGGAATGGGGCAACGGATTCCGCTTGGATTTACGACGGTCCGAATGACGACACCGTGGAGGCCGGCCCGGGCAATCCTCGAGCCACCCGGCACTTGGCCGCAATTCAAGGTACGACTGCCGAAGGGAATCCGTTTATCTTGGCAGTCCGCGGTTATGAGCGCGTCTTCATCGAGGCGGTGAACGGGGGCAACGATCACGCCGAAGTATACGACACACCGCTCGATTCAGACCGCGTGTTTGTGGATCCGGTCAATACCAGTCTGTTTACGCCCGGCGGACGACAGATTCAGGCAAAGGCGTTTGAGACCGTCAGCCTCCGCGGCACACTGGGCGATGCTGATCGGGCCTATGTGACCGGTTCCGAAGGAAATGATACATTTTGGGCCGAGGATGCGAACTCGGTAATTTTCTGGAATGGTGACCGGTCGCATCGGGCCGAGCTTTGGGGATTTTCCGCGGTCAATGTTCGGGGCAATGGCGGAGTGGATGCAGCCCGGCTTGCTTTGGGTCAAGCGGAAGGCGAGTATCGGTTCCGGGGCTCCATCGCCTCGCAAGAAGCGCAACTCCACGGCCCCGGGTTCCGATATGATTTGGTAACGTTCAGCGAAGTTTTTGTAGGCCCAACGGATTCAGTCGCGACTTCACATCGAATCTTGCCGAATGCATCGGCCACGCTCAGCGGAGGGCCGGGCAACGATGATTTCATATTATTTCACAATGAGGAAGGTATATTCGCGGCGTTTGACGGCTTTGTGCCGCCACGCCGTGGCATCTTCGATGAACTTCGGGGTGCTGTGCGGTACGGCGTACGAAATTTTGCCCACGTATCTGCCTTTGCCACCGGCGGCGGTGAAGATTATGCTTACCTGCTTGGTTCCCCCTATGAGGTGAATCGACTGACGGTCACGCCGGAGTACGCGGTTCTCCGCGGGGCAGTTTATCAATGTCGGGTAGCAGGGTTTGATCGGTACCTCGCCCTGGCCGAGCCTGACGATTTCGACGATCAGGCAATCCTCTACGATAGTCCCTATAACGATTCGTTGGTCGTGGGCCAGACGGATGTGTGGCCCTTCCCCGCACTTATCTTGAATTACGGTACACCGCAGCCCGTGGTGGTGAATGTCGCTGGCTTCAATCGGATGACCGTATTATCCGGGGAGTACGGTTTCGGCGGCTCCGATTCGGCGCATTGGTTTACGGTCAATGGATGGCACGAGAGATTCTTCGCCTCAGCCGCTTGGCGGACGCTCGGCATGACCACGAGCGATCCGGAGTATGGAACCATCCGATGGAACCTGTTCGGGATTCGGCAAGCCACCATTACCGGCAGTCCTCTTTCGGAACCCGCGGATCAAGCCCTACTGATGGATTCGCCAGGGGACGATTGGCTGTCCGCCGATGGTGCGGAATTCCCCCGGCGATTACTTTTTGCTGCTACAGACTTCCTGCTGACTTTCGAGAATTTGGCCGAGATTACGGCAATCAGCTTTTTTGGGGGTGAGGATACGCGGGAAATATACCATCGCGATTTGCTCGAATTTGTGCTCAATGACGTGGGCAACTGGCAGGATCCGTGAGAGATCGGCATAGCTCCGCAGGGGCAACCGTCTGCCGAGTAAATTCCGGGTAACGCCGTGGCGGTGATTTGCTGCGGTTGCAGCTATGCCGTCCCTTTTCGGCACCGAGGCGGCGCACGAACCGACAAATCACAAGAAGTTTTGCACCGTTTTGCGGCAAAGAGCGGTGCAGAGCAGTACCGGTTCGGCAATCTTGAACTCACAAAGTTCCCCGCGATTCCCCGTAGTCGGCACCATGCGCCCAAGCTTCAAGTTTTCTTGGGAAAGCCGTATCGGGGTGTTTCCACACAGGCAAGAAGCGCCAAAGATCCCACCCCGCCTCGAGATCAGACATCAACCCAAGAAGGTACTCAATTGGGGATCAAACTGGTCCTTCTTGACTCTCCGCCACCGCTCAAAAAGATCCCTTGACTTCGTTTTGCCCGGCCTTCTTCACGCCAGCGGTTGGCGGGTTGATCTGCTCTTTTTTGCCGCTTGCCAGTCGATCGCGTCTTCTGTGGAGTCTGAGGGCGCGGGATTTCCGGTAACTTGGAGTCCCCAAATATTTTTTGCAGCTTTTGTGCTACGACTACCATATTCTTTACGGGTTTTTGAACGACGCCCCACAGTCCTCGGGGCTGCATTCGTTCTAACGTTACGACTACCATATTTTTTTCCGGGGTTTTCGAAGCAGGGATCCTGCTCCAAAGAGCTAAGGCACTGGGACTCATAGACCGCCGAGTATGCCGCAGTCACACACCGCCGCGTAAACCGCAGTCGAAGACCGCCGTAAAAACCACAATATACACCCGCCTCATGACCGCCATGACTCGGAGAGAGTTCAAGACGCATCTGTGCAACTTCCTCCGGCGGAGCGAAATCCGAACAACGTGCTGCGGCCGAACTGGATTCCGCGTTACGTGGGCACGATAGGAAACATCCTCGGCATGGTCTCAGTAATCGCAGGCTGCGCGTTCTGCCCAGTGAATTCTGGGAATTTTATGGAATTCACAATCCATGCAATTAGAATTTGTTATAGTATTTATGGACTTTATTTATAGCATTTATGTGGTGGTCGGATTCTGAGTATTTTTGAAGTCTGTACTGGCTTTTTCGACAATTGCTGCTAACAATATTGACGTAAGTTGAAAAGAAGGTTTGCGGTCGGAACGTTTTGAGTGCCATCGCATCCACGTTTTAGTCAAAGTTTAGCCAATTTCACCTGTTGTAAATAAGTAAAAGCGAGGAGGAGGCCGGTCAACTTCTTTCGGCCTATCCGTGGGTTCGGTTGCAGCCCAGACTCAGCGGTTTGTTTACGGAGAACCAAGTCAGGTAGTGCCAAAGCGTAAGGCTTCAGGCATTTTTTTGGAGGTCTCACATCATGTCGCAATCTTTCGGCAGAGTGCTTTCGCAAGATGAGCGTGGCGTAGTTCGACGAGATTTTTTGAGTTGGGGAGCCCTGAGCTTGTTCGGCCTAACGGGAACCCACCTTTGGAGTTCACGCTCTTGGGCAGGTACCAGGGAGCCCCAAGCCAAGTCGTTGATTCAAGTTTGGCTGGCCGGGGGGCCGTCTCATATCGATACATTCGATCCAAAGCCGCTTGCTGGACCAGAGGTCACCGGGCCTTTCCGCCATCCTCTTCGAACCAATGTCCCGGGAATTCTAATCGGTCCGATGTTCACTCGCCTTGCCAGGCAGGCCGACAAATTCTCGATTATCCGAAGTATGACCCATGGGCATTTTAGCCACCAAGCTGCTACCTATGTGATGCAAACGGGAATGAAGCCCGATTCGGTAATTTACGTCTCAGGGCAGAGAGTCTCCGGCGATCGGGACTCAATCGGGGAAAAGCGGTCGCGATGCCCGTTCAGTAGGCAGCACACAAACGGAAGTGTTGGCGGCTCTAAAGCTCGTGAATACAGCGCACCCTTAGATGTTTGCGCTTCTGCCGGCTGGAAGGGCTCGGAAGGCGATGTCCATCCCGGCAATATTCCGCTCGTAGTGCTCGATTTAGCAGCAGGGGCCGGTTGTCCGACCATTGAAAGCTTTCGTTCGGCCTCTGCGGGTAAAGACTCGCTGGTGGCGATTATCCCGAGTGAAGTTGACGGTGGATACAAAGCCGAGTTGGCCCGCGAGGTTTGCGACCTTTCGCAAGAAAGAGAGGATTTGCGTGATAGCTATGGCGAAAGCTCGTGGGGACGGGCGATGCTGGTGGCCCGACGGTTGGTCGAGCGTGGGGTCCCCTTAATCACACTGAATCTAGCCGGCTGGGACACTCATCAAAATCATTTCAAGCAAATGCAGAGACTGCTTCCGAGGCTGGACCAAGCGCTTGCCGCGCTTCTGGCAGACCTGGCGGCGAGAGGGTTGTTGGATCAGACGATCGTGCTCTGCCACGGAGAATTTGGCCGGACGCCCCGAATCGACGAAAGACCCCCCTTTAACGGCGGTCGGCATCACTGGGGACATGCGATGTCGGTGCTTCTCGCGGGTGGTGGTTTTAAAGGTGGTCGCGTGGTAGGGGAATCGGATCTCCGAGGGGAATACCCCAAGGAATGTCCGGTCGCGCCATGGGACCTGATCGCGAATATTCACGCGAAGTTTGGAATTGAACTCGCGCCTCCGGTCGGGCGTGCTGAGCCGGTGGTAGCATCGAATCGGGCAAATCTTCCCCGTAGCGAGAGCTTCAAGAACCCCCTTGCCGAGATCGTGTAGGGGTGCTAAGAGACCGACATAAATAGCGAACTCATACGGCATCGGTGCTCGCGCATTGACCCGGATCGCCAAAGGGTTTTGGGAAACGGTTGAAGTTTGGTCACTTGTGTGAATTTATCCCGTGCTGTGATTCAGAGTTCGTTCCCCTATCGCAATGTCTCACCGCATTTTGTCCCTTGAGGCATTTGATTCCCGAACCACGTGGATTTGACCTTTCATTTGCGCGCATACACCCCCGCCTGATCAACCTTTTTGCTGATTGTCTTGGCGGCAACTGCGCTCCATCGCGGTCAATTTCCAAATTGTCTGCTATCGATTGCGACGATTCTTAATCTGCGATCGGTATCTATGCTCTTAATCTCCAGTCGATATCTATGTCGTGTTGAAGAGATTTGATGTACGTTATCTATTTGAAGAGATTTTGTGCACGCTATCCATTTCCATTAGGTTTCTTAGGCTTTGGGACCGTTTAAAGCGGGATTTTCCGACCTGAGGTCGATTTGCCTTAACGGCGTCTCCAATCCGGCACTCTTGAATCCCGAGCTTTTAGCCAAGGCTTTCCGCGTGGAAGCTTTCGATAAAGCGCTGGGCATTGACCACGCAATGGTTCATGTTCCGATCGAAGGGATAAACCTGCGACATATTGCACAGATCCACTCCCGGCAAAAAATCCCTCTGCGGAGGAATTTGTTGGCGGTACCCGACTTGGTAAACAGGGGTTGCGAAGCGATCGCTGGCGGAAAAAACCTGCCGGATATCGGCTGGACCCAGGTGCGGACATATCCGCTGGAGCGACGGGAGGTGGTAAGCGAGGAGCTCCTCCGGGCCTTTTCCTTCGAAACGTGGGTCTCCAGGAGCATGGTAGTTGGCTACGTACAGAATACGATCTCCCCCGTAGTCAGCCGAGTCTGCAAGGTTCGTATGTTCGATGAGTGCACCGAACGTCAAATCCGAATCTAAGCTGTTGAGCCAATAGAACGGAGTTTGCTGCCGCCGTACCGCCAAGATCAAAGCGGTAGCTGCCAAGTATTCAACCGTTCCTCGCGATTGAGCGAACTCCTGGAATTCCGGGGGAAGTACCCGATGGAGTGCCTGGGTACTTGCCGTCCAAACCACTCGATCGAATCGATGCCACTGGCCGGCGAAGTGGAGTTCTGGGCAATTTCCCGGCCGAAGCGCGTCGATCTTTTCGCCAAGAACAATTTCTGCTCCCATCTCGCGGAGTTGGCGGCCCCATTTTCGAAAAAGTCGCTGGAAGCCTCCCCGAAGATAGCCGAGGAATTCCTGTCCGCCACGCCGAGAGCCTACTCGGGGTGTGATGCGTCCCCAAAGAAATGCGGCCGAAGCCCTCTCGGCAAAATCTGCAAATTTTAGCTTTAGCAGGGGGAGCCAAAATAGCTCATATCCGCGAATGGCCCCCTGTTGTTCGAAGTATTCTCGACACGAGATCGAGTCAAGGGTTTCCCACCGAGGGATTTTCTTGAGGCGAAACATGGCCCAGCCCAGGCGAAGGCGATCCCAAATGCTGCCCAGAGGCGCAAATCTCAACAGGTCAAAAGGACCGCGAAGGGGCCAACACCGACCGCGGGCAATCACTCCACTGAGGGTAGGACGCCAGAACAAATCAGCCGCAAGCCCCAACTCCGCGATGAGGTTTTGGATCGCTAAATCGGAGGTAAACAGATGATGATAGAAGCGTTCCAAATAAACTTCAGGGACATTGGGGTACGCAAACCCGGCTGCCAACCCACCGAGTGCTTCCCGCTCAATTATGGTTACCCGATGACCCAATCGCAGTAGTTCCCAGGCCACCGTCAGCCCGGTAATCCCCCCACCTACGACAGCAACATGCATGGCTGGTTCCTAACAATGGCGTTCGAGGCCGTGGCGGTGCCCGTGTGCAAGCCTAACCTTGAATCTCCGGTCAAAGCGCGGGGCTTCATTAAATCCGACTGCTCGCCTTTCGTCGTTGCTGCTTTGCAAGTTCGCGATCTGGATTACCAAAAATAGTGGTGGAATGCCAAAAGCAAGTTAGAGGAATGTCACAAATCAACGACATCGACTCCCGAAATAAATGACATCGACACCCGCGACTCCACAGGCGCCGACAATAACTCGATACCGCAGGTAATCTGCCGAACCACACCGAGAAGCGGTCCGTTAAAGTCTACCAAACCCTACATATTTTCCCAGAGCATAGCGTTTGTCTAGGTGCGAAAGCTCCTGCGATCCGCAAACCGGAAAACTTTTTGCGGCCCCTTCGGCGATCTTAGCCGATGAAGCAATTAGGCAGAGTTTCGGTGGTGCTTTGGCTTTTAAGGCCGATGGGCTCCCCAGACCCTTTCAGGAAGAAAAGCCCGGATCTTTGAGCAAAAGCCAATGAAAAGTTGCCCGATCAACCTTTTTCATGAAAAAAAACTCAGTTTTCCGGAGGGCTTGCGCGCGGTGCTTGCGCGCAGGTCGTTTCTTGGGATAGTCGTGGCGGTCATTAGCGGCACCGGTGCCCAGCAGGTTCCTGCCCAAAGCGTAGTCCTAGTTCGGCCTCAAGCGGTTCTCGTTCAGGAGGCCGCCGTAAGTTTGCCGGCTCCGCCGGTAATTTCGGCGATTGCGCTCGAGGCAACGGGCCGGCGGTTGGTCACGGTAGGCGACGACCACCTCGTGCGAATGTGGAAAGTGGATGGCGGCCTCCAAATAGGGGTTTGGGCCGGTCATACCGATTGGGTGCGCACGGCCGCTTTCTCACCGAGCGGAAAGTGGCTGGGAACTGCCGGGCAGGATGGCCAAATCCTGTTGTGGGAACTAGGGCTATTGAACCAAGTCAGTTCGGTCTCGAATCAGCCGGTTGTGCTGGATCATCGGACTTCTGCCATTCAATCGTTGTGTTTTAGCCGGACGGAGGACCTGTTAGCGGCGGCGGGCTTCGACGGGAAGATCTTGATCTATGACGTCCGGTCAAGGGCCCGAGTTGCCGAAATAGCCGGGCCAGGAGCCGACATTCGTGCCCTCGCCTTTTCCGAGGATGGTGGCTTACTAGCGGCCGGTGCCCGAAATGGTCGAATTCGCCTGTGGTGTCGTGAAGATTTTTCGCCAGTGGGCGAGCTATCCGGCCATCGTGCCAGGGTGCGTGGGCTGAGTTTTTCCCCCGATGGAAGCCGCTTAGTCTCAGGCGGGGAAGATCGACGCATCATGGTGTGGCGGTTGCCCGAGGGAATACAAGAGGTAGAGCTGGCCGATCAACCGGCTTTGGTCACCGCCCTCACATGGTGCGGAAACCGAAGGTTTGCTTCTGGCGGTACAGACAACGTCATCCGTGTTTTTCAATTACCGGAAGGGCAGGAGATTGCGAAATTGGTCGGGCATAGCGGTACGATCACGAGTCTCATTTGGGATGCGACTCAGGAACGTTTGATTTCCAGTAGCTTTGATACGACCGTCTGCAAATGGCCGCTTAGTATTGAACCGGAGTTGGCCCTGCAACCGCGATAGTCGATCGGTAACAGGGTCGGAAGCACAAGTCACCGCACAAAGCCTCCCCAAGCCGCCTATGCAATGACGCCGAATGGCTTGCGTCGTCAGAGGTATTTAGGGTAAGAGGTCCCTCGAGCAACTCGAGGGTGATAAATCCGGGAATGGCCAAACAACAAGGCAAAGCATGTTGGCGGTTCAACGTTTCCAAAGCTTAATTTCATCCATCACTTACAGGATCTTTTGCGAAAAGGTCTTTTTTGAGAACCGTCACAAAAGTTTCATTTCTTGGGCTCTGGTAACACAGCGATCGATGCAAAGTCTTCCTTCAGCTTCGGTTCGATCGAACGCTTGAATCGGATTTCTGTCCCGCGTTGGTTTTCACGAGGTCTCGCCAGGAGCAATGGATGAGATCCTCCGTTGGAGGAAAGCCACCTCATAAAATGAGGCGGGTTAGCGTTGAAGAACAGGGAGGTTCGCCGTGGGTTGGATTTTCGGCCCCAAACGCAGCAATCGAAAACGGCTTGGCGTCAGCTCAAGGGTGTGTGCTCCCAAGCAGGGATTGCGAGCGGCAAAGTTAGAGCCGTCGGTTTGGCGGCAGTGCCGCATGGAGCCACTTGAGAGGCGCGAACTGCTGAGCGTGCAGCCCATCGAGTTAGGGGTGGTTTATTTTGAAGCGGCGACGGAGTTGGATGAGTCTGGCGACATTTTCCACGTCACATTCCTGGGTGGAGCCCCGGGAACACGCCTAACGGAATTGCGAATCGACACGGATAAGTTGGGCGACGGGCTCACCATCGGCGACGCCCTGTTCGATACGCACTTGGGAGGAACCGGCGCATTCGGAGCTGCACCGTTTATCATCCTGGAAAAAAACGGCATTGATTCGGTTATCGCCGCGGTGGAAGACGGCGGCACCTTGCTGCGATTGACTTTCACCGGTTTCGATCCGGGGGAGACCCTCGTCTTCTCGATCGATGTCGACGAGATGGGCTTTCGCGGCCCTAATGCTGTGGTGGAGGGGAACGAGTTTGAGGGGTCAATCCTTACCGCATCGTTTGAAGCCCCTCATTACTACCCGGCTTCCCAATCGGCTCGATTCTGGGATGACTTCGATCCGCTTTTGCGATCCACCTCGTTGGAGCTTCCACCCGATAACTATGTCCCGCCGGGCGACGTACCGCGTCCTGTCCACACGGCAGGTGGGTTTATCGTGCTGGAACAGATTCCGTTACCGGTCGCCATCGCTGGCACCGTATTTGAGGACAAAAACCTCGATGGCAGGCGTGGGGTGGAAGAACCGGGTATCCCGGGAGTGCAAATCCAGTTGTGGCGGTGGGAAAGCGACCGATACGTGTTTACCGGTCAAAGCCAAACTGCCGACAGCGAAGGCCGCTACCGTTTCGAAGGGCTGTTACCGGGCACTTACCAAATCGTCGAATTGCAGCCTGCCGGGTGGTTTAGCGTAGCAGCGCTACCGGGTTCTGTAGCAGACCAAACCCGTGGAGAGGCGCAAGGTACCGATGCCATCATCTCCGTCAGCCTCCTCGGCGGGGAAGTATCGGAAAATAACGACTTCGCCGAGGTGCGACCCGTCTCTTTGAGCGGCTTCGTTTATCATGATGCGAACGACAACGGTTGGTTCGATTCCATTGAACAGGGAATTGCCGACGTCACGGTTCGCGCGGAATATCTGGGGCCACTTCCTACGGAAAGCTCCATTTATACCGCGGTCACCTTGGGCGATGGGAGTTTTCACTTCGCGGGGCTTATGCCCGGTTCGTACCGGCTGGTTGAAACGCAGCCAGGTGGCTACCTAGACGGTCGCGATCGTTCCGGAAGTGCCGGAGGACTTGTAGACGATGCAAGCGATACGATCGCGCCAATCTGGCTTGCAAGCGGGGAATCGGGCGTTGATTATTGGTTTGGGGAGTTGATGCCGGCGAGCATCTCCGGTCGTGTGTTTGCAGATCGCAACCAGAATTGTCGCCTCGATGACGGGGAAATTGTTTTGCCCGGGGTCACGATTTGGCTGCTGGATACCCAGGGAAACCGGCTCCGTTCCACCACGACCGATGCCCGGGGGTTTTACCGCTTTGATCGACTTCCGCCGGGCACATATGGCGTCGAGGAGGTGCAACCGGCTGGCTTTTTCGATGGGCCGGAACGAGTCGGCTCTGCCGGGGGGATCATCCAGGTTCCCGACACAATTCGCAGCATCGAGCTTCGTTCGGGGACCACAGGAACTGACTACGATTTTTGCGAATGGGAGTCAGCAAGTCTTAGTGGCACAGTTTACGAGGATGATAACAACGACGGCATAAAGAATTCGCAGGAGCGAGGGATACCTGGGGTGATACTCACCCTTGTTGATGAGCTTACCGGCGATGTGGTCGCCACCACGGTGACAAACTCAGCCGGGGCCTATCAATTTTCGAATCTTGTTCCGTTTCGCTCTTACCAAATCCTCGAAACGCAGCCAAGCGGATATTTGGATGGCATCGATACGCCGGGAACTGCCGGCGGCACAGCCGATCAATCAGGGGATCGGATCCATCAGATAGAGCTTTTGCCGGCCGTCGATGGTCGCGGGTACAACTTCGGCGAATTGCAGCCTGCATCAATCGCGGGACGTGTGTTCACCGATCGGGATGGTAACTGCCGACTGGATGCAGGGGAACATCCCTTGGCCGGAGTAACGATTTGGCTACTGGATTCTTCCGGCCGGCGCATTGCCAGCACGCGAACCGATAGCGAAGGAAATTACCGCTTCGAAAACCTCCCGCCAGGGGTTTACGGGCTGGAGGAAATTCAACCGGCAGGCTTTTTCGACGGCCCTGAGTGCATCGGCACAGCCGGGGGTTGGCTACAGGGAACTGACCGAATTGTCGGCATCAAGCTTGCACCCGGTACGCAAGCCACTCGCTACAACTTCAAGGAGTGGGAGCCGGCGCGGCTAAGCGGTTATGTCTTCCGCGATGGTCCCTCCGTGCTTAGTCTGACCGGCAGCCCCCTAGAAGTGCTCTCCGATAATCGCGATGGGATGCGAACTCCGGACGATCGCCCAATCCCGGGGGTTATCCTGCAACTTACCGACGCTCAAGGTCGGCCAATCCTCGGAGCCGACGGTCAACCGCTGAGGGCGATCACCGATAGCTCCGGGTACTACGAATTTGTAAACCTGCCGCCGGGCGTGTATTGCGTGTTCCAAGTGCACCCCGAGGGCTTCGTGGATTGGATCGATACGCCGGGATTGCTGGGCGGCACTGCAGTAAACCCGGGGCAGCCGGTGGATCCGGCTATTTTGGAGGAGTTACTCGTCGATCCCAGAAACGATGCCATCCTAAATATTCACTTGCGACCTGGGGATATCGGCACCGAGTACAATTTTAGCGAAATCGAGGTCACGCCCCTTCTGTTTCCGGCAGATCCGCCGATTCGTGAAACCCAAATCTTGGTGGTGCAACCTCTGTATCTGTCCGAGAGGGTGTATTTGGCCCCGGTGTATTCAGTGGAGGCCCCGCCTGTGTGGCGGTTTGGTCCGGGAGCGGGATTCCTCGAGGGGCGAACCTGGCATTTAAGCATCGTAAATGCCGGCCAACCGCGGCAGACATCCGGGGGAACTAGCGAAATGAAGGTGGCAAGCACCGCCGGTAGCCCTACCGCATGGTCGGAGACAAAGATGGACGAGGGTCGCTGGGAGATTGCCGATTCCACAACCGGCAAAGCACTTCGGCGCATTCAGTTCGGTTTATCGCAGGCAATTCCGTTGGTGGGCGATTTTAACGGCGATGGCAAAGCCGAATTAGCGGTCTACCAAGATGGAATCTGGTTTATCGACCTGAATGGCAATGGGCAGTGGGACGACGGGGATTTGTGGATCCGTTTGGGCTCCCAGGCCGATACGCCCGTAGTCGGTGACTGGGACGGCGATGGCAAGACCGATATTGGCATTTTCGGGCCTGCTTGGCCCGGGGATGATCAAGCGATTGCCCATGAGCCAGGGCTCCCCGATTTTGCCAACGCCACACGGGGAATTCCGAAGAACATACCGCCCGAGGTAGACAACGCTGCCCGGGGCTGGCGCACGTTGCAACTGACTTCCCGCGGACCGTTGCGAAGCGATTTGATCGATCATGTGTTTGCCTTTGGTCACGAAGGGCACATTCCGGTAACCGGTGATTGGAATGGGGACGGAGTGACGAATATCGGTCTATTTCGAGACGGTAATTGGTGGCTTGATACCAACGGTAACGGCCGCTGGGATGCCGAAGATTCGATTGTCAGTTTCGGTCAGCCGGGTGACCGACCGGTCGTGGGCGACTGGAATGGGGATGGAATTGATGACCTCGGCGTATGGCGGGGCGGAGTATTCGTGATGGATAACGACGGAAATCGACGGCTGACCGCGGTGGATCGTGTATTCCAACTGGGCGGGCCACAGGATGTTCCGTTGGCGGGCGATTTCAACGGTGATGGTATCGACGACCTCGTGGTTTACCGGCCAATCAACCAACCTCAAACTTCGCATAAAGTGGCGGCATTTTCTGGATCTGGAGATCCGCCGGGACAACACGAGGGCGGCAGCACTGGGGGGGTGGCAAACACCGCCGGAGCAATCCTTCGTTGAGACAAGCCCCTTAAGCAAGTAGAGTAATCCCGGTGTGATGAAGGCCCCTATTAATCCTTCGTGAAGGAAAAGGGGTTTGTGCGAGATTCTTCTCTGAAAGTGCTACCCTCACACCCGCCTTGAGGGGATTAAAAGTTAACGGAACGGTTCTTTGCGGCAAATGCGCAATTTGCCGCAACCGGTGGCGCCGCTCGCAAAATTTAGCGACACCGCTCGCAAGATTTTTCATCGGATTAGGCGGTTTCTCTTCAGCCCAGTCTTCTAGCACGAACCGCTGCAATACTCCGTGAGCGTGCCTTTTGATCTGCAACTCCCCCGCGGCGGAAACATTTATCGATTTGCAACTCCGCCGCACCGAAAACATGTATCGCTCCTGGATACTCGCGGTGCATAAAGAGGAAAAAGGAGGAAATAACTAGGCCATTCCAAAATATCAGCCGGCGGCCTCTATGATCCGCTTAAAAGCGACTTGCGCCGTCGACGTGCCCTCGAAGCATCTTTTTTAGAGAAAGGAGGGGCGATTCTAAACCACCACCTCGGCTTGGATTTGCAAGGCTGCCTGGTATTTCCGCCGAATAGGTTCCACGATATCGTGAATAAATTCGTCGACTTGCTCGGGAGCCCGGCCTACGAAGGTTCGTGGGTCGCAAACCTCTCGAAAATTAACCGCCGCGAAGGCAGGATCGGCAGCCAATCGAGCGATCAAATCGTTTTCGCCCCCTTGCTCTTTGATAACGGTGGCGGCTGCCTGACTATGTTGCCGGATTCGCTCGTGGAGTTCTTGACGATCGCCCCCGGCAGCCACCGCAGCCATCAGAATGTTTTCGGTCGCCATGAAGGGAAGCTCGGCCCGTAAATGCCGTTCGATGACTTTCGGATAAACAACGAGGCCCTCTGTGATGTTTTGGCAGAGGATCAGCACCGCATCCGCCGTCAAAAATGCCTGCGGCAAAACCAGCCGGCGATTCGCGCTATCGTCTAAGGTCCTTTCGAGCCACTGAGTGGCGGCGGTCATTGCCGTGCTGGATTGCAAGGAAATGAGAAATCGGGCTAATCCGCAGATCCTCTCGCACCGCATCGGATTGCGTTTGTACGCCATCGCGGAACTGCCGACTTGTTGCGCTTCGAACGGCTCCTCGATTTCCTTTCGATGAGCAAGAATCCGCAGGTCTGTGGCCATCTTGTGAGCACTTTGAGCAATTCCCGATAGCAGATCGAGGACCTGCGAATCGACCTTTCGGGAGTAGGTCTGCCCCGTCACCGGGTAACTTGCAGCAAAGCCCATCTTCTCCGCCACGCGACGTTCTAATTCTTGGACCTTACTATGATCGCCCTCGAAAAGGCTGAGGAAGCTGGCCTGAGTGCCGGTCGTCCCTTTAACGCCGCGGGCCTTGAGTGCAGCCAAGCGGTGGTCCAATTCTTCCAGATCCAACACGAAATCATAGGCCCAAAGGCAGGCCCGCTTGCCTATGGTGGTCGGCTGGGCAGGTTGCAAATGGGTGAAAGCCAAGCATGCCAAATCCCGCCAACGTACCGCGAAATGCGCAAGGCGGTCGATTACGGCCACTAACCGATTCCGCAGCAGCTCGAGCGACTCGCGAATGAGAATCAGATCCGTGTTATCGGTAACATAACAACTGGTCGCCCCTAAATGAATGATCCCCCGAGCACCAGGGCATTGATCCCCGTAAGCCCGAACATGGGCCATCACGTCATGGCGGAGTTGACGCTCATACCGAGTCGCGGCCTCGAAATCAATTTCATCGACGCGGCTTCTTAGCTCCTCGATCTGTTCAGGGCGGATCGGCAGCCCCAGCTCAGCTTGGGCTTCCGCCAAGGCGACCCAGAGTCGCCGCCAGGTGCTGAATTTCCTTTGCGGCCCCCAAATCTCCGCCATTTCCCGCGAGGCATATCGCTCGATAAGCGGATTGTCGTAGAAACGATTTGCGCCGGTCATAGGAAGAGCAATTCCCCATGTGAAAAGAAGCTTTCTCAAAACCTGCGTATTCCCCGTCCGAACTGATGCCGGTTAATCATATGCTTTACGTCGTCTCATCTACAGACGTCTTCCCCCTCGGTGCAGATCCCAGATGGTTTACCAGTGATGTTCGCAAACCGTATGAACCCGGCTCACGTAGACGTGGATGCCCGTGAATAATGTAAAAACTTTAACTGTTAAAACTTTAACTTCATTCATCACGCATTCCCCGTGCGCGACGATACCAGCATAGCCGGTGTATTTGTGGCCGAAACCGGTGAGCACATTCCACGGAGGCGCGGATAACCA
>CAKZMM010000109.1 GCA_937128505.1 uncultured Thermogutta sp.
CTATCTATTTATCTATTTTGCCGGATAGCCCCGAGGCCAAAAGTCTTGTTCGCTATCCGTGGTGTTAAGCACAATCAAACCTTTTGGGAGCTTTTGAAATAGTAGTGGTCTTTAATCACGGCGATCTTCTATATTTGAGCCGGTTGCACCCAAAACCAGATTCTCTTGCCGACGGTGAAATCCCTATTCAGTTGTTCGGTGGCTCTGAACCTGACAGAAGACCGCCACGCCCACGATTTCTCATTGAGGCGAGTTGGCTTATTCCGATGCCTCTTGTCTGATTCTGACGCCTCTTGTCTGATGCAAAATTGTAATGCGTTCCTCTAATCCGCCTTCTCGTGCGCGTTATCCGATCCAGAAGGCCCCCCAATTTTCCGCTTGTAATTGTGGCGATTTTCGCCTCCAAAATCTTTCGGAAACTGTTTCGGTGAGCTTTCCCGCCGAGTCTCTTGACGAGCCGGAAAAGCTCACGAGTGAAACAACCGTTTGCCGGGGAGCAAATTCAAAACTTTTCCCGACGGACCAACTTGCTTGCCCGCAAGCGGTAAACAAACGGCCGAGATTAGCTCGTTCTGGGTTCGGAGGTTGGCGCCGGCTGCGGAGGCCCTGCCGCGCTTGCTTGATCGCTTGCCTCTGCCTCCTCGTGCTCGGCAGCCTTCGCGGTTTGATCCTCTTCAAGCCGTTGAAGGGCTTCTTCCGGCCTCTCCGCACCACCGACGGCCCGATCGATCGCTACTTCCTCCGGTTCCAGTGCGGGCATCGGCACCGCGACGATCTCAGCTTCGGCGATGATCCGGTCGAGAACTTTCCGCTCCAGGGCCAAATTGGCCAAGATATCCATGCCGCCGGTTTTCTCCAACCGAGCACGAAGCCGACGCGGGCTTTCGCCCGAGTAGGCGCTCATCAACCGGATTTCCTCAAGAATATCGTCCTCCGAGACCTGAATCCCCTCAGCCTCTGCGATGGCTTCTAAGATGAAATGCTCGCGAAGTGCCGTGGCCACCGACTCCCAAATATTGGAGCGCATCCGGTTCTGAAACATGAGGATCGTCTGATCGTCGAAGCCCCGCCCCCGCAATTCAAAAGTAAGCCGTTGCATTTCCCGGTGGGCCTGAGCGGCCAACACCCGCGGCGGAAGCTCCCAGGTGGCCCCTGCCGTGACTAGTTGCGTAATCTGGTCGCGGAAATGGCGATTGGAGTGATACTGCTTCCGATTGGAGAGCGTGTATTTAATTTCCGCCCGAAGCTCTTCCTCGCTAGCTACCCCTAACTCCTCGAGCAACTGCTGATCGAATTCCGGCAAGCGGAGGCGTTTGACCTCGTGTACCTTGAACACGGCCAAGACCTGGGTGCCCCGCAAGGTGATGTCCGGAGAGCTCGGTAGGACCTGCACAACGCATTGCCGCTGATCGCCGGCTCGTACCCCCGCCATCAGTTTGTCGAATTCTTCAATCCGGGCATCGTAAAAAGAAAGAACCGGCTTGACTCGGATAACTTCCTCTTTCGACTGGGCAATGATTTGCCCATCTTTGAAGAACTGGAGATCCACCACGATGTAATCGCCCGGTTGCGCCGGTTCTTCGACCGGCTCCAGTGAGCCGCGCTCGGCCAAACGACGGTGCAACTCCTTTTCGATCTCCCCAGGGGTGACTTCAACTATCCATTTTTCCAGCCGCAAACCCCGCCACTGCGGGATCTCGAACTTGGGCCGAACCTCGATGTCGTACTCAAAGGTCATCGGCCCCTCGTCCGGCAAGAAAATGGCGTCGATGTCGAAACTCGGTTCGCTAATGGGGGACAATTGATATCGCTCCGTCACCCCGCTTAAGGCATCCATGACCAGGGCCATCTTGACCTGCTCGCCAACCTGTTTACGGAATTTTCGCTCGACCAACCACCGCGGAGCTCGCCCCGGTCGGAACCCCGGGACTGCCGCGGTTTGAACCATTTCGTCCAGCTCCTTTGCGAAGTATCGCTCGATTTCTTCGCGGGGGATCGTCACCACAATGTGCCGCTCGCAGGGACTAATTTCCTGAATTTGTACATCCATTTGTAAGGCGGCCTCTTCCTCCTCCTCTTCCGCCTCCAAACCCTCCTGCGCGGTGATGTCTTCCCCCTCCGCGGCATCAGCCATGCCCGTCAGGGTTTCCTCCAACACCTCTTCAGCTTCCCCGCTTGTCGGCTCGGGAGTTGATCGAGACTCATCCGTGCCGGTACCGGCGGCCAAATCTTCCCCAGAATCTTCGGCCGAAACATCAGTTTGGATCTCTTGAGCCCCTGCCTTCGTCCGCGATTCGGTTTCTTTCTTGCGTGCCATCGCTTGCAACTGTCCCTGAATGACTACCCTTCGTCGCTCCCACGTCGCAGGCCAAGGCCCTCGCGCCCTGGCCCTGCTAATACCAAAAAAGCCCGATTTCTCTCCCGGAAACGCCGTGAGGATCGGGCACGTCGGTCTGAGGAAATGATTTGTCTCGAATGGTTTGAAGAGCGGGTGATGGGACTCGAACCCACGACAACGACGTTGGCAACGTCGTGCTCTACCACCTGAGCTACACCCGCACCTTCCGCCTGAAGTGCTCCGGCTCCAACGCCTACACCAATAGCGCGACAACCAAGCACTTCTTCGAAAATATTATAAGCTTTCGCATAGGGCCTACAAGACCGGCTTACATTTCACCAGCCCTTTCCCGACGCACTGAGGAAATCGCGGACAAAATGTTAACGATCCTCGGGATATGCAAAAATCCGTTTGATTCCTCTTCTTCTGTATATCCGGCATATCATCTGATTCACCAGCATATCAAAACTGCCGGAAATTGGCAGCAGGGCAAACCCCACAACGCTTTTGATCCTTTCCCCGATGAAGGACTTCCCGCTCAGCATGCAGTCTCGGCGACCAAGCGGCGAGACAAATCGCGTTCATTATCCCCTGCCGAGTGGGCATCGAATCGCATTTCCGCAATCTGCTTGCGCTTTGCTTTTTCACACCAAGACTTGGCAGAAACGCCCCGAAACAGCGGGATCAAAGCCAGACAAAAGTAAGGTACCATGCTTAAAACCGATAAAGCGTTGCCGAAATACATTCGTTGTGCCCAAAAACTTGGCGGTGATGGCCCGGCGGAACATTCAGCCATGACACATTCGGCCATGACATCTACACAGCACCTCGTCTATGGCAATTTCCTCAAAAAAGATAATCACGGTAATGATAAATAAATTTGGACTTAAACGCTCGGTCAATTGCGCTCCCCGTCCCCTCGATTCCTAACAGATTGCACGGGCAGTCTCAACTGAAGCAGGTTGATTTGAAGCGATCTTTCCGCTCTGAAAAACAGACTCTGACTATAAACGTTAATGCGATTGATCAAACTTTAATGCCATTGATCAAACGTTAATGCGATTGATCACTGTAGGCGTTACGCGGTTCATATAGTCTCAGATTCATCACTTTATTCGTGTCCTTGCAATCTCGGATAGGATTGCACACCAATCCAAATCGCTTATTTCGCAAATATGTTAATGTCGAAGGTTACTGTCGGGCTTATTTGACAGGTTGCGCGTTCTTAACCGTCACTTCTAACCTAGTCTTTCGCATCCATGTACTTGGGTTTCATCAAATTCCTTGGAGGTCTCGTTGAATACCTTCGTAAGAGTTTTGACGCTTGGCCTTTCAGGCCACAGAGGAAAATCGCAAGCACAATCAAAAATTGCAAGCACAATCACTTCCAGATTAATGGGGCGAAAAGCCAAGGTTTATTGGGCAAAAAGCGAAAGTTTTTTGGCAAAAACCCAAAGTTTTCTAGGCAAGAAACCAAACCCTGCGAGATTCCAGTCTCTTTCTGGGAAAAGTCAAACTTTCCATGTTCTTTTAAAAAAGCGGGCTAGCAATTAAAAAGCGGGCTACGAATCTCGCGGCTTTTTCACCCGAAGAGCATCAGGCGGGCACTATTTTTCGGGAATGCCGAACCGATAACCCTCTTCGCGCAGAAAAACGGTATTCAGTCCTCAATCCAAATAAACGGCTTATCCCGCGGGTTGGCCCGCCGATCTTGGATATGTCGCCCACTTCAAGTCGCTAGAGTCAGGAAGCGAAAGGCCCTAAAAAGCACAAACTTTGTAATGCATGGAAATGCGAGTATAATTGTGAAAAAGTAACCCGCTTGCTACAATGAATTAGGGTCGGGTTGCCGAACCGGCAGGTTTCTTCATAATCTCTCACTTAGACCCACTAACTTGATGGGTAGGCGATGTACGTCACACTGACCGTGGTCGGCGGAAAGGCCGACCGAAAACAGGTCAGGGTCAAGGTCCCCATCGTTGTCGGGCGGAGCCGAGAATCGGGGCTGACGATTGCCCATCCGATGGTGAGCCGCCGCCATTGTGAACTCTTCGAGGTGGACGGGCTCCTTCATGTCCGCGACTTGGGCTCGCTCAATGGGGTCTTCGTACAAGGACGCCGTGTTTCCGAGGCAAGCCTACCGCCTCAGTGCGAATTCAATGTCGGTCCGCTTACTTTCCGCGTCGACTACCAACTTACTCAAAAGCAGCCTCCCGTTCCGAAGCGTACGGCTGCCCCTCCGCGGGTAAATCCGGAGCAGGCCATGAAGCCGATGTCCAAGCCCATGGAGGAAGGTGATTTTGAGTTAGCGGTCGAAACTCCGGCTAAGTGGGAGGAAGCTCCTCCGGATCGGCTTCAAAGCTTCGGGCAACCGCCGGTTACCTTGGCCCCGATGGCCACGGAGCCGCAGGTAACGCCGCAAAGTGCTCCCGCCACCTTGTTTCCCGAAGAATTGCCACCGGATTTGGCTTTTCCTGGCCCCACAAATTGGGTTCCTTCCGCCGAGCAAGGTGTGGAAAGCAAGACGCCTTCGGAACCAGACCAGCGGAACTCATCCGGTGGCCAAACGCCCCGGCAAGGTGCCAGCGACGCGGATGAATGGATGAAATACCTTTTCTTGAAATTCCCGCCGGACGCCTCCGATCCCGAGGCCAAAGACGACCCCACCGCTTAGGAAGATGCAGTGTCGCATCGCCTTTTCAAAAAGCCCTAATCACTTGCCGCCTCAGCGCTGCACTGGCCGAAAATTCAGCCGACCTCAGACCCTGGCGGTCCATCACTCGGAATTAGATTCCGCCGCTGAGGCAATCTTCCGCATCAGCCCTCGCGGCCGACGTTGAACCGAAATATGCGTTCCCTATCGGGCAGCAAGGCGAGTGTCTTTCTTTTTCATTTCCCATTCGTTTCCGTATATGACTCCCCCGCACGAGGGGAGAAATCG
>CAKZMM010000110.1 GCA_937128505.1 uncultured Thermogutta sp.
GGCCATCCAGAGTCACGCGTCAACGTCGACCACAGACTACTTGGACTCTGACGTACTACTTGGACTCTGACGTACTATTTGGATTCGGACTCCCTGGCACCGGGCCCCAGCTTTTCGAGAAGTCCTCCAGCACCGGACGTCCGGGCGGTGGCGCTTGGCGTTCCCATCGCGCCATGTCCCTTGTCGTGGACGAATTTCCGATGTGCCTGGAGTTGGACGAGTTTCCGTTGTGCTTTTATCTTGAACGATCTCCTTTCGCTTTTGGACCGCACACCTATTTTCGGCAAATGGGCCATACAATCCGCAAACTTTTTGAAATCATTAAACCCTACTTTGCTTGCCCGAACTAAAAGAGGCTAGAAATCCTGGCAAAATCGCCTCTAATGGGCTGCTTTGGACAAGGCGGGGGAGCTACTTTTGTAACCGCTCAAGTGATTTAGGTGGGGAGGGTTTCGGGCACATCGTTCTTGCGGAGCCGAGATTGGTGGTCGAGCTTGCGCTAGCCGTCGTGCCGTGGCAAGCTTTCCAGCGGAATCTTGCCGAGCGCGGGTGAGGCGACTTTTCGATCAAACCTTTTGGGGGACACTTCCCTGTGGGCACAAGGCCGGTATAGAACGGCTTCCGCCACATCTTTGGGAGCAACACACTTCCCTGTTAACACTCAGTCGGTGCTCACCCACCATCAGAAGACGAGGAAAAGCACCTCACTAAATATGTCATTTTAGCAAACATTTGACGGCAGTAGGCGAGGGTACGCCATGAGCGATTTGTCCCGACATGATTTCTCCCAATCGTGATGGCATGCCGTGGGAATATCACAACTTTTCTGCCTCTTCAAATCGCTTTTCTACATGGATTGGTGTGGGTGTTGCAAGTTCCGCCATCCCTCACGAGGACTCCGAATCCTTATTTACCCCATTCGATAACTAAACTATTTGTGAGCCAAACTACCTAACGGGAGAATGAAACAAGTATTCCCGGGTGTAGTCTCGCGTGTATTCTCGGGGCGTTGCATGTCCTTGGAGCGATAACTGGCAAAATAAAGCGTAGGTTCCTGCGAACATGCATCTCTCTTTTCTGCCACTAGAAGAGGAGTCCCGTGGTCCCGGCCCAGACCTGGGAGGCACTTCTGCCATCGAAATTGCTGCGAGGCACCCTCATCTGGTGGGTCAACTTCGGAGGCTAACGGGGTATTGGTCGGAAAGGCTTTCCCAGAAAACCCATCTACTTTGTCAAAAGGTGGGCATAGTGGGAGCGGGGTTAATGGGCTGTTCGATCGCGGCGGTGCTTGTTGCAACTGGTCGCCGCGTAAAGCTTGTGGAAAAAGACCCCGCGGCTCGCGAAATAGCCTTGCACCGGGTCGCGTACTTCCTTTCTCAAGTAGAACGCATCCCCCACAATGCCGATTGCCCAGAGGATACCTCCAAAAGGTCCCGAGAGCTCTGTGAGATTACCGATCGGCTTGCCGAACTTCGGGACTGCGATTTGGTGTTGGAATGCATCGTCGAGTCGCTTCCGCGAAAAAAAAAGTTGCTTTCGGGGTTAGAACCCCTTCTGCCGCCCGAGGTAGTCCTCGCCACCAATACCTCGTCCATTGCAGTGGGGGAATTGGCCGCGGTACTGCGTCGCCCCGAGTCATTCTGTGGGATACATTTCTTACATCCGGTCGTGAAGTGCCCTGTGGTCGAGGTTGTAGCTTCCCAGAGCACAGCCGAGGAAACGCTGGCCCAGGCAGCTTCGTTTCTTCAAGAGTTAGGAAAATTGCCCGTGCCGGTCCCAGATGGCCGCGGCTTTATAGTGAATCGAATTCTCTTTCGTTGGTTTGTGGAAGCCTTGACTGCCCTGGACCACGGTTTCGGTAGGGAGCTCATCGAGGAGGCAGCTCGGCAACTCGGGTTTGCATGGGGCCCCCTGCGTATTCTCGACGAAATCGGGCTCGATCTTGCGCTGAGAGTGGGCCGTCTGCTACAAGATCCATTACGAGATCCATTCAATCTCAACCAACGCGGCATGAGAATCCTTTCGGAAATGATCCAGAACCAACGGCTGGGCCGAAAAACGGGCGTGGGTTTTTTCTCTTATGATTCCGGGATCCCCGGGGAGGGAACCCAGGAAGGCTGGAACGCTCCGACATTCGTGAGACATGAACCCCCTCGGCGGTCTTTGGGTCAGGAGTCTCTCCACGGTTCTCTCACCGACGCTTTGTGCTCGCGATACATGCTGAGTATGGCGGCCGAAGCACTGAGGCTTATTCACGAAAACTTGGTGTTTCATCCCGGGGATATCGACGTGCTTAGCTCGTTTGGGTTGGGTTATGATGCGCAATGTGGCGGTCTTCTTTATGCGGCGATTCAACGCAGTCAATCTTGGCTCAGTGAAGGGCTGCCACCTGAATTTCTTCCGGCAGGGATGAATCTCGCTAGGTTCAAGGATCTTGCCGTGGGCCTCGGCAATGTGGTTTATGATTAGTAGTACAGTCAGCAGCGACGTGCCTTCCCGGTCGCAATCGCCGTTGCTGAAATCTATTGAGTCGGCAGGCCGGGCAAGCTTCCGCATGTTGCGAGATCCTCGCTAATAACGCAATGGATCCAGCGGATGCCCAGGGGTAAAGGGCTTGAGCAAACCATCCGTTTTTTGGGGAGCGTATCTGCTACAAAGAGGTCGGAGGTTGATTTTATTGGTTCAACGCCGATTTGCGCAACGGTCAAAGTACTTAAGTCGCGTAAAAGCTCGGTGAAACACGCCGAGTTGGGGAGCCAATCTTGAATCTTCTAGCCCCGATCGTAGGGAGTTAAAAAGCTTCTGGCCCTTAACGAGGCAAGAGCAAACGTGTTGGCCACTGAGGACTTGCAGTAAGAGAAAATCAGAAAAAGCTTCTGCCCTTGACGGGGTACACGAACGGTTCACAATTGAATTCGATCGCCTCCGGGGATTTATGAAAAGTATATCAGTCGGATTTGCACGGGTGGAATTCGGCGGAAATGGTGTTCAATGAAGTGATCCGGTCGCAACCCGGAGCCATTCTCGAAAACGCGTAACTGGGGCAGAAAAGCGACGGATTGGCTAACTGTGATTTCCGGATAGCGTATGGCGTCTCAGCATGGTGAGGGTTTTGCCTCAAAATTTGGCAGTCAAGGATGAGAGGCGAAGGCGGCTGGAAAAATGGGCCGATCCCTCATGCTTGATCGGAGGGAGCAAGTTGTGGCAAAAGTAAGTGTGATTCTCCCGGCCGCAGGGCAAAGTCGCCGTTTCGGCGACAAACACACCAAGAAGCAATTCGCTTTACTCGACGGTCGACCGGTGTGGATTCATGCCGCGGAGCGGTTTATCAATCGGGAGGATGTCATCCAAACTCTGCTGATTATCGCGGCGGATGACCGCGAATATTTTCAACAGAAATTCGCCAGCAGCGCAGCTTTGTTGGGAATCGAGGTGGTCATCGGTGGCAAAGAGCGATGCGACTCGGTTCAGAACGCCCTGACGCGAGTCAAGGAAGAAGCCGAGCTGATTTGCGTCCACGATGCCGTCAGACCATGCGTGGCTGAACAGTGGATCGATCGGGTGTTTGAAAAAGCGGCTCAGACCGGCGCAGCAATCCTTGCCATTCCGATCACCGGGACCTTGAAGCGGGTATCCGCAGATCGCCTCGTGGAGGAAACGGTATCGCGGACCCAACTGTGGGAAGCGCAGACACCGCAGGTATTTCGGCGCGAATTGCTTTTGAAGGCTTATGCACGCCGGGGTGACTTTTTGGCCACGGATGACGCCCAGCTTGTCGAAAGAATGGGGCACCCAGTGCACGTGGTGGAAGGCTCGGTGATTAACGTGAAAATAGCTACGAAGGAAGATCTCCGTTTGGCCGAGCAAGCGCTCAAAATCATGCCGAAGCCGCCGATCCGCGGCCCTCTGCACCCGTTTGCCGGGGAAGATCTCTGGCGTTAAGGGGCACCGATGCAGTTTCGCAAAGCGGGGAAAAACCCTCGGCGGGTTCAGCCGCCTTGCCTCAGAAGGGAGTTGCAGAAGGGAGTTTCCGCCCGTAAGCGGTGGATCCCGCAACTTGAGGTGAAGTCAATTTCTTACAATGTAGACGAACTTCGGATGCCTGATTGGATTAAAATCAGAGTTGCACACTTACGTCACTCGTAGTTGAAAAAAAATTGGGATTTCAAGCTCTACTCACGGTTGAAAGGAAGTTGGAATTTCAAGCTCGGGCCGTTCTCTTTGTCTTAGAAGGGGGTGGTAAACCCCCGCGGTCATTTCACGGCTTATTGGGTGGATGGTGTTGCGGGAATGGAAGACATATTCGCCGAATTGAGCTGGCGTGGACTGATTCATCAAACCACCGACGATGCACGCCTGCAAGGTTGGTTGCTGGAAAAGCCGCGGACCTTGTACGCCGGTTTCGACCCCACGGCCGACAGCCTCCACGTGGGACACCTGCTGGGAGTGCTGATGCTTCGGCGATTTCAAAAGGCAGGTCACCGTCCGATCGCGCTAGTGGGGGGAGCCACCGGGATGGTCGGTGATCCAAGCGGCAAGTCGCAGGAACGACCGCTTTTGGCCCTCGATGTGCTGCGAGCGAACGTGGAGGCGATTCGCCAGCAATTGGCTAAGTTTTTGGACTTTTCCTGCGGCTCTTCGAGCGCCTTATTGGTGAATAACTACGATTGGATGGGACGCATCGGCTATCTGGAATTCCTTCGAGAAGTGGGCAAGCATTTCCCGGTGAATGTGATGTTGGCAAAGGATTCGGTCCGAATGCGGTTGGAACGTGCCGATGCCGGGCTCAGCTATACCGAGTTCAGTTATATGCTGCTTCAGGCGTATGATTTCGTCCATCTGTACCGAGAATACGGATGCGAGCTGCAAATCGGCGGCAGCGATCAGTGGGGAAACATCACGGCGGGGATCGATCTGGCGAGGCGGATGCATGGTGTGCAGTTGTACGGGTTGACGTGGCCTCTATTGACCCGAAGCGATGGCGGTAAAATGGGCAAGACCGAATCCGGAACCATCTGGCTCGATCCGCAAAAAACTAGTCCGTATCGGTTTTATCAATACTGGATCAATACCGACGATCGCGACGTCCTAAACTGGTTAGCGTATTTTACCGAGATTGGCCGTGAGGAATGGGAGCAGCTAGCCGCCGAACACTCGCAGGATCCTGCTAAGCGCACTGCTCATCGTCGATTGGCCGAGGAGTTAACCCGATTGGTTCACGGCCCCGAAGGTTTAGCCGCCGCGGAACGAGCAACCGGCATTTTCTTCGGCGAGGAAATCTCGGAAGTTGACGACCAGCAGCTAGAAGATATCTTCGCCGATGTACCCAGTGCGTCTTTACCCCGATCGGCCTTGAGCGACGAGGGCTTGCCTCTTATCGACGCGTTGGTGGCAGTAGGACTGGCCAAGAGCAAAAGCGACGCGCGGCGTATCATTCAGCAAGGCGGGGCTTACGTGAACAATCGCCGGGTCATTCAGTTGGAAGCGCGATTGTCATCGGGCGATCTTGCCGGCCAATCTATCTTGATACTTCGCACGGGAAAAAAAAGCTACGGACTTCTCCGATTTAATTAGGACTTCTCCGATTTAATTAAAGGGTCGGAGGGATCATGGGAACTGACTCGATCGATTCGAGGGCATCTTCAGGGGATCGGGCGGCTCGGCTTGGCCACCGCGGCTCCCCGCGCAAGGAAAGAGTCGCTCCGCATGATCGATGGATTAGTCCGTGGCGGCGGTTTTTTCGATTGGTACTCACCACGTTCCTGATACTCATTTTTTTGGGGGCAGCCATCACCTTGATTGTCGCGTGGGTTTTATACCGTGCGCTCACTTATGTCCCGCCATTTTTTGCGGAACGGCTCGGCGAAAGAAGAGAAATTTGGAAGGAGCCAAGTGACCAATTCCTTCAGCGAGCTACCACCCTTGGGAATCTGATTCGCAAAAAACAGCCGTGGGAGGGGGTTTTTTCCGAGGAACAAATTAACGGTTGGTTAGCGCTCGAGTGGCCGGCGCAGAAGCCGCAGTTCACTGACTTTGAGCTCGGAGAAACCCGGGTCCAACTGGCCGATAACCGCGTTCTTGTGGGGACCGATGTCACCTTTAAATACTTAAAAGGTGTTTTTTGGCTCCAACTAGAGCCGATCCTTGCAGAACCGAACTACCTTTTGATTCGCATCCGTGACGCACGATTAGGCCGGTTGCGGCTTCCGATGACCTGGGTTACCGAAGCCTTAACCCGAGTGGTTACCGACGTAAATCAATCTCACCATTGGCAGCAGATGGACGCGGATCCCGTGCTAGCGGTGCGATTCGACTTCACGGAGCAGTTGAAAGGACGCCGTCCCCAATGGACACAACTCCAGATCAGCCCCGGTCAGCTCTATCTGGCGGGGACCACGGAGTAAACCGTCTTCATTGGGCGTGAAACAAGAAGCCTTTGCTGCTCTTGGTGAAAGAAGGGGTTGATGATCGATTCTTGCGACCGCCCATTGAGCCGTCCCAGCGTACCCTCGCCAACTGACGGAGAAAGCTGCCCCCCGGGCGGTGGAAAGTCGAGAAGTCCCAAGAACGCCCGGGTAAGGTACCCATTGGATGCCCGAGACCGGTTGATCCGCGGCTCTTTCCGTGGAGTTAGTGTCGTTCTTGTTAAGACATTACGGTGCAGGCTCGTTCAATACTTCAACTCCGGCTTTTCCAGAGTCCCTCCTACCTTTAAGCCCCGCCGATATCCTTTAAGGCCGCCTCAAGCTGGGTAGCCATCTCTGCTGCGGCGGTTGTGGCCAGCACTGGTATGGCGATCCGCTGTACCCCTTCGCGCAGGTAAAAAGAGACGAGTGGTTGCGTTCTTTGGTGGTAGATATCCAGCTTCTTTCGGATGGCTTCGGGGTCATCATCATCGCGACCTGTGCGGTCGCCGCCGACATTCCCTCGAATCCGCTCCGCCACCACGGCCGCTTCGCACACTAGTTCCACGACAAACCGCACCTTGACGGTTGGTTGCAAGGCGATAGCCTGACCCTGATGCCGAGGCACACCGTTGAGAATTAACCACTCGCCCTGCCGCAAGTTTTCCCGACGCAAAAACCAAAGCAGCAATTTCTCGGCCAGATAGAAGTGCGAATCTTCCAAGAGTGCTCCGCTCTGGAGGACGCCGCGAATGAAGTCGCGCTCCTCGCCGCACAAAGGCGGCCCATCTGGCCCCGGCTCGATGCTGGCCCGAAGCTGTGCCCCAAAATCAAAGTGCACTGTTCGCCTCCCTGCCAGCCCATAAGTAGCGAGATATTGCCCCAGTGGGGTCTTTCCCGAACCTGTCGGCCCGAGAATGAGTAAACCGGGTTCGTGCGGAAGGACCAGCGTCGCCTCCTTCTGTGCCGAATGCTCGGGATGCTTCTGCATCGCTTCACCCACCATCAAGTTTAGAAGGTTTTATCGCAAGGCCGTGGGCCGCTACGGCAACGAGATTCCATAAGAGGCATGAACGCCCACGGCTCGGTTGCGGAATTTTCGGGCTTGGTCATCAAACCTCTCATCGGAGCGGAAGGCAAGGTTCGCCGCAATCTTAATCCAAAATCCTTAACAGGGGCCCGAATACGCTCCCTTCTCTAAGACGTGACCACCAATGGGCGATAGGTCGCGGCAGTTAGGCGCCGTGCAAATTGCTCGGTCCGTTTGCCCTCCGCAGCTTCCACCAAAGTACCTTATCTGATTCCTATTCTCGGCCTACAAACCAATAATCCGCAAGGCTGCACTGCCTGCGGAGTTTGCCGACACCCCAGGCGGCACATACTACCAGAAATCGCCGACTTCGGCACCGCGATCGCTTCGAGGCGACCACCACGTTTCAAGGGTTAAACCGCTACCCTTCTGGAGCCCGCATTGTAGCCACCTTCGGAAGGTTATGACGGCGGGTTGACACGAACATCCTCGGCGGCGGACCTGCGCTCATCTTTCAGGACGCCCGGTACACAGGGCGGTTTTCCACCCCTACCACGCTCACCAATAGTGGAACTGCGCTGTGGCCATGCAGTCGCGATCTGCCTCAAGCCGCACCCAATGGGCCGAAAAAGACGAGGGAAACTCGAAGGAAACGCTTTCACCGGGCGGCACTTCCACAGTGGTGAAGCTCTGCCACGCTTGTCGGGTGGTGGTCGGGTCCACATCGATACGGAAGCGGATCGGCTCCGACTCGAGGTGGCTGAGCTCCAAGCGCTTGTTTTCAAAGCCGTACATGAGAAACGGATCAGACGGCACCCCTCCTTTCACCCTGCTTGCAAGCCAGGGGCCGCCCTTGCCCGTGGGTTTGGGAAGTTGCCAAAGGTCGTCCGTCTTGCCCAGCCACAGACACAGGTTACCATCCCGAAGAATTCTGGGACCAACGGCGGGCAAAACCGCGGGTCCCGAAAGCACTAAAAGCCCTCGCCATGACCCGAAATCGCTGATAAGCCGTCCATGGGTGCAAATGGGTTGTATGCTCCAGGCATAAGGAAGGCCGGAAACCTCGTAGAAAATCCCGTGGGTATCCAGCAACAGACGCTCCGTTTCCACTTCCCGCAATCTCGGCAGGTACTTGGCCCAGCATCGGTCATAATGCGCGGAAGCCTTCGGGAGTCGAATGGTTGACCATCGCCCTCCCAAATCTCGCACTTTCAGTAGTGCTGAGGTCGCATCCCATCCCACTGCCACGACAGTTTCACTCATCGATCCCAGGTTGCACACTTCGGCATAAGCCGCGCGATCCACAATCCGCCACCCTCCCGGCGTCTTTTCCGCGAGAATTCCCGCCGTACCATTGGGGTTCATTCCGGCAATAATCAAAGAGGAACCCACCTGATGCCCGGCCCTAAAACAGAGCTCCTGCCCGCCTAATCCAAGCTCCTGCTTCAGATCAAAAACCGCCACCACACAGCTTTCCCTAAGCTCGACATGCTGTAACAGCCCTGTAATCGTAAGCAGGAACATTCGCCTTTCCGGCGCCGAGGGGTCACGGATGGTAGCGACAATCGGATGGCCACACAGTCCTTCGACCAGTTTCACCTCTCCCCGCTCACTGACGCAGTAAGGTCCGATGCTTAGCGAGGAACCGACCATCTGGCGGTTCAATCCCGGGGGTATCGCCCCGGCTTTATCAGGGGCGGAGAAACCCTCTGCGATACGAAGTTGACTATCTACTTGAAAGAACCCTGCAGGGGAAATGCTCCCATCCACGGCAACGTGCGTTACGAGGCACCATAATCGGTCGGCCAGCGGGACAAAGCACGTGGCATTGCCGGCAACAGATTCCTTCACCGGAGCAAACGCCGACAGGAGAGTATCATTTCGGCGATATGACGCATAAGCGCGGCCACAACAAAGTTGTGCTGTTAACCGGGCTGGGCGATCGGCGATCAATCGCAGCCAGATGGCCGGCATTTCGTCCGGGATCATCCAGCACGCCATCCGCTGCGGACCAACCTGTAGCCGATTCACCTCCTTCCACCCACCGGAACCATCGGGATCGATTTCCACCCGGACGTTGACCAGCTGATCCCCGCGATCCAGCTCGCCCGGGGTTTCTACCACAACACCCAAATTCTCCGAAATCGGGCTAATTTCCAGGGGGATACCCTCCGGATCAAGGGGCTGCACAAAACACAAATGGGGCACGCCGTAGTGGCCGCGATCGTTGCGACCACTATGTTCCGGTATTTCCACTTCTCCCGCGGGAAACTCCGCATGGTGAATCTTATCGGTGTATATCTGATCATGTTCCCAGGTTAGTGTCATTTCTGTAGGTTGCCATCGAGATGGCAGAACGGGTTGACCCCGGTCATGCACCGATAAGTAAACCACCACCGGCCGATTTACGGAAAAACGGAACGGCGTTCCCGGCCGTTCCATACTGCCGCGGCGGACGCTTACCCGCCACATCCCGCGGAGGAGTGACGGACATTCCACCACAGGAAATCGATCGGCACATCGGTAAAATTCCGAAATTTCCTTGGTGGGAAAGACGAACAAAGTCCGATGGCGATAACCTCCGACAAGCAGCGGTTCGGAGGGTTCGCCGGGCTTCACCAGGTCGCGGCACCAGGGTCCCCCCCACCCACTCGGTTCGCCCCAGTTTTCAAGCTGCTCTACTGTTCCAAACCACAAATTGGATTGAGGTTGGCCACCGGCCCGATGGCGGTGCCCCATCGAAGAATTTTGATTTCCTGCAAGCACCAAATGCTCACCCCAACGACAAAAATCGGGAACGATTCGCAAATGCCCTGCCAACGGCTCGAGGCGAAGATGTTTTTCACCAAAGCCCTCTTCCATTCGCCAGAACATACCGTGCATATCCACCATCCAATGCTGCGGAGTGATACGCCGAATTCGCGGCCATTCGGTGCACCACGCGTGATCATGGCTTTCGCTACCTTTTAGCAAGCGATAATGCCGCCATTGGCCACCGGCCAAGACCGATAGGATGACCGACGCCCGGTCCCAGCCAACCGCCCAAAGGGGGCCCGCATCCTCCGCTATCGCTTCCACGCCATGAGCGGTCGTCACGTCGCAGTAAGCCGTCTGACGAATGACCCGCCACTTGTCCCCGTCCCATTCCGCCAGCCGTCCGGAACCGAAACCCCGAGCTACATCACCGCTTTCATACGTGTTATTCGCTACTACCAAACGCCCTTGCGACGTATAAGCCCCCTTGAAATGCGACCGACCATTGATTCCCAAAGCTTCGCGGCTCAAGTCGAAAAGCACACGACACTGAAGATTGTGCACTTCAACCTCGTACAACTTTCCCTCCATGGCTTGGGCATAGACAAGCCGGGACGGATCCTTCAAATGTCGGGCAAACGCGGTGACACGCTCACCCACAAGACCGGCAATCACCCGAACGTTTCCCCGATGGTCGATGGCATATGGTCCGATAAAAAGTTGATTCGATTCGCGGTGGATAAGGCGTCCTGCATGCGTACCGACGACGCTTTCCGGACGTTTCTGAATGCGGAGGTGGCGGTCAATCTCATAAAGACCCACTCCTGCCCCGGCTTTGTGCGCCACATAGCTGATATACCAGAGCCGATTCGCCCACGGTACCACGGCACCGATCCCGCATTCGCTCCACGAATCGCTTAAAGCGGCCAAACGCGGGTAAATTCCCCCAAAACAGGGGAACGTTGCTTCGAAAGTAGTGTGCGGCCCCGACGACACCACGGCCTCGCCTCCACTTGCCGAAGCCGATCTTCCCGCTTGGGCGCCAGCCAAAAGAAATAACCCAATCAAGGTAGCTACGATCAACCGTTTTTGCATGACACATCCTCGCTTTTATGCCAGTGAGCAAACCGGCAGCATTAGCGGGCCAAAAAATCGAAGCTCTGCGGACCGAGAGCAAAAGACTTTCTCCATTTAAAATGCGGGAATTCCGGTTGTCAAAAAAAGAAAACTCCCTATTGCGAGAGCGTGCGATCTTGAGATGGTTGTCTTGTGTGCACTAGAGATCATGGGTGCGCTATACATCGACCGTGTCTCTAAATTCGGACGAAAAATCCATCGCACCTTCAAATTATGATCCTCAGTGCACCGCAACAGTCAGTTCCAGGACTCTTGCATGCTACCGGAGGTTCGGGCTTGACGTACCAAGACCCGCAGTTTTCGGGATGAGACACCCAATCGCCGTGGAACTGGATTCCTAACGTTTCAAGACCCACGGTTTTTCGGGCGAGAGCGTGGCGCACGCAGGAAAAGGATCCCCTATATGCAAGAATTGCATTTTGGCGATGCTAGAAATCGATGGGGATATCGTCGATGCCGGTCGTCAGGTGTGATGTATCCGCGAACCTTCATGCCGATGATGGGTGACGGCGATCTGGGCGTTAAGCCGACACAATGGTATGGTGTCTCCATGAACCATCATGCCGGTCATGGGGCCCATAACACTCGGCGACATTCGAGCGGTAGCCCCATAAGCCGAAAAAGCCTTCCGGCCCATATGCGGTGCGGAATACCGCATTGAGCGTGCCCGAAAGACTTTTTCCCGGATATTCAAGGCAAGTTTTCGACACAAAGCCGCTATAAAGCTGCGCGGTGTTGCATCCTTTCGGCGTGCCACTGGGCGTCTTTGGAAGCCAAATCACTGAACTTCCAAGGCCATCAAGTATTCATCACGAGCCTTTTGCAACTGGGCCTCTCGATCCTTCAGCTCTGCCACCCGGGCACGAAGTTTTTCGATCTCGGTTTCCTGATCAGTAAACTTCTTCACATAGTTTTTGTAAAGCTCGCTAGCACGGTCGAGTTGGCCCATATTGGCCCGAATGCGCTCTTGGTCCTCAAAAATTTCTCTAATCTTCGTCTCACAGACTACTCTCTCCTGCTGCACAAGAGCAATTTCGTGATTTCGCCGCATGACCTCTCGCAGGGCCTGCTTGACAGGCTCGCTGACCTGTTTGGCGGAGAGATAAATTGCGACCATCCCCTCATTCAAATCGGTTAACGCGACCTGTTGCGAGCGGATCTGCTCCTCGCGGACCTCCAGCCGCGTAGGCTCCTCCGAACTCACATCGACGCCGAACCGATAGTGGCTTCGCGTCTTTTCCTCCGCTTCTTTCGGTTCGACCAAAGTCCAATTAGGATCGATCGGATAATCGATCAACACATGCCGCCGACCTTCCCCGGAATATTTCAGCGTATACTGCCGACTTCGGACGGCCTTCCGCATGCTGATCAACACTCCCCTGGCCAGCCGTACGGAGAGTAATTCATCGGGGGCGGATGCGGCCTGCCAAGCTACTTCTGTTTGGAGATCTACAGCGTAACTGATCAAACGTTCGGAACCCGGCGGAATATCTGTAATCTTCGCATCACCGGCGTAAGCCCCGCCCTCAAAGACCGTAATCGGTCCTTGTGTCCAGTATGTGTTAGTGTCGTTTTTAAGCCTCAAACCAGCCAACGGATATTTTGAATGAACAGTTTCGTTGTAGATGGAAAGCCGCCGGCAGGGAACCTCGGCCACTACGATGGGCAACATGGCGGATTGTTGACGGTCGATGCGGACTGGAAAAGCGATTTCATACCGGAAGAATTGCCCGAGATCGACTGCCTCGGCAGCGGAGCGAACCGACCGGCCCAAAGCGTCGATTTCAAGCCCCAAACGCGCCTCCGCCTCCAGCGATTCATCCGCGGCACGTCTCTTTTGTCTTTCGGCCAAAGCACGTCCACCGCCGAATCCCCCCAGCCCCATCGGCGCTGGCGGGGCCGCTTGCAAACCTGCTTCGGCCAACTCCCCCGCTTTCCGCACTTCTAAAGCTTGCTCGTACGCCTGCCCCCGAATCGACTCATAGAGTTCCAGTTTTTCCTCCGGCCTCCTGATATAAAGGGGCTCATAGAGATTCATCGTAAAGGAAATCGGCCTCCCGCTGACCAGTGCCAACCTCACATCTCGCCAGTCTTCGTCCGTGGTGTTCTCCACGATGGCCCAGCCTTGCAAAAGCCCCCGCTCCCCTTCGTCTAGAACTAGCCGGTAACTCGTCTTCCAAATGGGGGCCTCCAGGATATAGCCCAGTCGAATCCGCCGTCTCCCCTCGCCGCGCAGAGAAATGGAAACGACCTTTTTGGTGACATCGTGCGCCCCCGCCAGTACCTCCAAGGCGCGGCGGAAATCACGGTCCACCACTGGATCACAGAAGCGGATTCGCGAAACCGACTCGAGCGGAACCGTCCGCAGCCCCTCATCGGTCATCAAGTTCAATCGCACTTTGGTCACGATTCCCATTTCGTACTTCTCTTGGACCTCCTCGGTGCTGACGATGGCACCGGAAATCGGTTGCGGCGCCTCGATTTCTACCCTCTGGCCACGAAGTTGGAGCAGTAGCTGCGCCACACTCGACGGTTCTGTTAAATCCACCGCAAAGCTCTTAAGAGTTTTGGTGATGGGATCCTTCGACGTGTAACTAACCGAGGTTATTTGCCCGCCGTCCAAATCTTCTATGACGAGGCTCTTAAGCAGGTCATTGATGGCTTCCGTTCGAAAACGAAATTCGATCTCTCGATTCCCCTCGATCGTGCCTCCATGTTCGAAGTAACCTACCCCGGAGCTGAAAAGCACTACCCGGGTCACGGGCAACGGCCGATCTTCCGTGCCTTGGCCCACGCTCTGCGCCGAAGAAAGCATACCCATGAAAATGCCCCCTAAAAAGCAGACGGCTGATGCGAGACCACAGAAAAACCGCTCCAAAATTCGTTGCCCCTGCAAAAGCGGATTTGTCCCCACCATTCTTCTCCTCCATTTCCCCAACAAGTATTCGTTCTTCTCGTTCGCCAACCATTCCCGTCAAGCTGTGCCACTTCGATCGCCAAATCGCCCATCCTGCTCCCTTCACCGACCGGCGACCTAACGCCCCAATTAGCCGGTTATTCACGACCAGTGCAGGGTCCCTTGCATGGCATAAAACGGGCTATTTCCTCCCAAAGGGATATTCAAACGTTCGACTGCGGCATATGGCAAAACCTCTCAGCCCAGGCGCTATTCGCCGTGCTTTGCCCTTTAAAGGCTAGCTTACCGAAAGCGCTACCACCTCAAAAAAGCACCCGAAGATTAGACAAACGTTAGGCCGCAAAAGTTCCGAGGATTTTCGCTCGAAAAATCGTATCCTGTACTTCTAAGAAACGTACTTCCTAAGAAACAGTTTACCCAATAGCGTTAAAAAATGGAAAACGCGTGTCCGCTGAGCAAAAACTCGCGAAAAAGCCGCGGAAACAAATTCTGATGCGCGTTCATGTCAGATGGCTGATTTGGGCTTTATAGCAGGTCCGTGGCGCAGGCCCACGGTGGGGACTCACGGTATTGGCTCACCGTGTAGGATTACCGTGTCCGAATAAGTTGTAGGATTATGGTGTAGGATTACAATATTGAAGGGCCTACAGCGCTCGAATTCTCGTCGCGCCACAACGCGAGTTTTTCCTGACGGAAATCCTCGAATCTGCCCGCCGCTATCGCTTCCCGGCATTCGGCCATCAACCGCTGATAAAAGGTGATGTTATGAATCGAAAGAAGAACAGGCCCTAACATTTCCTTGGCCATGAAAAGATGACGGAGGTAAGCCCGGCTGAAGCGGCACGCCGGGCAAGAGCAATCTTCCTGAAGAGGTCGCGGATCCTGGGTATGTTGTTGGTTGCGGAGTCGGAGAATACCCTGATGGGTAAAAGCCGTGGCATTTCGGCCGTTACGTGTCGGAAGCACACAATCGAATAAATCCACGCCTGAGCTAACCGCTTCCAGGATATCTTGAGGACGCCCCACCCCCATTAGGTACCGCGGCTTGTCATCGGGGAGCAACGGCGCCACCAATCGCACCACTTGGTACATCTCTTCCGGCGACTCGCCGACACTCAGTCCCCCGATCGCATAACCGTCGAAATTCATCTCCACCAGACGCGCAGCACACCACTCACGAAGCGATCGATCCAATCCCCCCTGCACGATTGCAAAAAGACTTTGATTGGCCGGTCGGGTCACTCGTTGACAGCGTTCGGCCCAATGAATCGTTCGCTCGGTTGCGGTTCGGAGTCGTTCCTTGTCGGCCGGCAGTGCCACCACATCGTCTAAGACCATGGCAATATCGCTGCCGAGGACAGCCTGAAGTTCCATCGCACGCTCGGGGGAAAGTTCCCAGCGTGAGCCATCGATGTGCGACCGAAAAATCGCCCCCTTGTCACTCACTTCCACAAGCTGCGCAAGGCTATAGAGCTGAAACCCGCCGCTATCGGTGAGGATCGACCTCTCCCAGCCCATGAACCGGTGCAGCCCACCTACTGCCCCGATGACCTTTTCCCCGGGCCGAAGCATAAGGTGATAAGTATTGGCCAGAATCATTTGGGTGCCAGTGGCGCGTAGGTGCTCGGGCAGAATTCCCTTGACCGTGGCCTGGGTACCAACGGGCATAAAGGCCGGGGTTTCGACCAGTCCATGAGCGGTCTGGAGCTGCCCGCGTCGAGCTGCCGTGTGCCGATCGGTACATAACAGTTGGAACTTCACGGACTGGGCCACTCTCGAAAAAAGTTGCTCGTAGGAGTAGTGCGCGGCTTCAGGAGCCGCAAGGCTGGGCAAGTCAAGCTCCGCAATCCTACCGCGGCTAAGAACAAGATTTAGATTTCAGAATAAGAATCGGCAGCAAGGGGCCGCAAGAGCCCTCTTGCCGGCGGCCGGCGGGATAATAGTCTGGTTCCTAAAATCCTGCCCGATCTTCCGCTCAGGGAAAAAATTCCCGTTGCCTCAGCTCAGAAATGAAACCCCTTGCCTCGGCTCAAGGAAGCTCCCCCTACTTTAGACTGGCGAAGTCTCCCCCTTTGTTCAGCTCAGGGCGGAATCCCCGTTATGATTTCGGCACCACCGCATGAGCCGCCAGCGTCGAGGCTTCACCACCTAGGTCCGTTTCAATGCGAATGGTCCGCAGAATTCGGCCCACGTCGCTCCCCGGGGTAAAACTCACGCGGACAATGTGCAGTTTTTTCGGCGTATCCGTGCCCGTCAGATCGAACGAAAACCCCTCACCATCTGCCTCGATCCTCAGGATCCGAAACGGCTGGTTTGCCCGGATGACAAGCTGCCGAGTAATCGTCTCCCCCGGTTTCACCGTTCCGAGAAACAATGACGAAGGATTCACCGCTACCGGAGCCTCGACCATGGCCTCCACCGGTACCACAACCTGTCGCCATTGGCGATCATTCGTCGTCAGCACGACATGATCATGCAGGGGCCCCGCCGGAGCCGAATCTCTCAAGGTGATCTTCAGCTCGTATTCGACGGCACCTCCGTGCCGCTTTATCTCCCGGAGTACAACCGCAAGATGTGGGTTTTCTGTGGAGGCCGAATAAACTTGCCAGCTCGGATTTCCGTTCCGGGCAATTCGCACCGTCCGTTCCGCAGTGGTACCTTTCGTTACCGTGCCGAACTCCGCACTCCCCGGTTCGAGCGAGATTTCGGAACGGACCGTTCCCCGGGTATGCAACTGGACTTGCGCCGGATAGGGTAGATCAAACTTCACCGTGATGGTGGCCGACTTAGTTCCGAGGAAAGCCCGGGTATTAAACGTGGCAACAATCGCTCCTTGTTCGTAGGTTTTTAGAAGCGGCTTTTCGATTCGGACCGATGTGCACGAGCAATTGGAATGGACCGAGGCAATGCGAACGTCCTCCAAGTAAATATTTCGGAGAACGAAACGGAATTCTGCTTTCGCCCCCCAAGCAACGGTTCCGAAGTCGTGCTCTGTGGTCTCGAACATCCGGCGAGCCCATTCCTGCGAAAACCCCCACTCCCCGGGGAAGCTAATCAACGCCAACAGTAGCGAGAAAACTGCTCCGGTGGCACGTCGGGTCATCGTAAAAACCTCCGAGATCCACCTCGGACTATCGATACGAGCCAAACGGCTCGGGCCTTGGCAGATCGATGCCGGGCTTGGAATCCAAATCGGGACTGGATTGTATTCTTTGATGTGGGCTTCACCCATTGCGGGATTTATCAATCATCAGCCGCTGGCGAAAGGTGGATTTCCTTTTCGCCAATATCTCGCGGCGACTGAAACGACCGATTTTGAAGCTCAAAAGGGTAAGGCAAAAAATCTTGTAATTTCTTTTACTCATGTTTTACTCAAATAACATACCTCACCGTTACTATAATTTGCATTTTAAAAAACATTTCTAACCGATGGTGTCCCGGAATCCGTCCGTCCGCGGCCGAACGCGGCAATGCATTCTTGACTGGGAACCGGCGATCCTTATTCGTAACGCGGGGTGCTGAGAGCGATGCGGCCCCTCGGCTACCGCCCCGGAGTGGTAACCCAATTAAAATAAATCCAGTATGGTCGTAAACATAGTAATGACCGATAGCGAAAAGCCTCCAGGTAAAGCGGATGAAGGGCTACGGCTTGTTGCTTTGTGTTTCGTTTAAGATTGGCGGTAACAGCAAAATCGACTGTAGCGAAGCGTACGAAAATGAAACCCAAAAACATGATGCGAGGTAAACGAGGGATTTTATGATCACCATATAGATGATAAATATAGCACATCTAGGCGCGGCTTAGTGTGAGTTCTCGAATTTCGGAGGACTTCCCCTAGGCATGGGTTCGAAAAATTTGGGAGTCGAATAAACATTAGGTAAAACGGATTAACTTAATTCGGAAGCTTCCCCTTGGGGGGTTTGGGGGTGGCTGCAGGAGACAAACGACGAGAAAGTCAGAGAAAGCCCCTAGAAACAAATTGGAGCCGATGACCGAAGATTGTGGTAATCGGTCATAATCGGGAGTCTCTGGCCGGGGAAGTAAAATACCGTCCGCAGGAACTGCTACCAAAGGATTGTGCAGCATTTTGCCGGTGGTAGTTGACAAAATCGCGCGGACACTGGAGCCGCCGAATGAGAGCAGCTCACAATTTACGCAATGCGAGGCAGGAATTCTAAACCTCGAAATCTCTGAGCCTTGAAAACTGTTGGACTCCGAGATTTTTCGAAAATGATCGATCACCTCTCAGGGCGTCATTTCAGCCGAATCCGTCGGGAAGCCCGACCCAAGAATCGCCCCTCGTAAGGTTTACCCGTGCAAGAGGGCCGAAAAGCTTGTCTAGTGAGTCGCAAGGCTTGATCACAGGTCGGTTCTTGCGAATTGAGTCGAAATATCAACCGTTCTGATAAGGTAGTTCGTCACCTTGATCTTTGTGTAAGATAACGTAACCGCGGCGTCAGCCCGACGAGAATAAAAAGCCCGACGATAAAAATAAAAAGAAGAGAAACTCAGCCGTTGGTTCGACGCATGAGTCCCCGGGCGGCCTTTGCGGGCAGAAGTACTTCGGCACGGTACGAGAACACAAAAAGGCACACCAACAACTTGGCAAACACGGGTAGACACAAAAACTTGGCGCGCACGAGTAATCTACACAAAAGAGGTGACTGGTTCGAACACTTTAAGAGTTGAGACCATTCGCCAACCCGGAAAGCATGCTTAGTGAACGTTTCATTTGCGGTGTGATTCTATTCGGCCCCTAGATGATTGGGGACTAACTTTCTCCAAATCTTTAAATCTCTTAATCTTGGGAAAGCTTCGTGGGTAAGCTCCGGCATCATTCCTCGACGATATCCGATGTAACTTCAAAGGGACGTGTGCAGCACGACTAGGAACCCCACCGTTGAGGCTTAAGTTAAGGCTTTAGATCGATTGCTCACAACTCCGTATTGATAGGCCGTATCGAATGTTTGAAGCACTGCAAGAGGCACTAGGAAATGCGATTAGGACACTGGCTGGCCGCGGCCGGCTCACCGAGGCCAACATGCGGCAGGGTCTGCAGATGGTCCAGCAGGCTCTATTGGAAGCCGACGTGAGTCTTCCGGTTGTAAAGGAGTTCGTTAGCCGCGTCGGTGAGGAGGCGTTAGGCGAGAAGGTCCTTAAATCTTTAAACCCCACGCAACAGCTTGTGGGGATCGTGTACCAGGAGCTGGTACGGCTCATGGGCCCGGTGGACCACACGCTGCATCTTCGCCCGGGCTGTGGTGTGTTGATGCTCTGCGGATTGCAGGGGTCTGGCAAAACCACGACGTGTGCCAAGCTGGGACGGCTGCTTGTGGAGCGGGGACGTAAGCCGCTGCTGGTAGCCGCAGACCTCCAGCGACCGGCCGCCATCGACCAATTGGAGCTCCTCGGCCAAAAGGTGGGAATTCCGGTTTTCGCAAAACGAGACACGCAGAACCCCATCATCGTTTGCCGCGAAGCCGTCGAGTATGCCCGCCGAAACGGCTACGATGCTGTCGTGCTCGATACCGCCGGTCGTCTGCACGTCGATGAGGAGCTCATGCGGCAGCTAAGCCAAATCGATGCGCAGATCGGTCCGGATGAAGTTCTTTTCGTTGTCGACGCCATGACCGGTCAAGATGCCGTCAACAGTGCCAAGGCCTTCAACGAGGCTTTGGAATTAGACGGCGTCATCTTGACCAAATTGGACGGCGACGCGCGCGGCGGGGCGGCGCTATCGGTCAAAGCAGTCACGGGGGTTCCCATAAAGTTCATCGGTACCGGCGAGGGAGTGGACGCTTTAGAGGAGTTTCACCCGGATCGAATGGCCAGCCGTATCCTCGGCATGGGGGATGTGCTCACGCTGGTCGAACAAGCGCGGCGCCGTCTGGACGAGGAAGAGATGCGAAAACAGCAGGAGGCGCTCCTCAAAGGGCGATTTACCCTCCAGAATTTCCGTGATCTTTTGAGTCAGACGCAGCGACTTGGATCGCTGACCAAGCTGATGGGATTAATTCCCGGTATGGGCTCGTTCGCTCAAATGATCGGTGACGCGGACGCAGACGAGCAAATGCGTCGTGTGCGCGGAATGATCGACTCGATGACCCCGGAGGAAAGGGCAAACCCTCGGATCATTGACCAGAGTCGACGCCGACGAATTGCAGTCGGAGCCGGCGTGGAACCGCACCAGGTTAGCGAACTAATTAAGCAATTCGAAGGAATTGCCGATCTCATGCGGCGGATGAGTGAAATGGGATTCCGCGGCCGGCTTCAGGCTTTTCAACAGCTCAGCCAAATGTTTGCGCGAAACCCCGATGCGGTCATCGTCAAACAAAAGAAAGGCACCGGCAAACGACTTACCCCGGAGGAACGGGCCCGACTTCGCAAACAACGCGAGCGCGAGGAGCGCCGTCGGCGGCGGGAAGAAAAAGGGAAAAAGCGCTAAGCTCCCAGCTGGCGAGAGTCAATATTCCATCAAATTCTCGCTTTTCTTCGTAGTTTCTTCCTAAACAAGCACTTTCTTCCTAAACAAGCACTGTTTAGGAGAAGTGTCCATACCCCCCGATACTGGATTTACGTTAGGTCTACATTCGCCCTACATTTTCCCCGTTTTTCTTCCACTCTTACCTCGTTTTCTATAAGGTGCTCTTTCCCACGTTTTTAGGGCAAAACCTGTTTCAACATTTTCGGATCTATTCTTAGTGACTCGAGGTTTGAAATTGCCCATCTGAGAGACCACGCCGCTTGAAAGGAAATTAACTTTATCGTTTCCATAACTAACGAAATGATCGTAGTGAAGCAATATTGTGCGTTTCAGCAACGGGGCCGCAGAGGGTCAGCATTTCCATTTCATACAATGTTTACTGAGGATTGTCTTGGTCGAAGGTGATTTGAATACTTCTGGGGCACGATCGGAAAAGTTTTCGCCGGGTTCGCCCGTCCTATACCCCTACATCCGATATGATGTTATGCATCCGATTTGATCTTACTGCATGCATTCAGGGACGGATTTACCCGAATTTGACATACCACGGGAGTTTTTGGCAGCTCCGGTGGGCTTGGCGAAACTAACGCGAGCTGTCAAGATTAGGTTTTTGCCCGAGAATTGGTCGAAAGTTATGGGATGATGAACCCAAACGGAGGTACTGACCTAGGCCCCGTCCCGACCGGCGTTTCGTCCGAATTGTAAATGGTTAAAGGTCACACTTTTATAGGGTGCGGGGAAAGGAACCGCAGGCGCACAGCTCCTGACCGTGGATTCGATAAAACCTTGATACATTACCTTTTGAACGATTTTTCCTTGCTAGGATTTGTTACCGCCAACATTTCGAAAAAGCCGTTGCAATTCGAAAAGGCATCTGCAATTAAAAGTGCTGGGTAGTACACAGGTTAGACGAACACTCGGGGGCCGGGCTTTATATACGGTACTCGGCGACAGTATCAAAAGATCACAGGTAAAAATGTTATGTTGTAAGTGAACTTTCGAGGAGTCGGTCGTGGCAGTTCGAATTCGAATGAAGAAATTGGGGCGAAGGCATCGGCCTTTCTACCGCATTTGTGCCATGGATGCTCACGCTCCGCGGGATGGTCGAGAAATTGAAGTTCTCGGCACTTATGACCCAATGGTCCGGGATCCAGATGCGAGAGTCGTCCTGAAACTCGATCGGATCACCTATTGGTTGAGCGTCGGGGCTCAACCTACGGAAAAAGTACAAATACTGCTCAAAAAATACGGGCCCAATGGAACAAGGCTCGAGCAGCAGAAAGCAGCTTTAGAACGTTTGGCTCAGCAACGGGCTCGGCGGGCCAGCTTGGCGAAAGCAGCCGCAAGAGCTGCCCCCGCTTCAGAGGCGGACAATCAGTCGACAGAGGAGAAACCGACTTACTGATAGAAACCCGCACGGCGGTACCGCCCTGAAGTGGTCTCCGATTTATGTAGCATCCAACTCGGGTCTGCTTGTTCGGGAATTACGCCGCGGAGTTAGCCCGAACAATCGTAGCTGGGCTCGTTGCTGCCGATCGCATCCCGGGTTCATTGCGGCGAGAATCCGGATGGCTTCTGGCCACGTGCGATTCGAGAAAGCGGTCGCCGAAAGAAAGTGGAGGATCATTTCCGGGAATATTACGGTAGAATTACCAGCAATCCGGTAGTCGAGGTTGCGTGAGAGGCTGCAGATTCAAAACGGCAGGCAAATCCTCAGAGGAACAATTTTGTGACTCAGGCCACGATGCAATCCTAGACCGAACGCGGGTAGAGTCCTCGGCATGCGGTTCGATGTGCTCACCCTTTTTCCCGAGATGTTTCGGGGTTATCTGGACGAAAGCGTTCTGAAACTGGCCATCGCCGCGGGTCTCGTGGAAGTTCATCTGCACAATATCCGCGATTGGGCCACGGATAAGCATCGAACGGTGGACGACAAGCCGTACGGCGGCGGTCCGGGGATGATCCTTCGCGTTGACCGGGTGGTTCCATGCGTGGAAGCCGTGCAGCAAATGGGCCCGCCGGGGCACCTGATAATGCTGACACCTCAAGGGCGGCGATTAACCCAAGAAATTGTTGAAGAGTTGGCTCGTTATCCCCGCTTAATTCTGCTTTGCGGCAGATACGAAGGATTCGATGAACGAATTCGACTGATGCTTCAGCCGGATGAAATCTCCATTGGCGATTACGTACTCAACGGCGGGGAAGTGGCGGCAATGGTCATCATCGACGCCGTGATCCGATTGGTGCCGGGAGTTTTGGGTGACCCCGAGTCGTCGCAGGAGGACTCCTTCACCGGGCCGGGAAGATTGTTAGAGTATGCCCAGTACACGCGGCCGCGGGAATTCCGCGGCTATCGGGTCCCCGAAGTGCTGTTGAGCGGGAATCATCAAGAGGTTGCCAGGTGGCGTTGGGCCAATCGGTTGGAGCGCACACGGCAACGGCGTCAGGATTTATTAACGCAACTTCAAACGGAGCGCGACCTGGGTTGTGGTGAGCGGAATTCGACGATCGATACTGACCTACCCGGTTCCGCCGATTCCGTAAAGTACAAGCCTTCCGAGGGAGACAAAAATTCTTAGTCCGCAACAGCCGACTTCAACAACAGGTCGCGTTGGCAATTCAGGAAGCTCGGTCGGCGGCAAGATTCTTCCGGCTTGGCTCAATCAGAGGTGCGAAAGAATCGAATTGAGGTCTTACCATGAGTGAGCAGTTGATAAGAAAGGTAGAAGAAAGATTTTTGAAAGCAGAGCCCCCATGTTTTGAAATTGGCGACACAGTAGAGGTTCACTGCCGAATTGTCGAGGGGGATAAGGAACGGATCCAAGTCTTTAGCGGAATGGTGATTGCCCGAAGCGGCTCCGGAACTCGCGAGATGTTCACCGTTCGTCGCATTGTTCAGGGGGAAGGAGTCGAGCGAAAATTCCCGCTTCACTCGCCGATGATTGCCAAGATTGTGGTACGTCGGTCCGCGGTGGTGCGCCGAGCCAAACTTTACTTCCTGCGTGAGCGCGTTGGAAAGGGAGTACGTCTGCGTGAGCGAAGGCGCACCGAGGCTATCGCCCAGGAAGAAGCAAAGCCGAAAAAGACGCGAGGCCGGAAAAAGCGCCGTCAGGCCGAGGCCGCAGCCTCTACACAGAATAGCGAATAGACCGACACTCCCCGCGGATGCGAGCATCCCTCGGATATTCATCAAGTTGAATCCGCGGCTTCGCGGCTATTGAAAGTGATCCCGGTGGTTTCGCGATCATCCAAAAGAGTTCAAGTTTAGCGCGCATGTACCCGGTTTGACGGAGCGAGGTGGTCGGAGTGTTTCATCTTGGCCGTAGGAGCATTCGTTTCGCCCATCATCGGCCGCTTAGATTCCGGACCGACAGTTCCCGGTACCTTTGGCAACTTTTTCGTCAGGCGGGGTGCAGCGTGCCGGCGTTGATCGGATATCTTGCAACCCTGGACGAAAAGCCCGGTAGCGTTCTAGGTTTGTCCCGTGAATTCTTCAGCCGGTTGGGATAAATGGTTACGGCCGCTACGAAGACTCATGGCGAATTTATGGCCGGGCACGCTTGGGCTTAGAGGAGAGTTTCTGGCGGCCAACTACCTTCGTCAAAAAGGGCATCTGCTTCTGGCTCAGAGGTTTCGCACGGTGCATGGCGAAATCGACCTGATCAGTTTGGACGGAGATGTCGTCGTCTTTTCAGAAGTGAAAACTCGGTCCGATACGGACATCCTCCGGAGTTTGGAGCGGATCGATCCCGCCAAGCAAAAAAGGATGATCGGTTCAGCGCGCTGGTTTCTACGACGATCGCGGATGGAGGATCGCTCTTTCAGATTCGATGTGATCGTCGTGATCCAACCAAAGCAGGGAGATCCGCAAATTGTGCACTTCCCGTATGCCTTCTCCGAGTAGAAAGAACTGTCTGGGGTATAATTTTTGTTGCTGCGGTTTCCTTAGCTCTTTTTAGGGGGAAGCGGCCTGGGTCGTCTAACCATCCGCCCAGGCGTGAATCATCCCAAACCGAATTGGGTTGTGCAGTAGCGACTACCGTCCTGAAATCCGCAAAACGGAGGTGAAAAGGCAGGCTGCGAACACCACGCAAACTAACGCGGGTTTGCGGCCATTCGCGTATCTGAGCCCGTGGTCGACCCTCCGTCTAAGGGAAGCCACTGAAGAAGCCAAATCGCGCGGCCGGAAGCAGGTACCCGATCACCCTCTGGGCCGACCAAAGCATTGACCACGGCGGAAAAAGGTACCGATTGCACGGCCGGTTGAGCCAGGATTGGGCCCGCTTGATCTCGGAGCACGATCCCCGCGGAAGTCCCGCTACAGCGCCCGGTGATCCGAACACCAAATCGATCCCACGAGAATCCGACGGCCAACTGAGTAAAAGACACCACTTGCTCGGGCGAAAGCCTCAGCGGTACTGCCGGCATCGCCATTTGGCGGCTCAACTCGTAGATCAATGAGGCACTGCATCTCCCGGGACCGACTTCCAGGTAGCCCCGCGCTTCAGTAACCTGCCCCGCTTCAAATCGGGCCATCTCCAGGTGAACGATGGCATGCCCCTCCAGACGGTGGCCGAGAAATTGGGAGGAAATCCCGGAAAGAGGAACCTCGGTCCATCTACCGGCCAGTTGCCCAGTGGGTCCGTCAGCACCGGTGTGCACCCAAATGAAGCCTTGAAAGGTGCTAGCCGCGCCCAGTTCGGCAAATGCCGGGACTGCTTTCGCCAGGACTCTGCACGGCAACTGGGCACTGCCGGTGTGGATCCCGTAGGCAAGCGAACTACCTTCTTCCTCCTCATGACGCACCAATCGAATGTGGACCGGTTGACTACCCTCCGATTGAGCCAATTGGAAATGAAAGTCAGCCTGGGTCACCGGCCCCAGCTTTTGGATCGTTCCTTTCACCTTTGGAACGGCAAACTCGTAGGGGGAAGCAATCGTGGCCTTGCCAACGGTCACATCGATCCGCCGCACACCGCCATGCGATACCCCGCGAAGCCCGCGAGAAGCTAGCTCTCGCCAATTGGGCAAGTGCGCTAAATCGATTTTCGCGTCGACAAGGTGGACGGAAACGGATTTCTCGCCTTGCAACCTGCCGCCAGTTCGAGAAGACAGTGGGGCTATTTGCTTTGGATCGTCAAATCGGATTTGAACGTGCGAGGATTGGAGGAGAATGGCCCCTCGATCCGGATCTTGGAGGTTTACTTCCCGAAAACAAATCACTCCCGGGCGAGGAAACTCCAAGCCACCGATTTGGAATCGGACTGCAAGCCGATCGCCCAACCATTCTGCCCACTGGTCGCGGTAATACAAAGTGCGAGCCCACCATCCGGTAACGAGAATCGTAACAGCAGGAAAAACGCCGAGTAGCCAAAATGCGGCCGCCCAAAGAACGCGTTTCAACCCGAATCTTCGGAAGAACATCCCTGTTCGCTATCCTGCGGGGACGGTGATCGACTTACTTCACGATTTGACATTCCGACGATTGAGGCCCCCTTGGCCCCGCAAGTTTTTGCCGAGGAGGAACTTTTTTATCCCGAGCTGGAGTTCCGAGTGGCTGGCCAAATACAAAAGATTACATCCAACCAATTGATGGGTCATCAGAATCGTTTTTATGTCTCTTATTCTTCCTAGCTTTTCTATCCTTCCCAAATCTTCCATTCCTGCTTCCAGAATCTTTTCACGAATTGTGTATTTTTACGTTACATATAGTTCCAGATACTTCTTGTTTCCGCTTCCCCAATCGTTTACTTCTGCTTCCCGAATCGTGAATTGCCACCTCCCAAATCGTCCGTCGTCGTCACCTACTTTTCCCGCAGCGGGGATGATCCTCGGCATAGGTCGATGGAACTGCCCCTGAAGAAATGAAAAGAATTGGAGGATCCACTCGAAGCCCAAATCATGGAAAAGATGTTCGGAGATTTTTCAACCAGCGATATTGAGGCTGTCAAGGTCTCGGAAACGAACGTCTGTGAAAACGGGTGGTGTGCGAGGATCCTCCCAGGCCCCTCCCGCTTCTAATTTGATTTGCTAACGATTCCCAAATGTTCCCGAGCTAGTTTACAAAAATTCTCAAGGTTAGATTTAATTTCCGTGATCGTGTCTCCCCCAAATTTTTCCAAAATTGCCCGGGCAATCTCAAAAGCTACCACATTCTCGGCAATGACACTGCATGCGGCAATTGCACAAACATCGCTGCGTTCATAGGAGGCCGGTTGCGACTCTTTGGTGTGGAGATTAACCGATGGAAGCGGCTGGGCCAAGGTGGAAATAGGCTTCATCGCCGCGCGGATGACCAAGGTCTGTCCATTGGTCATTCCCCCTTCCAACCCTCCGGCACGATTGCTCGGGCGAACAAAGCCGAGAGACCGGCCGGCGGCATCCTCGGGCCGATAGGTAATCGGATCATGCGCCGCCGAGCCCCGTCGCATAGCCAATTGAAATCCGTCGCCGATCTCTACCCCCTTAATGGCTTGGATAGCCATCACGGCTTGGGCCAAACGGCCGTCGAGCCGCAAGTCCCATTGGGTGTGGGAACCGAGACCGAACGGGACGTTTTCTACACGAACTTCCACAACGCCGCCGAGCGTGTCCCCTTCCTTACGGCACCAATCGATTAGGGCGATGATTTCAGCTTCGCGGAGAGGATCGACAAGGTAAAGTTGGCTGGCGTCCCGGCGGCTTCTCAGTTCTTCCAATGAACTCGAGACCGCCTCGGTCATGATTGGGCCAACACCAACCACGTAACCGAGCACCCCGATCTCTAATTCCCGCAGCAACTGTTTCGCTAAAGCCCCAGCTGCCACCCGGCCAACTGTCTCCCGAGCACTGGCCCTTTCCAAAATGGGCCGGATACCCGAGAGAAATTTCACGGCCCCGCTCAGGTCGGCATGACCGGGTCGCGGAGAGGGAAGATCATCTAGTCGATCAAGTCGATAATCTTTGTTGGCAATCCAAATCGCGAGTGGACTTCCGATGGTGACGCCGCGATAAACGCCGGTAAGGATCTCCGCGGCATCCGATTCCAATCGCTGCCGACCCCCGCGGCCATAGCCGCCTTGCCGCCGCGAAAGTTCGCGGTTAATCGCCTCGATATCCACCCGAATTCCGGCAGGAAAACCTTCCACCAATGCCAGAATTCCTTTGCCGTGCGATTCTCCTGCGGTCCGATAATTGAGCATAATCTACCTTTTCGATTTGCGATTAACTTCTTATAGGGTGAGGATCCACAGACCCAAGTAGCGATCAATACGTCTTTAGAGGCTGTGTCGAGCTACTCAAGGTAAAACTATTGCTAAGATCAAGATTATTCACCGGCCGATCGGCAGGTATCGAAGGAACCTTATCTTCACAAACTTTGCCATTTTATCAACTTTTGAACGCAGTCCGAAGGCAGGATGCTCCCAAAAAAAGATCTAAAGAAATGTAGCAATGATCTCGGGCACGATCTCTTGCGGCGAAACTGAATCGCAATATTGCGGGGTATCCCGGGGACTGAGCGGGGAGTCGATTCTCTGACGTCAGGTTTCCACTATGCTGTGCCTCGGTCACACTTTCCCTTCTGCCGGATCGGTCCGTCGGTCAGGACGCAAACCCGCGGAGCGTAGCTCCAGGGCGGAACTCCCTCGGAGTAAGTGGTTTAAGAAACCGGTACACCGGTCTTCACGCAGTGAAATCAAAGCTGCAATGCGGTCTTTAAACGCAGCTGCTTTTCTTTTCGCGTCGATCCCTTTTTATTCAAAGAGGTGGGAGCTCGACGCTAAAATTAGGACAAGACGCCTGATAATCGGCCGAAATAGGACTTCATTATGGCGTTGATTAACTTGCGAGTTTTAGATGGTCCCGATCGCGGCGCGGTTTTCGAGAACCTTCCCACGCCGGTAACCGTAGGTCGCGAAGAAGGTAATCATGTCCAACTTCGAGATGAACGGGTGAGCCGGTATCACTTGAAAATCCAAGAAGATCAAGGCCGGCTTGTCTTGACGGATCTCCAAAGTACAAACGGCACACGGGTCAATGGGGAGGAAGTGCAAATATGCCGATTGCGGCCGGGGGATTTAATTCTCATCGGCCGCTCCGTCCTCCTTTTCGGATCTCGTCAAGAAATTCTCGAACGCTTGGCGGAACTGCGTTCGGCCGATCTTTCGGGAGCGGTGCCCTTGGGCGATTTGAGGGAGGGACATTTAAGCACGTCGTTTGCTTTAGAGCGGGAATTTCAGGATGGCACCAGCCCCGATTTGTACGGCCCCCTCCATGTGCTTTTGCCGCCGGAGCTTCCTTCCGGTTTAGGCCCGGGACAAGCCGCCCAGCTTGTCGAACTTTTGCAATACATCCATTTGCGCCTGCGAACAATCGTTCGTTCTTGTAAGATTCAGGCCTTTTCCGAGCAGGTGATCATGGATCACCGGACCTGGCAGAATCTTCTGGACCTATACGATCGCATTGCCGGATACCTCGAAAAGGGGGGAGAACCCAGCGGCGCAGATCCGGATGATTCGGCGGATTGATCAGGAGCTCAAATGGGGTTCTCAAGGCTACAAAATACTTCTCGAGGCCTCAGATCGAAGCCTCCAATTGCCCGGGGGGTGACTTGCGGCCGATCCCAAAAGCAAGAAGTAGCGAGAAGTACCTCACTCCGAAAGCTTAACCCATTCGAGGCTTAGATCCAGGGCCGTTGCCGAATGGGTGAGCGCCCCCACGCTAATTCGTTCTACACCTGCCAGAGCCACTTCTCGAACAATTTCCAGGGTAATCCCCCCAGAGGCCTCCAGTTGAACGGCCGGATTGAGTCGATTGCGTAGCTGGGCAGCATGGGCCAGTTCATCGGGGGTCATATTATCGAGCAAAATAATGTCGGGACCGGCAGCAAGCACGGACTCCAAATCCTCCAGACTCTCCACCTCAACCTCGATCAAAAGCCGTGTTTTTCCTTTCGGAGAAGCATCCTCCCCAAAGGCGGCGTGTTGGCACAGATAATCGCGTGCCAAGGTCACAGCTTTGGCAGCTAATTGCCCATGGGTAGCCTGGGGATAAAGTCCGCCGAGGATTGCCAAGTGATTGTCTTTGATCAGGATCCCCCCAAATAGCCCGAGGCGATGATTCCAGCCGCCCCCGCACCGAACCGCGTACTTCTCCAGCCGGCGAAAACCCGGCGTAGTCTTTCGCGTGTCGAATATTCGGCTCCGGGTGCCGGCAACAGCCTCAACATATCGGCGGGTCAAGGTTGCAATTCCCGAAAGCCGCCCAACGATGTTCAGGACCACCCGCTCTGCGGAAAGGATCCCCCGAGCCGGTCCGCGAATATACCCCACTACGTCTCCGGCAGCGACCGTCTGACCATCTCGGCGGATCGGTTGCCATCTCAATCGGCTATCGACTTGCGAGAGTATCTCCGGAATGGCCGGAAGACCCGCAAGTACGCCGTTTGCCTTGGCAATCATGACGGCACTACCGACGGCATTCTCGGCGACTAGCGCCTTTGCGGTGACGTCCTCGGATGGGCCCAAATCCTCCCAAATCGCAAGGCGCACCAAGTCCCTGAGATCTTTTTCGATTTGATGATCCCAGACTATTTGCTCGAACTCTACCGCCGGTTGACACGGATCAAAAAATTCCATGGACACCTCGGCGTCGAAGGGAATTTGCCGTTTCCGGCCGATATGCTCGCACCGCCTCCTCCAACTTCCACTTCACAAAAATCATCAGATGAACGATCTCTTTGCAGGACTTACAGAGGGAATCTTTGGAAGAATCGAGAAAATTCACTTTTTCTCGGAAATTTTGCCCTTTTGCACCTCGAGCACCTCGGCCGATCGCTCCCCGCGATGGTATGGTGCCTGAGTGGCCCATGAACTCCTTAAAGGCCCATGAATTCTCTCGAAGGGAAATGCATGCGCGTCAAGTGCGCCCATCCGCAAAAAGGTCGAAATATCGCACAAATCGGTCCGAAGGGTATTTGCGCGTACGTCAACTTATTAAGCAAAAGACGGAATCCTCTCTTTGCGAGCTCTCTTTGCCAGGGGTGGTGGTGAAAACTTACCGAATTATGCCGACATCCTTCCGCGATCCTCTTTGCCCTTCAACCGAATCGTGGCGGACAACGGGCTTCCCGGGAAGCTTTTCCCGGAATGGATCTGCAAATTCATCTTGTTTCATCTGGTAACAAGACATTTTATGGAATGATTAGCTGGCTGAGATCGGAGTCCGGGCTGCCCGTTCGAAACGAGTGAGGGCCCCGATTTGGCTTCAAAAATGGAACACAACATGAGGCTTTCCTAACCTGGAGAGGCATCTTAAATTTTCGTCCACACCCGACGGAAGCTCCGCCGGCATGTGCACGATTTAGTCGGCTCGACCGTCTAATGTTTAAAGCACAGGGGTGATCCCGCTTTTTTCGCTCGCATTTTTCGAAGCAAATTCTGTAAGTTTACTGAGGAATTTTACCCTGCAATTCATAGATTCAGGTGCTCATTGTACAGAGCAATTCCTTTTTTCAAAGCTAAATAGTTTGTTTACTTTGTTTATGAATAAGCAACCCTCGCAATTACACGCGGAGAGCGGGACACTATGGGCTACACGTCTTGCGAAACAAACTCATGCAATTCGGCAGTGTTTACCCTACGAGATACGAGAACGGTTCAGCCGCAACATACGAGAGCCTTTTAGCCGCAACATACCAGGTTCGAAAGACTTAAGCAAAACTCAGATACAGCGGAAATTAAACTCAGACAAAGCCGACGAGTTTTCCAGGAGAACATAGTGCCATTGGGAGAGTCAAAAAACCCTGTAACTCAGGGGCAAAAGCCAGAGCAAAATCTACCGGAATTACCCGCGGATGAGGCGGGGCAAGCGCGTGGGTCTACCGACGCGTCGACCGTCGGATGGTTCTTCCTACGCCCGTCCCATCAGCTCGTCGTGGCCCTCGGTATTCTGATTGCATTGGCATTCATGGTGCCGTGGCTCTACCAGATTAGCCGGGATCGGTGGATACCGGTTGAGCCCCGCCCCCATTTGGCCGCCAAATTCCTCATCGATATCAACACGGCCAACTGGGCGGAACTCGCCCAACTGCCCGGGATAGGGGAGGTTGTCGCGCGGCGAATTGTTGCCCATCGGGAGAAACATGGTCCGTTTCGGTCTCACGAGGAGCTTTTGAAGGTTTCGGGGATCGGGCCGAAGACTTTCGAGCGTATCCGTCGGTATTTAGCGCCCATTAAAATTCCTCCGTAGATTCGCTTCCATTCCATGGATTTGCTCGCCCCAAGAATCGGTTACTTATGTAGCAAACAGGTCAAAATGAGTTGTTTTGGAGTGTGCCACTTTTGATTTACATGATTTGTTTGTTTTAGCTTTGCCAACCGACGGCGCTTTGCCCCCGGAACCCGTTCTTCTACAAGTCAACTGGAGATTGCCTGCTTTTTGACACTTCTTGACGGTGTCTCTTGAAATGCAGGTTAAGTGACGGTTCTGACCTCCGAGAAAATGTGACCTTAAACAAATCTGACCTTAAACAAATAAGGACGTGGGCAAAACCGAGCACTGAAGGGCTTTATGATGACATTAAAAAGCATTTTAGTTTGGTTTAATCAAAGTGTGATATTGAAGAGATACTTTGTTTACAAAACATCATCCAGTTTATGCGTAATGATTGTCGGATTTGTGGTCTTAGCTGGGACGACTGGTTCACTCTCGGCTGAGCCGGTCTCGGAGCTTTTGTGGCCGAAGGGCGCTCCCGGCGCCTTGGGAGAAAGACCGGAGGACAAACCGCAACTCATAATCTATCTGCCCGATCCGGCGAAAAGTGTCGGCACAGGGGTGTGCATTTGTCCGGGGGGTGCTTATCGGGTGCTGGCCATGGACCACGAAGGCCATCAGATTGCCCGATGGTTCAACTCGTTAGGAGTGGCAGCGTTTATCGTCGATTATCGGCATCGCGGGAAAGGCTACGGTCACCCAGCACCCATGCTCGATGCCCAGAGGGCCATTCGGCTGGTTCGCAGCCGAGCTGAGCAGTACCGGATTCACCCTAATCGAATCGGAGTCATGGGGTTTTCTGCCGGTGGGCATTTGGCTTCTACGGTGGCTACCCATTTCGATCTTGGCAATTCGAATGCTGAGGACCCGGTGGATCGGGTGAGTTGCCGACCGGACTTCGCCATTTTGTGTTATCCGGTGATTGTCTTCGGGCGGTTTCAAGAGCGTCACCGATCCCAGGAGAATCTTTTGGGCGAAAACCCTGACCCGGCGTTAGTCGAGAGTCTGTCGAACGAAAAGCAAGTGCGTCCTGATAGCCCCCCCACCTTCCTTTTCCATACGGACGAAGACGCGGGCGTGCGTCCTGAGCACAGCATCGAGTTTTATTTGGCATTGCGTCGTGCCGGGGTACCGGCGGAACTACACATCTTTCGCGTGGGGCGGCATGGGCTGGGTTTGGCAAGCCAGGTTCCCGGTACATCCCTTTGGCCAAAATGTTGCGAGGCGTGGATGCAGAACCTTGGCCTTTTGACCCCCATTTCCGCCACACAGCCACTGGGGAGCAACTAGGGACATAGAACCGTCGTCGCAGCGCTGGATGACCGGTATACCTGGATGCGACGGTGATTTATTGTGATGGCGAAAGAAGAAGGAAAAAGATAATCCTCTGCGTCCATGCGAGCTTAAACAGAAGCGGGTTGCGGCACCCGAATATTTCTTCCCTATTCCTCCCTTGCAGATTTAGCTTGTTTGCTCTCTTGGCGAGGTGAGCATTCGTGCGACCGCCGAAAATCATTTTGTAGGTTCCCTCGGGTCTTATTACGTTCTTCCGGTTGGGTTTTCGGCATTTGTTCCGCTTTAAGCGGGCCGCGCGATAACGTCGGAAGACCTAAAGCAACTCGAGTTGAACCCAAGGCCCAGCGGCCAATGAAGCCCCTGCCGCCAACTTACCGGACTTACGCAACTCTGGAAATTGGCATCGAATAAGTGGAACGGCAGCAACCCTGTCCCCTGGCTGAAATAAACCTAGGGACGGTATCCCAGCAACTTCTGTAAAGCGGAGCAGCCGGCATCGGAGCGGCGAATCATCTTCACTTTTTCAAAGAGTCGGCATAACTTACCCTTGATAAAATTGCTAAAGGTATTCTCGCGTACACACGCCGGTCGAAATTACGGCGCAAGATGATTTCTCTCGCTAGCCCGGATCCCACCACTTGAGCAAGAAAGCGGAGGATGATGGGTGAATTGATTCATGAGCTTTACCGGCCCGCTTTGGGCCTCCTCACCGACTTTTATGAGCTGACCATGGCCTATGGCTATTGGAAGGCGGGTATCGCGCAGCGACGTGCCGCTTTTCATTTGATCTTTCGCAATAACCCTTTTCGCGGAGGTTTTACGATCGCCTGCGGCTTGGCCACTGCGGTGGAGTTGATCGAGCGGTTCCGTTTTGAGCCCGCGGACCTGGAGTGGTTAGGAGATCTGAAGGGACGTGACGGTCGGCCGCTTTTTGCTCGGGAATTCCTTGATTATCTGGGGGGGCTTCGCTTTTCCGCAGATTGCGACGCGGTTCTGGAAGGAACGGTGGTTTTTCCCCACGAGCCCTTGCTCCGGATGGTCGGACCGCTGGTGGAATGTCAATTGCTGGAATCTGCGTTGCTCAATGTGATCAACTTCCAAACTTTGGTAGCCACCAAAGCGGCAAGGATTGTGTTGGCCGCCCGCGGAGCTCCCGTGTTGGAGTTCGGTTTGCGGCGGGCTCAGGGGATTGACGGTGCGATTTCGGCGGCTCGCGCAGCCTACGTAGGGGGGTGTGTCGGTACCTCGAACACCTTGGCGGGAAAGCTCTTGGGTATACCCGTGCGGGGTACGCATGCTCATAGCTGGGTCATGTGCTTTGAAAGCGAACTGGAGGCTTTTCGGGCTTACGCTCAGGCCATGCCCAGTAACTGTATCCTTTTGGTCGATACTTATCAGACACTTGAGGGGATCCGCAATGCGGTGAAGATCGCCGAGGAACTCGCTCAGGAAGGCTATGAGCTGGTCGGAGTCCGGTTGGATTCAGGCGACCTGGCGTACCTAAGCCAGGAGGCGCGCCGAATCCTCGATGAGGCGGGCCTGAAAAAGGCTATCGTCGTGGCATCCAACGAACTGGACGAGCAAATCATCGCCTCTTTGCACGAGCAGGGGGCGAAAATCGACGTTTGGGGAGTCGGCACCAAATTGGTAACCGCCTTCGATGAACCGGCGCTCGGCGGGGTTTACAAACTAACGGCCTTGGAAGGGCCGGATGGCACCTGGCAGGATAAGGTCAAGGTCTCGGAGCAGGCCGTGAAGTCGTCTACCCCGGGTATTCTTCAAGTTCGCCGGTTTTTCCGTGGCGAAGAAGCGATGGGGGATTGCATTTACGATCAGCGGTACCCGTTGGAGGACGGTTGCATTATTGTAGACCCGGCAGATCCGACCCGTCGAAAGACGCTTCCGGCCGGGTTGCCTTGGGCCGAACTTTTGGTGCCTATTTTCCGGCAGGGCAAATTAGTTGGCCCGTTGCCCAGTTTGGACGAAATTAGGCAGCGAACTCAAAAGCAACTATCGCAGTTTCATCCGGGCATTAAGCGGTTGGTGAATCCCCATCAATATCCCGCAGGTTTAGAACTGAATTTGCACGAACGCAAATTCCGAGCGATCTTGCAACAACGAGGTTACGTGTAATGACGCTCATTCGCGTGGCCGGTGCGGCCTTAAATCAAACTCCCCTAGATTGGGACGGCAATCTGACGAATATTCTCCGCGCAATCGAGATAGCGCGTCAAAGCGGTGCAAAGCTTCTCTGTCTGCCCGAGCTTTGCATCACCGGTTATGGCTGCGAAGATACGTTCCATTCGCCGAGTGTCCATCGGTTTGCCTGGGAGGTGCTTCGCTCGGTCTTGCCAGCCACCGAGGGGATGATTGTCGCTTTGGGACTTCCCGTCTGGCATAAAGGGGGCCTTTTCGATGCGGCTAGCCTTGTGGTAAATGGTCAGGTGGTCGGGTTTGTGGCCAAGCAGCATTTAGCCAGTGAAGGATTGCACTACGAACCGAGGTGGTTCAAAGCTTGGCCGGAAGGCAAAGTGGATGAGATTCGGCTCGATGGTCGCTGTTACCCCATCGGTGATTTAGTTTTCGACTGCGGCGGGATCAAGATTGGTTTTGAAATCTGTGAGGATGCATGGGTGGCTCAGCGTCCGGGGGCCAATCTAGCGCGTTTGGGGGTCGATTGCATCCTTAATCCGAGTGCCAGTCATTTCGCCTTCGGAAAGCTGGAAATCCGTAAGCGCTTTGTCGTGGAGGGCTCGCGAGCTTTTCACGTGAGCTATGTGTACTCGAATCTTCTCGGCAATGAAGCTGGGCGAATCATCTATGACGGCGGCGTGCTCATCGCTTCCGGCGGTCGACTGGTGGCCATGGGTCCCCGGTTTTCTTTTCAACCCGTGCTGGTGACCGCGGCGGTTGTCGATGTAGGGGTGAATCGAATGGATCGAGCGAGGGCCGGGAGTTTTCTGCCCCAATTGGGGGCCGGCTCGAGCCAGGAAGTGCGTCTGGAGTTCTCTTGGCCGGAAATTGATCCGGAACCCAATATCCTCCATATCCCCAAGTGGGAGACGGGGCCGAATGTCAAAGAAGAGGAGTTTTTCCGAGCGATTACCTTGGGCCTATTCGATTACTTGCGGAAGAGCCGCTCCCGGGGATTCGTTGTCAGCCTAAGCGGCGGGGCGGATTCCTCGGCGACAAGCTGCTTGGTGGCTTTGATGGTAGAAAGAGCCACCGCAGAGCTGGGGATGGACGGCTTTCGCAGGAGCCTGCCGTACATCGAAGGCCTCGCCTCCTGCACGGATTCTCGGGCATGTGTGAGGACTTTACTTTGGTGCATTTATCAGGCCAGTCGCCATAGCAGCGCGGAAACTCGACAGGCCGCGGAAACCGTGGCGGAGGCAATTGGGGCCCGATTTGCCAGCGTACAGATCGACGATGCGGTGGAGCATTATGTGCGGATCGCCGAAGGACTTTTGGGGAGAACGCTGAATTGGGAAACCGACGATTTGGCCCTTCAGAATATTCAAGCCCGGGTTCGCGCCCCGCTGGTGTGGCTGCTCGCCAATCTCGAAGGCAAGTTGCTTTTGGCTACCGGAAATCGCTCCGAGGCTGCGGTGGGCTATGCGACCATGGACGGCGACACTTGCGGGGGATTGAGCCCGCTTGGAGGAATCGATAAGGCGTTCCTGCTTGGCTGGTTGGTGTGGCTGGAGAAAGAGGGTCCTGAGGGACTGCATCCGATTCCCGCTCTGGCGGTCGTCAATCGCCTCCTGCCGACTGCCGAGCTGCGTCCCCAAGAAGCAGGGCAAACCGACGAGGCGGACCTCATGCCTTATGACGTGTTGGATGTGATTGAGCGGGCGGCCATCCGCGACCGAAAATCCCCGGTCGAAGTCTTTCGTGGTCTAAGGACCCACTTTCCCCATTGTTCGCCGGCTCAGCTGGCGACTTGGGTCGAGCGTTTCTTTATCCTGTGGTGCCGCAACCAATGGAAGCGCGAGCGTTACGCCCCGTCGTTCCATTTGGACGATGAAAATTTGGATCCCAAGACTTGGTGCCGATTTCCAATCCTTTCAGGCGGCATGAAACGTGAGCTTGATCAACTGCGGCAGGTCTTCGCCGAAACTAACGCCGAAAAAAGCCTCACGAACCCACGATGAAAAGTGGTCTTACGCAAGTCACTTGGTACTACGCAAGTCACTTGGCACCTCGCTAGCACAATCATTACTTCGTGATTTTGTGAGGAGGAAAATTCGCGGCAAGAAGCGGGCTCTTTTCCCCACTTCCCTCATTCTCCAGCTGGGAAAGACGCTCGCCTGCAAGATGCCCGGGGAATTCACGAGTTGATTGCTCCTGCAACAGGATCCATGTGAAGAGTAGTGGGCCTAGAGCCTCTGTTGCGGAGCCCCCAAATCTTCTAAAAGCAGTCCGTGCCGTACTTTTCGCGGTATCGTCCTTTCGGCTCTTATCCCCACTTCCTTTTCCATACACTTTTTGTCGGATCAAGCTTTGGGGTGCCATCATGCTTTTGAAAACCTTCATGGTTTCAGGTAGCGTCGTTTCTTTACCGAGCCTCATACAGGGGTGGAGTATCATGGTTTTGTCTGGTTCCGGGCTTGCGTTACCCCCCCTTACATGTCCACCTCGTTACGAAGGAAACCGCATCGCTTGGGGGAGTACGAAACATCGTGTGCCCACGCGAAGCCCGTATCCGGATTTCCGCCTCCGGCGAAAAACCGGGGCTTGAAATCGATCAAGCCAAGTTGGTTTTTGCGGATTCGTGGTGTATCATGCGCTTTTGATCCTCACAAAATCTCGGGACGCACCGAGCGGTGTGGAGCTGAGTGGCAGGCGGCCACGAAAATTCGCGAAACCCGGCCCAAAAGCCGGTACTTGGGATTTAGGACCTCACGGTGCAAATTATTCAGTACTCCGTTTTTTAGTTCTACGGTGCTCGGTTTAAGAGAAATCAGCAAGTTCGGCAGCCGTGTCGTCGGGATCAGCGCAGTAGCGTGCGGCAAGTCGTAAATCGAACGCTTCGGTATTCGGTGAGAATGTACACCGGCAGCCGCGGTTGGTGGTCGGCAAAAGGTGAGCAAACGGAGAAAAAACAAGCAAACGAAGATTCGAAACGCCGGGCGAAGTTTAAATTCAGGGAAAGGAGATCGATAATGACACGCCCAGAAAAAGCTGTGGAACTATTCTCGCAGGGCTATGCTTGCTCTCAAGCGGTCTTGGCAGCCTACGCACCGATGTTAAATCTCGACCCAACCCTGGCATCACGTTTGGCGGCGGGTTTCGGTGGTGGCTTCGGTCGTTTAGGGGAGGTTTGTGGGGCCGTTTCTAGTGCCGTAATGATCTTGGGACTGCGTTATGGACCAAGTAACGGGGCGGACACCGCCATGCGGGAAGAGGTCTATCGCAAAGTCCAAGAGTTCGCACGACAGTTTGTAGAAAAACATCAGTCCATCCAGTGCCGCGATCTCATTGAGTGTGATATTAGTACTCCAGAAGGCTTCGCCCGGGCACGACAAGAAAATCTCTTCCGCACCGTTTGCCCCAATTTTGTGCGATCCGCAGCCGAGATCCTCGAAAAGATGTTAAGTGCCGGCTCCTAACGAGCGGAATGCGGAGAAGTGTGTGGGCTGACTGGCGGAGTGATGGCTCGGCAAGCTCAAGCCGAGCCGCCCACAGTGGATGAACGTTGGTTTGCTTCGAAAGTTCCTTCAAGATCTTTCGGCCCGAGGACATGAAACTGCTTGTCCGTTACTGTTTGCAGGAACTGCTCGCTACGATTGTAGTTGCCTTGGTGATCAGTTGTTTGATCCTCGTTTTGGCCATGGGGATGCGGGAAGCATTACGACACGGGCTTTCCCCCGGTCTTATGCTTCGCACGATGCCGTATCTCCTGCCGCAGACTCTCGCCATCTGCATTCCGATCTGTCTGCTGCTGGCCATCACCCTGGTTTTCGGTCGGATGGCGGGTACCAATGAGCTGCTGGCCATCAAAGCCTTGGGGATTTCGCCCATGGTGCTCATTATCCCGGTCCTGACCGCCTCGGTTTGGGCCGGTTTGATCGTCGTTGGCCTGATCGAGTTCAACGCGGTCCGGGGAACCCGCCAAATCCCGCGATTGGTTCTCCAGTCCTTAGCCGAGGTGGCCTATACGAAACTGCGGGTGGATGGGGCATTTCAGAGCCCGCTTTTTTCGGTCGTCGTGAAACGCGTCAATGGCACCATTTTAGAGGATGTGGTTTTGACGATTCCTGCCCGGGAGGGACTTCCGGAGATTACCATCACTGCGGAGGAGGCGGAGCTGCTCACAGACCTGAAAAGAAACGAATTAATCGTCCGATGTCGCCGGGGGGAGGTTGAAGCGGGCTTCACGAAAAGGGCTCGCTTCGAGGATACACTCGAGCAAGCACTCCCGCTGGATGTTCCCCACCAACGGATCCGCCGCGAATGGCTTTCGCTGGCAGAGATCCCAGAAACCTTGTTGCGCCTCGAGCGGGAATGGGCCCATTTGCGGGAGCGTTGGGAGCGGGAGCGTAGCAGCGGTCGGCCGTCGGCCGCTCTTCAGGAGCAGCTCCTTGAAACAGAGCAGTTGTTGCGCCGGATTACCGTCGAGCCCTTCCGCCGTTGGGCGAATGCCTTTAGCTGCCTCAGCTTCGCGCTGGTGGGAGTGCCGGTGGCGATCTCCTGGGGCAAAGAAAACCCTTTGGCCAGTTTTTTTGCCTGCTTTGTGCCGATTTCGATACTCTATTATCCCCTGATGATGTTTAGCGAAAACGTTGCCGTCAGCGGTATTGTTCCGCCGATTGGTGTCTGGCTTGGAAACGTGCTTTTGATGGTGATCGGCGGTTACCTTTTGAGGGGCGTATTGAGCCGGTAGATCGCAATCCATTCGGTGGCGCGGAAGGGCGGCCAAGGAATCGTTCGGCAAATACTCTTCAAACTACTTTCGGCCTATTTCCCCGCAGCCCCTCCTTTTTTGTCTCCCTCCAGGTCTCGTGCGATTCTAAGGCGAATCTTTTGTGAGTCTCTTCTAGCGGAAGAAATGCGGAATGCTGGAGATCGAATCGGCGCGAAAGGTGGAGGGATAAATGGCGAGTTTCGCGTGGCGACAAAATTCATTAGCGTTATGATCATTTGAAAAATTAGAATTGCGAGGCTAGACCGGGGGGCTACCACCGGGTTGATCCATCTTCCCGATTAGCCTAAACTATTGGTTTTTCCCCACCGCGTGTTTTTGACCGAATACCTACAGGCTGAAGCCGCGCAAGAGTGAGACGTGCGCCGGGCGTAATGCCCAGTGGAGCTTCTGATCGTCAAATGCCAACCGAAATTTTCGCGGCCCTAAGTACTGCGGTTCTCCGAAGGTCTTACTTAAGGGCATTGTACACCAGCGCTACAAATGCAGTCGGGAATAAACAAAACCTTAAAGCTAAAGAGGTCATTCAGTAGGTGGCCTAGAAGATAGGTGGCCTAGAAGAAACAAGCTTTAAAAGAAAACTTAGAAGAAACAAGGATCAAAAGAACACAGAAACAGCCAAAAACCTGATGAAAGGAAAAAACGAAAGAAATGTAAGAAAAAGCATATGACAGCACAATTAGGTGTAAGGAAGGGGGGGTTTCTGTGCTACAAAGAAAGTTTCAGCCGGCGCAAACCAAACGGATGATACGCTGATTATACATGTCCGAATTATCGGAGAGACTCCGCCGAACGAGGGCGCAAACCAAACGGATTATATGCGGATGATCCACGGATAACTTTTGGCTCCGCGGGAATTGACCAAGGCGTCCGATTCTCGGTTGCAGCCGTGCTGGGTGTCGCCAGGTTTGCCGCCGAAGCCGTTGAACTTGCTATCGATGCCATCGCGGCACGTATTTAACTGTGGGATAAGTCGGTGCCGATATGCCAAAGCCGGCTTTTGGTAGACTTTCAAAGATTAGCAGCTTTAACTAGCGTTTCTGCTTTTTTATCCCTGCTACCAGACCGCTTCAAGGCTTACGAGCCATCGGTAGGGTGGATTGTAAAGGCCGATTAAGGTTCGTCGGGTTCGAGTAGCGCTGTGCTTCGAATGCGAAAGGCGCCTCGCGAAATGCCGTACGTACAACGTCGGAGTTAGCCCCGCTTGACCGTGCGTGAGGCAGTTTTGATCACCGTGTCTTGCTAAGGGGATGAGCCGTGTTAGCCGCTATCGAAAAAGCCGAAATCCTGATCGAGGCCTTGCACTGGATCCGGCAATTCCGTGGCAAAACCACGGTGATTAAACTCGGCGGCAGTGTCATGGATAATCGTACCGCACTCGATGGATTGCTACTGGACATTGTTTTCATGGAAACCGTGGGGATGCGGCCCGTGGTGGTGCACGGCGGGGGCGCGGCTATCTCCAAAGCCATGAGCGAGGCCGGGCTCGAAGTCCGCTTCGTTCAAGGTCGGCGATATACATGCCCTCGAACTTTAGAAATCGTTGAACGGATTCTCGCAGGAGAAGTCAACGACTATCTGGCCGAAAGAGTAGCGGCTTTGGGTGGAAAGCCCGCCCCGCTTAATTTTCGCACCACGCCGGTTTTATTCGGCGAGCGATTGACCCTCGCGGATAAGGAGGGTCAACCGATCGACTTGGGCTTCGTCGGTCAAGTAACGCGCGTAGATGTGGCGGTCATTCAGGCCCATACGGCTGCCGGGGCGATTCCCCTCATCCCATCGATGGCCCTAGGACCCGGCGGCGAAAAACTCAATGTCAACGCGGATACGGCGGCGACCGCTGTTGCCCAAGCCCTTCAGGCCGAAAAGTTGGTGTTTCTCAGCGATGTGAACGGCGTCCGGCGCCGAGCGGACGATCCCCAATCACTAATTCCGTCGCTCTCGGCGAAAGATGCCCTTGAGCTGATCCGTTCCGGTGCGATCGAGGGCGGAATGATTCCGAAGGTGCAAGCTTGTTTGAATATCTTGGCCCGTGGGGTGCGGAAAGTTCATATCATCGACGGGCGGATCCCTCATTCCATATTACTGGAAATCTACACCAGTCAGGGGGTCGGAACTGAAATCTTTGCCGACGAGACTCTCATGAGCACGGAACGGCCCCAGCCTGTGGAGGCGGTTGCGGCTCAAGGAGGCTAAGCCGCGGCGCAAAAAACTTTGAGGGGCCCGCCGTCTGGACACGATATCTAGCTTGCCATATTGGCACATGATTGGACGCCTCAACCGAGGCCAAACTGTCGTTTTAGGGATTGGCGTACTAGCGATATTTTGTGTTTTGTTCTCGATCCCCTTTCCATGATAGCGGGGAGAGTGTGGAGAGAAGTCCGACCGGTTACGTGTAGTTTAAGCCGCATGGCCAGTGATTCACGCGGAGATGCATCTTTCGTGGAGATTATGTTCAGTACGGCTCTAATTTGCGCGTGCTGCCCCATTTGCTTTGGGTGGATAACCGGTTGATGATGAATCAGGAAGAAGGGATCCGGCTGCCTCCGCAAGGACTGGCTTTTGCTTCACATTTTCCGAGGAGCTTTAAAGCCTTTACAAGAGTCGGCGTGAGACAGGCGAGTCTTTGACAAATCGTCCTCGGTCGCAATGAGGTTTGCATAAAGTGATCAAGGTGGCACAAAGAAGGAAAATTGGGTGCGAAAGCTAGCGCGGGGGTGGCTAAACCCACGAAGTGCAAACCATTCGCCGGCAAAGAAATGCAAGAAATTTTTAAATCGAAAGAGCAAGGGTTTGAATCGGTCGGAAATAGGCGTTTCTTGGAATTCCGTCACCTGACTATAGTTGGCACCCTAACTTTAATGGAGAAAAAACAGGTAGCCCATGTCGACCTCTTTGCTTTCGGAAGCGGCGGAGTTAAGCTCTCAACAAATCATTGAACTTTTCGACCGATACGTGATCGGCAATTACCGTCGGTTCCCGGTAGCCTTGGTTCGAGGCGAAGGCTCGTTTGTTTGGGATGCCGAAGGACGCCGATACCTAGATCTTTTTCCCGGCTGGGGTTGCAATTTGTTGGGGCACTGTCCCCCGGCGGTGGTCGAGGCAGTTCGGGAGCAGATGGGCAAGCTGATTCATGTCCCGAACACCTGGTACACCGAGCCGCAAGGACGTTGGGCTCAACTTCTGAGCGAGCGGAGTTTTGGCGGTAAAGCCTTTTTCTGCAATTCGGGAGCGGAGGCGGTCGAAGCGGCCATCAAACTGGTTCGATTGCACACGCCGAAAGGCCGATACAAGATCATCACCTTCGAAGGAAGTTTTCACGGTCGCACGATGGGTGCCCTCTCGGCTACGGCACAACCAAAGTATCACGAGGGGTTGGAACCGCTAGCAGCGGGTTTCGTTTATGCACCTTGGGGGGATCTGCAAGCGGTTGCGGATTTGATCGATGAACAGACCGCCGGGATTCTCATCGAGCCGGTTCAAGGAGAGGGTGGCATCCGCATTGCCCAGCCGGAATTCTTGAAGGGCCTCCGCCAGTTGGCCGATGAGCATCAGTTGTTACTGGTGTTTGACGAAGTGCAAACGGGCTGCGGGCGCACCGGTCGGTGGTTTGCCTATCAGCATTTCGATGTCGTCCCCGACATCATCACTTTGGCCAAAGGGGTCTGCGGGGGTTTGGCCGGGGGTGTCATGCTGACCAAACCGGAGATTGGCCCGAGCTTACGCCCGGGGATGCATGCCTCGACTTTTGGGGGGAACCCGATTGCAGCCCGGGCCGGAGTCGCCACGATTCAAACGATCGAACGGGAGGGATTGCTGCCGCACGTGCAGGAGCTGGAACAGCTTTTCCGTGAGCAACTCACCGACCTCCAGAGCCGCTGCCCGCTGGTCCGAGAGGTGCGCGTTCTGGGGGTGATGATCGGGGTAGAGCTTGCGATCGACGGAGCCCCTATCGTCCAAAAGTGCTTGGAACGAGGCCTCTTGGTCAATTGCACCCAGCAGACGGTGATCCGCCTTTTGCCTGCGCTCAACTTGACGAAAGAGCAAGCTCAAGAAGGCTGTGCCCTTCTAAGCGAGGTCATCATGAGCTTTTGTGGATAGGAGCTCGGCATAGCTTTACGGAAGTCTGCTCCCAGCAACTCTGCACCCAAAGAATGAATGAAATCGGCTTTCTGCTGGAGCGTCAAAACCAAAGCCTTCAGCAGGAGCGAAGACCTAGAAACTCCCAATTCCCAGAAATAGCAACTTGTGCTAAATTTGCGGATTTCCGGAGGTCAAAGCAAAGAAAAGTAGACGAAATTTTGCCTAATGCTAACTCCTTGTGAAACGATCGTCGGAGTGCCTCGGATGCATTCCAATTCGATAAAGCCTCGGATTCGCCATCTGTTGACGGTGGAGTCGTTGTCGCCAGACGAAATCCGGATGATTTTTCGCATCACGCGCGAGCTCAAAGCACGTCGCGCCCAGGGCATTGCTTGTCCGTTTTTGGCAGGTCGTGTGCTGGCTCTGCTTTTCGAAAAGCCGTCGCTCCGCACGCGGGTAAGCTTCGAAGCAGGCATCGCTCAATTGGGGGGGACATCGCTTTATCTCGGGGCGGAAACCGGCTTCGGTAAGCGGGAAAGTTCCGTCGATTTTGCTCGGGTCCTGGGACAATACGTCGATCTTGTGGTGATCAGAGCCTTTTCACACGAAACGGTGGTAACCTTCGCGCAGCACGCCGGCTGTAGTGTGATCAATGGGCTAACCGACCATGCGCATCCCTGCCAGGCCTTGGCCGATCTGTACACCATTGAAGAGCATTTCGGCACCTTGGAGGGCCAAACCATTGCCTGGGTAGGCGACGGGAATAACGTCGCACGCAGTCTCGCGATGGGCTGTGCCAAACTTGGCGTCCGATTGATCATGGCCACCCCCTCCGGCTATCGATTTTCTGAGCAGTATGTGTCCCAACTCCGCCAAGCCGGCATGACCGCCGGGCCGGAGGTCGTCGACGATCCGGTGGAGGCAGTTCGCCAGGCATCGGTCGTTTATACCGACGTTTGGACGAGCATGGGTCAGGAGGCGGAAACGGAGGAACGTCGCCGGGTCTTTGCGCCGTATCAGGTGAATAGTCGCCTCATGTCCTTCGCCCCCAAGCAGTCCGTGTTTATGCATTGCATGCCGGCTCATCGCGGTGAGGAAGTGACCGACGAAGTCATCGACGGACCGCAGAGCATTGTCGTGATTCAGGCAGCCAACCGAATGCACGTTCAGAAGGGAATCATGGTTTGGTTGCTGAATCTGGCCGATGCGCTGCTCTCCGGCAGCTAAATAACCCCAAGGCGCAGGGGCGAATGCATGCGTCCTCAACGCAAGATGATCTGCCGGCTCCCAAGGAACCGGAGAAAAGCCTGTCGAAATCCTTCGATATCTTCGCTCGTAATCGTCCGGTCGGCTAGCCCGATCCAATAACGGAAAGAATAGCTGGCTTTGCCTTCCGGAAGCCCGCGCCCGGTGAAAACGTAAAGGAACTCGCGGCGAAGGATTAGAGGATGCTGGAACTGATCCAACTCCGCTTCCAAGGCCGCGAAGCCTTCTGCGGGATTCCATAGCAGAGAAAAATCCTGCCGTGATCCGGGAAACTCCGGAGGCATAACGTATCGAGGTGCCGGCCAGATTATCCCCAGAAAATTATCCAGGCATAGCTCGAACCAAACGATTTGGCCTCCGCCAGGAGCGACCGCCTCAACGATCTCCCCTTCGAGCACGCCCATTTCCCCTAGCACTCGATCGCCTTGAAGGATCTGGAGGCACCGATCGGCAAGTTGCCAAGGGGCTTGCCCCTGGACCAATTTCCGAAAACGCAGCGGCTCACCTCCGAAAAGCTTTCCCAAATCTTGTAGTGCTCCTTTAACACTTAAGAAATGCTGCTGGATGTCCCGTCGTTCCGCCGTCGAGAAACTAATCCCTCCGAGCGAAGTCCGCTCATCACACGCCCCGCCGCTTGCAAGTCGATAGACTTTCCCGATTTCAAAGAGGCGAAATTCTTCCCGATTTGCCCGGTTCCGCTCCACAAGTCCGAGGAGGTTTGGTATCAGTGTCGTGCGTAACAAGCGACTATGCTGCGCGATGGGATTCCTGACGACCATGCAATTCTTAGGCTCGAAACCCAACTGGCCCAACAGTCGATCGTCCATCCAGGCGTAAGTTTGGACTTCGCAAAATCCATGACCGGCAGCCAAAAGCCGCCGAGCACGGTGCTCCAACCGCAGCTGGTCGTTACGCCGCAAAGGTCGCAGCGGAAAGGTCGGCATCTTTGCCGGAATATTGTCGTAGCCGTAAATCCGCAACACCTCCTCAACGATATCCGCGGGGATGGAGATATCTTTCGAACTACGAAACGGGGGGATACCCACTTGCAATCGCCCATCGGCAAATACTTCGGCGCGGAAGCCGAGTCGCTCGAGGATCGCCACAGCCTCCTCCAGCGGGATGCTGGTTCCCGCAAGCTTTTCGAGCGTTCCCGGTGCCAGCTCGAGGGGGCGATCTCGCTCCGCCAGATCACCCCCCACGGTAAATCGGCTGGTTACCTGGAAATCGCTCGTTGCCTCTTGGAGCAACTGCACCAATCGGGCCACACCGATTTTCACATTCACCGGCGGTTGACTTTTCTCGTAACGTTGAGCCGATTCCGTTCTCAAATCCAGACGTACCGAGGTGCGGCGAATTCGCGACGCTTTGAAATTCGCGCTTTCCAAAAGAATTCTTTTGGTTTCAGGCCGGACCTCCGTTTCCAAACCGCCCATTACTCCCGCCAATGCCACCGGTTTTTTCCCGTCCCAAATGAGAAGGTCTTCCGGTAAAAGCTCTCGGGTTTGTCCGTCGAGAGTAACGAATTGGCCATGCCTTCCCAAGGGCGCCACGCGAATTTCGCGGACCAAGTCGCCATCGAAGGCGTGCATCGGCTGGGCAATCTCCCCCATCACATAGTTGGTCAAATCGACCATGAGGTTGAAAGTTCGTTGTCCCAGCGCATGAAGCCGCCGTTGAATCACAAGCGGCGAAGGTTGACCCGCGCGAACCGTTATTGCAAGGCACCCGTAACAGGGGCAATTCTCCAGGTCTTCCACGACCAAATCCACCGGCGGGAGCGAATCGAATTGGCTCAAATCTGCAAGCGGCAACGGTCGCAAAGGACGGCGGAAAATCGCGGCTAATTCCCGGGCAAAAGCATAATGGCCCCAGAGGTCGGGCCGATGGGTGAGACTTTTATTGTCAATTTCCAGAAGGATATCTTCTTCCGGAATCAGTTCAGCCAAGGGCGTCCCGGTGGCCAAATGATCCGGAAGTTCCACGATCCCCTCATGCCAGCGACTCCAACCCAGCTCCTTCGCCGAACAAAGTATCCCTTCGCTGCGATGCCCAGCTAGCTCAACCACCTCCACCGGCTGCCCATCGGCCAAGTGCACCCCTGGCGGCGCGAAAGCCGACTTCAATCCGACCCGACAATTCGCGGCACCGCAAACGGTCACGAATCGGCGGTTCCCACAATCTACTTGTGTCTTTCGCAGGAGTGTGTCTCCGGTTTGAGCCACCGGCTCAACCTCAATGATTTCCCCCACCACAATTCCGTGCACCGCGCGTTTGATGCGGTGCCACGACTCGACCTCCGCCGTGCACATCGTCAGCCGATCGGCGATTCGATCGGGCTCTAGACCGTCCAAATCCACGAAATCGGAAAGCCAATCCAAAGATACTTTCACCGATGTTGCCTCCGCATCTGAGTGCTTGCTCGAGGGGCATCCGGCCCAGATACCCCTCGGGCACCGGGCGACCGCTAACCGCCTTGCTCAGAAAACCATGGGAAACTGTTCGCACAGCCTCAGAGAACCACGGGAAACTGTTCGCAGAACCGCAGGTCGCCCGAATTAAAGAGCCGAATGTCCGGAATGCCGAACTTCAGCATGGCCAGCCGCGTCAAGCCCATGCCGAACGCAAACCCTGTGAACTGTGTCGGATCCACTCTCCCGTATTCAAGCACCTTCGGGTGAACTAAGCCGCAGGGGATGAGTTCGATCCAGCCACTTTGCTTGCACACCGAGCAACCCACACCGTCACAGAAAGGGCACTGCTGATCCAATTCAAAGCCCGGCTCCACAAAGGGGAAAAACCCGGGTCGCAGCCGCACCTTGACCTCCCGGTGAAACACCTCGCCCAATAGCGCCTTCATCACCGCGATCAGGTTCGCCACGGAAATATCCCGATCCACCAGCAAACCTTCCAGTTGATAGAAGGTATTCTCGTGGCTGGCATCCATCGCCTCGTAGCGAAAACAGCGGCCGGGGAAAATGGCCCGTAACGGCGCCCCAAACTCCTCCAGCGCCCGCACCTGATTAGCCGACGTGTGGGTCCGGAGGATCATGCCGTTATCTAGCCAAAAGGTATCCTGCATATCCCGGGCCGGATGATCCGGCGGGATATTGAGCGCATCGAAGTTGTAGTACTCCGTTTCCACCTCATAACCGGTAAGCACCATGAAACCCATCCCCTGGAAAATGTCCTCCAGCTCCATTTGGACCAAGGAAATCGGATGCAAGCTTCCCACACGCCGTTCGATACCCGGCAACGTCACATCAAGCCGAGCCCGACTCGCTTCGGCGGCACGAGCTGCTTCCCTAGCCCGCGCCTCTGCCAGGGCTTGCTCGATGCTCTCCTCAGCCCACCGCTTCAAACTATTGAGCTGACTTCCCCAATGGCGGCGATCCTCCGGTGTAAGACGGCTAAAGCCCGTTTCTTTGGCCAAAAGAGTAATTTTTCCTTTTCGGCCCAGAAAACGCACGCGGATTTGCTCGACTTCATCTAGTCGCTTGGCGCTTCCCAAAGCCGCCTGAAGTTCGTTTCGAATTTCTTGCCAGGGTTCCACTTCGGAGTTCCCCTATCTTGCATGCGCACAACCTTCTTGCATAGAACGCTATATTTGTGACCTGGACGAGAAAAATGGTCAAGAGCCAAAGTCGCCGCCTCAGGGCCAGCATTCTCAAGAGAGCCTAAAGCGGTAACACAAAGCTCGGGATAGAGGCCGAGCCGCTTTCCCTAAAACACAGGCAGTTCTCCCAGTAAAAGTTGAGCGAATTTGCCCAAGGGGGCGCGGCGTCATAAATCGTTTAGGTCACCAAGGGCCCCTCGGGCAAGAAGCGATCGCTCGGGCTGCAAGGACCCCTGTCCTTACTTGACTCGACCGCCCCTGAGGCGAAAACATAAACTCGCCCCATGGCGGAAGATGTTCTTGGCCCGTGAGCAATCCCACGGATAAGTGGGCAAACCCACGGAAGAAATTGGCCGAACCGCCTGGAGGATGGCGGTGGCGCCGCTTCCGATTGCTCACCAGCCGGGGGATGGGATCTGGGGAAGCTTAAACCAGCGCAACGGTAGGCTTGATTTCGCATCCGGCAACACACTTCCGCCGGGGCGATTTAGAAGTAACCTCCGGAAAAGTGGCCGGGGGCAAGCCTACCGGTCCGGGTACCAGGAAGCCACGATACCGCAGTTTTCCACCACAAGGATGCGTCGATTCGCACCGATGTGGTGAATTCTTTCCACCGGCCCAGCGTGCCAGCGGATTTCAATCCAGTCGGCTTCGGCAGATTCGCCTACGCCGAAGTGGAGGCAGGTTCCAAAATGGCTCTGATAACCACGGCCGCTATGGACTTCGGCCCATTGAGTCAAATTGCCGGTTGCCACCCCCACCTGCGAGCCCACCGCGTCGCGATTGCCTGTGCGACCAAGAAGGACGATTTGAAGCCAATGCCCGGCCGGAGACGAGTCGTTCCGCAAGATGGTCGGTTCGCGACGGGAGTTGAGCACCACCAGGTCGACCCGGCCGTCGTGATCCAGATCATCGGCGGCAACACCCCGGCTGCTCCGCCGCGGCCACAAACCGTCGCCGGCCAATCCGGTAATATCGGCAAAGCGGCCTTGGCCCGTATTCTCCAGAAGTAGATTGGGCGCCTCGTACAGGCCGGTGGAATCGAATTGTTCGATATTATCTTGCAGGTGACCGCAGGCGACAAAGAGGTCGCGGTCTGTGTCGTTATCTGCATCGAGGAAGGCAACGCCCCAGGTGACATGGGCAAAGGTGCTTGCCCCGGCACCGGCCTGAATCGTCACGTCTTCCAGAGCCTCGCCCCTCAAGTTGCGATAAAGTACGGCCAGTTCCCGGGCGTAGGAGGTGCCGTAGAAATCCAGCCATCCGTCGAGGTCATAATCGCCGCAATCGATTCCCATGCTCCCTAAGGCACGGCCGTCGGCATTGAAAGCACCTCCGAGGCGTAGCCCCTCTTCGCTGAAGTGTCCGCGGCCATCGTTGATGAAGATGAAGTTACCCGCTACATCGTTGAGGACGAAAATATCGGTGTCGGCATCGCGGTCAAAATCGGCGCAAATCATCCCCATACCGGTTCCGGCATAAGCCGCGATGCCTGCCTCCGCGGTAATATCGGCGAAAGTACCGTCGCCATTATTGCGGAAAAGCAGATCACCCTCGGGCATGAAATCCATCGGTCCCGGATATACGGGAAATCCCCCGGCCGTACGCTGGGGATGCCGATTGAGATCTACCTGCACGTAATTGGCCACATAGAGATCAAGATCACCGTCGAGTTCGATATCCAGAAAAGCGGCTCCCGCTCCCACTCGATCACCTGCCGACAACTGCGTCTCGGCCGTTACATCGCTGAATGTTCCATCACCGTTATTGCGGTAGAAGACATTGGGGCCGAAGTTATTGACATACAGGTCGCCGAAACCGTCGTTATTGTAATCGCCCACGGCGACACCAAGGCCGAAGCCGAGATCGCCGACCGCTGCGCCGACCGTGACGTCGACAAATCGCCAGCCCCCCAAATTGCGGTACAAGGCATTGCGGGATAGCTCGGTGACGGACGGATGACCCGGCAACGGGGCACCGTTGAGAAAGTAGATATCGATCCAACCGTCGCCGTCATAATCGAACGTGGCAACTCCCGCCGTGACCGTCTCCACGATGTACTTTTGACCACTACTGCCATCGGTATGTCGCCAGGTGATGCCGCTCCGGGAGGTCACATCGCGGAAGTGAATCGGATAGCGCGACCCACGGAGCTGCGGAAAAAGGTAGATCCCCAACACTCCGGAAACTGCCACGGCCAGGCATGCTACGGCAATGGGCCTCCACCCCCAGAGGGCCATGTTGCTTTTCCCTCGAAAAACCGCGTGATTAAAAGCCCGAAAACGCGCGAAGAAACCCGTATACCCGAATCGCAGAAACCTTCTCAAGCCGACACCCGATTAAGGCTCGAGCATCACTCGAGCGGCGTCCCCCCCGAGAACTCCAACTGAACCAATCGCTGATGAAACGCGGCGTAGCGGGAATCGCCGGGATCCAACTCGGCGGCCCGGGCCGCTGCCTCGATGGCTTTCCGATGCTGACCTGCTGCCCAATAACTGCGGGCCAAAAGATGGTAACTCGCGGCCTCAGGGTGCGATCGAACTAACTTTTCGGCCAACTGGACTGCTTTCTCCGGCGATCGACCAAACTGCAAGTAAAGCTCGATTAAGCCCATGAGCCCCTCGGCCCGATCGGGAGCTAATTGGCAGACTTGTAAGTAATCGCTTTCCGACTCCTGGAAGCGGCCCAAATTCGCGCGGAGCGCTGCGCGATTCATCAGATGGGTGGGATTACCCGGCTCAAGTTGGCAGAGTTCTTCGATGACGGATCCGAGGGCTGAGAGGTCCTTTCGCAGGACAAATAAGTCGGCTAGTAGCAGGCGACATTCCACATGTTTTGAGTCCACCTCCGCGGCGCGACGCCAATCTCTTTCAGCTTGCTCCAGGTTGCCCTTGCCGAGGTAGATCCGCCCTGAATCCGTATAGGCTGACGCGAGACTGGTCTCCAAACTTTCGATATCGTCATACTGCCGCCGTTTTTCCTGGTGTCCCTCGTGGAAAGCAGTTTGCAGCACCTTGCATCGGGCGAAATAAGTTTCGGCTCGATTATGATCGCCCTTTTTCTGGGCGATCTTCGCGAGGCTATGCCAAGCTTGATAGTTGTTCGGCGATAGTTCGGTGACACGGGTGAAAAGTTCCTCTGCCCGGTCCAACTCGCCTAGAAGCCAATAAGCATGGCCCAGATAAAAATAGCCGGCTGCATGCTGAGGATATCGGGCGATTTGTTCTTCCAGCACGGTAACCGCTTCGCGTGGCTGCCCCAAATTGATCCAAGCTTCGCCGAGTACCACCCGAACATCCGATATCGCAACGCCAAGTTCTATCGACTTTTTGAGCCGCTCCATTGCCTCCCGATATGAGCCCCGCTTAAAAAGATCGAAACCGATCCAATAGTACGGTTCGGCCATCTCGGGAGCAATTCGAATGCATTCAAGCCAGCAAGCCACCGCTCGATCGCGACTGAGGAACTTGTTGAGGATCAGACCGCGAACGAACATGGCTTGGGGGTCGCCGGGATAATCCGCGAGCAATCGGTCGGCCAAAGCGACGGCCTCCCGGTGTAAAGGCCCCAAACCGGCAAGCTCCTCAGGAGAAATGGGAGAAATAGCCGACGGAATCGGTTCGGCGGATTCCTGCGCCAGTTCCGGGGTATTACCCACTTTAGCCCAAAATAACCGAAACATTCCCGCCGATAAAAGGAGAACCGCCCCAATCACGAGGATTGCCGGCCGAATGATCGGCCGCTTTGGCGTCGACACTCGGGGGGAACTACCCGCTGCACCGGAAGGCTCTCTAGGGCTTGCCGAAAGCAGATGCGCCGCAGAAGAATCTGCGTGCTCCCCTGTCGCCACACGATTATACGTTTCGGGCGGATACGCTTCTGGTGCCACCGACCGTTTCCCCAATGAATCGCGGCGCTAGAAGTTTGATTAGAACAGCTGGCCCAAGGCCTTAACTGCGAATCGGATTTCCGACCACCACACCAATCTTACTTTGGGATGACCGAGAATTAAACGGATATAACGGTTCCACCCTAACCTCTGAGGATTCATTCACGAAAGATTTCTAACGGCGAAAGATTTCCAAAGGTTTTTTAAAATACCCCCGTTCGACGCCACCGCGATTGGCTCTTCCCGTATCTCTCCATGACCTACTTTGGGCATCCGGTCTCAACACTTCTTTAATTCTTTAACCCGCTTATTTTCCGACCGATAAGATTTTAATGAGCCTTTACGTGCTTGTTACATTATGAAGGTCCGGGTGACGACATTACCGGAAAAAAGCCGTTAAAAGTCGTTTATTTTCCTTAAACAAGATTTTCCTGGAACGAACGAGCCGGTTTGGTCTCGGCCGCAAAATCGAAGAATAAACTCCCGGCCCTTCGATTTGTGCGTTTGGCCTGGAGGCACGGGAGCAATCCAGCTACCCCCGAACTCCCTTGCGGCGCAAGGACGATGCAGTTCCCCCCTTCGATCACGGCCCAGGATCGTTATATTACCCCACGGCGGAGTCCCCTGCAAGCACTTTCTCAAACAACTGGGCATTTCATTTGTTAAGGGTCCGTGCTGCCGGGACCACCGTAATAGAACTGAAAAAAGAGTAGTAGAAAAGATGTAGTATAAAAAGATCATACAAAATCGGCCTCTAAAGAAGGGGTGAATCGGACCCGAAAGCGGGGGTTTGGCCCAGCGGGACTAGGAATTAGCGGGACTAGGAATTTGACGAAATTTTTGGTGCGAGCGGGGCTATCCCTCGCATGAAACGCACTCAAAGTTTTTTCTTTGAATCGTTTCTTGGGTTCGGAATCAGGACCGAAAGATCTCCATTTCGGCAAATTTTTTCGCGACTTTACCGCCCACTAGGCCGGTTGTAATCCGCACGGCGGCGAAGCTTGGGGGGCTTTACCTCGAAAAAACAGAAAATTTGCAAGCAAAATAAGTTTAGAGAGTTGACTTTGCTCAGGAAAAACGCTATAAGGGCAAATGCTTGGGTGGTTATCCTGCTAGCGGTGTTTTTTCGGGGGCAATGTAAAGAGATTGCAGTTTCGAAGGGCCCCGCCGTCTAAAAGGCTGATGCCTCAATCGGCGTTCCCGGTAACTCGATGTGCGTGTTTTCGAGTTTAGGGGGCAAGTTCGAGTCCCGTAATGGATATGTTCAGCGAAGCTGTGTGCTGGTGTATTCTGTCCTCAAAACCCTTCACTTTGTACTTTGGGGGAAGTCGCCATGAAAGTTCGCTCTCGTAGACGCGTCGGGTTTACGTTGGTAGAGCTGTTGGTAGTCATCGCGATCATCGGCATTTTGATCGCACTTTTGCTCCCTGCGGTCCAGGCTGCTCGGGAGGCCGCACGGCGGAGCCAGTGTACGAATAACTTGAAGCAGGTCGGTTTGGCCATCCACAACCACCACGACATTCACAAGTTCTTGCCCACCGGGGGGCATGGCTGGGAGGACTTCCCGAGCTTCACGGGCGATGCCAGCAACAATTACATCGGCTCTCCAGAAGTAGCCCCACAACAGGGTGCCGGTTGGATGTACCAAATCCTCCCTTATCTCGAACAAAAGTCAGTCCACGAAGGAGCCGGCAAGACGGGTATTGCCCGGGTTTGGGAGCCGATGCAGTACGCCATTCCTGCGTATTACTGCCCAAGCCGCCGTGCAGCCAAGCCGGATTATTACAGTGGTTCACCCCCGCAGAACCGTTACCGAATGACGACAGTTTCGCAGCCCTCCAATATTTATGTCGGCAAAAACGACTATGCAGGTTGCTGCGAAAATGAGTGGTGGAACTGGGGAGACCTTCTGGATGCCTTCGGTGGGAATTCCTCCGCGGCAGATGCCGCGTTCCCCCAATATTCTTGGAACGGGAGTGGTGCGATTGTGCGCACCCGCTGCCCCACAGGCTACACGGGGACCGACCGCGAGTGCCGCGTGCTAACCTTGTCGGATTTGCGAGATGGAACCTCGAATGTCGGCATGGTGGGCGAAAAGCGGCACAGCCTCCGGACCATTCCGGGCAACCCTGGTTGGGATAATGAGGGCTATATCTGCGGTTGGGACTGGGACGTGGTCCGCCGCGGAAATTACCGGCCAATGCCGGACCGAATCGATTCCGGCGATCCGGAGCCGCGTTTTGGCTCCTCGCATCCGGCGGGCGTGAATATCCTTTTGGGCGACGGGTCGGTGAAGTTCATCCCCTACACAATCGATATCTTGACTTTCGCCCGAATCTTCCATCGTGCTGATGGGCAAACGGTCGAAATACCGCAGTAAGCTTTGCAAATTTGCGGATTTGCGCGTTCCGGTGGTGCCTTTACGTGTTGTTTCTGTGCGTATAGTGTCCCTCTGAATCGCGAGTCAAAAAGAAGTTGCATTAGCCGACCCGCGAAAGATCGGTCATAGCAACATTGGAGGAAGGGAGATTATGTCCAGGCAGTATGGGCGTTGGAGTGTGCTTTGTTTGCTCTTGGTGGGACTGGCCGGTTGTGGCGGCATGGGCGAGCGGCTGGTGACAATCAAGGGCAGGCTCGTAGAAGGCGGCCAGCCGGTCCGGTTTGAGGGTCAGGAATATCAAGTCGGAGTAGCCCGGGTTGAAGTGACCTTCTGGCCTGTCGACAGCGCCGGCAAGATGGTGGCGGGTGGCCAGTCTTGGAGTACGAGTGTTCAGCCGGACGGTACGTTCGTGATGGACGGTGCCGGCAAAGGTATCCCGGCGGGCCGTTATAAGGTAGGTTTGCGCCATACCGGGGCCCAACAACAATATGACCCGCAGGATCCTTCGATGAAGGAGCACGGGGGCGACTTGTTCCAAGGGAGATTTACCATGGACAAAACGCCTTTCGTGTTCGACTTAAACACCAATCAAGAGGTCACCTTGGATATTGGCCAAGGAAACCCGGGTAGTTGAGCATTTAGCTCAGCGAGAAAAGCTCCCCTTTGTCGAAAAGGAGGGACATTTCGCCGCTCATTGTCAGGACTAGCGTTCGTGCAAGGAAGCAGTAAAGGAAGAATTATTAGTAGAAGAGTACGAAAGAGCCATTAGATTCCGTGTGTGACCTCGAAGGGGCGAGGAATTTTCGGGGTTAGTTTGCTCCTGATTTTGGCAAGTCAATGCACCGCCGGAGGGGTACTTCGGCGGTGCTTTTTTTATCGGCGTGTCGTCCAATGGTGATGCATTTGCCATCTTTATAAGGGGGTATCGGGGCGTAAATTGCTGTCTGTACTTTGTGGTGTCTCTCATGCACGCCAGTGGAAGGCGACCATTGGAGGTTCTCGCTTGGAAGTACTGGCTTCCAGAGAGGTTTTAGCGGTTTTATGTCGGGCGATTTGGCGGTTTATAATAGATTCGAGCGGGGTAGGCAAGTGCGCTTGAGCCGATGTCCGCGCAAGCCGTTTGCTAGGACATTTCCAAGTATTTCGAAAATCGGAAGGCCCTAAAGCGCTCGCCGGAAGATTGGGAGGATCATTCCCGATGATTGGTCAGCTTTGCATCTTTTGCCTGTGGCGGAGTCAAGCGGTGGTAATGGCAGCGTCACACGGCCTTGAAATAGCACCTGCTTATGCCCCAGTGTAGCTCGGCTTGTTTACCCTTAGGGAGTTGTTCCGGATGTATCGCACGTGATTTTGATCCACAAGGATTCTCCGCGAGTTTTTCGCGGCGAACATCCCGATGAAAAATGAGGAAACGCGTGGGCGGTACTTGCATGTTATCTAGAGGGAGTTCGTTTTCAGGCAACCTTTCGCGCGAGATTCCACGAAACTAGAGGGTTTTTGCCCGGTACAATCATGTAAATGATCGCTTATGTTGGACGGGGTCATGAACCAGCAGGTCAATTCCGCCGATCCCGAAAAGCCCTCGCAGGTCGAAAAAACCGCCGCAGATAGTGGGGCTCGGCGGCGAGTTTCGCGGCAATTTTTTTGGGGTTTAGGGTTCGCTTTTTGCTTGGTTCTACTTGGCGGTGTTGGTGTAGGGGTTTATCTGCGGGGGGAAGGCTTGCCAGGAATTTGGGGGTGGCTAGAGCAAAGCCCGGCGATAAGTTGGCTCGTCGGTTCTCGGGACGAGTGGCAGGCGGTATCTCCGGAGATTCAGGTGATCCGATCGGAGGCCTTGGCCGTTGCGGAGCGTTTGCGAAGGCGATTCCCCGGCAGTGCCGAGGCGATGTGTGTGTATGGACTGGTTTTGAGCCACTTCGGAAAGCTTACTTCGGCTGTACGAGCCTGGAAGCGATCGTTGGCTTTGTTCCCGGGTTACCCGGATGCTTGCTACAGTTTGGGGGAGGAAGCACGCTTGCGGGGCCAATTGGAGGAAGCTTCGTCGTGGTTCCGGCGTGCTTTGGAGACGGATCCCAACCGGGCAGACATCCGGCTCTCCTACGCCAAAGTCCTCAGCCAGTTGAGCAAAACGGAGGAGGCCGTCACGCAATTTGCGGCACACTTGGAGCTTTCCCCGGAATCCGTGGAAGGATGGTTCGGACTAGGGCAAGTGTACGCTCAGCAGGGCCGGCTTCATGAGGCGAAGCAGTGTCACTTGCGTGCGTTGGCCATCGATCCGAAGGCTAAGCCCGTGTATTATGCCTTGGCCACCGTGTGCGATCGCTTGGGGCACAAAGGAGAAGCGGCGCGTTATCGTCGCGAATTCGCAGCCTTAGAAACCGCAGATCGGATGCCCGCCGAGGGACGCCGGCATCCGTACGACGATTTGAAGGCTGCCCGGGAAGCACTGGTGGCAACCTACGTTGAAGCGGGAAAAGTCTACGCGGCTTACGAGGATCCATCAAGTGCCGAGGAGCATTGGAAGCGGGCAGCGGCCCTTAATCCGCAGGAAATCCAGGCGCGCTTGGCACTGGTTTCCTTGTACGAACGACAGGGCCAATGGGGAGAAGCCTTGTTGCGGCTCGAGGAGCTGAGTCAAGCTCATCCGGAGCAAGCCAATTTCCACCTTGCTTTAGGAATGAAGTATGTCCAATTGCGGCGGTTGGAGGATGCCGAGCGGAGTTTCCGCCGCTTTGTGGAGCTACGTCCTGAACGGTTCGAAGGATGGATCGCATTGGCTCAGGTTTATGCTTATGAGAATCGGAACTTAGAGCAAGCATACGAGGCGGCCCGAAAAGCGGTGCAACTCCAGCCTACGGCTGCCAACTATCAAATGCTGGCTCAAATTTGCGAGCGGCGTGGGGATTTGCAGGCAGCCATCGCCGCGGCCAAACGGGCAATGGAGCTGGAGCCACGACAACAGGAAATTCGGCAACTGTTTGCGCGACTTCAAAGCAAATGGCGCCAGTCCATCCCGAATGAAAATTAATGCAACGGTCAACGGGGGGAACCACCTTTGAACTTGGATGCGGGGGCGTATCCGCCGGGCGGATCTTACTGAGTTCCCACGCCCCATGATAGCAGGCCTTACCGCGTTGCACCGACCTGCGTGCCTTTCGTTATTACCAGAGGTAAGTCTTGCTGTGTGATATGAACCAATGAGTGCTGCGAGCTACGGGGGAATGTCGGTAGGGCAACTCGAATAATGATCTGTTCCGGCTGACCTGGTGTACTCACCAGGATGAATGTGTCGCCCCAGGATGAGTGTGTCCTCATGATTCGGGGTGGGTGATTGGCCGCGATGTGATCTTCTTTCGGGGCTTTTGGGGAACCGCAAAGCTCCGGAATTCGGGAACACATCACTCGTGCCCCCAGAAGAGTCCGAAAGCAGGGGACAAGCGGCGAATTCGATCGCCAAGCATCCTCAACCATCTGGCATGGATTGGGCGGGCAAGATTATGAATTTCCGAGCTCTTTGGATGGGTGCAGGACTGGGGCTATGCGGCATGATCGCTGCGGTTTTCGGGGTATCGTGGATGATTTGGCGGCCCCTCAGCAATACCCGGGAGTTTCCGGGAGCAATTCTACTGGAAGACATCACAGAAAAAACCGGGATAACCTGGCGACACACCGACGGTAGCAGCGGACGGCGATACATCGTTGAAACCGTCACCGCAGGCTTAGCTAGCTTCGACTACGATGGTGATGGGTTGATCGACATTTACTTCCTCAATGGAGCCCTTTTGCCGGGTTGTGAGCCGCTGGGGGAGTTGCCGCGGAATGCCCTTTACCGCAATGGCGGAAATTGGCAATTCGTCGATGTGACCGAGGCGGCAGGTGTTGGCGATACAGGATTTGGATTAGGTGTGGCAGTCGGCGATTACAACAACGACGGTTTTGGCGATATATATGTCAACAATTTCGGCCCCAATGTTTTCTACCGCAACAACGGAGATGGTACCTTCAGCGAGTTGACTGCTGAGGCAGGGGTGGGCGCCGGAGATTTAGTCGGTGCGGGAGCTGCCTTCCTCGATATCGAAGCCGACGGCAATTTGGATCTGTATGTGGCCAATTATGTGAACTTTTCTTTTGAAACGTATAAACCCCACATCGTGGAGGGGCGGCACATCTATCCGGGCCCGATGATTTATGACGGCGTAAACGACATCTTGTACCGCAATAATGGCGATGGAAGTTTCAGCGATATTACGCAGGAGGCGGGAATTATCGAGGACGGCGCCGGTACGGGCATGGGAATGATTTGTGCTGACGCGGATCGGGACGGCGATACCGATATTTTTGTCCTCAACGATGTGGCCCATAACTATTACTTCGAAAACGACGGTTCCGGCAAATTCTCCGAGGTGGGGATGGTGCGGGGGCTGGCCTTCGACTCGCAGGGCCGCTATTTGGCCAGCATGGGCGTGGATTGTGCCGATTACGATAATGACGGGTGGCTGGACTTTTTCCACACGGCTTATTCCGAGCAGCAGCCGGCCCTTTACCACAATAGTGGTCAGGGGTATTTCGAGGATCGCACCACCCTGGCTATGCCCGGTACTTCCGCTTATCCGTACATCAATTGGGGGACAAACTTTGCGGATCTCGACCTCGACGGCGACCAAGATCTATTTCTTGCCAACGGCAACACTCAGGATAATTTGGAAACGCTTGCCGAGCACATCACTTATCATGCTCCCAACTGCGTGCTCATGAATTTGGGGAATGGAATCTTTCGCGAGATCACGGCCGAGTGCGGCAGCGGTCTTCTACCCGAATATAGTAGCCGAGGATCGGCCGCCGACGATTTGAACGAAGATGGGCTGGTAGATTTAGTGGTGCTTAATGCCCGGGAACGTCCCACGGTAATCCGGAATATTTCGCCGGCGAGGGGGCAGCACTGGATCCATGTGAGCTTGCTTGGCACCCGCGCATCGCGAGATGCCGTGGGTTCCCAAGTGACCGTGTGGATAGGGGACCGGCAACAAGTCAAAGAGGTTCATAGCGGGCGGAGTTATCAAGGGCATTGCGGATTGCGCTTGCATTTCGGCTTGGGCCCGGCCGCGGAGGTGGACCGAATCGAAGTTCGCTGGCTCGGCGGCCCGACTCAGCAGTGGGAAAGAATCCCGGCAAATCGTTGGGTCATTCTCATTGAGGGTCAAAAGGAACCGATTTTCGTGCCGCCATACTCGGGGTCGAAGCCGGGAATCACGGATCGAATATGGCAGGTCCTTTTTGGATCAAGGTGATTCGCTGATCTACGGGCAAATCGCTCCAGGATTCGGGGGGACTCCCCAACCAATAAACCTCGACCTTTTCGATCCTTTCGGCTCGTCCCAATCCGAAGTGGAGCCGGCTGCCGAAGTGGCTCTGATAGCCGCGACCGCTGTGGACCTCGGCGGTGTAGCGGCGGCCGCCGGCGACAACCTCGACCCGGGTACCTACGGCTTCTCGATTCTTTTCTCGCCCGATGAGTCGAATTTGCACCCAGTGGTTTCCCAAGCAAGGAGAAGTGTTGCGGATGATCGTCGGATGATCGCGAGAATTGAGCACGGCGACATCGAGCCGGCCGTCATTATCCAAATCATCTATAGCAATGCCGCGGCTGCTGAATTCTGGGCGTAATCCGTCGCCACATGCTTCCGAAAGATTGACGAATTTGCCGCGTCCGATATTCCGCATCACCACATTCCGCACGCGGTAACTGGTGGTATCATCGTACAATTCGACATTATCCTGCAAGTGACCACAGGCAATAAAAAGATCGAGGTGTCCATCGTGGTCGAAATCACCAAAGCCTGTGCCCCAGGTAACATGCTGGTAGGTACCGAGCCCCACCCCGGTGGCGCGCGTGACGTCCTCGAAGAATTTCGTGCCGGTATTGCGATAAAGGGCGGGTAATTCGCTGGAATAAGAGGTTTGGAATAGATCGAGCCAGCCATCGCCGTCGAAATCACCCGCATCGACCCCCATGCTGGCCAGCTCCATTCCGTCGATGTTATAGGCGACCCCGAGGTCGAGGGCCACCTCCTCAAATCGACCATTTCCGTGGTTTTCAAAAAGGAAATTCCCGCGGACATCGTTCATCACGGCGACGTCGCTGTCGCCGTCGCGGTCGTAGTCCAAAGCGACAATCCCCATGCCCGTGCCTTTATGTTTGCCGATGCCGGAGCTGAGGCTTTCGTCGCTGAAACTGCCCTCGCCGTTATTACGAAAGAGGATATCCGCCTCCGGGTCGAAGTCCTTGGGGCCCGCATATCGCGGAATACCGTCCACGACGGGCACCTTGTTGTCGGTGAAACGAAACCGCATGTAATTGGCGCAGTAAATGTCTAGGTTGCCATCGACGTCATAATCTAGAAAGCAGACCCCGGCCCCCACCTTGGTTTCCGCGGGGATTCCGTTGCCGGTGGCGACCTGGGCCAGTTCGGTCACATTGCTGAAGGTGCCATCCCCGTTATTGCGGTAAAGAACATTTGCCCCGAAATTGCTGATGTAAACATCGCTGAAGCCGTCGTTATTATAATCGCCGACAGCAACCCCAAGACCGTACTCTTGATCACCGACGGCTGCCTCCAAAGTGACCTCGGCGAACTGCCAATTGCCCAAATTGCGGTACAAAGCGTTGCGGGGCGGCTCCGCGGTGGGGGGATAGCCCGGCAGGGGGGCACCGTTGAGAAAGTAGATGTCGATCCAACCATCGCCGTCATAGTCGAACGTGGCTAAGCCAGCGGTCATCGGCTCGATGACCCAGCGTTGCCCGCTGCTACCATCGGTGTGGCGAAAATGAATTCCGACTTGCCCTGAGAGATCCTGAAATTGGATGGGTGCCGGCTCTGCCGCTTTTGCACTCCCAGGGCCGGCCGCCACCAACCACGCAATCAGCAGGCTGGCCAGCAAGCTGCAAACCAATCGGCTGCCGACAGGTGGATTACATATTCGAGTTTTGCCGATAGAAAATCCACCCAGTAGAACTTTGTCGGCAAATGGTGCAGCTTTGCCCACAAGAGGACTAGCACGTCGGCAATTAATTCGTATCATCCCTTGCGAACCAGAACCGATCGCGGATTTTCGATATTCGATTTTTGGCTTGGAAAAGTTTTCGCCGGGTAATGCGGCCCGAGGTACTTGTTGGCAAGTTGCACCGAGCCGCTGGAGCAAAGAAAGATGATTCTGCACCTGGGGGCGGACCGATGTTTCGCTACCCACCGCGCCTTTGTTACCGGCTCCTGGAACCGGCGCTGCCGCAGGGGTTTCCTCCCAGGGAAAAGCGGTTTGAGCAGCGGAACGGATCACCATTTCTTCCTCTTGCCCAAACTTTAGGCTTTTGCAAAAGCTTTTTCCGTGGACAAACCCGGTTCGTATTCGCCCATTAGCGTTCATTTTTCGACCGCAAAAGTGTTTCGTAAGTTGGACCCAAAAGGGGATGGTCTGGCTGAAGTTTCAAGGCTTCCTCGACGGCAGCAATCGCCCCGGGTCGATCGCCGGACTTATCGCGAACGGCTGCCAAAGCCAAATAGTTTTGCACGGTGGCGGCAAGCTTGGCAGCCGTTTCCGCAAACTTTATAAGATCTTGGACCGAGTGGCCATACTGCAAGGAAAGGTCGACGAGGGCCGTGTAGGGTTCTGCCCACTGTGGAGCTTTCTCGATCGCTGAGCGTAACGATTGCTCCGCCGCATCAAATTGGCCTAACCGTGTTTCGACCTTTCCTTTGCGGTACCAATAACCGGGCGTTTCCGGGGCAATGCGCACCAAGGCCTCCCATTGTTCCAGGGAATCGAAGAGCCGATCCTGCCGCTCGTAATGCTCGGCAAGGGCAAGGCGACAATCGACCGATTGTGGCGCGATCGCGGAACCCCGAAGCCAATGGGCCTCCGCTTTTTGAGGATCGCCGAAGCTTGCGTGAACATTGCCGGCTGCGAAGTGATAGCTGGCCGCCAGTTTTTGCTGTTGAGGTAAATCCAGATAATGCCGACTGCGTGCGCGGTCCGCCTCTAAATCCTTCTCTTTAAGTTCCTGGAATTTTTGCCGCCATTGACGAGACTCTTCCCGCAGACCTAATCGGGCGCAAACCATGGCCAAAGAATGATAGGCGGCCGTGTAGGTCGGATCACATTTGACGGCCATTTCATGGGCGGATTTCGCCTCTCCATCCCTGCGGAGTTCCAGGAGCGCTTGTCCAAGCCAATAGTGACTATCTGCGGCCAAGGGGAATTGGCTGACATATTGACGCGCTGCTGCCAGAGCTTCCTCCGCCGAACTTTGCCTGAGGAGGACATCAACCAAGAGGCTGTGGGCTTGACCGGCATACGGGTCCAATTGCACGGCTTTGCGGAGGTGCCGGATGGCGGCCTCGAAATCCCCCCGATCTGCCGCCACTAAGCCCAGACCCGTGTATGCCGGAGCAAAATGCGGGTTAATTTCAATCGCTTTTTGCCAGTGGCTCTCCGCCTCGCTGCTACGACCATGACGGTTATAAAGGAAAGCAGCCAACGCGTAAGGCTCGGGCCGATGGGGCAATTGCCCGATCAACTTCTCGCAGGTTTCGAACGCTTCTTTGTTAAGGGCTTCGGCGGTTTGCGGAATCTCAGAACTCAGCCCCAAAATCGTAGCAGGGTCAACCGGTTTTGCCGGCGGTGCTTGGATCAACTCAAGGATCGACTTTTCCGGTGCGGGCAGATCTGCCGAATCACCCACTGCCGGAGTGGGTGCGGAAAGCTCATCCGGCTTTTGCCGCATCAATGGCTTTCCAACGATCCCCGAAAGCCAATCGTGGGTCTGCTCCGAAAACACCAAAGTCACAGCCCCGATAAGACTGCCGATTACCACAAACCACAGGCTCCAATAGACTATTTGACGCCAAAGTGCGCCAACCCAACCGGAGCTTCTTATGACGCCGGATTGGCGAAGCATGGCCACAATTTCCTCCGATTCCGCCCGAGAACTTTCGGCACTTGGCGGGGAACTCTCGGCATTTGACGCGCAAGCTTCGGCGCTGACTGAGGAAGGTTCGGCACTTGGTGGGGCCGATTGCGGCATATCGCCGCTACCGAAATCCTCGCCTCTCGAATCGCAGGTGCCCGGACCACTGATATCCGCACCACTGATATCTGTACGGTCACAAGCGGGGAATTGACCCGGGGATTGGATCGAGGATTCGGGCGGAGCGAATTGATCGGTGGGCAACCGGCCAAGATCTTCGTGAGCTACTTCCTTAGGCGGAAGATTTCGCTCCGGGTTTTCCGGCACCGGTTGGCTTGGGTCAACCTGCCGATTTTCGGGATCCAAACCGGGCCGAATATTAGAATCATGGGCATTCATCGGTTGATCTCCCGAAGGCTTTCCCTTCCGTTTTCTCTCCCAGGTGCCAGTTTCTCCCGAAGCTGCCAGGCGAATCGACTCCAACGGACCTCTGCTAAACTCATGTGGCATTCGCCCCGCGATAAACTCGATGATCTAAGAGGCAGCCGGTGCCAACGAACTCAGCAGGCCCATCCCCGTTAAATGTTGCGGCATAGGATAACTGCACCAAACCTGCTTACCGCTCCGAAAACGACGTTCCGAAAACTTATGGTAACCGCCGACGATCTTTCGTCATTACCTTTTACCCTGCTGCTTTATCCAGATTCACTCTGAAAGCCCCGATGCCTTGGATTATTGCCAAAGGTTTCTCTCCCAACGGGTGCCTGCAAGTCACACTTTTTGAGTTAACCCAGTAATGCTTATACACTTCAGCGTAAAGTGGTTGGCAAGGTTTTCCTATATCGTCCCGTTTAAATTGAAATCTTCGAGCTTGACCTTTTCCTAACCTCGTGCAAATCTCCTTGGGCAGTTTCTAGAAGCTGCCTCCCGGACTGGGGAACTTCCCGAATGAATACTGTCCTTGAAAATGAATTCCGCCAACAAAACCTCGCTGGGCAAAACGCGTTAGCAGCGGATGATCCAACCCCATTTTGGCTGAACCCCCATAAGGCGTTACCTTGCATGCCCCCTTGTTTGAAATATAATGCCAACCTATCGGCGGGGAAAAGGTAGTCGAACTTTCGGGGAGGGCTGGCCATGGTCCAGGAGGAGTCCGGATTGCGGAAAGTAAATTGGAGAGAACTTTTTCCTTGGCTCATCTTGTTTCGTACGTTTCGGTTGGCCCGGCGGGTTTCTTTCTTGCTACTTGCCGCGGCCGGGATCGTCGTCACCACGGGCGGCTGGGCCCTTCTTGCCTTTCTGATGCCGGGAGCCAGCGGTCTTCTTGGCCCTGATCCAAACGTCTCGGTCGCCGGTGGTCCGTGGTTACCGCTGGATGCTTTGGTGCCCGATCGCCCGACCGTAGTAGGCCTACTTGCACCTCTGCCGAGTGCCGTCACCACTCCCCCGACGGCACTTTTAGATCGCGCTCCTGAACCGGTCCTCGGAACCTGGGAACACTTGTGCCGGCCAATGCGGCTCCTCATTCGTCAGCCGGTTTCGGCCCATACTGCTTTATTCTACATCCTTTGCGGGATTTGGTCCTTGGCGGTTTGGGCCTTTTTTGGGGGGGCAATCTGCCGGGTGGTAGCGGTGGCCCTAGCCCGTGAGGAACACGTCAGCTGGCGGGAAATGCTTCAGTTTGCCCGCACAAAGTGGGGTGACTATTTTTCGGCACCCTTGATTCCGTTAATGCCCGCAGCTTTCGCCGTCATCGGTTGCGCGTTGGTGGGGATGCTTTTCTGGACGGACACCGGGACCTTGATCGCTGGTCTGCTTTGGCCGCTTGTGCTCCTGGCTGGGTTGGCCGCCACGGTTCTCGTTTTAGGAATGATTGCCGGCTGGCCATTGATGTGGGGCTCGGTCAGTGCGGAGAATACCGATGGATTTGACGCGGTCAGTCGGGCTTACTCCTATGTGTTTCAACGTCCACTCAATTACCTGTTTTATGTTTTGGTGGCGGCGGCCTTTGGGCTATTGGCCTGGCTATTTGTGGCCAACTTTGCAGCGTTGGTGTTGATGATCACTCAATGGTCTGTCGATTGGGGGGCGGAGATAGGCCGATGGACCGCGGAGGCACCGGCGGAGCCGCGGAATGTGGAAAGAATCATCCTGGCCAGCGTGCCTCTAGGCACAGGGGGGTGGTGGGGTTCAAATCTCCTGGGTTTGTGGCGAGGGTGTGTTAAGCTCCTAGCCGTGTCGTTCCTGTATAGTTATTTCTGGGTTGCTTTCACCGCGATTTACCTGCTTTTGCGGCGAGATGTAGATGCCTCCGAAATGGACGAGGTCTACCTGGGGGAGAAGGAAGCGGCGGTGACCTTGCCGGAGATTAAACGAGATCAATTGGGAGCTCCGGTGATGAGCGAGCAAGCGGAGGCAGCTTCGGCAGCTTCGCCAACCCCACCGCCACCGCCTCCGCCTCGGCCGCCTACAGCTTCTCGCGGAGCCGGCTGATTCGTCGGGCAGAGATTTTCGGCTGAGGTTACGCAAAGTTTTCGGTCCGCCGTTTTTGGTCGCTACCGCTAGCCGCGTGCTTCGGAGTTGTACGGTTCCTCTTTCAGGGCGGAAAAACTCCTGCAGCCGATTAAAGCGATTCAATCCGTAACCTTTTGACACCAAAGGAAGGGCTTTTTCCGCGCTTGTTGACAGGCCTCGCACCCAGCGGAAAAGCAGAAAAATCGCGGGGCTCATCATCAGAAACACCTTCCGCTGCATGGAGGTGAAAGCCCGCACGGCACCCCTCAAGTTCATTGACGAGAGCCCATCAGAAACATTTTCTGCTGCAGGGAGGCGAAAGGATCCTCTAAATTCTGCTTTTGGCTTATTTTGCTTTTCGTTTTCGTTGTGAACCGGTAAGGTTTGGGAAAACTTTTCCTCCCTTCGCTTAGGAGAGAGGCGCTTGTTGCGGTGGGAGAATTTCACCTCGGGCAAACGATGAAGCGTCGGAAAAATTTCGCGTTTGCTCCGGTTTTTCGACGACCCTTGGAGTTTCTCGAGAAGGGTGAAGGCCGGGTCGATAAGGGAGAAAGAAAACGTGCGACGTTTATTCAAACCTCTGATAAGGTTTTCAGGACACTAGGAGGGCGAGCGGTGAATTCCCCTCGATTGTTCCCGCGATCAAGGAAGATCCGAGCCACGTTGTATCTGCCTGCCGAACTTTTGGACGAGGCCCGTAATGCCGCCGTGTACTTGGCCGGTTATCCGCTGCGATTGACCTTGGCCAAGCTGGCCGAAAGGGCGTTAAAGGCCGAATTGCAGCGGCTCAAGGAGCAATACAATGAAGGCCGCGATTTTCCCCCCCGAACTGAGGAGCTCCGCGGCGGCCGACCCATCGCCGCATGAGCTTGCCCCGCCTCGGCTTGAGAGCGTCTCCGCCCGGGCGACCGAAACGGAGTTCTTGCGCCGTCGACTCCTCCAGATGATCCTTGCCAACGAAGCCAAGCGAAGGCTTTGTCTGGGCGAAGGGACGCCGCTTTGACCCGTGCAAAATGATCAGATTCACTGCCCGAATCGCTCCCCTTGGTCGACCTCGAAGTGTGCCGAGAAGATTCGGCATTTCCGCGGCGTTTGCCTGGCAGATACGCGATCGCTTATCGCCACTTGTGGTGCTGACGGGCGCGATCGTTTTGCTAAGCTTTGCCGTTGGGGCTTGGGGGTTTCCCTGGCCGAAATATCCGCAGGAGCCACACCCGGCTGTGGTACGGGTTACGGCGAGGGATCGTGCAGGTTATTCGCTCGGCTCCGGTACGCTGGTAGCCGCCGACGATCGCCGTGGCTTGGTACTGACCAATTGGCATGTGGTGCGGAATCCTGTGGGCCCCATTCAAATTTCGTTTCCCAACGGGTTCCGCTCGCCGGCATTGGTTGTCGCCACCGACCGTACTTGGGATTTGGCCCTTTTGGCGATTTCCTCGCCGGGAGTCGCCCCCGTGCCTTTGGCTCGACGTCCGCCTCGGCCGGGGGAGTGGCTGGTCATAGCCGGTTACGGAAGCGGTGTATATCGGGCCGCTCGGGGCCGATGCACCCAGTATGTTGCACCGGGTTTGGGACAGCCTTACGAGATGATTGAGGTGGGAACGTACGCACGGCAAGGCGATTCCGGCGGACCAATCTTTAACGAGAGGGGCGAACTTGCCGGCGTGCTTTTCGGAAGCGGTTGGGGACGTACCGTCGGCAGTCATTGCCAGCGGATCAGGTTGTTTTTGGCGGCAACCGATCAAAGATGGCCCGCGGGTTTGCCCGGCGAATTCGACCCGACCGAGGGGATGATGGTACGCCAACTGCTTCGGAATCTCTTAAATGGTTCCAATGCCGGCGGCTTTTCCATCGCAGAGCGCTCAGCACCAAACGGCAGTTCTCCGCCGTCGGGTCTTGAGGGCTTAAAAGTCTCAGAAGTCGCTTCAGCGGGATTAGGATCGACTTACGAAACCCCTTGGCAGGCGGGCCAAGCCGAGCAAGTGGCGGCCTACCAATTGGCCGTGGGTGGCTCCGGGAGCAGGCAAGAAACTACGGATTCCGAAAAATCCGCAAAAATGATAGTCGCCGGCTCGATCGATCCCGGTCGACAACTCGAACCCGGCCGACAAAACACGTCAATCCCGTGCCTTGTTACGGGGCGACCACCGAATGCGGAAACAGACGGACAAAAGTTGCCCTCTTCCAACGGTCAGGACTCAGGTGTTACATCAAGGGGGACCATGGCGGACTTCTCACGGTGTCCCTTAGCCATGGGAGGCTGCCCGGCACCGGCCGGTGCAGCGGCCCCACCCGCTTCTCCATATCTGCCACCCGCCGCTTTCCCCCGCACAGAGGAGCCGGCAAGCCATGGGGCTGCAAAAACCACAAGTGCCTTGCCCGAAAAAAGCGGGGATGTCCGCCAGGAGGAATCTATTGCCGCGAAATCGATTGCCGGCAACGCACCCCCGGCTGCGGAAGCCACGCTGGCCGAAGGTTCCTCGGCTGAACCATCGGCACCCACGCTCGAGCAGTTGGCACGACAGCTTGGCCTGGAACTATTCGGGATTTTCAGCCTTACAGCAGCAGGAAGTTTGCCGCTCCTGTTTCGCCGGGCAGCTTGAGGGTTCGACCGAAGTCAATGGAAACTTCTACCGCGGTTCGGGGCCACACCGACAAGCTTTTTATGGTATTCAGAATCGATGAGCATTTCTTAAAGCTCATCGGTACATTAATCCTCTTACTGCTCATCGGTGGAGTGAAGCGAGGTTTCGCGATAAGCTCACGACGCTCTCCGTCGAAGCGGTCACCGCAATCGATCGCCCTATTTTGTGGGATGAGGAACTCCGCGGCTTGGACGAGATACCCCACGTTTTGGACAACACACCCAGCGGCATACCAATCCGGAATTTTGCCGGGTTCGACCCTGATGTGCACGAATACTGATCTCTGCTCAGCGCACCATCCCTCGCGACCCTCCCTGTCCGCACCCCCGCGGATCATTTCGTCGCTGGGAGTGGGCGATCGGCCCGATCTCGAGGGTTTGCCTCGCGGCCACCGTCACGCTTTTGCACCTCATATTCATCGAGGTTGCATGCATTCGCATCTAGTCCGCCCGCATCGTCGTTTGCTGGTCAACCGATGAGCAGCACGATAAGCTTCTTCGGACCGTGAACCCCCAGGATCAAAATTTTCTCGATGTCGGCTGTCCGACTGGGACCGGTAATGATGACAAATTCTCCTCGGGTCTGCAGATCGGCAGCCCAAGCGGCAATGGCGGGCCAGGCGGCCGGCAAATGACAGAATATTCGGTCCACCGCCCCAACAATGACACAAACCGGGGGCAGATAGCACATCAATCGCTCATGCTGCTCGCGGCAGATGATCAGGGCCGAGCCGGTATCGGCGAGAAGCAGTTCCGCGGGAATGATCGCCGCGTCAAGCAATGCAATCTGTTGCGGGGACCAATCACTGCTGACACGCTTGATTGTCTCCACGGGCAGGGATTCCGCCACTTTCTCCACCAGCGGCGAAGAATTCAGCCCAATTTTTTGCCACTTGTTTTCTGCGGCTAAAGCTTGCAGGGCTGCCCCGGCAGCTTCTGCCGTTTCGTACAGGTACGACTGCCCGTAAATTGCTTCGAGCTCCTTTTGAAAACGGGCCACCAACTCGCGCGGTTCCGCCACCGTCATGGGCCAAACTTGGGGGAGCCCAGGCCGCTCCAAAAAGGATCGCGGACCCAGTGCTTCGCGGATTCGAAGCAGTACTCGCTCTCTGGAATCGTTCATCATTCTGTGGCACCTTTGGGGTTTTCTCGCCCGCAGGAAAGAATCTTCGTGCAGTCTCGATCAAGTGGTCTCTAATCGGGTATCGGAAAACGGAGCCACCCTCCCGCGGAAGATCTCTCTATCTAGCCGGGTTTTTAGGTCGCTTCGATATCCTGCCGGCTAGCCGAGGATTCCGCCCATTGTCGTTCCAACTGGGCGGCCAACTGTTTCCAACGCTTTCGGAACGGACCGCCGGCGGGAAGCTCCGGAAGGTTCCTTCCGCGGGTCCAAGCTCCCAGTTTTCCGGGATGCCATGGCAACCACCAAACAAGCTTCAATCCGAAACGAACCGCCATCATGGCCAATCGGTAGCGCCATGCTCCTGACATAGCCCAAGCCCATGCCCGCCACATAAGCCGTTCCAATACGGAGCGCATAGGAGAGGGCTCGTTCGTAGCACGATAACGCAAATACACCAGTTGATGAGGCAGATCGATTTTCACCGGGCAAACCTCGCCGCATGCCCCGCAAAGCGAGCTGGCAAAGGGAAGCTCACTGGCTTCGCGAAGTCCCACCAGTTGAGGAGTAACGATCGAACCGATCGGCCCGGGATAAATCCACCCATAGGCCCAGCCGCCGGTTCGCCGGTAAACAGGGCAAGCATTCAAACATGCGCCACACCGGATGCAAAACAGGGCCGTGCGTGTTTTTTCATCCGCTAACAGTCGCGTTCGGCCATTATCCAGGATGATCACATACAACTTCTTTCCCGGCGAAGGCCCATGGATTAAATGGGTGTAGGTGGTCAGCTTTTGTCCCGTCCCACTCCGCGCAAGCAAATTCAGGAAAAGCGGCAGGTGGGAGATGCTTGGGATTACCTTTTCGATCCCCATCAGCGCAACGTGCACAGGTGGTGTACCGATGCTCAGGCCTGCATTTCCTTCGTTTTCCACGATGCAGAGGCTTCCGGTGTCGGCAATCGCGAAATTGACGCCGGAAATTCCCATCTCAGCCCGAAGGAATTCCTCCCGGAGCCGTCGCCGGGCAATGGCCGTCAATTCTTCGTGCTCGGTGGTGAAAGGCTCGCCGAGCTTTTCGGCGAATAATCGCCCCACATCTTCTGCGGATAGGTGTAGTGCCGGAGTAACAATGTGCACCGGTCGTTGACCAGCAAGCTGGACCAAATACTCGCCTAAATCGGTTTCCAGGATGCGGATACCGTCCGAGGCCAGCACATGGTTTAGCTCCATTTCCTCGCTGACCATCGACTTGGACTTCACCACCGTTTTCACACCATGATCGCGGGCAATCTGCCGCACCAGCTCGTTGGCCTCGGCGGCATCTTTCGCCCAAAAAACTTGCGCACCACGGGCGGTGATCTTCTGCTCGAATTCCACCAGCAGTTCATCGAGGCGGTTTATCGCGTAGGATTTGATGCGGTGGGCTTGCTCCCGCCATGCTTGCCACTGCGGGATGCTGGCCATGATTTCCAGATGCAATTTGGAAGAACGTCGGGCCGCTTGCCCTAGGGCCGCAGAGCCGGAAGGCTCGTACAGCCCGGCGGTTGCGTCACGCCAAAAAGGAGCCCCTTCTAAAGAAGCTTTCCCACTCATCCGCTCAGCTCCCTGTAATTGGCTAGGACCTCGGCGATATGGGCCATGTGGATGCCGCTTGCGCGCGGGTCACGGCGCGTGATCCCCCCGACGTGCATCAGACAACTGATGTCGGTCGTGAGGACCCAGGAGGCTCCGGTCGCCACGATGTGATCGACCTTGCTCCGGCCCATCGCCAGCGAGGTACCGGGCATTTTCACGGAAAAAGTGCCCCCGAACCCGCAACATTCGTCATTCTCGGCAAGGGGCACATATTCGAGCTTCTCGATGTGTTCGAGGATCAATTCCGGCGGGCGGACTACGCCTAACTCCCGGCGTGTATGGCAGCCAATATGGAGGGTTACCTTGTGAGGGAAGGAGGCACCCACATCGGGGCGGCGCAACACCTCCACCAAAAACTCGGTAAATTCGAACACCCGGCGGCCAACCCCGACGACATCTTCCGCCGGATCCACGAACGGAAAAAACACGCGGCACATCGCGGCACAAGAACCCGAGGGGCACACGATATACGAATAGGGAGTGAATACGCGTGCAAAATGCCGGACCACCTGCCGGGCCTCTGCCCAATAACCCGAGTTAAAAGCCGGTTGGCCGCAGCACGTCTGCTTGGGCGGAAAGACCACGCGCACCCCTAGGCGAGTCAATAGCCGGGCAGTGGCCTCGGCAATCCTCGGGTAGAATTGGTCCACATAGCAGGGCACAAACAAAGCCACCGATTCGCCCCGCTCATACTCCGGATAGGCAAAAGCCGGCTGGTGGTTCATCGCTGCGTTCATCGTCAGAGCGCCAAGCAAGAAAGAATCATCAGGATAGGAAGGCAGAATTCCTTCCGCGTTGGTTCGATTACCGGACGCTTAAAATGCCACAACTCTCCGCGCTTTAGCATTGTATCGCTGTAGGAAGCGGTTTACCTAGGGGTAATCTCCGCTTTGGCCGTCGGGGACCGTCCGGGCTATCATGCTCCGAAAAATTGCGATCTAAGGGCTTTTACATTATCCAGGGTTCACCCACATTCCAAGTCCCCGGCGAGGCTGCGAAAAACGGGCCTCGCACGTCCCGGTCCGTACGTTCCCGATTCTCGGTAGCCGGTGGGGAGGAAGAAACGAACATAAGGAAACGCCAAGAAGCGGAGAGAATACGGCACCTTCCCGTTAGGACAAAGCGGGTAAGGTAATCGGCCTTGGAAAGATTATGCCCCGCAATCGCCCCGATGTGCGGATCGGAAACAAAAATTCGTATCCCCTAGTTGATGCTTACTTTTGCTACCGCGAGCGTTCCCGGACGGAACGGATAACTACCGCCAATGTAATCGGGATAGTAGGCTACCCCCGAGCGCTCCGGGACCGAGAGGTCTAACATTCCTCTACTTCGTTCGTTACATGGACTGCCCCTCGCCTTTCAGGACTGAAAACACGTTTTGCCCGAGTTTAGGCAACCGAATTGCTGGAAAAGCTCAATCGCAAAGTGAGCATGATGGAAGGTAAAGCCCCGGCTTGCGAGATGCTTTCGCCGAAACGTATCGGCTGCGCATAACACGCGGCGAAAGCCCAATGATTCGATTCAGTCGCGATCCTGGTGACACTTTTAGCCGGGTTACCGGTAATAGGAAAAGCCCCAGCTTATTCGGCCGCGAGGTGGCGGATAACGGTAGTAGTGATACCGATACCGGGGATAATGCCACCAGGGGGGTGGGCCATAATGGTATTCTTCAATGATCACAGGCGGGGGAGTGGGCTCGCGTACGACCACGGTCTGTTTCGGCGGGCTTGAGCCGGCTTCTTGTATCGCCCGAATTACCGCCGTGCTGACCCCATCCTGTTTCAGGGTGACCAATTCGTGCGGGCCGGGTTGACGCGTGACACCATTTGCGCGAATGTGATTGATGATCAGCTCGTCATCGACCCCGGCTTTGGACATCATGACGATATCTTCTATTGTGGCGGCACCCGGCCGGATTTCGCGACCGAGTTGGGCGGCAATCAAGGCGCGATTTCGTGCCTCCATTTCGTCCATGGCATCCCCGATGGCTGCGCCGGTTAACGCCCCCACGCCGGCCCCGATGGCTGCGCCAGCCCCGGTATGCCCGACGGCATTACCCACGATAGCGCCGGTACCAGCACCGATCAATCCGCCGAGTAAGGCCCCGCGGTCGGAGTGATAAGGCGAGGCACAACCCACGCACAAAAGGAGCCAAATGAGGCCGAGTACCCACGAAAATATCGTTTGGCGCTTCACGCAATCCATTGCCCAAAACCCTTAAACTTTCCAAATTAACACCCTCGTGCCGTTGGGGTCCACAGATACCCGCTCTGCTGAGAATACAAATCGATTAGGCGGTTGGGAATATGAGAATAAAAACCGAAAAGACCGGCCGGTCCCGAATACCGGGGCCGAACTTGCATTCCGACCCAAAGGGTAGCCCCCGAACTGCTTCATGAAGCGGAAATTATCGATTTGTTTATGTAACTTATGACTTTTCGGCAGGTAGCGCTTTTCACTACTCTTACGGTTGCCAGCAGGTGACGTGTGACTACGTGTCGGCACCCAACGGCATTTGCCGGAAATCATCCTGCTGCCGGCAGAAGTATCGATTCGTCAACCCTCACACCGCGGCGCGGCTCCGCTCCAGGCTCCTTCCCCCAGAAAGCCGTTGGTTGGGCGTACCTGACCCAGTAGCGCCGATAGCCTCCAATTTCAGATCTGGCAACGCACTTTCGGCCGGCCCTTGTGCCACACAGCTAAAACGCCCCCTTGCTCGCTGGTCACGATCTTTTTCAAGGGGGGCCAAGGCGGGTAAAAGCGTCCCAACCGAAACCTCACCACCCGTTCGGACAGCTCTTGACCTCCCTCCAGCTATGTCGCCTTTAACCACCCCTCTTTGCCCTTCCGCCCCACTCCCCGCGATTCTCCTGAATCGGGGCGATCGTTCCCCGGCTCTAGGCGGCCCACGACTTGTCCCTCGACTGTGACCTCGGTACGCCCCCCGACCCCAGACCCAGCCTGCCACTTTGAAGCTAGTAGCCTCCCGGCCCCCGCTTCCCTTAACCGCTCCGAAAGCCCCAACTAGCGACGCCACCCAGATTGACCGGCTACTTGCCCTTAGATATGACGAAGGGGTTCACCCAGGGGTGGCATATCACCCTACAAAAGCTTCCCTGCAAAAGCTGTAAAAGCGTAGCAACTGGGCTACCATAGGGCCTACCGCAATCAATTGAGCGTGTTGGGCTGCATACCCACCTCTTGTTTGGCCATGGGCGAAACTTCTGATGACGAAGTTCAGCACAACCCACGCCCTCACCAGGTAGCGAGGAAAGGAGCTCATATGGTGTACACGATTTGCACACTGCTCCTCGTAATACTCTTACAAGTCGAGCGGCCGGGCTATGAGTTGGTTTTCTCGACGTATATGGGCGGGCAAAATTGGGAGCATGCGCGAGATGTTTGCTGCGACCGTGAGGGGAACATTTATGTGGTGGGCGGGACCAGCTCGCGCGATTTCCCGACTACGCCGGGGGCTTACGACCGCACTTTCGATGAAGAGGGCAGCGAGATCGGCGGTGCCGGTTTCTGCGATGCCTTCGTGATGAAGTTTTCCCCCGAAGGTAAGCTGATTTGGTCCACCTTACTGGGCGGGCCCAATTATGACAGGGCCTACGGCGTCGAGGTGGACGCCAACGGCTTCGTTTATGTGGCCGGTCGCGCGGGGCCGGGCTTCGCGGTCACAGCAGGCGCCTTCCAGACCGAGTATGCCGGCAGCTACTACAACAGCTTCTACGGTTCTCAGAACGGCTTTGTCGCCAAGCTCAGCCCGGATGGCGGCCGGTTAATTTGGGCCAGCTATGTGGGGGTGGGCGAACTGTGCCGCGACATCGCCATTGATGCGGACGGCGACATCTACCTCCCCCTCGGCTGGAACACGAGCTCCGATGAGATCGTTCCTCCCCGATGGATGGAGCGTGCTCTGGCGAGGGGATTCCAAAGGAGGCCTGCCGGCGACCTCGACTGCGGGGTGCTCAAGGTCAAAACCGACGGCTCTAGCGTCGTGTGGGCCACCTGGCTGGGCGGCTCCGCTCGCGAGACCCAGGAGGCGTCCATCCGGGTGGATAGCCGCAAACGGGTAGTGATTTGCCTCAATACCAGATCGCCAGACATGCCCACGTCGGCAGGCGCCGTATCGCGTCGTCTTAACGGCCCCAGCGACGGATACGTGGCCATGTTCGAAGCCGACGGCTCGCGCCTTGTGTATGGAACTTACCTTGGGGGTTCCCTCGAGGATTGGGCCATAAGCACTCACAACTTGGCCCTGGATGATGACGGCAATGCGTACATCGCCATGGGCACGACATCCCCGGATTTCCCCCTTACCAAAGGGGCATTCAGTGCCCGACGTGCCGGCAACAACGACATTGCCATCGTGAAACTTTCCCCCACGGGTGCCCTGCTCAGCAGCACGCTTATCGGAGGGAGTGCTGAGGAAAACGCCGATGGAATCTACGTGGATAAGGCCGGCAACGTCTTCTTTGCCGGGGACACCAGTTCCCCGGATTTTCCCACCACGCGCGGGGCATTCCAGACCGCATTTGGCGGTGACCACGACGCCGTAGTGGTTGTGCTGTCGGCCGATTTCCGCCGCCTGCTTTACTCCACCTATTTGGGGGGGCCGGCCTTCGACACCGGCCGGTCAGGTTGTTTGGGACCCGATGGAAGCCTCCACGTGACCGGGGCAGCCAACGGCCCGGGCTGGCCGGCCCAAAACGCTTTCCAGAGGGCCTTCGCGGGAACTAACAATGGCCGCTGGGGTAACGGAGACTGCATCTTGGCGAAATTCAGGCCAGTAGCCCCTGTTGGACAACGTGCTTCGGCAGAGGTGAATAAATCGCAATGATAAGTTAAGCGTGAATGCGGCCAGAGTCCCGACCGCACAGCAACCCCGGCGGAAGTAAATAAATCACTATGATGAGCCAAGCCGCTCGGTGACCACGCGCCTACCGCACATTGGAGAGCATACCCACAATCACATTTGTGGAAAGACGGTCATTCTTGTGGAAAGACGGTTTTGGATTACGCCGTCCTGCCTGGAAATAGTTTCTTGAGGCAAGAAGGCTTGGGGTGGTTTACCGGGCCGAAAGCATGGGATGGGCTGGCGGACCTCAGATGCCTCGCTCGCTTGGAAAAAACCGCTCGCGCTAAAAGGTAAGTGGCACCACCACTATCCGGGATGCAAGTCGGCGGAGTGGCGGAAGGTACCGATTGGGATTTTTTACGCGCTTTGTGCCGGCCGTCATCGGAAAGCTGCCCCGGGGAGCTTAACTCCTGCATTTGCTTGCCCCGATAGTGCCAGAAGTCAGTGGTTTTCGAAGCCTGCGGCCGCAGAGGCAAGCACCTCTCGAGACCGAAAATTGCAGCAGGCTTTTGTTGGAATTAAATTCCATGGGCGGGGGTGAAAATATTCTCAATCCGGGGTGTGCAGGGGTGTCTCTTGGCAAATTTCAGGTTTCGCTTGAGGCTTTCCCCATGGCAAAGAACGAGAAAGGAAAACCCATGGTGCAGTTACCGAAGAATGGAAGAAGATACAAAGTCTCGGGGTTAGTTTTGCTCCTTGCCCTTACTTCTCTGAGCCGCTGGAGTCTATCGGACCTTAGCGACCTTCAGGCAGCGGAGGTGGTGGACATCGGTCAACGCCGCGAGCTTTTCGTCGATAGCTTTTTGATCGACACCATGGAAGGTTGCCGACCGGAACTTCATCCGCCGCAGCCGCGCGAAATTGTGTTTTCCTTCGATCAACCTTGGGAGGGGCGTTATACCGGGTATATCACGATCATAAAAGACGGTGATCGCTTTCGGATGTATTATCGCGGTTTGCCTTCAGCCTATCATTCTTTAAAGACCGAAGTAACGTGCATGGCAGAGAGTGAGGATGGCATCCGCTGGGTCCGGCCGCACTTGGGACTGTACGAGGTTCACGGCACCAAAAACAACAACGTGATCTTGGCCAGAAACCCGGCGTGTCACAACTTTGCTCCGTTTGTTGATACCCGGGCAGACTGTCCGCCGGCTGAGCGATACAAAGCCCTCGGCGGAGAAGGCAGGAAAGGGTTGCTCGCTTTTACTTCTCCGGACGGAATACACTGGCGACAAGTTCAAGAAAAACCCGTCTTTACCGAAGGGGCCTTCGACTCGCAGAACAACGCTTTTTGGTCAGAGGTGGAGGGTCGATACGTCCTCTATTTCCGGGTCTTTCGAGAAGGATTTCGGTGGATTGCCCGAACCACCTCGAAAGACTTTCTGCACTGGGAAAAGCCCGTGGACTTGGAACTGGGCGGTCTTCCCCGGGAGCATCTTTATACAAACCAGATTGTCCCTTATCCGCGTGCTCCGCATATTTACATCGGTTTTCCCACGCGGTTTTTTCCCGGTCGGCGACTAATCAGTGAGCAGGAGGCCGCCAAAATCGGAACGCCGCAGGAGTGGAATTTCGCAAATGATTGTACGGATATTCTCCTCGCCAGTACCCGGGGTGAAAGTCATTTCCAGCGGTTTCCGGAGGCCTTCATTCGTCCGGGCTTGGATCTGCGGAATTGGACTTCCCGCGCTAATTACGCTGTTCAGGGCATCTTCGAGATGGGCCAAGAGTTGTGGCTTTTCGTGCAACATGCCGTTGGCTATCCATCGAACCATATGCGCCGATACACAATTCGGCCCGATGGATTCGTTTCCATACAAGCGGGAAGAGGTGGTGGATTTTTGCTCACTAAGCCCCTCGTTTTTAGCGGCCGTGAGCTGCGGATTAATTTTTCGACTTCCGCCGGCGGATGTGTGCAAGTGGAAGTACAAGATCCAGAGGGATATCCCTTCGAAGGTTTTCGCCTGGAAGATTGCCCGGAAATCGTAGGCGATCGACTCGATCATCCCGTGCATTGGAAATCGGGGGCAGACCTCAGCAGTTTTGCCGGCCGGCCGGTGCGGCTACGCATTTACTTGCGTGATGCGGATTTGTTTTCTTTCCGCTTCACCTCCCCAAATTAAAACGGGGAGTGCTTTCAAATCTGGGAAAGAACACCGCTGCAACCTAGAGGAACACCTCCTAAGACGCGAAGTAAAGCCCCCAAACATTGGCGGAGCACCGTTACAGGCCGGAACCCCGCTCCAGCCGGGAAGTCAATAGGGATCGTTCCACGTTCGGAGCTTATGCGGGAGAGATCGGGTCAACTTACGGCCTTCAGGCAGTAAGACCAGCAATCGGAAACTGCCGCTCATAAAAGCCTCCTCTCCCCACTCACTAATCTCGAAAAATCAAAGCGCTTAATAGGATCAACGTGCTTAATCGGCTGAAAGTGCTTAACAGGATCGAAGTGCTTAATAAGATCAAAGTGCTTATAGAGTGCTCGACTTGCGATTTTCGATTTAGGATCTTCGATTGGAGCACACTATGGCCCCGCCAAAAACCTCGGAAGAAGTTGCCCGGAGCCAAGCCCGGGAAGACCTGCAACTCCTGAAAAGCGATGTCTTCCGCTAAAAACATGGGGCCCGCAAGTGGCAAAACGCTTGTCGACCAGATCCCGGATGAATCCCGAACGAATCCCAAAATATCCGGCAAGTTCCTCGCCAAAAGACCAATTCGATGCAGCAGAGGATTGTGCGATCGATGCCGCGAAGCTTCGACTTGCTGCATTAAGGCGCAAAGGCAAGCTTGCATCTGCCACGATTATTTTGGCCAAAAAGTCGCGACACAACACGCCTTTAAAAGAGAATCGTGATTTGTGCCCACTCGTATGGAGCGATCTCTACGATCACCGAATCATCCTCGATAGGAAGCTCCCGAATTAAATCGCCTAAGAAACTTGTTTTCTGAGCGGCCCTCGGCTTCCGAAAGCAACGTAGCCGCAGTTGCCCTTGCCGCCCCTCTGTTTCCAAGAGCCGGGTGGTAAGACGCAAAGAGCCGCCCTCTGGACGATCCGTGCCCCAATGAGTTGCCATCACATTCCGAGAGCTTAAATGGAAAAGCCATGCCGAAGTTAAAGCGGGACGCGGAACATCGACGAGAACCGGCGGAGGCGGTGCAAGAAAATCGAGGGCCGCTTGGGCCGCATGCTCCACATCCACCGCCACCCCAAGGCGGAATTTCCGAGCTGTTTCTCCCGGCAGCACTAAAAGCGTGTCCAACTTCCGCACATCATACAGGCGATGAAACGGTAACCCCGCGCAAAGGATGGTGAACCGCGACTTGCCGTCATCAATCTCCACAAAATAGGGGGACTCCAGTTGGACTTTTTCGAACGGTTGGGCCGCCCAAGCCACTCCGTACCGGACCGTGCTGGCCGCTTCGGCCCAAGCGAAACGAGCCGCGTAATAACTCCGCCATGGGTCGCCTTGCGGCAGCTCTTCCGGCTCCAGAGTAATTTCGATCTCAAGCACCGGATTTCCTCGACGTACCCGCAGGCTCTGAACATATCTGGCCACGGTTTTTCCCTGCCGATTGACTAGCCGCCCCCGCGCGGTGCACTCGGCCAAAAGTGGTCCCGGCACCCCGATTTCCAAGCTCTCACAAGCCATGAGGGTGTAGTACCGCTCGACGTCGGTCTCCGTTCCCGGAGTACTCGGGCCATAAGGGTTCAGGTAGCGGAAAGCCAATTCTTGCCCCAACGCATTCGAGCCGGTAGCAAACGAGCGTATGGAGCGAACGGCTCCGGTGATTGGGTTCACAAAGACTTCGAAGAACTCATTTCGCAGAGAGTGCTCTTCGACCATCGAAGCTTCCGCGCGGGAGGTAATCCACCACTTTCTGGCGCCCCCAGTGCGGGACCTGGGGGCGGACGGCGACTCGCCGGATTCAGCCGTGTTGGGAAGCCACACGAAACCGGTGGGGGGTACTTCCAAAACGACTTGCACCCGCTGCGGAGTCCGCCCGATTGCGCGAATCACTTGCGATGCCTCCGGCCGCGGCGAATCGGCAGGAAGTTCTAAGCATACTTGTCGCGGAAAACTGTAGGGATTGACGGCAAGTACGCCCCTTGGCTGACCATTTCGGTCACCCGTAATGGTCCTTGCGAAAGCCGTGGCCCACTCGAGTAACTCCAGCTCAGCATTCGAAACTTCTTCTGGGGAAACACACCCTTCTTCGAGAACCCCTTTCTCTTGGGGCTGGGAGGATGGTTGGTCACCCGACGGGCAGATAGATGCCGCAGCTACCGACGGCGCAGCGCCGCCACCCATTGAAGTCAATTCCTCGCGGCCGGCTGCCGGCCCATCTTCAGGTGTATCCGTGGATTTCCGTTCGTCCACTCCGGAAACCAAAACCGTCAAACTCTGAAGAGCCTTGATCGCTATGCGGCAGGCGGAAAGTTGATGCCATCGCACCCATTGAGAGATGGGATCGACCACCTGTTTGCGAATCATTTGCCGCAAGTAAGGCGATCGGTACTCGTCGGCCCGATAACGTCGGCTTTGACCGGCGTAGTGCGTCTTCTTCAAATAGTCCTCAAGTGAAATGAACTGACCGAGCACCGAGCAGTATCGGGTCGCGCGGCGGAGATCCTGGAACCAAGCGGAAAAACGACCCGGCCAATGGGCCAAAATTACGGCGGCCGCTTGATCCAGGTCCATAATCCCCCCTGCTTTAGCCCCAAGCTGGAGAAAAGTTTCGTCTGCGGCAGCATCGAGGGGAATTCGTGCCAGAGCGTCGATCTCCGTTTCATCGAGGCCGACCCACCGAATGCGGCTTTGGTTGCCCGAAGGAAAAACCCCTTCATCAAGCGTAACATGCACGGCAGCTTCAAATCCCCACTTTCGCAAGATCTGCGGAAGCACGGGAGAAAGCCCAAACGGTCTGCGCCCGAATATCCGCGGACGCTTCCCCAAGATTCGTTCATAAACCGCCAGACCGGCCTTTAAATTTTCCAGGAAGTCCTCTAGCGGCATCAGGGGAATTGGTTCCCAGCGATATTCCCCGCCTACTAGGCTGGCATCTGTTTTACTCCAAAGTTCGCGGATAATTTGAAGTGATTCCGGATCCGTTTCTGCCCAAAGCTCAACGGTCTTTGCTTCCGCCAAGATATTCAGCGGTAGGCCAGAGCCAACCCATTTCCGGAGGCTTTCGCCCAGCGTGGACGGAGCCAAGAGGGTAAGGTCAACCAGATGGGCCTCCACGGGATAAAAATATTCTCGCCCTTCGACCAGTAGATCGAACGCTCGTGTCAGATGTTCCCGGGCTTTGGCCAAATCACCTTGCCGAGCGGTTTGGGCAGCCTCTACAGCTCGGCGCTCCAGACCGATCTGGTCCAAATTGCTCATGTAGCGAAGCTGCCGCGTGAGGAGCTCCACCTGAAAATAGCCGTAGCCCAAGGCGAAAAAATCGGCCACTAACTCCTCGGGAAATGCTGCGAGATCAAACCCTCGGCAAGCCAAAAGATTGAGCAAAGCCGAACGATTGTGAAAATCGACAACTAAGACGCCCGCTTTCTGCTTGGCTTCGTCGAGCCAGCCCTCCGGTAGCCGAGGAATACTACAGCCGGGGACCACCACGAGTTTGTTTTCTAAAGCTGAAGGGGGCGCGTCCGCCCGGCTCCACCGAGGCAACTTGTTGATTTGCGCCAAAATCGCCGGGTGATATAACCCAGTCCATCCGCCCAAAAGTTCGTTCGCCTCCCGGGCATCGCGCTCCAGCGAGAGATCTTCCAAGCTGTAACACGGCAGGAGAAGATAAGCTTCGCTGATATCCATGGTTTCTCGTGGCAATCAAACGTCCTTTTGCTTGCAAACCGCCCGTGGGAAAAAACTCCCCTGTCAATGGTGTCGTGTAAGCTTCCCCTAATCGAGCCATACGGAGCGAACCAAACACCGACTCTGCCGACCAAAATCTCCCCTCAGCATTTTGAACGATTCCTCAGCGCTTCGAACGATCGGCGGGCTTTATCGGCCCAATATACTTCGACGCTACGACAATCTGATCGAAAAGTACCCGATTCTCCCGCTGCAAATCGTCAACCCGGTTTCGACGCAAGGCCTCCGGTGTGACGTAATGTAACAACCAGAAAAAGTTGATCTTCAGACGTGTGTCAGTTCGCCAATTAAATCCTTCGAAAGGAGTTCCCCCCGCATGCAACAGTGCGAAGCCAAGTCCAGTCCAAGGTCCCCGTGGAGCCCCCTGACGAAAATCAGCCACTAACTTGCCATCGAGCCACAAAGCCAGGCGGCCATCGTGGCTATCGGCGCTTTCGTTTAATCGGATCATCACTTCGACACACTGCCACCGACCCACGGGTACCACTTGAGGCTCCGGCGGTTGAAGACCATTCCCCCAGAAACGACCATCCGCCGACTGCTTCATTTCGTGCCAATACACGTAGAAATTCCAAAGACCCGGCGGCGGGTATTTTCCACTGAAACCGAATGGCTCGATGCCTACCGTAATCCGCTCGTCGCCTCGCGGCCGGGTTCCGGCACCCCCTTGTGGCCAGTTGGTCGGCGGACGGTACCCACCCATATGCACAAAATGGTGCACATAGCCGGCCGGCTCCGGAAATTTCACGTAAAAACGTGCGAAGGCACATTCGAGCTCTTTCGATAGACGTTTGTACAAATGCCCTCCCGTATCCTGAGCGGGCCGCGCCGTGATTTGTAGGGCACGTTGCCCGATAGCCCCAGCAGGGCCATCTTCTATCAACATCAAGCCTTCTCCGCGAGGGTTTTTGGCGTCGTTCCATCGCGAAAGGACATCAGCGAGGTTCTCGGCCTCGAAATCTTCCGCAAAGACCACGTCGGGGGCCCCGGCCAAGCCCGCATCACCGGGATAGTGCGCTGCAATGCCGAATCCTTGCGGGAGACCGGTCTTTTCCGCCTCCAAGCCTTGAGCAGCCGCCAATTCCGCAGTTGTGCAACCCACCAACGAGGAACAAATGAAAGCGAGCAAAGCCCACCCTTGAATCCAAACAAAGAGCTTTAGGCTATCGAAACCTGGGTATGTTCGCCAATAAAAACCCCGAAAGCCAATGCGCGAATCGATCGTCCGAGGGTTCAGAACGAAATGCAGCATTTGGCCTCGGATTGTAGCTACAGCTCGCCGAATCATCGTCGCACCCTTTTTCTCTGGGGGCTGTCAGACAAAGTTCTCCCGAGCGAGCAAGTGCACGCCCGGAAGCATCGAGTCTACCGTGAAACATCCTTACCTTATGTATCCCCATCCAACAGCATTCGAGGTCACAGTTATCACCAAAGGATGACAATTAAAACAAAAGGATATAAGGATATATAGAGGATCCTTAGGCGATACCCGCTCCAACCCCCTGTGCTGGGTTACCTTGCGACCTACTATATACCGGGAGAGTTCGCGGCGGTATCCGGCGGAAAGGCTATTCGTCAAATTTAGCAGTCGTGGTGGTTGCCGGCAATAAATTCCTAGGATCTCGTGCGCAGCAATCCGGCACAAAGCCCGCCGCTAACTTTGAGATGGTTACTTTGAGGTGCTTACCTCGACGGCTGAGACTCCGGGGTGGTTTTAGCCGCACCCACTCTCCCAGCAGAAAAGCCGGGCTGCATTCCGCGAAGTTACTGCGGCTAACTCCTCGGTAGACACGCCGCGTAATCGGCTAAGCTGCTCTACCGTGTGCAGCAGATACGCCGGCTCGTTGCGTTTATCTTTATTGCGAAGCGGCTCAGGCGTCAAATAGGGACTGTCGGTTTCCACCAGCAGATGATCCAAGGGTACGGCCTTGGCTGCCTCCCGCACGGTATCAAATTTGCGATTCCGGTAAGTGACTGCCCCGGCAAAGCTGATGCAAAATCCTAGGTCGACAAATTCCGAAGCTACCTCGGCTCCGCAGCTAAAAGCGTGAATGACTCCTCGAAAAGGCTTCCGCTCAATCGCTGCCTTGAGCATGCGCAAAAGATCCGCCTCCGCCTCGCGGCAATGGATGATGACGGGGAGATCTAATTTTTGAGCTAACCAAAGGTGCCGATCAAAATACTCTTGCTGAAGCGCAAACGGGCTGAACGACCAGTGCCGATCCAGCCCCGTTTCACCCAGAGCCACTACTCGAGCCATGGCGGAAAGTCGCTCGACCGTGGCCCAGTCCTGAGGTTCTGCTTGCCCGCAGTAATTCGGCTGGATACCTACCGCCGCATAAACCTGAGGATATTCCTGGGCAATCGCGATGACCTTTTCGCTCGATTGGGCATGCAAAGCAGGACAAACAATTCGTACGACTCCTGCATCAGAAGCACGCCGCAACACCTGCGGAAGATCGTCCTCAAATTCTTCCGCATCCAAATGGGCATGGCTATCCACAAGAGGATGGTGGGGATCTACAGGGGAAAACAACGGGGAACTCTCGACCAAGTTAGAAAGGTTCCCTATTCGACCGGTTAAAATCCGCTTTATGACTGCTTTCTATCCGTTTTGAACTCCATTAGCCAACGATCGACTAGCGATCAAAATCCGACTTATCGGCGATCGCCGGCACGACATGCAGATTTGAGAACATGCGTTCAGTATCCATCGATCTTTCGGGCTGCATTGGCATCTTCGCAGATCGCTTGGGCCAGCTCGCCAACAAGGACCCCCGAAACGAGGATCATTCATTTCCTCTCAAGGCGAAAGCATTGCTTTTGAAGCCGCCACATTCCTTCTAAAGCGGTTACTTCCGAAGCGGCAACCGTTGATTTTCCTGCGGAAAATCCGGCAGTTATGCCGCTGTGGAAGCCGATTGCTTTTGCTCAAGAAGACTGCGCAGTTTATCGAGATAATCGTGCTGCTTTCTTAATATTTGCTCCAGCAAACTTCCCAACCAGGGAACTTTCGCCAATTGCCTTACACATTGGGCAAGGGCTTTGGTGTCTGATACCTGAGTCTCATACACCACTTGAACCAAATAACCCATCGAAAGGTCGTGCAAAGCCGCAAACCGGGTCGGAAATCCGCCGGGCTCAATTTCGCCGCGCAAATCCACGAGTGCTGCGGAAATTTGCCGTGCCCACTCCTCGTGATCTGCTGCCCATTGGGCCAGTAGTTCCGCCGCCTTCTCGGAATTGCGACGTCTCCAGGGCTGGATTTGTCGAAGGTAGACCGGTAAGGAATATTTCAATAACCGAAGGGCACGGTTAAGTGCGGTAATTTCTTCACGAAGTTCGTTCATAGGCCGATTCTTGTCGTCAATCCCGAGTAGGCTCCCCACGGGAGGACCACCGCCGAGGCTGCCTTTTCCGCTATCAGAAATAGCTCATTCCACCAAATGCCGAACACAATCAGCGGAACAGTGATGGCTAGCAGGAAAAGCTTGGCCCCGTTTGAAAGATTTTGGCGGGGCAGGGAGTCGGCCGTAACTGGGTCGAGGGTCATCACCTTAATAACACGTAGATAATAGAACAAACTCAGCACGGTATTGAAAACCGCAATCGCCAGGAGTCCCCACAACTCAGCCCGAGCCAATGCCGCGAAGATGCTGAATTTCGCCATAAACCCGGCTAAAGGCGGCAAACCTAATAGGCTAAAGAATATAATGGTTCCGCAAACAGCCACGAGCGGTTGGTATCGGATCAAACCCGCACAACTGTCGATCTGCTCGCTCGACAGTGTGTTCCGAACAAAGGCCGTCAAAGCGAAGGCACCTAAATTCATAAACAAGTAGATGACCAAGTAGAACAAGGCGGATGCCACCGCGGCTTTAGCCGCCTCAGGGGTAGGCCCACTGAGTGCCACCGCGGCAGCTACCGGCATGATCAGGTAGCCCGCGTGTCCAATCGTCGAATAGGCCATTAAGCGCTTCAGGTTTTGTTGACCATAAGCCGCCCAATTTCCAAAGGTACAAGTCAAGGCTGCAAGAACCGTGAGGAGCGCCACAAAGAAGTTTCGCACGGCTTCTGTTGCCGGCGGAGTGCCCAAGGAGTCCGTTAACGAATTCGGAGTGCTTATCGTTGAAAAAACCGCCGGAGCCGAGGCAGCAACCGCCGGAGCATCCACCGCTTGAACTGTCGCCGACGGCGGGGCGGTGAATAAAAGCGTTACACGAAGTAACAAGGCTAATGCAGCAGTCTTCGAAGCCACCGACAAAAACGCTCCAACCTCCGCCGCGGCTCCTTCGAAGACATCGGGTGTCCAAAACTGGAATGGCACCGCCGATAGCTTAAAGGCCAATCCAACCAGAAACATTAAGGCACCCAGGCTCATCACTGCCGCAGCTGCTGGCTGCTCTGCCAGAATCTGCGGCAAATCGGCAGCCAGCCGGCTTGCCATCGTGGGCAGATGAACCGATCCCAATAGCCCGCCGATTAAACTGATTCCGTAAAGCATGATTCCGGCGGTGCCCGCACCAAAAACCGCAAATTTCAAGGCGGCCTCGCTGCTTTCTCGCCGGTGTTTTAGCAAGCCGGCCATGGCATAGCCGGGAACACCAGCCATTTCGAGCCCAAGAACGACAATCACGGCATGATTGGCACTCACCATCAAGCACATCCCCAGAAGAGCCGCCAACGAAAGCACATAGAATTCGGTGGCGGAACCCAGGCCGGGAATTCCCGATATCCAGGTAAAAACCGCAAAAAGGAGCAAAAACAGTGCGAGGAGGGCCCGGCAGTACACCGCGAAATCATCTTGGACCAAAACGCCGCCGAAAAGAAAGGCGGGCTCGGGGAGAATCGGCGGCCAAAACGCTGCCCAGGCTGCCAGCACCGCACCGGCTAACGTCACGCCCTGAGGCCCCCAGGACCATCGGGGAACCAACATCCGCACAAAAAGTAAAGCCACTATCGTGGCGCAGAGGATCAACTCCACCCGGAAGCCGGGCAGAGAAACCGTAACAAGGTCGCGGAGGTTTTGATCGATCAACTGATCCAAGTTCACGATCGGTCACCTCCGCTGCAAAGAGTTGCCGCACGACGTGGCCACAAGCAAGTTGGCAAATTCGTCGCCGCCCGGAGGGCACCCACAGTGGCTTTGCCTGCTCCCCGGATACGGGATACCCATTCCTTCGGTTTTGGCCCCGCTTTTCTGCCCCGTGAAATTCCCGCAAATCCAAGTCGCCGACAAGTGCTGATATTGCAACTGTTCCCAACACCCAAAAGTCCGAAGACGGGAATACCGAATTCTAAGAAAATCGTTAATCAACCTCGCGGAAATGAATCGTGATTCATTCGCCGGTTTCGAGCCTTCCGCTGTCCAATGCTCATTAGGAGCTATCGATACCGAGCACATCACGCGTTGGCTTACCGAAGGCACACCACCGGTTAGCGGTTGCAAATCGCGGTCTACCATCTTGTGCTCTTTCTGCGAGACGCGAACCGCGGACGCTGCGGACGAAGCCGTATCTGCCTTCTCTCCTGCCTGATCAGTTCCGGATATCTGCGGAATTTTTACCCGCTCCATCCAAACTCCAAGATCCTCTACCGTTCGCCGTATACTAGGCGACATGAAGCCCAGCAAAGCCTTCGGGTAGATCCCCAACAATATGGCGAGGAAAACTAAGGGGACGGCGATCGCCACTTCGCCGCGACGCATCGGCGACAAATCCTCGGGGTGAGGACCGCGGTACTCCGCCCCAAGGTACACCCTCCACATGGTCCACAGGATATAACCTGCCGTGAGGATCACCACAGAAGCCCCCACGACCGCCACCACCGGACTATATCGCCATGCGGACAGTACAACGAAAAACTCCCCAATAAAGCCGCATAAGCCAGGCAACCCCATGGCGGCAAAGAAGATGATCATCGAGATGGTACCATACACCGGCATTCGATTGAAAAGCCCGCCGAATTGGTTCAAGTTACGATGGTGAACGCGTTCATAAATCACGCCCACCAAAAAGAACATCCCGGCCGAAGTAATCCCGTGAGCGATCATCTGATACATCGCCCCGTTGATTCCCATGGCCCAGTAGTCGCGAATAAACCGATTTTCCGCCGTCAAGCTCCAGGCGCCCAAACCCAGCACCACATAGCCCATATGGCTGACGGAGCTATAAGCGACCAGTCGTTTAAAATCGGTTTGCGCCATCGCGGCAAAGGCCCCATAAACCATGCTGATCACCCCCAGGGCCACCACCAAGCCGGCCAATTCGTAGGCGGCATCCGGGCACACGGGGTAGCAAAGTCGTAGGAGGCCGTACCCTCCCATTTTCAGCAGCACCCCTGCCAGAATCATTGAAATGGGGGTCGGTGCTTCCACATGGGCATCCGGCAACCAAGTATGCACGGGAACGGCGGGCACCTTGATTAAAAACCCGATCATAAAAAGGATGAAGACCCACCATTGGACCGACTGCCCCCAGAGCTCTCGTGCGAAAGGAGAGTTCGGCATTTGCCCCAACTCGGCCAAGGCCAGCATATTGAAGGTGTGAATCGGCTGATTGCCAGCTTGGGTTAGGATATTCGGATCGATGAAACATGCCTGAAGCTGTGCCTCATTCAATAGTCGAAGATCGCTATTGAAATACAGCATCAGCATCCCCACGAGCATCAATACACTTCCCACCAGCGTGAAGAGAAAAAACTTGATGGCGGCGTATTCCTTTCGTGGTCCTCCCCAAACTCCGATCAAGAAATACATGGGCAGAAGAACCACCTCCCATAAGACATAGAAAAGAAAAAGGTCTAAAGCCATAAACACCCCGAACATGCCGGTATGCAGCAGAAGGTAAAGCGCACAATACGCGCGGACATGTTCACGAATTCCCCAACTGGCTGCCATGGCCAGCACGCCGATGAGGGCAGTCAACATGACAAGAGGAAAGTTGATCCCATCGAGCCCCAGAAAGTAATAGATTCCAAAGCCCTCGATCCAGCCCACAGAAAAGCCGTGCTGTACCCGCCCGCGATCCCAAGCCGTCGCCGAGCCCGGCCGAGCCGGCTCCGGATTTATGGCCAAATATCCCACCAGGAGGAGCAAAATGAGCATCACGGCCAGTGAAAACAGCTTCATTTGCTCCTCGCTTTGTCGTGGAAGCAAAGCCACGACTGCCGCACCTACCGCCGGCAGAAAGATAATCAGGCTTAAAACCACAAACGGATTCATTACGACGGTCATTGCCTTTTTTCGAGCTTTAATCGCTGAACGGAAAACGTCATTCTTGGGGCTGTTTTCTCAAGTGCAAAAGCCTCGGCATCGGTAGGACGAACCGCTGGGCCGATGAACCTCCTGCTTTTGTCGCCTACGTTGAACTTCACGCCTTAATTTCCGATCACCACGACCAACAACCTAAAGATTGTTTCGGCTGAATTTGCCCTTAATACTGCTCAGTTCGCCCATGCGATTTCCTTGGGGATAAACCTCCCTATCCTGCGGAAACCCAAAGCCAGTGAACCAAAGCAAATAGTGCCACCGTTCCCAGTACCACCACCATCACATACTGCCGCAACAATCCCGTCTGAACACGCCGAAGGAGTAAGCCCAAGCGAAAGACCCCTGCCGCGATCAAATTCACGGCTCCATCCACAAACCAGCGGTCGAGCAAATCTTCCAAGCGAGCCACGAGGGTCACCACCCGGGCAAATCCGTCGATCAAACCATCGATAATCACCCGATCAAACCACGCCGCTACGGATGCCAAAGCTAATGCGGGCCGAACAAATATGGTTTCATAAAGCTCATCAAGATACCACTTCCGCTGAAACAACACATAGAGGGGGAGAAAAAGCCGGGCAAATGCCGCCGGCGTCACCACCCGCCACCCGTAGAGCATCACAGCTCCCAAAAACCCGATCAGGGCCGCACCAAAAGCAAGCCATGTCGCCTGATGATGAATGGCTGCCTCGTGGGAGAGATACTCGGGGGGCAACACGACAGCGGGCCACCACAGACCTGGGCTGATTCCATTCGCAATCACGGGGGCACGCGCTTGTTCCAGAAAACTCATGATCCCCCACGAGCTGCCCGGTACCGTCCATCCAGCAACAATCGAAAAGAATGCGAGTACCACCAGAGGCCCCACCATCAACCGGGGCGACTCATGAGCATGTTCCCAGCGGTGTGGGTCCCGCGGAATTCCCGCAAAAGTCTTGAACCAAAGACGAAACATATAGAAAGCCGTCATGCACGTGCCGAGGACCGCTGCCGCCAGGAGGAACTGCCCATGAAGCCCCCCAAATCTTGCAAGCGAGCACAGTTGGGCAATCATCGCATCCTTCGAATGAAACCCGCTTAACCCCACCCACATCGGTACCCCCGCACCGGCGATGGCCAAGCACCCCACGAGCATCGTGCCCGCGGTCCACGGCATCTTGTGTCTTAGCCCACCCATGCTCGTCATCTCGTTGGTATGACAGGCGTGGATGACCGACCCGGCCCCCAAGAAAAGCAGGGCCTTAAAAAATGCATGCGTCAGCAAGTGGAATAGCCCGGCCGCCCAACCACCGACTCCTAATGCCAGCATCATGAAACCTAATTGGCTGACCGTCGAGTAAGCAAGCACCCGCTTTATGTCCGTCGCGACTAAAGCCATGCTCGCCGCCAGTAGTAGCGTCACGGCACCAACATAGGCAATCACCAGAACAACTTCCGGCGGGAAAGCGGGGTAAAAGCGACCCACAAGGTAAACTCCCGCCGCCACCATCGTCGCCGCGTGAATGAGAGCACTAACCGGCGTGGGCCCCTCCATCGCATCGGGAAGCCACACATGAAGAGGAAACTGAGCACTTTTCCCCACACAACCGCAGAAAATGCCAAGCCCGGCCAAGAGCAGGAGCCCATACGTCAATTCCGTAGATACATCCCCCGCCGCGGCCAATCCGTACGATTGTTCCCCCGATTTCGCCTGAAATGACCCATCATGCCCATGTAATTCGACTTGCAAAACCGCCGGGGAAAATTGTCCCATGGAAGGCACATGCCCACTGCGGTCCAAGACCTCCGAATCGGCAGTCTTCAAGGAGGCCTGGATTACCGCGGTTTGATCTCGGAACGCAGTCGCCGACCCATGCGTCGGAGAACCACCTGTATCTATAGCTCGACAAGCCTGTGCGTGACTGAAAATTCCCGGCCCTTGCGGTGAATCATTGAAATGCAAAGTACCGAGAGCTCCCCAGAACGCGGCCAACCCAACCAACATGCCGAAGTCGCCTACACGGTTGACCACAAAGGCTTTCGTGGCCGCATAGTTGGCCGAGGGTCTTTCCCAATAAAACCCGATCAGCAGATAAGAGCAAATCCCCACCAACTCCCAAAACGCAAACACCATGGCCAAATTGTTGGCCAGGACCAAACCCAGCATACTGAAGCAAAAGAGCGACAAGTACTGAAAAAACCGAGGAAAACGCCCCGGCCGCCGGATCGGCTTGCAGTCTTCTCCAAGCACTAGTGGGTCGGTTACCTCGGCCAGCTCCTCATGCATATAAGCCAGCGAATAAACATGGATACAGGTGGCCACTAACGTGATCATCACGAACATGGCCACCGTGAGGGCATCGATGTAATAGCCGATCGTTAATCTAAGATTGCCGAACTCAGCCAGTGTATACCAATCACCGGTTACTAAGGCATGCGGTCGGGCACCGATCTGCGTCGTGTTATCCGCCTGATTGGATGTCCCGGTTTGCCGAGCGGAAAGACCCCTCCCGACTGCTTCGCCCCCATAAGATCCGACTCCTTGGCCCCCCGAATAGGACACACCAACGAATGCGCAGCCGAATGCCGCCTGTTGGCTTCCTGCCAAAGGCTCAACGAGCGCCATTGCCTTAAACTCACTAAGGCCAAAGGGCTCATGAACTGCATTTTCTTTCGGCGAACTAATGGCCCAGGCGAATCCGCCGGAGTCAGGGGCTCTCCACGATGAGAATTTCGACCAGAAGGACTCAACGAAAAAGGACTCAACTAAATTGCCGGCGCGATTTGCCTGCGAATCCTCCGAGTGATTAGCGGATACGGGCTTCTTCGAGTCATTAGGTGGTCCCAATAACGATGCGTGCCCATGATGTTCATGAGAGGCTTTTTCCCACAGCGGAAACTCGCTTACCCAGATCGCTAATGCCGCCAGAGAAGCAAGGAAAGAGATCCCCACGGCTCCGCAGGCCAAATAGCCGGCGTGCCGTCCACCCCGGCCCATCCGCGGTCCCCAAAATATGATAAGGAAAAATGACCCTAGAGGCACAAGCCAGGCTAGGGCCATCAAGTTGGGTAATGCCGTTGTGAAATTCATTTAGTTTTCCAAACTTCAAGCACGATCTCTGGTGCAATAGGGTATTTTTCGCTTCTTGGGATTCTATCTCCGCCGGTTTTCACCCTTTCAGCTCATCCGCCTGATCGACGTCGGCTGTAGCATGAAGGTTGTAATAGTTTAATGCGATGGCCAGCGCGATGGCAGCCTCCGCTGCGGCCAAGACGATCACAAAAATGGCCATTAACTGACCATCCAAACCCAGGAAGCCGTCGGCACCCGCCGCCAGCATGGGACTGCCGAAGGCTACCAGGTTAATGTTGGCCCCATTGAGGACCAATTCGATTCCCAAAAGAACCCCAATCACGTTGCGCTTGGTGGCCATGCAAAAAACACCACACACAAAAAGCACGGCCCCCACCAGCAGGTAATGACTCACGTGAAGTGATCCCAATAGTCCCACCACGCGTAAAATCCTCTTCAAAAATCGCTTTATCTGATCCGTGCAGCACGAGGCCTTGATCCATGTGGCACGAGGCCTCGCGGATCATTCAATCTCTTAATCGCGGTTTTCGTGCCTGACGTCCAAGCGGAAAATCAAATCATCAAAACTCACAAATCTTTTACGGTGACTCGTCCCCTCCGAATTTCGCCGCACTCTCCCTTTAAGGGAGGAACAAAGCAAAGTCACCATCGCCAGCAATCTTGTCTGCCTGATCCACGATAGTTTTTGGCGTGTAATCGAGCCCTGTCATTCTCCATCCACTCTCATTTGAGCAACGCGGAAAAAATCGTGGCAAAAATCTTAGCATAGATTAGCATAGAATCGAGGGCCTTCACGTGCGGACAAACCCTCATTGCGTTCCCAAACGACTACGAGGGTTCGCTTTCAGGAGGCAGAGGCCGCCTCGGTCGGGCCAAATATGCCGCCCCGATCAACACCGCCAGCAGGTGAATAGACACAATTTCGAAGGCCAATAAGTACCCCATCAGCCCCGCGGCACCGGCCGAATGCTCTCCCGCCACCTGCTCGGCACGCACTCCCACCAAAGCCAAGCCCAATCGCGAAGTCTCCGGAACCAGTTGAGCAGAGCCGGTCTGCGTGGAAGCTATCGGTTGCGTCCACTGGTTAACGGAGAGGGCTGCCCAAACCAACAACCCCAGAAGTAACCCACAGCCAATTGCGGCCGTGAGCCATTGGGTGCGACTGATTCGTAGGGTGATTTGTGGGCCGCCTGAGGTAAGCATCAACCCAAACACAAGTAAAACCATCGTCCCGCCCACATAAATTAGTAGTTGGACGACCCCAAGAAAGATTGCTCCGGCCAGAAAATAAAGCCCGGCAACCGCACCCAAACTTCCGACGAGATAAAAGGCCATGCGAACAATGTTTCGCCCCAGGGCCACTGCGATGGCAAACCCGCAGGCAAGCCCGGCAAATAAAAGAAAAGTTAGGGCCTCACCTAAAATCTGCACTATTGCACCTTTCGCTTATGATTCGTGTCAGAAGGTCAAACCTGCTCGACAAACCGCTTCAAAATTCGACCTATTCAAAACTCGAACTATTTGCGCTGACCTCAACGCCCTATTTCAAGCCGAACTAAAGCCATTATTCTACCAGATTCTCCCTCTCCCCAATCACTCGTCCGCCTATCCCCCCATTACTCCGTCTTAACTCATACGCCCGAAGAACGCCCGCCTGCATTACAAAGACGATCTTTCTTGCCCCTGCATGGACTTCAATCTCCTGCCCCTCCAAGGATCCCATCCAGCAAGGCGGGGTTAACTTCGCACTGAAAGATACATGCTGACAGATGATGCAGGATTTCCTGTTTTAATGCGACATTATCATCCAGCCTTCAGGGACAAAAAACCGCGCGACATCTATCCCCAAAACGCCCGCCGGAAAGGCCGCTTTCCAGAACAAGCTACCAATGAAGGCCGCCGCCGCAATCGGAAGACAGTACTTCAAGCACATCGTCATGACCTGGTCAATCCGCAACCGAGGCAAGCTCCATCGGGCCCAAATAATAGCCACGGCGATCAAGATCCCTTTAAGAACGAAATTCACAGCCCCCGCGAATTGACCGATAACCGACGCCCAAAAGCCGTTTTCGGCCGAAAGTCCGAGCCACCCCGCCAAGGGGATAGGGCCGTGCCAACCACCTAAAAAAAGGATGGCAGCTAGTCCTCCGACGGCAAACATCGCCACATACTCCCCGAGCATAAACACGCTCCAACGAAAGCCCGAATACTCCGTCATGAAACCGGCGACCAACTCGCTTTCTGCCTCGGGCAAATCAAAAGGAGCACGATTGATGCTCGCAGTCGCGCAGGTCAGAAATACCCAAAACGCGATAAAACTGAATGGGTTATGAAACAAAAACCAATTCCAGAACATCCCCGCCTGCACATTGGCCAAGGTGACCAAATCCATCGTCCCCGCCAAAAGCACCGGAATGACCGCACACAATCCCAAGGGAATTTCATAGCTAACCACCTGAACAGCTTCGCGCATTCCCCCGAGCAATGACCACTTAGAGCCAGAAGCGTACCCCCCCAGCAGCACCGCGTAAACCTCGAGACTCGCCACCGCCAACAAAAAGAACAATCCCACGTTAAGTCGCTGTGCCACCCAGCCATCCGAAAAAGGCAGAGCCAGAAATAAAAGGAAAACCGCGGCAAACCCAAGATAAGGGGCGATGCGGAAAAGCACTCGATCCGCTGCGGCGGGAATAATGTCTTCTTTGGTCAGAAGCTTCAGACCGTCAGCGACCGACTGGAGCCACCCGAATCGCCCCCCCACACGCGTGGGACCCAAGCGATCTTGAATCCGGGCCGAAATCTTCCGCTCCGCCCAAACGAAGAACGCTGCCAACGTCATCACGAAAACTAAGATCACCAAACAACCCAGCAAGACCATAAAATAAATGCTCTTCCGCCTTTCTCGATCTTGATCAAATCCCAATTTCTTGGATCGAAGCTTTCTAACAGCACCTCGAAGTCGCTAGCCGTTTTTCCCGGCTTATTCTGACGCCACCTTTCGCGATGCCTTAGTCTCCACCTTATGCGGGCACCACTTCTTTCACAACTTCTCTCACACTCCCGAAAGGTTAGTCTCCGCCTTATGGGGGCACCACACTGCTATTTGCTCGGCAAACTACTGCGACTTTGCGGCCCCCCACTTCTGTCGCCCTCTAATTTCCGATTTTAGTCCGCTCTCTTTCAGTGCTTTGCCTCCCGATCCTCCTCTGCAATTTTCCGCTTTTTCACTCTAGTTCTCACGTCGTTCTGTTCGAGGAAAAAGGGCTCCCGAATTCTCAATAAACTAACCCCTTCTCAGCGATCTACCTCGCCCAGCACAATATCCAAGGAACCCACGATCGCCGGCACATCGGCAACAAGAGCCCCGCGACACAGCTCCGGCAACACCGACAGATTGCAGAAGGAACTACTTCGGGCCCTCGCCCTCCAAGGAATTGCCGATCCATCCCCCACGACCAGAAACCCCATTTGCCCCTTGGGAGCTTCGGTCTCCAAATACGCTTCTCCCTTCGGCAGCTTATGAGAATGTTTGATCGGACTTCCCACAGGCCCCTCGGTAGCCCGATACTTCTGGATCGCCTGCCGTACAATCTCCACCGATTGATGAATCTCTACCATTCGCACAAAATACCGGTGCCAGCAATCGCCGAGCACAGTCGCCGAAGGAACCGGCGGCAAACCACGAGCTTCCGGGTAATGCCCATTCACAAAGCAAGCAATCTCGAATTGGTACGGGTCATAAAGCTTCGTGTAACATGGCTCGCCGTAGCGTCGTAGATCCCAATGCACACCACTACCCCGAAGCACCGGGCCCGTGCAGCCGTACTCAATCGCCAACTCTGCCGGCAGAACCCCTACTCCCGCCGTGCGCCGAATGAAAATCGAATTGACCGAGAGGAGGGCGTGAATACCCTCTAAAACGCTTTGAAATTGGTCTAGAAAAGCCTCGCAATCCTCGAGCCAACCCCGCGGCAGATCCGCCATCACCCCCCCAATCATAATGTAGCTATAGGTTAATCTGGCTCCACAAGCCCGCTCGAAAAGTGTTAAAATCTTCTCTCTTTCTCGAAAGCAGTACATAAAGGGAGTAAAGTTTCCAAGATCTAAGCCGTACGTGCCCACAGCAACCAGGTGGCTTGCGATCCGGCCGAGCTCCGCAATAATCACACGCAAATGACGACCTCTTTCGGAAATTTCCATTCCCAAAAGTTTTTCCACGGCCATAGCCCAGCCGAGATTCATGTTCATTCCCGCCAGATAATCCATACGGTCGGTATAGGGAATCCACTGCTGGGCCGACACATTCTCCCCGACCTTCTCCGCACACCGATGCAAGTACCCGATGTGCGGCGTGGCCTCGAGCACCATCTCCCCCCGCGTCCGTAAAACCAGACGAAGCACCCCATGCGTGCTCGGATGCTGGGGACCCATATTGATTAAGAGTTCGTCGGTTCGGACGTCGAACTCTTCCCACGTATTGGCAGAAGGTCGAGGGTTCTGATCCACCCGCTGCTCAGACATACACGGTTCGACCTCTCAAATCTTGTGTAAAATGTTTGGAACCTAACGCGGTTTCATCGAGGCCACGTGGTTACCCGCGAATTAGGCTTTGTTCCGTGTTCCGTTCCGGCAACTCGAGGTTCCTTGCCGGTACCGCATTCCTCCTTCGAATACCGGTTTGCTACTCGCTCGCAAGGTTGGATGCGCGGATACATCCCTTGACACACCCCCTACTTCGCAGGGATGCCGTGATATTCCTCGGGCATCTGGTAATCCTTTCTCAGAGGATGCCCAACCCAATCCTCCGGACAAAGGATCCGCCTCAAATCCGGATGCCCCACGAAACGAATCCCCATCAAATCGAAGACTTCCCTTTCGTGCCAAATGGCCCCCCGCCAAATGTTGGTGAGTGTTGGCACCTCGGGAAGTTGACCGGCTTGACTATCTTTCCAACGGGGGAGCCTTACTTTCAAAACCAGCCGGTGTCGGTGCGACAGACTGCTCAGGTGATACAACAACTCTACGCGTGGTTCGCCCAACGCCGCCGCTTTCTTCGGGTCGGTGTGAAAATAGTCCACTCCGGAAATACAGTTCAGCATCTCAAACTTCAAATCCGGCTGATCTCGCAAGAAGCAAGCGATCTCCGGCAAAGCTGCCGGCTGAACTTCAATCCAAGCGTCCACAACCTCCGTATTGATCCCCACAATTTTCTCGCCGAACTGTGCCAGCAATATTTCGTAAATCTGTTGCAGACTCATCTCTTGTCGTTATATCTTCAGGAGTGATCCAAGCTTGCGCCCTGAACACATTATGCCGACTCTCGATCCTCTCGATTTGATCTCCTCCAACCGATTCGATCGAATGACCCTCTTTGATTCAATGAACCTCTTCTAGTCGACTTGATTTCAAAAAAGCTTTTCGGGCGTGCCTTCAACTTCTTCGAATACTCCTGCGGTCCCGCTTGGCTATTGGCTATTGGGGAATTTAACGCCCTCGAGAGCACACCTTTTACAACTCAGGGCATGTATCGGAATTCACTGCAAATCCCGCGTTTGTTGGCGTACCCGCCCCCAAATCAGCTTCCTGAGTGACCGCCTGATGTCGTGCCGCAGACTGGTTCCGCCGTCGCCATTCGGCCGATCGCACCCAATCCAAGTCTCCCATCGACCACAAATAGGCGAAACCGATTAATAGCACTCCGAAGAATATTGCTATTTCTAGTGCAATCACCCACCCCAAACGTTGCATCGCTTGAGCGAAGCCTAAAAGGCGATCCGGATCCTCCGGCAGCTCAGGCACCGAGGACGCCCCCAATAATTCCTGAAGCTTCCCCCTTCCTGCCTCAAGTAGACTCGATTTTTGAGTTGCGCCAGCCCGCTGCGCAGGAGAGGCTATTTGCTGAGCTTCTGCACCGTGATGCGGCTCCGATATCAAAGAAAGCGGCCCTGAACTTGCGACCACTGAGGGGCGATCGTCCAGACCGTTATCGCGGCGGATCGGGTCCTCCACTCCCGGCGTAGCGGAATTAACCGCAGTTTGAACGATTTTGTTTTCGGCTGCTGCCCGGCTCCAAAGCCCTGCAAGCTGGGTCGCTTTACCAAACACAACTGCCGGCGGAAAGAAAAACATAATTTCGACGTCGAAGATAATAAACAATAGTGCGGCTACGTAGAATCGGATGTCATATTGGACTTGCGTACTTCCGATCGCCGGTTCGCCGCATTCGTAAGGGCGGAGTTTTTCGGGGGTCGGATTGTAAGGCCGCAGGAATCGACCCAGGAGCAAGGCAGCGAAAATTGCCAGAACTCCCACTGTCACAAATAAGATCAAGCTTTCGACGAACGCAACAGGGTTCATGGGCTATTGTTCAAACACCAGGATCTCTTCAGTCTTATCCTTGCGGCCATACTCTGACTTGAGTTTGCGACTTAGGGTTGCGGCCGAACTCCTAACGTCATTCGGTTCACAATAGTCGGCGGAGGGCCCTCCGCAAGATTCCGAAGGATTCGGATTTGGGTATCACCCAATCACAGGCCGAGTATCGGGGAATTTTAAGAGCTTTTCCGCTCATTGCCAACTCGTTAGCGGGTTTTGGGGCCGAAAGCGCCCAAGACACCTCGGCGGTCATTTAAGCCCCCTAGGAAGTCCACATGATTGGCTGTCCATCACGCCAAAAACCTAAAGGAATCTGCGTCCCGGTTAGCTTAAGAATTCTGCGTCCCGGTTAGCTTAAGAATACAGCCTCAAAAAGCTAAGCAAAAAAGTTTTGAACCATCCACGGGGGCCTGCCCGAATCGGCTGGGAACCAGCGCAGACGGGGCGCGTTAGCCGACCACCGATACCCCCCAAACCCGATTTGCCCGCCGGTTAACCAGCTCTTTTCCTCTCCGCGGCTTCCAACCGAATGCCTTTCCTCCGATTACAGCATGGATAGATCTTACATTAACGGCGTAGATGTCTTGCCCCTTAGAAATGCGGTTCCACGGTATCACAACGGTAAAGCAGGACAAAGTGCGAAGATGAGTGTGGAGTTTAGCAAGGCGAAAGAAGGCGCGAGGCGACGTACCCGCAAACACAGTGATAACTTTGAAAAAAACGATGGCGATAACTCTAGGAAAAAAGTTGGTACAGCAACACCCGCTAACCCTAGGCTGAAGCAAGGGGCCATAAAGGAACGGCATCAACTACATGTAGGAAGGGCATCAATTAGCAAAAACCCGGCGCCAATCCTTGGATCGAAGCCGTGAAACAGGAATAACAAACTCCCAAAAAGCAAGTATTTTTAGGCAAAACTTTCTATTTGGTCCCCGATTTCGAAGGTTGATTGCAAACCGGCAGCCTGTTCCACCCAGCCGGCTGCATCCGGCCGCTCAAAGCTCTTCAGCGAGGCAACTTGGTGAGCAATTCAGGGATAAAAACCTCGACCAAGTGAGCCCCATTTCACGCTTTGGCCGAAAAGCACTATTTTCGCCGAAAAGCACTATTTTCAATTTCCCTTCGACCCATGCCCCATCGCCAAAACACTCGACAGAACACGAGCGCATGAATGAGACCGGGATTAACGCGGCGTAAACATCCGTTCAACCTAGCAAAAAGTGCCAACTCAGATGAGGGAGTATTGATGCGTGTGAAGGGAAGCCGCCACCATGCAGAAGTCGCAGAAAATTGAAGAAGCAGAAAACTGAAGAAAACGAATTGTAGATATGGTATCTTATGAGCGAGATTGCAGCACCGCAAGCGGCCTCGCCGTTGTATGCACCGAGAACTCGGCCGGATTTTTGATGGGAATCCGCCCGCGAAAACCCGCATCCGCGGGATGCCAAAACATCACCGCCGGTTCGTCCAGATGCCAACAAAGGTAGACTAGCTGACCGGCCCGACTCGCAGGAAAGTCGATTATCCCCAGGGTCACACTTCGCGGAATAACCCCAAACTTTTCCCGCAGGGAAATCACCTCTTTGGTCAGCTCACTCCATTCTTCCTCCAAAAGGGCCCGGGCGCTGAGCAATTCCTCTAGATATGGATCCCGGCGCGGCCTAGAGCAGCATGCATGATCAGCGATGAGCTTCTTGAGCCGCTCACGGCGATCCGCGAGCTCACCAGCAGCCTGGACGACCCGGGACAAAATGGGCCGCAAAACACGGAGCAACTCGTTTGCCTCTTCCACCGTAAATGTTCGCGGTGCTGGCTGACAGGAACAGTCGTGGTCCGATTTACCAGACGAATCGCTCGCGGTCACAGGCTAGGCCCTTCATCCACAGGTTGAGTCACTAGTTTCGATAAAGCCACGGCCGTCGGGTTCAAGGTACCCCAACCCCAAGCAATCTCGAGCGGCAACCGCGCAAAATCCACGATACAGCCGCTCCGGCTATAACAGCTTAGATCGTATGTTTGCCCCATGAATATACAGTCAACCGGACAATTCTCCGTACAAAATCCACAGAACATGCACTTCGTGTAATCGATGATGAAACTGGTTACCCGGAAACCCTTCCTCCCCGGAACTTTTTCCTTCTCGATATAAATGCAATTGATCGGACAATCCCGGGCACAACGATTACACGCGATGCAACTGGTTAAATCGAAACGGTGAAAGCCCCGATATCGAGGCGATATGACGACCGGTAATTCCGGAAATTCGTATTTCTCCGTGAAAGTGCGTCGCGCTGGATGATACGTTTGAAACCAGGATCTCAGGGTGACCCAAAGAGCCTTCAAAACAGTCGTAATTGCGAAAACTACATTACGAACCCAGATTAGCATCGAACGAAAAAGCCTTTTGCAAAAAACTTACCAAATCGATTTTCCACAGGTCGGAAACCGCAATAGATCTCCTGACCACCGCTCGCCGATCGCTTTTGCCGCAGCCTCGCCGGAACTTAACCAACCTTTATCGGCATTCGCCCGGTCAATTGATGACGTTTCTTATAAACTTCTTCTTGCGAGCTTATCTCACAAATCAAGCACGCTGCTAATAGCTTCAAATTACCAAGCTTTAGTTAAGACACCTCCCGATTCATACCCCGGGTGCCGGCTTTCTGGTGTCCGCGGTCCTTAATTTCCATGACTACGTGTTTTGTATTACTTGCTCTTTAATCCTAACGATCTGAGTACCTCTTGAACACAAAAGTTTCCAGCCGCGACTGCCTCAGCGCGCCTGTCGACGGTCGATTTAGTTTAAAAAGCTTCGGGCCGGAATCGCCCGAGTCAGGACCAACTTCCCATTCACTATCTTCAGGCTACTATTGCCTTTAGTATTATACGCCCGGCAGTTTTCAGGCTAGATATAACCTTTCCTTCGCAAACCGACGATAGACGAAGAACCCGCCCCGAGCATTAAATCATCAATCCTTGATCATTAAAGTAACTCAATTTTGGAAATTCTAGACCGCTCGACCATTTTCCCCTTCGACTGCGATTTAAGGCTGGGATTGCCAGACCTCTAGCCCGGTCGCTTAACATATCCTTCTTTTTCCACCGATAAGTCGGACGCGGTCGATGGCACTCGGCGGTCGGAATACCGGTGCGATACTCACTTTGAAAGCCGGATGGTTCCAACAAATAAGCCGTTCCCTCTTACGTATAGCCTCTATAAACACCCTATGTCTTGCCCCTAAAAAACCGTAAAGCTATTCGCTTTCGCCCCTCCACTGATATGACGCCTGACCTCTGCCCGCGTTACCTCTGCCCTCGGCAACCTGTCTCAGTAGGCTCCCGCGCATCCATACATTCGCATAGAGGTCGCAAACGAGCTCCCCCGGCGAACCTCCTAATCAGCTCTCAAAAGTCGACGACGAAGCAGCAAAAATAAAAGCAAATTGTCTAGCTATGTGTAATCTGACAGTACAAGATGTCTGACCCCACAAAAACTGGATCCTTAGCAAATGGCTAGAATAGAACCTCCGGTTAGCTAAAAACTAAAAAATTGAAAAGCATGCTTCTGAATGACCTGTTGATCTATTCTGGCCTTGTGCAAATGCGGTTTCACCCCGCCAAAAGGGCTGACCAGCTTAAAAGTCATTAATTGACAACACTCGCTTTCCGAACGAGTGTCCCGGGCAACTCCGCGCTTTTAATTGTACGGGTTTTTGAAGAAAGGATAGCCCGGGCTACGCCCCTTGGGGGCTCCTGGCTCTCGTGCCCGGCAATGGGGGAGCCGTGCTGTATGGGACGATGAGGAAATCTACCTCCCTTAGCACCTGGAGGCGTTGGCCACTGTCTTCGAAGCGGGCATCCTGTGGTCGCTTCCGGCAGAAGTCTCGATCGACCCCCACACGCACTGGGAAGGTAAGCCGATCGGCGGGCTATTCCGCGGCTATTGCGGCTCCGCGCGGGCCGGTGCGGCCTCTGGTGCGGTCAATGGCAGCATGGGTTTTGAGGCTTCCTTCCCGACCACTAGCGCAGCTTAGCGGCCTCGCTCTGCGGGGGTCTGCCCCGGGCCGTTTTGGGGTGCTGTCGCCTCAAGCGAGCGGTAAGGGATCGTCGCAACGGGTGATCCGATCATGGACCTCCACCAATTTTCTTGCATCGCCTTTTGGACTACCGCTGCCGATCGGTTCGAGAAAGCGGCAAGTCGCATATTGCGATGAAGCTCGTTCATAATCCTCTAACCACTCGGAAAATTTCGCCCGTAACTTTGCGTCCAATCGAGGGTACTGGTCCCGGCGCAATCGAACTGTTACACCTCCACGGCTTCGGTGTAAGGCGCGCACGAAAACCGCGCTGAGCGGAACAAAGACGCGTATAGGCGGGGTCGGTGCCGGTAGCTCGCATCAGATCCTGAACGTCTCATGCTGTCGGATCGAATTCGCGGTCAATGGCTATCGCTCTTGGCCTAGATGCCGTCCGGTAGAGTCGAAAGGTAGCGCGACCATAATCACGTAGCGCATTCCGGCCCGATGAGTGCTAGGCTGCAAGCTTGCAGTCTACAGGTGATACGCTTATCATCCTATAAACAAGTTAGGCTTGTCAGAAAATCGCAAAACCTACCTTCGCCTCGGTGACAGAAATTCCATGTAGCTGTCTCTTTTTGGAGCAGCAAGCGAGCGAGCTCGATACACCGATCGTTTTAAATCGGGAACGGAACGAGTACCTCATCGAGCATGAGTCTAAGGGCCGGGGAAAAGGCTCAATAATGATCTAAATAATGATCTATCACCGTCCGTTTTGTGGTGGTGCAGCGACGGAATCCCAAAGAGACAGATTGTTTGCTGTTATACCCCGGGAAGAGGAAGAGCATCTTTATGGGCTCTTCGAAGACTCTAAAACCATTGAACACGTTTTGGCAAACTTCGGACCACCGGACCAAGATCACGCGCGGGGTTGGGATTCAAGCACTTAAAAAAGACAACCATGCGCCAACTTCAGAGAGATTCAGAACTCTCGTTTATTCGACACTCTCAGACGTCGCGGATGTGCATGTAACTGATTACAACAAGGACCGCGTACACATTATGTTGCTGGGAATGTTTCATGGATGTTGGTAAGCTGTAAACAACAAACGGAGCCTAACCCCCGATTTCAGGCGATGTCGGCGCTAACGCGCCTGAACCAGAACGTTCGCGAACAAAGCGTCTTCTACGCGTTTAAGGAGGCCAACCATGCAAACAAAAATAATCACCGGTCTCATCGTGACGTTCGGTATCATTCTGACCTGCCCGGCCGAACAAATAGCGCATCGGCACACCAGGAGCGATTTGATTTTCTACGATGACTTCGAGTATGACGTGCCACGGTCGGGCACAAGTGCGGAGGTCGCCTTCAGAGCCCATGGATGGTCTGATGTCAAAGCCAACAACTCCTATTATCGCCGTGGTTCAGGATACCTGTATACGAAGGTTGATCCGGTTCGCAAATCGCGCGTGCTGGTCATGGAGAGTGTTCTGTCGCAGGCACCGATTCCTGAGGGGTTCAGAACAGCGCAGACCGATTACTATCTCAAATTGGGAGGGGAGCGGGCGCCACTGACGACGATTCCCGCAAACGTGTGGATTCAATTCTGGACCTACGCAACTCCCGAAAGTCGTTTTGGCTGGAGAAGCAAGACGATTTATCCTTGCCGCGGGCCGTATCCATGCTCGAGGCGTGACGGGAGTTTTGGATGGTTGTTTGTGTGGGGATCTGGCGGCTATGAGACGGAGCCCGCGCCGCCTGGCGGAAGATTCCTCGGCCTGACAGGGGAGCACATCGACTATAGGGAGTGTTCGGAGTATCCAACAAACAGAGAGAAGCTTTTTCAAAACTTGAAAAAGGCTCCCTTGCTTGCGGGGCGCTGGTATCAAGTCAAGCTGCACATCGATGTCTCCAAGGAACAAGGCGTCTATGAGGCGTGGATTCGCGAAAAGCAGTATGCCACCTGGACGAAAGTGGCGGAATGGATCGGGGGAGTGACGAAAGGCTTCTTTTGGCCGATACCGGCTCAGGAACGGGTCGGTTTCCGTGTTCTTGCGATGCCGACCACCGTGAATGGAACTGAGGATTCCATCGTCTATATAGATGACTTTGCGATCGCGAAGACCGAGGAGGCCCTTCCCTGACTCATCGCAGGAAAAGGCGACATTGGAAGTTTCCAGCTCTGCCGAACCAGACGCTCCAGCCGACCGGGGCCGCAGTGCGGCTTTCCGAGATTTGTGGTCCAGCCCCTGGCCCCGGCCGATACGAGCTGGTGACGAAATGCCCTTCTGACTGGCCGGGAGTCTGAGAATCGCAAGGCATTTTCTGACATAGCGAACAACAGAACAAGGGGGGAGGTTGCTCGCGCGTCTCGCTGTACGGCCGGTCAAATCGTGCTTATGCGGAGAGTGGTTCCGGTAGGGTCGCTCCAAGGGACTTGCTTGACTCGCCCCTGAAGTATTGGAGAAGGAGGGGCACAATGAGACTCGCCGCTTTCGGAACCTTCTGCGTGCTGTCACTGGCTTTCGCAACCTCAGTGATTCCGGCCGGGAGGGCGGCAGACGCCCCCGCGCCGTCTCCGACCTCTTCCTCAGCCAACCCGCTCCTAAAAAGGTTCGATGTTGACGGTGACGGCAAGATCAGCGATGCCGAGCAGCAGGCGATGCGCGAAAAGCTCAGGCAGATGCGAACGAAGCCCGGAGCGATGACGCCGTCGGGCAAGACCCAAACCATCGGCGACCGCGAAGTCACCGAGATGGAATACGCCTCCAGTGACGGGAG
>CAKZMM010000111.1 GCA_937128505.1 uncultured Thermogutta sp.
AGAGAGAAAATTTTTCCCGAATCAAAGAGAGAAAGTTTTTCCCGAATCAACAAGAGAAACTAAGGTGCAGCTCCACTGCTCGCGAAAAATTTACGAGGTAAATGCCCCTCAAATAAACAGCAATCATCTCGCACTGGCGGACCGGCTATTTTTTTCGGCTCAGCACAAACCGAGCAAGGAGCTTCAGCCCCTCGGCCTGAGGGCCGAGTCCCTCTAAAACTTCGCACGCTTCCTCGGTAAGGTGAGCTGCCAAGTCTCGGCTGGCTTCCAACCCGATGACTGCCGGGTAAGTGAGTTTTCCGTATTTCCGATCTTTCCCTACGCCTTTGCCAACCTCGGAGGCACAGCCGCATTCATCGAGCAGATCATCGGTGATTTGAAAAGCCAGGCCGACACACCATCCGTAACGTTCTAGGATTTTTAGGGATTCCGGATCGGCACCGGCAACAAGTCCCCCCATTTTGAGGGAGGCACAAATCAGGGCACCCGTCTTCCGCCGATGAATCGATTCAAGTTGCTCCAAATCCGTGGGGGAAGGCTCGCTGGCGGAACGTGCCGATTCAGCGGCCAAATCGTCCGCTTGTCCACCCACCAGAGCACAAGCCCCTGCCGCCTCTGCCAGCACAGCACAGCATGCTTGAGCCAAAGCTGCTGGCCGGAGTTCTGTGGCCAAGATCTCAAACGCCCGTGCAAGCAGGGCATCACCGGCCAAAATTGCAAGAGGTTCTCCAAATTTTTTGTGACACGTTGGCCGACCCCGCCGGAAGTCGTCATTGTCCATCGCCGGCAAATCGTCATGAATGAGCGAGTAGGCGTGGACCATCTCCACGGCACAGGCTGCCGGCAGAGCCTGTTCGTAATTTCCCCCGCAGGCTCTGCAAGCCAAAAGGGTCAGTAAAGGTCTAAATCTTTTGCCTGGGCCAAGCAGAGCATAACGGATGGCCTCACGTAACTCGTCCGGACACCCAGGACCGAAATCGGTATAGCGGTCCAAAGCGGAGTCAACGAGGCCGAGAAGCTCCGATGCAATTTCAGTTAGGGTTGCCGGCAAAATGGGGTCCCTTGGCGGAGTTAAATCAAATTCGAATATGTTAATTTCGAATATTTTATGTAAGTTCGAACAATGATCTCAAAAATAATGGACTATGACTTGATAACTACTGAGGATTCTCGGGCTCCTCAAAGATAAACTAAACCCACCATGTTCCCAGTTACATCTTTTTTCATTCGTTGTTTTCTTGCCCATAACATCGTTGACTGCGCGTTGTTGGATTCCAACTTGAACCGACTGACTTAATCAGGCAAGATCTACTCGGAGTCAAAACGGACTTTAGAGTCGCTTTTTGAATGGGTGACCAAGCCACGAAGTTTACCAGTGGCAACCACCTTTAAAGTCCGCCCCCCGAAGGCGTGAAAGGCACAAATGATGGATTCTTCTTCTCTACTCTCGGTGAAACATGATTTACTTTGGAAGTTATGGAGATTTTTAAACACGTGAAGTTCCTTCTTAGTAAATGGGCATGACAAGCGTATCCACTTTGCCGGCAACGAGCTTTGGCAAGTTCAAAGAATGTTTGAGATTCTCGGTACCCTCTTTTAGAATTGATCACTAATCAAATATATGATATATGATGATTCAACTGACCGTAACGGTGTCTCGACCTTAAGGGATGAGGTCTCTAACGTTCAATCAAATGGATCTTTTGATGTTGTTTTTCTTTGGGAACTCTCGAATTGGCGTTGTGCAAATTATTTAGGGTAACTATTTCGCCTTGACAGCCCAACCTAACGAAAAAACGGAGTACTCCGTCGTGAGGTGGCTCCCCACAGAAAGTCGCCCAGGTCAATGCATTTTAAACACCTTACGGAAGGTCTTAAAGTCATCCATTTGAACTATTAACCGAACGAGAAATCGCATGAGCGAAGAAGAAATCGTTCCTGATTCCGACCCGAGGTTTCTACTTTGGTTTCTACTTTAGAAGAATCCAAATTCCCGCGGGATGCCACCGATCCCAGCTTCTCCTGCTAACTGACTCAGGAGTTGTTTACGCTCCTATCCCTGAGGGATACTTCTTGGGACGCAAATTGCCCGAGCCCCGCCGTATGAGCCGAGGGGGGTCCTACGTCTCGAAACTCTTTGCCGGTGGAATGGCGCGGCTTGTCGCGGGATGATCCCTGGACGACGGAAGTCCCGACTGCGGAAATTTAGCTCCCCGCAATTCGAGCTTTAGGCCGCGGCATTGGTGGCTTTGTGCCGGGGCGGGAGTCCACTGCACATCGTTTATGAGTTTGATCGTGACTTCGAACGATGAACTTCGGTCTCAAAGGTGCATGGGTTGCGATCGCTGTTAAACCACGGATCTCAATCGCAATGATGGTGGGCAATGACGGCAGCAAATTCAAAAATTTTGGCGTCTCTGAGTTCAAAAATTTGAGAGTCTCGTAGGAGGAATCTTCAGAGCCGCATGCCAAGGAAGTTACAGCCGCTTCTACAGGAAGAAGGGAACTTGTTGGGGCGAGTCTCCCAAAGCTTCAATGCGTCCCAAGGGGCGGGAAGGCGATCAACTTCGCGGCGCAAGTCCCTGATATTCACCCGAGATGCCGTGCTTCGAAGTGCTGCCCGCGGTTGCTTGGCGGATGGCCTAGCTCACCCTGAAGTCCCAACGAATATCATGCGTTTTTGCGCGGGGGGAATGGGCGGCTAAAAGATCGGGGGTAGCAATTCTTAACAACTCGGTACGGTGACTTCCTCGCCTCTTGGTTGATAAACACCGGTCTGTAGGCCCAGGTGGGTGCGAAGCTTAATTTCGGCAGTGAAACGATTCATTGGACGCCAATTACTCGAGAGGGGGTGGTCTTCCGCATTCATCTCGTACCCTCTCAGCTCGACTTAACCGTGCCATATTTTGCGGCTGTGTGCGCATTTCCTGAGTGCCAAACTCATTGCTTAAAGTGCTTTTTGTGAGCTACGGGGCAAGCTTCGCTTACGTGCATAGTAATTGGGGCATTGCCGTGAGATTTTCTGCCGAGCTCTGCGAGTGTGGAGCCAGGGGATTCCGCTGCCGACTGAAGATGCGAGGGCGAAAAGCTGGAAGGGATGCCTAAGGTTGTGCTCGAAGCCATGGCTGATTCAGTCGCTTAGTGAAGATGCGACGGCAAAAAACTGAAAGAAAGGATCGCATGAGCGGGGCCGACTCGCTATACTGGCGGCCATGATGTGCTTGCCTTCCCGACCTAACTTACCTGATGAAACGAATCCACCACCCCCGGCCTGCGAATTGGTCCCGCCACACGAAACCACAAATCTGTTACTCTTAGCGCTTCATCAGATTTTGTTTCGTGTCGGTTGGTTGTTTAAGACCGAGACCGTGATTATGCCGGTCTTCGTGGACTATGTGGCAGGGCCTGCTTGGGTGCGGGGCTGGCTGCCGGTGTTTAGTCGTTTGGGTCAGAGTTTACCGCCGGTTCTTTTCGCCGGATATCTGGGGCAAGTGAAGCTTCAAAGGCGGGCGTTAGCGCTTGTTACCGGACTGATGTCGCTCCTATTTGCCGCGGCGGCGGTCATGTGGTGGATCGCCGACTCCGAGCCGGCCGAATGGATGGTTATCGCCCTGATGTCAGTCTATCTGGGCTTTTTCCTTTGCAATGGTTTTTACCAGGTTCTTTTGGGGTCGATTCAAGGGAAGCTAATCCGGGCCAATCGACGCGGGAGCTTATTGCGCCTTTCGACTTTTTGGGGAACTGTGCCGGCTGTGGCGTTGGGGCTTTTGCTCCTGCCGCGGTGGTTGGAGCAGCCGGGGCCTGGGTTTGGGTGGATTTGTTTTTCGGCGGCAATTGGCTTCGGGCTTTCGGCGCTAGTGGCCTTGCGGGTGTTCGAAGTTCCGGCAACTCCGGCCCCTGACCGCACATCCGGTGCGAATTGTTTCGGGGCATCCTGGGCTGCGATAAAGACAGATGCGAATTTACGGCGGTTATTATTGGTGAGCGTGTTATTTAGTGCGGGTTGGATGTTGTGGCCCCACTATCAGGCCTTGGCCAGGGAACGACTACAGTTGTCGCAAAGTCATTTGGTGGTTTGGGTGGTTACCCAGAGTATTGCGGTGGGGGTTTTCAGCTTGCTTGTGGGCCCCCTTGCGGATCGTCGCGGAAACCGCTTGACCATGCAACTGATGATTTTCGGGGCGGCCTTGGCTCCGGTGAGTGCGGTGATTTGCGCGTATTTACCCAGCCAATGGGCGGAAGGAGTCTATTGGATGGTTTATGTTCCTTTGGGACTTACGCCTTTGGTGTCGCGGGTGGTCCTCAATTACGCGTTGGAGATTTGCGATCCAATCCATCATGCACGATACCAAAGCTTAGCGAACCTCGGTTTGGCGGCCCCGTTGGTGGTCAGCCCTTTGACGGGGTGGCTCATCGACTTGACGGGGTTTGAGTGGACATTTTTCCTGGCGGCGGCAGCGATGGGAATAGCCGGTTTAGTAGCTTACGGGCTGGACGAACCGCGTCATCGGCTTACGTCGGGAAGCGGTTTCGGCGCCGCCCAATCCCCAGAGTAATTCTTGGAGGGTCCGGTTCTGTTTTGCCACGCTCGAATGAGGTTCCGCCACGAGCGAGCGAAATCACTGAAGCTGGATCGAGCGATAAACCACCGCTTTGGTTGACAGGAGATGTGCAAGATGTCCCCGATTCACCCCCGGTCTGGAAGGTTGCTGCGGTTGGCGGTAACCGCATCGATAGTGCTCCTTACGGTGGAGACAAGCCTCCCGAGTTGGCAGCAAACAGGTTCTCTGAGCTTTCCCGCGAACTTGTGTGTGGCGGCGGCTCAGGAGCTAAAAGTTAGCAATCGACCGCCGCACCCGGACGAGTGGGGTTACCGACCGGCGGAGGGAAGTACGGTGGCATTGAATCCGCCATCCCTTACCTGGGTTCATGAGTCGGCGGCCGAAAGGTACACGGTGCAATGGTCGCCCCGGGCTGACTTCAGCGAGTCCACCGCAACCGCGGAAACGCCTTGGCCCGTTTATACCCACCACGAGCCGTTGAAGCCGGGCACTTACTTTTGGCGATATCGGTTTCGTGCCAAGGAGGGTAGGTGGTCCGAGTGGAGTGCGGTTCGCAAGTTTACCGTCCCTCGGTCGGCGATAGTCTTTCCGTTACCCAGCGCGGAGGAACGTCGCCAAAGGATTCCGAACGGGCACCCGCGGCTTTTCGTCCGCCCGGAAGAGCTCCCGCGCTTGCGAAGACTGGCCCGAGCAGAACTTAAAAGGGAGTTCGATGAATTGGTGCGTGCCGCGGATCGGGCAATCCGACAAGGACCCACTCCGGAACCCAAGCATCTCGGCTCGGTGCGGGACCGCAACAATGAGGAGATGATCAAGTACTGGTGGCCCAACCGGGAGCAAACGCTGCGTGCCTGCCAAGAGGCCGAGGTTTTGGCGTTCGTTTACTTGATCACTCAAGATCGAAAGTACGGCGAGGCGGCTCGGCGTTGGGTCATGCATCTGGCGAGTTGGAACCCGGATGGGCCGACGAACTTCGCCCTCAATTGCGAGGCAGCCAAGCCGATGCTTCACCGACCGGCTCGGGCATACGATTGGGCATACGATGTGCTTTCGGAGACCGACCGCGAAGTGTTCCGACGCGTGATGCTCCGGCGAATTTCAGATGCCTGGAAAAGCGGAGAAGTTCAACAAGGCGTTGGTCACCTGAATCGCCCTTACAATAGCCATGGTAATCGTACCTGGCACAAAATCGGTGAGGCGGCGATCGCCCTGTATGGTGAGGTTCCCGAGGCAGAAGTTTGGCTGGATTATGTACTCAACAAGTTTTATGCCTGCTATCCTGTTTGGGCTGATGAGGATGGGGGCTGGCACGAAGGTCTGAGTTACTGGGCCGGATATATGTCGAAAGCGGTTTGGTGGCTCGATGTCGCGCAAACCGCGCTGCGGATCGACGGCTTCAAAAAGCCCTTCTTTCATCAGGTGGGAGACTTCGCGTTGTACGTCGCCCCGCCCGGGTCGCCGAATTGTGGCTTTGGCGATCTTTCCTACCGCACTCCTAGCCAGGGGTGGGGTGGGTTTTTGGAGTACTTCATCCGCCAGGCAGGCCGGCGTGATGCCAATAGCCATGCCGCCTACTGGCATTGGTGGGCTCAGCAGTGGCGCATGGACCCTGCGGGCGGAATCTTAGGATTTTTGTACCGTGCCCGATTGTCGCCGCCGCCACCGCCCAAGCCCCCGGCCGATCTGCCGCAATCGAAAATTTTTCGAGGAATTGGAGTTGCCAGTTTGCACGTCACTTTGCTGGACAGCAGCCGGGACGTGCATCTTTTGTTTAAGGCGAGCCAATTCGGTTCGCGAAGTCACGGACATAATCCGCAGAATAGCTTCCAACTCAATGCGTTCGGTGAAGCTCTGCTGACTACCTGTGTTTATCGTGACCTGCATGGGAGCAGGTTTCACTACGGTTGGGCTCATAGCACGGTGGCCCACAATGTGGTGCTCATCGGGCAAGAGGGGCAACTCAAACACCGTCCGGATCCCCTGGGGCAAATCGTGGCCAGCGACCTCACCGAGCGAGTAGATTACCTTTGCGGGGATGCCACCGCCGCCTACGCGGGCAAAGCCAAAAAAGCCTTACGGCATATCTTGTTTGCGCGGTTGTCGTCACCGGCCGACAGAAGTAGGAGTGGACAAGCGGTATCCGCGCTAGATTCTCGGGTTGGGTCGGCAAGCCGCGTGGCTTCCTGGACACCTCCATCGGCTTCTGCGGCTTTGCCGGCGGTTATTTTGATCGTCGACGAGCTGGAAGCAAACGAACCGACGACATTTCAGTTCATGCTCCATGCGTTAAGTCCGTTCGCAATCGATCCCGAAAAGCAGGTTCTTTACTTGGAGCGGCCGAAAGCAGGTTTGATCGCCCAGTATTTGCCGGATGCTCCCCTCGGTTTTCGCCAGTGGGACGGGTATGACCCGCCGCCGCGGGATCAGATTCCCAATCAGTGGCATGTTGAGGCATCGACCCAGGAAAAAAAGGATGCTGTGACAATGCTAACGCTCTTGATTCCGTATCCGGCGGCCAGTCGCCCCCAGTGGTCGGCGCGACGTGTGGAGTCGGCCGATGCGGTAGGGTTGGAGGCGATCATAGGTGGCAAATCTCTTCAGCTTGCCATTCGCAAGGCAAGCTGCCCTGGTCCTGCCGTTTGGCAGGCCCAGACATTCCCGAAACCGTATTTCGCTAAATTCTAAAAATCCGGCGATTATTTTGCGCGGATAAGGCGGGTCTCGGGTCTTAGGTGGGCATTAGTTTTTGCCAAAAACAACCGGGGTGTGGGTTTTGGCCCACACCCCAGGTCCATTGTGCCTAGCCCCGAACGTGAGCAAATCTGGCGATCGGTCGGGGCTTAGTTGTTATTCGTGGGAAATTCGGACTACGTTTCCACTACATTCGGGCTTGAAAAATCAGCCACTAAGGCACAACTTACCGGGTCAAGCCCACGGCAAATGTATAACCGAATAGGCCGAACGATTCGCCTTGCGCAAAATCTACTTCACGAGCAAAATCGTTCCAATATTGGGCTTCTACACCCACTCGGCCAAATAGTTGAGCACCACTGGCCAGGTCGAAGGTGCGCTCTACGCCAAACGCCAGTTCGAACATGGCTTGGGAACCATTCTCGAGATGGTTATCGATCTGCCCTTGGGGAGTGTAGCTATCGCTATCCCCAAAGAGAATAGCTCCCTGCAGATTGCTGTACATCTGCAATTTGCAAATCAACGGCCGACGAAGCTCCAGACCGCCGGTCAAGCCCCAACTCGAGGTGAGGTAGCGATTAAAGGAAAAATACTCAAAGTCATACGTCATCTCATCGGTGCGCGCGAGTTCTGCATGACGGATACCACCGTGGAGGAGTGCCGTCCATTGGCCGCCCAGGTGGATGGTGTCAAAATATTCCACATCAATATACCAAGCGTCATAATCGAGGCTAAGGGCGGTTACACCTGCGTTCTCGGGCTGTTGAGGATCGAAGT
>CAKZMM010000112.1 GCA_937128505.1 uncultured Thermogutta sp.
AATGACGTCGGCAAGCGCAGGGAGAGCTCACTGCGGCTTCGGAAGATCAGCCGTTTAATAAACATGGTCGCAGCTAGGAGTGGGAACGAAAGCTAAACCGTGGCTTTTTTGGTCTACTTACCCGACGTTTCGTAACTTAGTTCGTAAATTAATTTGCCAATTGAGATGCTTTAAAAATGCGCGATGCAGTCATAGTAAGTTCCCTCTCAGAGGGATTAGCGCTAGCATAAAGTATTCGTATCGCGCTCTGCAAAACGTTGCCTACGGCGGTAAATTGCTAGCACGTCATGTGCTCGACGGAGCAAGCCTTTGCGAACGGGGTGGCGTTGACGATTCCAAAGTGCTGCCGGCGGTCGCCCCGGCTTTGGGATCCGTCGGTGGGGCCCCGGGAGGGCATCGAATTTTTAAAGTGGCCGGAAAACACGCAGTTTTCGTCATGAATGGCTGAATCCATCCAGGAATCGTAGCCAGTCCCCATCTGGGGACAGGACCCACGCAGTTTTCGTCAGGAATGCGTGAATCCAACAAGGGCACATGACCGCACGAGCAAATAAGCTTTTCGAGGGACTTAACCAAATACGCCATATTCGGGAGTAGGTGAAATTTGAACATGCCGTGGCACGCCATTTTCCGCCACGGCAACTCAAATAAAACCGAAATAGAAGACGAATTTTGTGCGTATTCCCGATGGTGGGTATCCGTCGCCGCATAATGCCACATCGGTTTGGTCGCGGTGCTGTCGGTGCCTTTTTCGTTAGATGGTCTCTGGGCTTCATATACTCCTGGATGAGGGCTTCATATACTCCTGGATGAGAAAGGATTTAATGAGTATGTCAACGGGTTTTGGTGATCGCTTGGCCCAGGCAGTTCGGCGCGCCGGTAATCCTGTGGTAGTAGGGTTGGATCCGCGGATCGATCAATTACCCAAAGCAATTCTGGGAGAGCGCGTCCTAGCCGATCCCCGCGAAGCCTGCGAGGCCATCAGAAGTTTTTGTCTGGAAGTCCTAGCGGTCGTGGCAGAACTTGTTCCAGCAGTCAAGATTCAATGTGCGTTTTTCGAGCGGTGGGGACCTCACGGAATGGCTGCCTTGGACCAAGTTATTACGGCGGCAAAGAACCGAGGATTGCTCGTACTTATCGACGGGAAGCGCGGGGACATCGGTCCCACCGCAGCGGCCTATGCCGAAGGGTATTTGGGCTCAGGGGGTTTAAGCATTTGGGGAGGAGATGCCCTGACGGTGCACCCATATTTAGGGGGCGATACGCTGGAACCCTTCGTGGACGTGGCTCAGGCAAGAAATGCAGGCGTTTTCGTGCTGGTCAAAACCTCCAATCCGGGGAGTACGATGTTTCAGGACTTGATTTGCGAGGGACTCCCCCTCTACCGGCATGTGGCTGCGTGGGTACAATCCCGGGCCGAGGCGACCCGCGGCGAGTCCGGCTACGGGATTGTGGGCGCGGTAGTCGGAGCGACTTATCCGCAACAATTAGCCGAGCTTCGTCAGGCAATGCCTAATGCCTGGATTTTGATCCCGGGCTACGGAGCGCAGGGAGCCACCGCGAAAGATGTAGCGGCCGGCTTCGCGGAGGATGGTCTGGGGGCCTTGGTAAATAATTCGCGGGGCATCATCTTCGCCTATAAGTCGAGTCGATATGAGGATTTTGAAGCCTTTGGTCGATGGCAGGACGCGGTTCGGCAGGCGACGTTGGGTATGATTCAGGAATTGCGGACCCATACTCCGGCGGGAAAGCTTCGCGCGGGTAGCTCCCCTTGAGGCGTGATTGCCGAGGCGATTGCCCGAGGTGTGAACTCATCGGGCGTCCCTGTGCGGTTGAAAACCATCTTGATAAAAGCATCTTGAGCCTTGGCGAGAAAATTTACCTCTTTGCGAGTTGGCAGCAGGATCGCGGGGTTTAGGACCGCCATTCTCCGACTTACGGTTAAGGGGTTCAATTCTCCCGAAGCGGTAGAGGTCGCAAAGTGCAAATCGAAAGGTTGCCGGCAAATCAGTCGAAAAAATTATCGCCTTGAAGGTGCGGATAGGCTGTTTTTCTTAGCCCTTCACGTGCGAAGGGGGGCAGATCACCCGGTGTGTTGGATAGCTGAAGTGTTCGACGAGCCCCCAGGCGCGAAGAGGCTCAGAATTCCACTTGCTTTCGATCGGTATGGTGGGGCCGATCCGCATCACGTCGAGGAATGTCCCGACAAAGTCCGCCTTGCCCTCCAGGTATAAATTGGGCAAACTGAGGGGGCTTTTTCCGAAAGGGTAGAAGAGTGTATTTTCAGGGGGCTTCATTCAGCTTTTCGGTGGAGTTTACGGTTAAACAGTTCGCCGATAATCCGATAATCGGGCAAGAGAATCGTCCCATTTCGACGAGGAAAGGATGCTGAGATTATGCAGCAGAATGAGCTGGAACAAACCTTGGTGTTGATCAAGCCCGACGCCTTAAAGATCTCACTGACCGGTTACATTTTGTCTCAATTCTCGGAGTTTCACACAGGGTTACGGTTTGCCGGTTTTAAGATTGTTCATGTCACGCGGATGTTGGCCGAGATCCATTATGCCGAGCATCGCGGAAGACCCTATTTCCCGGTTTTGGTAAATTACATCACCGGACGGATTCACTATTCAGACAGTCCGCGACGTCGCCGGGTGATAGCGATTGTGTACACCGGGCCGGATGCCGTCGCCAAGATCAGGAATATTGCCGGTCCCACCAATCCGCATGTTGCCCGGGAACAAAAGCCGGGCACTATCCGAGCTTTGGGAACGGTGGTGCCAATTCGGGATGCCGAGGGCCGCATCATTGGCGAGCGATACGACAATTTGGTCCATGCCTCGGATTCGACCGCCTCGGCCGAAAGGGAAATTAAGCTGTGGTTTCGGCCCAACGATATCATGCCTTATATGAGGATTTTCCCCACGGTAACTTGTCAGGAACATTTTTATCTTTTAGAGAATCACCTGATCACCGATTATGTGCCCGGTAGCGTGTGCTTACTGGCACCCGGGGATTCGGCCTGGGAATCAGACCTAATTCTTCTGGAAAAGGTGCGGCGGGGTGAGGCGGGTTTTGAAGCCCTGGCCACGGTGGCCGCTAAATACCTGATCAACCGAGTGGGGGAACCTGATTGAGGCAAAGGTGTACCTCAGCCCGGGTCATCGAGGGGGGAAACCCGGCGAGTGAAGCGATCCTCCTCGGGGGCAAGTTCCCTTCGCACTTTAAGCTGTCCTCTCGCAGTTTGAGTCGTCCTCTCGCAATTTGAGTCTTTATCGTCAAAAGGGGGAATGGTCTTCGAAAGCGGAGTCATTGTAGAGGAGGCGGCATCCGCGCTTGTGCTTGAGCTAGGGCAAGCCACAGTGTGCGGAGCCATTCAAGCTCTTGAATAGCCGGAGGACCCGGCGCGTAAGCTGCGGCGCAATATTGCTCGGCAAACCGGGCGAAAAGCGGCCGGTATGGGATATCGCTCTCTCCCAAGCGACGAATGAATTCTTGCGGAGTTTCGTGCGATTTCCGGGCCTGCCCATTTTCGTGTGCCCAGGCTTCGAGGGCTGAGAAGGTGTAGCCTAGCAATTCTCTCGGCCTCATTCGGGTCCATCGGCCGGAGCGGAATGGATCCGAGAAATCGACGAATCGGAGCTTCCGCGCGGTCGCTGCCGGCTCCAACTGTTGGTCCGGCTTGACCGATTTGCTTTTCGGGGCGAAGAGATTTTTGAGCTGTTCCCACAAGCTGCTCAAAAAAGCCGCAACATGTTGCCAGTTTTTCAAGAGGAAGTATAGTCCGAAGATAGCTAGGGCGAGCCAAAGGAGGAACTGGAAGATTTGGAAGGTCGTCGCCGCCAGTTCGCCGAAGGACGGCGGCGTCCAAGCTGGTCTGCCGGAGGCGGGGGGCTCGACGTGGCGGGTCGAGCTTGCCTGGGATGATTCCGCGGGTCGATCGGCTCTTGGAGAAGCCGATTTCCCTTCCGCGGACGAAGGTCGCTTCCCGGCTTCGCTCTGCGAAGTATCGGATTTTGGGGGAGTTGCTTCGGGTGTTTGAGCATGGGTTTGAGGGGAAACATTCGGCGAATGACTTCGGGTGGGCCGCTCCGCTTGAGATCCGTGCGTGGTAGGCGCGTCTTTTCCGGCCGGTGAATCGCGGTTGCTCGGTGCGTGATCCCGCCCTTCGCGGCCGCGGGTAGAGGGATCTAAGCTCTCATCGGCTCGGCGAGCAGTTTCAGGAGTTTGATGCTGACTCAACCCGCCGGCTTGACCCGGCGGATTACTTGTCGATTGATCCGACAGATTACGGGAAGGTTGATCGAGGGGATCCGTTGCAGGTTGATCCGACGGATAACTTGGAGATTGATCCCGCGGACTACTTTCAGGTTGATCGGGCAGATTCCTTTGAGATTGAAGCGATGGGTTAGTGGCAGGTTGATCCGGCGGATTACTCTCAGAAGAGGTGGCTGCTACCGTGGGGGAACTATGGGACTGCTCGGGCTCCAGCACCACGGGCCCGCCACGATCTTCTTTCGCCCCTTCGTTGCCTGTTGCCCAAGGGTTGCTAGTCGTCCAAGGGGAGTAAGCCACAGTGGGTAAGTCAAGCCGTATCGTGGTGTGTCCAGGTAGGGGTAGAAGCAGAGTAACCAGTAGGATTAAAGCGATCAAACCCACTCCCCAACCAATCCACTGGGCCGAGAGTGCGGGGGACATCTCGATTTGACGGTAGCGGAGGTATCGACGAAGGTTTAGGAAGCTCGTAGTCATCAAAAGGGTCAAACCGCACGCCACATAAACTACGAGTAAAGTGAAAAGCCAAGATCGCCGCGCGCCGCTGCGGTCCGCCGCCAATTCACCAATTCCGAAAAGGGGTACCGCCGCTAACGAGACGTAAACGATCCAAACGCCCGGGGGATGGTGAGCTTTCTTTTGCCTCAAGTTCGAATGGAGGTGCTTGCCCGGCTCGGATTCTTCGTGTGCTGAATCGGAGGATGGATCGGCCGATCTTTCGGCGACCGGAGTTGGTGGTTGCAGCCTTGGAGTGCTGCGGGAGGGCTCCAGTCCCGCTGCCTCCAGAAGGCCGCGGCCGAGAGCCGCCTCTTTTTCATCGTAGGCCGTGCAATCCCAAGTCAAGCGGTGGGCCACCCACCATACGAGGGCCATCAAACCGATGTTAATCCCCAGGCTCAAGGGGGCCAAGACGCCGCTAAATTGCACGAATCGGGACAGTGCGAGGATGGTTACCCCGGCCAAAGGGACGGCAAAGACCATGGCCCGGGTGGTATCGCTTTCCAAGGCAATTCGCGTGATGAGCACGGCCGCTACCACGAAGCAGCCCAGGACCAAATGGAGCCGACCGCTGTACTGCCCCTGGTAAAAAACCTCTGCCAAAAAGAAGACCAGGCTGCCGATCAACCCGATGATCAGCACGGGGTTGATCGCCGTGATCACGTAATCAAGAAAGGTGGGGTGGGGCCTGGTACTCATGGCAGCACGTACGGATGACAAAGCTGCGTGATACTGGTTTGATCCCGAAGATGCCGAGCCTCGATTCCTTCTGCCAGGAATCGCTCCGCAGCCACTGCGTAGTCATGGGCCTCGTAAGTATTGATCATCACGAGGACCGCCATCCCTTGAGCTCGGAGCGCAGCCAGGGCGATGACGGTTTCCGGATTTGCTTCGGGGACGATGGCAATCGCCGTGGCGTCCCGGGGCAAACGACCCGCTACTTCGTAAACCAATTGATCGAAACACAGTCCTTCGTTTAATTCTATCCGAGCCAAGGTCTGGAGGATTCGGGGGACTTGCTGCTCGCCGCGGCGGGTTTCCACCAGTACAGGCTGCAAACGGGAACTTTCGGGGAGCATTTCCGCAACGCGCCGGGCTACCCGCCGGCTTCGCAGGTCGTAATCCCAGCCCTCCTGACGAATGCGGTCGGCAGCATCTCGGCCATTGGTCGCCAGTCCGATCTGTTGACCCATGGTGCCGATGGCCACCGCAAGCGAGGCTGCGCAGGTGATTGCCAACTCGGCGCGGACCCAGCCTCGCGGGGGACCATAGCTTTGGGCATGAAGGTCCACCAGCAGGGTCGCCCCGGCTATGACCGACGGCTCATACAACTTGCTATGCAATTGCCCAGCGCGAGCGGTTGCCGGCCAATGGATCCGACGCAGCGGATCGCCCCGCTGGTAAGGCCGCAGCCCGACGATCCGGGTGGGATCTTCATACAGACGATGGGTCAGGCGGAGTTCGCCAATCGGCCGGCGGCTCGCGATATCGTATCCTTCGATGGGAAGTAGCTCGGGTAAAACGGTCAAAAAATGCGGCTCACACAAGATCCGATAGCGTCGGTGGAGGCCGAACAGATCGCCCGTTTCCAAAATAGTCGGTCCTATCTGGAAAAAACCGCGGCCTTGGCATCGGAGCTGATAGGTGAGGGTCTTCTCGCCGCCGGCTCGCAATCCGAGCAAATGGATCCGCCTTCCTTGCACCTCCAATCGCGGTGGGGGTGGGAGCAGTGCGTTCCGGGAAAGCAGGTCCTCCACAAGGACCCAAACCACAGGCAGACGCCCGGCGTTTTTCAACCGCAAAACTACGGCGATTGTTTGACCGATCTCTGCCTCCACGCGATTGCACTCCCTTTCCGCCACCAGATGCTCGCTCCAGTAGCGGCTCAGCCACCGGCTCACGAGCAATATTCCGATTAGGGCGTAAAGCGCATAGGTCAATAAACCTAGCCCTAATATCACGATGATTAGTAAAGCGAAGGCCAAGATCAGAAGAATCGGCACCATGATCGCCTGACCCCGGCTAAACCACTTTCGGCGGTGGAGCCGATAGCACGGGAACCGGTACCTCGGCCAAAAGCTCCTCCAGAATGACAGCGGCCGTTCGCTTTCGCAATCGGCTTTCCGGCCGAACGATGAGACGATGCGTTAAGATGGGCACGGCGAGTTTTTTGATGTCATCGGGCTGCACAAAATTCCTTCCCGAAACGGCCGCGAGGGCCTGAGAACCACGAAACAAGGCGAGCGACGCCCGCGGGCTAGCACCTAAGCTTAATTCTTCGCATTGGCGGGTCAGGTGGACGATTTCCGTCAGATAGCGTCGCACCTTGATATCCACATACACTTGCCGCACGGCCTGCTGGCAGAGCAGGATCTCCTCGGGGGAAACCACCGCTTGAAGCTCCTCGATCGGATGCCGCAGCTCCAATAGCTCAAGCATTTTCAGCTCTTCGTCTAACGTGGGATAGCCCAGGCTGAATCGCATGAAAAAGCGGTCTAACTGCGCTTCGGGCAAGGGAAAGGTGCCCTCGTGGTCAATCGGATTCTGTGTAGCCATCACCAGAAATGGTCGGTACAGTGGGTAACTGACGCCGTCCACGGTCACCCGGCCCTCGGCCATCGCCTCCAAGAGGGCGGATTGTGTCCGGGGCGTGGTCCGATTGATCTCGTCGACCAGCAGGATTTGCGTAAAAATAGGCCCCGGCCGAAACTCAAACTCCGCGGTTTTTTGATTGAAGACCGAAACCCCCGTGATATCCGTCGGAAGCAGATCTGGGGTACATTGAATGCGTTTGAAGGTGCAGCCAACGCTTTGCGCCAAGGCCCGGGCCAACATCGTTTTGGCGACGCCGGGCACATCCTCCAGCAGGATGTGACCGTCGCAAAACCAAGAAACAAGTGCGAGGATGATCTGCCGGCGTTTGCCGACGATGACCCTTTCCACATTCGCCACAATCTTTCTGCTTACGGCAGCAACATCGGTCATGCACTGGCTTTCAACGCTTGTTTGCGATGCTTGAGCTTTTGGCAGCTTCTGGAATCGCTGAAGTTCCAGCCCAATTGAATCTTTGAGATTCGCGAAAATGTTCCTGAAATTCGCGTTAGGCTTCCGTCGGGCAATCGGGTTGGTTTCAGACGATCTCACCGTTAGCTAAATTATGAGCAAATCGGCGGAGACTCACCAGGGCTTAGCTTGCGGAGCTTCTGGCGGTTTTTGCCTCCGCAAGCAATGGTCGAAGACTCAAATAATGCACAACCGCCGCTATCGCCCATTTTGCCCTCGGCCCAGGGTAGTGTGAGCAAAGCTTAGGTTAGTTAATTACCGCGGAACGGCAACTGCCCGGCACTCATCCCAAAACGATTATTGGCCGCCGTATTCCTTCTTTCCCTGCTTGTTTGCCTGTTTGGCGACCCCCCCATTCTATTTGCCGGCCTTTTGCCTGCTGTCCAGAACAAAAAGGAGGCTTTGCTCAGACGCAGAGGAGCCCGCTTTCACATCTGGCACTTCCAAAGCAGAAGGAAGCAAAACACGCGGCATCGGCTCCCTGTAGGATACCCTGCTGTTGCTCAGCTCTGCGGACCTGAAGGTGGGTTGACCGGGAACGGGAAGAATCCCCCATAAGTGAATGACCCGGAATGGAAGTGCTCCGCGGGTCCCTAGGCACGCCAAGAGCTCTGGCGGTATTGATACGGTTTCGCTCGCTCTGGGGCCTTTTGCAGCGAGTTCTCTTTGAATTCGCGCGGTAAAAGGGAAAGCGGCTTTTGGGCGGGCACGATTCGCATTCTGGCGGATAATTCCGCGGCATAATAATCCGCGGCATAATAACCAACGGAAAATCGTCCTTGCTCAAGCTGCGGTTGATGCCACCTCTTTCCGATGCCCCAGTCGAGGGGGCTGGAAAAGCCCAATCCCTGTTTGGCTGGGGCGTCTTCAATTGATAAGTAAAAGTCATATCGACAAGAGCTTCGCACGATAAGAGTTTTGGTTGATAAGAGTTTTGGTTGATAAGAG
>CAKZMM010000113.1 GCA_937128505.1 uncultured Thermogutta sp.
AAGCTCTTAACTAGTAATCATTTACGCGCAAATTCCGTTATCCATATGCTGTCTTTTTTATAGGCACGCAATTTGCAGGGCATGTTTGGAAGACGGTACCGAATGTAGGGCTCGTTTATGCGGCTTTCCAACCCTGCGCTACTAATCGGCGATGACGATCTCAACCTCCGAGAAGCGCTTGGCGAGGTCTTCCGGCCGCGCGGATTTCGTACTTTTCTCGCGGCCAATGGCGAGGAGGCCTTGGAGATTCTTCGGCACGAAGTCATCCACCTCGCTCTTTTAGATGTTCACATGCCGAAACTGGGGGGGCTGGAAACCCTACAGCAGGTACACGAACTTCGGATTCTCGTGCCGTGTATTTTGGTCTCAGCCCAATTGGATGACTTCGTTCTTCAAAAAGCACGCGAATTCCAGGCATATTCGGTCTTGTTCAAACCGTTCTCCCTCGCCGAAATCGTGAGGACGGTTTCGAAGGCTTTGGAACAGATTTACCACTGGCAGTCTCATCAGTTCCGATCATTCGACACTTCGGCGGAATTTTGATACATGTAGCAGCGTAGTATACATTGCAGCTTGCTTTCGGACGCGATTTCAATCGTTCGGAAGTAGCCCGGTGCCCGACTTGCACCGCAATCGAGCCCGGCGCAGGCCGCCTTGCGTGTCGTGCGGCAAACCAGCCTCTAGCGGAGCCACTCTTGCCAAAAGTTTTTTCCTTCCCTGATTAATCCTGCTTCCTGTAATGCTGCTTCCTGCGATTTTCTTACGGCGCGTACGACGCAAAAGCCCTCAGTTCCATCCGAAAGCCACGCCCCACCCCGCAGCTTCTATTCGAAGACTAGGTCCTACCCCAGGGACTGCCGGCGAATCATCTCGTGTCACCTACGGCCTCGTTGACACCCCTTCCCGGGTCGCCTAGAATCTTCTTCTTACACGATTTCTATTTCTGTCGGCTTCTCGCCGGTCAGAACATCGGTGGTCCCGTGGAAGAATGGCCCTTTTAGCGAAGGGTATTCGGAACGCCGTATAATCCCTGGGTTGCCTGGCGGCTTCCTAAAGTAATGCGCTGCGGGAACTAAATAAGAAAGCGGGATTGAAAAACGCGTCAAAAAAAACGTAACTCGCGGTGGGGTAGGTTGCTAAGGGGTTAAAAAAAAGTAACGCAGTTCGCGGCATCCTACGCCAATAAAAGAAGTTACTGAGAACTTCGGCACTATGCACGACTAAGCTAAACCTAGGAGGCCAACGCTCGATGAGTAAACCTAAGGCTGGTGCGCTTGATACCGTCATGAAGGAGGAGCGTTTATTTCCTCCATCACCGGAATTCGTGGCCAAAGCCCGCATCAATTCGGTAGAACAATATGAGCAGATGTGGAAAGAAGCATACGAAAACCCCGAGCAATTCTGGGGTAAGTATGCAAGCGAGCTCCACTGGTTCAAGCCCTACGAAAAGGTTTTTGTCTGGAACGAACCATTTGCTCAGTGGTTTGTGGGCGGGCAGACGAACGTCTCCTATAACTGCTTGGACATCCATTTAAGCACTCATCGGCGCACCAAAGCGGCGTATATCTGGGAGGGGGAGCCGGGCGACGTGCGTGTGCTCACCTACCAAATGCTTCATCGCGAGGTGTGCCGATTTGCCAATGTCCTCAAGAAACTAGGCGTGCAAAAAGGCGACCGGGTTTCGATCTACATGCCTATGGTCCCCGAGCTTGCCATCGCCATGCTCGCCTGTGCGCGAATCGGGGCGATTCATTCGGTGATTTTCGGCGGCTTTTCCGCGGAAGCAATCGCGGAGCGTAACAACGACGCCAAAGCGAAAGTACAAATCACGGCCGACGGCGGCTGGCGGCGCGGCAAGCAATTGCCACTCAAGCACACCGTCGACGAAGCACTTGCAAAGGCTCCGTCGGTTGAAAAGTGCGTGGTATATCGGCGACTTGGCATTGATGTCCCGATGAAAGAGGGCCGCGACTACTGGTGGCACGAGCTTATGGAGCAAGTGTCCGACGATTGCCCCGCGGAACCCATGGATAGCGAGGCACCGCTTTTTATCCTTTATACCAGCGGTTCCACCGGCAAGCCAAAAGGGGTTAAGCACACCACGGCTGGCTACAATCTTTATGTCAAAAAAACCACGGAATGGGTCTTCGACATGCGCGACGAAGACGTTTACTGGTCGACGGCAGATATCGGTTGGATCACTGGTCATAGTTACATTGTCTACGGGCCGCTTTCGGCCGGAGCGACGATCCTGATGTACGAAGGGGCGCCAAACTGGCCGGACGAAAGTCGCTGGTGGCAGCTCATCGAAAAATATCGCGTCAATATCCTTTACACTGCTCCCACGGCTATTCGTTCTTTCATCAAATGGGGCGATCACTGGGTCGAAAAACACGACTTGAGCAGTTTGCGGCTGTTGGGCAGTGTGGGTGAAGGAATCAACCCTGAGGCTTGGATGTGGTACTACACGAAAATCGGCGGCAGCCGGTGTCCAATTGTGGATACTTGGTGGCAGACGGAAACCGGCGGAATCATGATGAGTCCGCTCCCCGGCGTGACCCCCTTAAAGCCCGGCAGTTGCTGCAAACCTTTGCCCGGAGTTGTACCGGAGGTGGTGGCGGAAGATGGCCGCCCCGTGCAACGGGGACAAGGTGGATGGCTTGTCATCACCCGGCCTTGGCCGGGTATGCTCCGCGGTATTTGGGGCGACGATGAACGTTTTAAGATGCAGTACTGGAGCGAAGTGCCGGGCAAGTATCTGACCGGCGATAATGCCCGGTGCGATGAGGACGGTTATTATTGGATCATGGGCCGGATCGACGACGTGCTGAATGTCTCGGGCCACCGGCTCAGCACCATCGAGATTGAAAGTGCTTTGGTCAGCCATCCGGCTGTGGCGGAAGCGGCCGCCGTGGGTCGGCCTCACGAGATCAAAGGCGAGGCGGTCGCCGCCTTTGTCACTTTGACCGATGGTTACGAACCCAGCGAGCAACTTCGGCAGGAACTGAAGAATTGGGTTCGCAAAGAAATCGGCGCCTTGGCCGTGCCAGATGATATCCGCTTTACCACGGCTTTGCCGAAGACCCGAAGCGGGAAGATCATGCGGCGATTACTCCGCGACATTGCGGCCGGGCGCGAAACCGTCGGCGATACCAGCACGCTGGAAGATTACAGTGTGCTAGCGCGTTTACGGCAGCAGGATGAGGACTAAGCGGCTATAGCCCGGTCCAGGGCGCCGGGGACAAAACTTTTTTTGGAACCGGGCGTTTGCGGGGCCGAAAACTCACCATTGAATGAATGGCCCACTAAGCTAGCACAAAAGCGACCCAAAAGCTGGTTATGAAGTCGAGGGCCGGGGCGATCTTCCGAAGATTTGCCCCGGCTTTTTTGGTCGATCCTTCCAGAAATCGTTCTCCCTTTTTTCTTAAGTCGTTCTAGAGAATACTCTGTATCCGATTCGGTGACTCTCCGAGAATCAACTCCGGCATATGGCGGACGCACATTCCCTTTTGGGCGGCCTTGGCGGCCCCAGCGAAGCCTGGCCACCCGCCTGAGACCGCTCTTTTTGAAGCGGTTAAGGTTCTTTCAAAGCTAAAATGAACCGAGCCACGCGCACCGGATAAATTTTCCCCGCAAAGGTGCCTTCGCATCTTAAAGGTGGGTGCGCATCAAAAATTCGTGACGGGTTGCTTCCATTGGGTGCCCCGCGTACAGGTGCACCGTAGTGCCCTGCCCAGAGTACCCCCCCACCCGGGATGATCTTGACAATCGATCAAGATGTTACTGTGTTATCTAGAAGTACCCCCCCAACCGGGATGATCTACGGTGTTGTATCCGCCCGCCGTCTCATGTCCGAGGCGCCCCGAAGCCCGGGCGTTACCCGACAATCGCCGCCTCGCTTCGCATCATGATCCAAGCTGCCGTTAAGCTATCGTTTAGTGATGGAAGCTCGCATGGAATTCGGTGGCTTCGGCCTAACAAGTCGGCATGAAAAGGTGGTATTAATGGGCATAAAATGCAGTATGAAGATGCAATATTTGTGAAAGACTCAGCGTAGAATTTACTCAAGTAGCTCGTGAATGAAGAGATCCCTAGGAACTTGTGGATGAGCGGAAAGACCGCCGCGAAGCCCTTGCTTAGAAGCCATGTCTTCAGATTCTTTGAAATCACATGCGGATAGCTTTTCGCCGCCGGCCGAGGCTCAACCGGCGGATTCGGGGGATATTCCGCCCCTGGAGCACAGGGTCAAGCAGTTCCCCCATCGGCCCGGGGTTTATTTGATGAAGGACCGGGCGGGCCGGGTCATCTATGTGGGCAAAGCCAAGGATTTGCGTCACCGGGTTTCCAGCTATTTTCTCAAGGCCGCGGCGGAAGATCCCCGCATCGCCCCTTTGCTTCGCGAATTGCACGACATCGAGTATCTGGAAACGGATAGTGAGGTCGATGCCCTGCTCGTGGAATCGCGGCTGATCAAAGATATTCAGCCCAAGTTCAATCGGGAACTGAAGGACGATAAGACCTTTCCCTATTTGGAAATTCACGTTCGCGAGGATTTTCCGCGGGTAGAGTTTACCCGAGAACCCAGATCGCGGGGCACGAAACTATATGGGCCTTTCGCCAGTGCCGGGTCATTGCGCGGCGCCCTTCAGGTGCTCCAAAAAATCTTCAAGTTTCGCACGTGCTCGCTGGATATTCGGGCGGATGATCCCCGCTGGCGGTGGTTCCGGCCTTGTCTGCTGGCTTCGATCGATCAGTGCTCCGCGCCCTGCAATTTGCGGATTACCCGAGAAGAGTATCGGAAGGACATCCAGCGGCTTCTGCGTTTCTTGGAGGGCGGAAAGCGGGAACTGTTGCGGCAGTTGCGCGCGGAGATGATCGAAGCGGCTCAGCAGCGCCGCTATGAAGAAGCGGCTCGGCTCCGCGACGAGATTCAGTTGTTGGAAACCCTCGATCAACGCGGCGAGCTGGAAACGCATCTCCAGCCGGAGGTTTTCCACGTGGATCCGCGTAAGGGGCTTGCCGGGCTAAAAAAAGTGCTCAAGCTCCCCAAGCAGCCGCGAACGATCGAGGGGTTGGATATTGCCCATCTCAGCGGAAGCGAAATGGTGGCAAGCCTGGTGCAATTCATCGATGGGCTTCCTTTCAAGCCGGGCTATAAACGGTATCGTATTCGCAGCGTGCAAGGGGTCGACGATTACGCGGCCATTCGCGAGGTGATTTGCCGGCGATTTCGTCGTCGCGGGATAGACGAGGAAGGGGAAGTTCTGCCCGATCTGCTTTTGATCGACGGAGGCAAAGGCCAGCTCCATGCCGCCCAGGAGGCCTTCGCGCAAGTGCAACTCGCCCCTCCGCAGCTTGTGGCGCTGGCTAAACGCGAAGAAGAGCTTTTCGTTCCCAGTCAGGACCAACCGTTGCGGTTAGGCCGCCATTCCTTCGCCTTGAGGCTTCTTCAGTATGTCCGCGACGAAGCCCACCGCTTTGCTCAGCATTATCATCATCTGCTTCGGCGCAAAAGCACTCTGGGCGAGTAAGTTGGCAGGAACACTGCAAGTTTACCAGTAGCTCCGGCTCAAGCCATCGAATGATTCTACCCACAACTTCTTGAAGCCAGTTCCCTTTGCCGATTTCCTTTTTTCCTTTGCCCTAAAAACGCCGCGGCCGCAGGACCGAAGTCCTGCGGCCTTGGCGCGTCGGGTAACACAGCCTTGGCACCGAGAGGTGCTCAAGTGGGGAAGGTCACATGCTGCAACACGCTAACCGAACGCCTTAGATTGTTTGGAATTTGCTGCCGCGTCGACGATTAGCCCTCATAGTTGAGCGGCTTGCCGGCATTGTTATTCCGGATGAACACACCATTAAACATCCGGAAAGGCTCCAGCTCGGTCGGCCCAGGGCGATAGCCGGTGGCGAAGTAGTCCTCATCTTCACCAAGGATGCCATCACCGTCCTCATCCCATACGGGGATCACGAACCCCGGGTTGAGGTAACCATCACCGTTGGCATCCTTGAATTCCTGAACGGAGCCGTCGGCCATCAGGATATTGCACACGCCACGGTGAACCGCATACCAGTCGCGGGTATCTTGCCGGTAGAAGTATTGATCCTGGGGCGCGGTTTGCCCACCTTTTTGATAGTTATTAACCGGATTACCGTCGGCCTGGCCCATTGGAATCAGACCCGCCTCCGCATCCATCTGCATTTGAAGACCCTGATTATGGAGAAGCAAAGTCAATCGCGTATTCGGGCTATCAACATAGCCAGGGCCATCATTGAACGATTCGACCAAGCGGTCGCCACGGCGTCCCCAGACTTTGCCATTGGAATCGACCACATTCTGCGTGAGAATCGCTTCACGAACATCGCCCGGCCCTGCACAACCCAAAAGCGGGATCACGGAGCTGGCCAGGAGGGAGTTATCTAGATCGCGACGCGAAAGCGGACCTGTGGAATCTTCCATACCTTTGTACCTCCCTGTACCGAAGTTATGAAGAGTACCACTAGGCAATCGCGTTGAAACATCGCCGGCTCGTACAAACGGCATCGCGGTTGCGCCGGTACCTACCGTTTGGACCGCCAGCACCGGTTCCCCCCGAACCAGGAAATAGCTTGTCACATAGTTTGTGCTGTAACCGGTTTTCATGAGTTCATCCGCGATAAGCGCTGCCCGCGCCTCGGGTGTACCAGTATAGGTAAACGCACCCGTTTCATATGAATTCGAGCCCGGCGTGCCGCTTCCATTCCCTAGAAGAACGCACCGGCCCGCCGCCATCCGGCTCACTATGCATCCTTCAGCGGGATTGACCGTCGCGGTTTGGCCGATTAGGTCGTTGAGCTTTTCGGAGGCCGTCATCGAGCTGCCCGGATCCAGCAGCATCGCCGGCTGGCAGATGTCGCCATTTACCAGATCGGCCACCCAACCGTAAGTATCCACGCAACCATCGCGACGGAAGTCGTAAGCACCGCTACAGAACCGGCCTTCGGGGTCACGATCGGCATGGATCTGGAACCCCAAGCCGAACTGCCGCAGGTTGCTCTGGCACGTGACGGCGCGGGCACGCTCCCGGGCGGCCTGAAGTGCCGGTAGCAGCAGGGCAATCAGGATCGCGATGATCCCAATCACCACCAAAAGTTCGATCAACGTGAAACCTTTTTTCGCCTTGCGACTCATGCGCTACAATCTCCTTTCGTGCCGAGTCTTAAATTGCTCAAGGGCTGACTTTGCGATTTTACGCCCCCAAGCGGTCACCAAACCTTTCCGTTAACCGAAAACCGAAGCGACGTTTGCGGTGCCTTCTTTGACAGGGGCCCGGCACCATGGGCCCACCAGTTTTCCGCCCCACTTGGGCGGAATCTCCAAGCCAAAGGGCTTGTCTTTTCGTGTGCAGCCTGTTACACTTCCTTTTGGCTGACCCGACGATTGCCGCTTGCTAGAAGGGGATCACCTCCTTTCTCTCAGGTGGCAGCTGAGGGTTAAGTCCAAACCTTTCCGAACCGAGGCCTTTGCACCTTGGACGGGTGCAAGGGCCGTTTTATTGCCTCTTAGAACCGGCTCAAGCTAGGAACGCTAACGAAATCTTCCGGGGGAAGCTCCACCGTGCTGTCGGCAAATCCGTTGGCGGGATCCGCTTGAAAGCCGTTATTCAGATAGGCGTCGTTATTCTCATCCTTCCAACTCCGGACGCTGCCGTCGGCCATGAGGATATTGGCAAAGCCGCGATGCAGCGGTGCAAAACCGCGGTAATCCTGAAGTGTGCGATTCCACAGGGCCCACCAGCCATTCGGGCCTTCTCGCGCTGTGTTGGGCGGCACCGTCAAGTAATCCATGGAGGGATTAACAACCGGTCCGCGAGTATACGCGAGGACGAGCGGAATCGATTGCTTGAAATCGCCGAAAGCCCGCTCGAGATATTGGCTCACGCGTCCATCACCCAAAAGGGGGATGAAACTACTGCTCACGTCGACCGAGGACAAACGATCGAGATGCAAGGGGCCGAAGGTGCACGCGCGGGCGAGCGGCGAGGTCTCGCACCCGCCACCGAGACCTTGGAGGTTTCCGTCGCTTCCCAACTTGACGCCCGTTCGCACCAGGTACCAACTGGCCGTGTAATTAGTGTTGAAATGCTGGCGAAAGATTGCCTGAAAAACTAGTTCATCGCGGGCCGCACCAGGAGTTTGGAGGCTTTCCGTAGAGATGATTTGCTCGCACGGGTCGCGCCTTTGCGTGCCATCGGGCAAAGTTTCCGGAACGCGACCTTTATGATTAATTCCACAGGTCCAAGTGCTCGGATTGCCGGGCTGTTCGCTGGCCCAAGACGACACATCCAGGTTAAGAAGGTCGTTGTAGGTCTCGCTCAACAGCGCCTCATTGGAAGGGCAAAGCATCTGCCCCACCGGGGTACCACTGCGGACAAGATCTGCCACCCAACCGATTGAGGTGACGCTGCCATCTCGCTGCCAATCGAAAGCCCCGGTGCACAGAAGTCCTTTGTGGGCCTGAGCATGAGCGAGTAATGCGACCCCGATCTGCCGCAAGTTGGAGCTGCAATTTGTTTGCCGGCTTGCTTCCCGGGCGGAATTCAAGGCCGGCATCAGAAGCGCCAGCAAGATCGAGATCACCACGATGACCGTGAGCATTTCCACCAATGTAATTGCCCTTCTGGAAAGGCTCTTTGTGACGGCTTCTCGAATGTCTCGCGAAAGCGGTTTTTGGCGTGTTACCCGAGCACTGATTTTCATTTTCCCTCCCCCAAAAGTTCGGCTGCTCGCCCTCGATCTTTTACCCCCTGTTTGGTCCTGCCCTATCTATGCTGGTTTACCTGCGACGTTTGAAAGCCACTCAGAGTTGATTTGGATTGGGTGGTTAACCAGCCGTGCCCTTTTTAGTTGCTTCAAAATGTTTTTGATTTGGTCAACAAGGTTGCCTTTTCTGCAACCTTATGGATTTTGGATTTAGTATTTGGTTCGCTATCGCCTTTTTGCTGACCGATTTCTGATTTGTTCCTTTTTTACTCGCCCGGATTGTAGCAGCCGCATGTTAAGGAATCGTTAGCGTTGTGTTAAAGTTTTGTTAGAGTTTTCGATTTCCTTTTGACCTCTTACCGAGTATAGTGGAAGCGTGTTTGGCCGCGGAAATGGTGTCGTTGATTTCTATTGGGGTCTCGATTGTGTTTCTCGATTGTGTTTGTGGTGTCGATTGCGTTGCCGATTAACCCACGTGTTGTTAATTGACCTAACCGCCGATGCGATAGTCTTTTGACGCCCAGCTATCTCTTTCATTCGAGCGGCATTTTAAAGGCCCTATGTTAAGCGTTGATTAGGAAATTGTTAGAAATCTGTTAGCTTCGCGAAATTGAGGCAAATTGAGGCTCGGAATTGTCGGCCGGTTAGTATTTGAACTTTACGAGCATCGAGGCCTTGAGCTCAGTGAGAAGAACTGGGCAAAGAAAAGCAGAGCCACCTATAGTGCGCGATTAGTGTTCATCTATTCATATTCTGTACTTTTGTACATAGATTGTGCTGACCGATGGCGTTACCCGAAGACAGGAGTCCTCCTGTTATCCGGGAGAGTCATGTGGCCAGTTCCTGGCACCGAAGGAAAAACGCCCTCAGAAAGAGCCGGTAAAAAGAAATGGGACGCCTTTTTCAGGCGTCCCCGTGGTTTTCGGACTCGGATCAGTCTCGTTATTGGGACTTATCGGTGATCGAGAGGTCGAGGCCACAAGGGCCGATTCGTGCTCGCCATTTGAGGGTGTGCAAACTTCTGTTAGTGCGTGACGGCATACACCAGGATGTTCGTCCCGATTTTCAGGGCATCTTCATCCTGGATTCCGTAGCTATACGGATGGGGGAATTGCTCCCAACCGTTGCCGAGATCGAATCGGCTGTAGACCACCGCCAACCGCCCATCGAGCGAGATGCCCTCCAACTCGGGCGTCTCCAAAGGGCCAAAATCCTCGCGCACCCGAGGCGTGTATTCGACCCGATCGATGTCGAAGTGCACATGATAAATGGGATGATCCGGCGGCAACCGCTCCAGTTTGACATCGGGCAAAACCTTCGCGATTTCGCGTCGGAAAGCCATATCAAAAGCCACTCGGCCGCAGCAGGCATCCGCCACGAGCATGCCCCCGGCCTTTAAATACCGTTGGAGCCTGCCGCGGGATTCGTCATCCCAAACGAACTCGTGGTGCCCGGTCATGTAAAGCAGCGGATAGGTGGCCGCTTGCGGATCTTTGAGGGAGACATTCTGACGCTTGAATTTGACGCCCAGGGTCGAATTATCCCGAGCAAATTTCAGCAGGTTATGGACCGCGGACGGATCGGGATCCCAGTCTCCCAGGTGAATGAGCTGGGCAAAGACGAAATCATCGCGGCTTGGGGCTTCAGCCTCGAAATACACCTTTGTGGTGCTGAGGAACCGCCCAAGCTGATAGCTGCCCAGAATGTATGTGATTAAATTCGCCCCGATTTGCCGCGCTTGATCGATTACCACCCGCAGTCCGCGGGGATGTTCATGCCCATCCCAACCGCACGTCAAATCGGCCGGGGAGAAAATCACGCCGGTCCGGCAACCAAAATCAATTCCCTCCAAAACCGGCTCGCCTGTGTACGTGGAGCCGTCGCCCTTTTTATATTCGATCATTCCCAACTTGTAGTAAGTCGCATAGATGGGGTCTTCCGGCGCCAGTTTCCGAAGGGGCCGACCCGGGAAAATCAGCTCCATTTCCCGCCGGAAACTCTCCGCAAAGTCGTTCCAGCCGCAACAGGCATCGCCGATGATCGTACCGCCATCCATCACATACCGGGCCAACTGCTGACGAACCGGAGCGGTAAGCTCGAAATGGTTGTGACCCGCGAAAAGAAGTGCCGGCAATTCCCGCGGATCAAACGAGAAGTGGGCAAAATCCGCATCGACCGAGCGGTAATGAATTCCCAGTTTCTCATTCGTCCAGGCTAAAAGCGTATTGATATCCGCCGGATCGGTCATCCAGTCGCGATACATGGTCCGTTTACCATCGCGGGTGATCCAGCGGACCGGCCCCATGGCCATTTTCCCCACCAAAGCCGGCGGACTGGGCGGACGTTTTCTTTCCGACCGCCGCAGTGGCGTAACCGGCAGCGGCAGCGGCGGAAAAGCCTCGCCCCCGGTGCGATGCTGTTTCTCAGCCTGAGGCGGCGGGCCGCAGTCGATCGGTCCCGAATTATCCTGACCGAAAACCAAGGCCGGAATATTCCAGCCGGTCGTTCCGGCCGCACATCCTAATCCGAGTTTTTCGATAAATTTTCTACGAGATAAGCCCATAAGAGATGCCTTCGCTTCTGCTGCCGTCATATGGAGATCTCCTTCCAAAGATTTTCGTCTCTGCCTGAATGATGACCCCGGAACCCCCTGAAAACTCCTTTTTTGACGAAAAACCCATCTCACAACGGGTACGAACAAAACAGACCGCAGGACCGATGCGCTACCGTTTCACCAAGATCCCCAACCGTTTTTTTCAAAAAAACACTCGTTAGTTCGCTCCCCCCTTCCCAAAAAGACCACCGCCCCTTATTAACCAGATTACCTTGGCTAGACATCTGCCGCTTGATCTTGACTGTGATTTATTACCAGCCAGTTGTCACGATTTTATTACGAGGAAGTTGCCACCTTAACTTATTAAAAGGGAAGGAACCGGATCGTTACCGGCCGCTATTACCATTCTACCAATATCGCTCTAACAACAATCGGTAGTGCGCTTGCAGAGTTTCTTCCTCTAAAACACCTTCGTAAATGGCCAGTTCGTCGATAGCTCCCGGCCAGGGATACGCATGGGCGAGATTCGCTTGAAAGCCCTTACCGACCCCTAACGGCCCTTTTGCCAAGCTGCCGGGGACCAGCGTCTCCGCAACAAGCCTTTGCAAGCGAGCTTCCGACCCATCGAGGGGACCGCAATAAACATTCACTTTGACTCCCTCGGGTACCGTAGCCACAGTTACCGCCACGTAATACCACTGACCGAAAAGTAGGCGAATGCCGCTTTCTAACCACTGGCTATTGGCGTCGAAAAGGTGAAGCAAACGTCCCTCTCCATCGGCGACCACCCAAAACGAGCACTGATCGGCGCTTGCTCGAGTTCCCACCGCAACACATGTCGCCTGGGGGTCGCGTTCAGCGGGGGGATCCATTCGCAGGAGGAGCTCTACGGTCAGCGCCCTGGGCGGCTCAAAATCGCCCAAGGTTTGGAGGGCCACCCCCTGAGTGTTGCCCGATCGCACTCCCCGATAGAAGCGCACCGCACGAGTGCTACTATCCAAACCTCGCTCTTGATAATCAACGGCTCCCCCGCCGCTGCCTCCAAACATCACGACCTCTGCAAGGTGTAGCCCACCCCGCCGATCTAACCTTCGCTCCGACGAACTCCACCCCTCAAAAGGAAAGTGGTGACGTAATCGCGGATCATTCCGCACCGCCTGCCTAAAGCGTGCCACGCACACCGGCCCATCCAAGCTAGGCCATGGATCGAGACGAAATTTCGCGGCCAAGACGTTCAACTTACCGTCGCGGTGCTCGATTCGGAGGGCCTGACCGGCCGATAAGATCAGATTCTTTACCGCCTCATCATCCGCCAGCAAGCTCGTTTTCCGCTTTTCAGGTTGGTTCCAGTTCACGATGGCAACCGATTCGCAAGTGCTCGGAATATTCCGCCCGCCATCGTCGGCACAACCGGGAAGATCTTCCGCGGCAAGGCAACGACCGCTCATCAGTACGCTTTTCGCCAAGAAAGCGGAGGGCAAGGCCCCTTCCCCTGAAGCGGAGGGATCGGGGACCGATATCGCGATTTCCACCTTACCTTCCAGACAGTGAATTTCTGTCCACTCGTCTGCCACATGAACCCCAAATGAGGTGCCGCGATCGATGATTCGGGCAAACGGTGTTTCAACGACAAAATGCGGCTTCCCGACCGGCACCTGCACGAAGGCTGTTCCCTTATTCAACGCGACGCATGAACCGGCAAGCGGCACCAACTCCGCAGGACCTTCCACCGCCATTCGGACCCCGCTGGCAAAACGCATGCGGATGGAACCGGTCTCCAACCGACACGCCCGCCTGCCGGGTAGGGGTATCGCCCTCAGTTGGGCGAAAGCACTTTCACCTGGATGATCACTATTCCCAGAGTCGTCGGGCGAGCATTCCACCAGATTCACCAGCTCCCATTCCGCACCCGCCACCTCCTCAACCCAAGCCACCGAGGTTGATCCACCGGTCTCGGCTAGGCGAAGAGGCGAATTGTTTGTCGACTGTCCCTGCGGGATCGTGGTTCCCCCGGATCGCCACCCCAACAAGTGCGCAAAACCGCCCCGCCAAAGCCCCCACCCAACCAGGAGAACTGCGGTGGCCAAACCGAGCCATACCGCCGACTTGCGAAGGTAATATCCGGTAGTTAAAGACTCCCGACGTACGGAGGGTTGCGGCAAGTGCCACAAATTCGCCTTCAAAAGCTCCTCGGAGGACTGCCAATAAAGCTCGCCATGAATCGCCAAATATTCCAGAAAAAGTCGTCGTGCCCCCGGGGAGTTTCGCAGAGCAAACTCCAACCGAGCCACACCCGCTGCATCCAAGACTCCTTCGCAAAGCTGCGAGGCCAGGTGTGCAACTTCTTCCGAGTTAAAAGAATCTTGCGTTTTCATCCCAGCGAATCTGCCGCTAACCGGCGGCGAATGCACTCCAACAAGAACATTCTGGCCCGATGCAAAGCCCTTCGTGCTGCCTCAACGGTTTTGCCGACGGCATGCGCCGCCGATTGAATGGTTGCGTCCGGTGCGTAGCGTGCCAGGACCAACCGCCGCAGGGGTTCGCGCAGCTTTTGGAGACAATACGCCAGTGCCTCCCGCCGCCTCTCCGCTTGCCCGAGCAACTCACCGGCGTCGTGTGCCAGCACTTCCAACACTTCCTCGCTGAGTAATCCTTCTGATTTCGACCGGCGGCTTCGGAACTTTAGAACTTCGTAATACGCGACTTTACACGCCCAGCGGAGAAAATCCGTCTGCGGGTCAAACTCATCAAATTTCCGCCATAACACCAAATTGGTTTCCTGGAGGATATCTTCCGCGTCCACCGGCTGGTGAATCAGGCTCAAAATGTAAAGAAACAACTTGCGCTGAACACTTGCCAAAAGTTTTGCGAAACGTTCGACTTTATTCCCCAGGTCCCGGGACTCGGGAGATCCGTTCGGCGTTTCGTTCCCAATAGGCGGCTCTTGCATGAACAAACGGCAGTTGAAATTCGATCCGCGACCAATTCGTTTTGCGTCCTAATTGCCCTCTCTGTTCTTTCCACCTGTTTTTATTCACCTCGAATTGTCGAAAGTCTTCTTCGCAGCTTGGATTCCTTGCTTGACCTGCTTCCTTCTACTTAATAACCCCTTTTTGGGGCCGAAAACCGGACAAAAAACCAGGAACAAACCGTTGATCCGACTTCTTCGCGAATCATCAGTCCTTCCCCCAACCACATGATCACTATGGCTGTGAGATATGTAATGTATCAGATTGACTCACCACGGCCTGGAACCTGTATTTTTGATTCCAATTTCCAAGATTGGACCGATGATCCATTTCCGAGATGGGACCGATGTTTGATTCCCGAGATTCGACGGATGATGAGTTTTCCCGATTTTCAACGGTTAATGAGTTTTCTCAATCTTCTCACTCTTCCTCCCTCTCAATTTCAGGCTTTTTTCCCACATCTCGGCGCACTTTTGCGGCAAGAAAACCGCCCAACCCCAGCCCGATGAGGCCCGGAATCGATAGCTCATGACCTCCGAGGTGGATCACCGGCGGAAACTTGAAGCCAACTAGCAGGCACGAACCGATGATTAACCCCGACGCCAGAATTCCAAGCGAAAGGCGATTCAAAGCCGCCGATAGCTGAGGTTGCTCTAATCGAACACGAAAACGCCCTTCCTGAAGCTGCCCGAGTACTTCTTCGGTGGCTCCCGGTATTGCCTCCAAAAGCCTCTCCCACCGGCCCAAAATCCTTTGGATATGCCGCCACTGGTAACCGACCGTCCATCTTCTCCAGAGCATTTGCCGGCGATAAGGCCGCATGACTTCCAAAAGATTAAATTGGGGTGCCAAAAGTCGTGCGGTTCCTTCCATGGTTACCAGCACCTTGATGAGCAGGGCCAATTGCGGAGGAAGCAAGATGCGGTAGCGCCGCACCATCTCAGTTAGTTCGCGTAGCGCGCCAGCCAAATCAAATGCCGCTAACGGTTGGTACCCGTAATGAGCCACGTAGTCAGCCAGATCACCCACAAGAGCGGTACGATCGAGTTTCTTCGGGGCGGAACCAATTCGCATGATCACTGTAGCCAGATACTCGGCATCTAATCCCGTGACGGCCAAAAGCAGTTGTTCCATGTCCGCGCGTAGCTGCTCATCGAGGCGTCCCACCAACCCGTAGTCCAAAAGTCCAATGACTCCGCCGGGCAAAATGACCAAATTTCCCGGATGGGGATCCGCATGATACAGACCATGGATGAATATCATCTCCAGATAAAGCTCGGCACCACGCCGAGCCAGATCCGTAAGATCGTACCCCTGGGCAAGCAGTTGTTCCCGACTCGAGAGCGGAACCCCCTCGACGAGCTCCATAGTAAGTACCCGCGTCGTGCATAACTCCGGATAAACCCGTGGGATGCGCACGGACGGGTTTTCGGCGAAATTGCGCGCGAATTGGACCATGTGCCGCTGCTCCCAAGTGAAGTCCAATTCGCGACGCATCAGCCGCTCGAACTCCGCCAATAAGGCCCGCGGACGAAAATAGCGGATCTCGGGTAGCCCTTCGACCAGATGAACGAGCCCGCCCAAGATTTCCAAATCAACCTCGACTTTTCGGTGGATGTCAGGGTGCTGAATTTTGACAGCCACGGTGGCACCGTCGAGGGTTTCCGCCCGATGAACCTGCGCTATCGAAGCGGAAGCATAGGGTTGCCAATCGAAGTGACGGAAGAATTGATCAACAGATCGCCCTAGCTCTTCCTCCAACGTTTTACGAACCACCTCGGGGGGATCCGAGACCACATCGGTTTGCAGGTGCTCGAACTCTTTCGCAAGTCGGAAACCTACAACATCCGGCCGAATACTCAGTGCCTGCCCCAACTTGATGAATGTGGGCCCAAGCTCACACAAAGCCAATCGCACACGAGTTTCCCACGGTTGGCGGGCAATCGCCCCACCTTGACGGGAGCGAATAAGATCTTTGGCGAATTCAGGACCCAGCCGACCAATCCAGTCTGCCAAACCATATTTGGTCAGAATACCAAGAATCTCACCCCAACGGCCAAGGTGACGATAAAGTTGGGGAATTGATCGGAATGTCATGGGATGCAGCGGAATAGACTACAAATTGACCGATGCGTCGTAGCAAACACAAACACCGGATGAAAACTCCTTTTACCATTAAAATCCTGTGGTGCGAAGATTTCCCGCTAAAATCCTGTGGTGCGAAGATTTCCCGCCTGCTACCAAGGTGCCCTCATAAGCGGTGGTTTCCTTTCTTCTAGCCCGCTGAAATTCCGTCACCACTTCCGAGGCGCATGCCCGCAAATACCCGCCAAAAACGCTTCCGTCGATGGAGCGATACGCTTACCACCGAAAATCCACCGATATGACCAATTCGGGGTAAACGGTGTATTTCATCGCAGGCGAAACGCCACTTCTTTTCCCTCGTCGCCACTCATTTGCGATAGAGAGCTTATTCTTTGGCCCATTCACCCCTGCACACACTTCAATGCGGAAGCTTGCCTACAGCACCCGGGGTAATGCCCTCAGACACATTCCCAAACCGCTGTATTGCCCATTGAGGAAACGCTCTCAGGAATGCAAGGGGCCACTTCCCGTTCAAAGGCTTTGGGCTACCGTTTTTGGAACTCAGCGACCCTCAAAAATGCGGCATTTCATACAGTTATGGCCCCTGTCACCCCGTGGGGCAGTCTCCTTAGACAGAAAGACTTTGGAGCAGTCTCCCCGGATAGAAGGACCTACATGAAATGCTTCCTTGTCGGAGAGATCATTTTGAATTTGCAAGATCCCATCGCACGGATAGCTATGTCAATAAGGTTAAGGGATTCACACGCGTTTCCAAAGGAAAAGTCACCGGGCGTCCCAGACGCTGCGATTCAAAAACCGCCATGATCATCTCCGTGGCCAAGCGGGCCTCGTACATGCTGGCGAGCGGTTGCCGGTCTTCTTCCACGGCAGAAATCAAATCTTTGATGGCCAGGATATTGCCCCCGTGCAGGCCCGGGTCATCGATCGGCTCCGGTTGATCGACACCCGCCGAGCTGATCGGTAGCCATTTCTTTTTGGATCGTCCGGGGGACCAGGAAGAATCGGGCAGGAAAAAAGCATCGGGAATTTGCCCCGTGTCAAACGACTGAACAATCCCCTTTGACCCAAAGATCTGGATGCCGAAGCGCGGCGGACGCCCCGAGACATTTCGACGGGAGTCGAAATACCCCATCGGGCCTTTTGTCAACCGGAAAATAGCGTGCACGGCATCGCCTGCCAGCGGTCCCAGCCCCTCGTTACCTGGCTGAACATCTTGTGCCTGAATGGGCCGACCGTTTTGTTCCACACTGGCGAAACACCAGAGCGGTTCGCCCCCAAAGAAGTGCATCAAGTTGAACATATGGATTCCCAAAACAAAGAGATCTTCGCCGCCACCGCGATGGTCTTCCTTGCCCCGCACACGAATCTCAATAATCTCCCCGAGTTGGCCTGAATCGATCAGCTCTGAAATCACACGCAATTTGGGACTATAGCGAGTTTGAAAAGCTATCGCTAACTTCACACCTTGCTTTTCGCAAGCGGCGATCATCCGATCGGCCTCCGCAAGATCGCGGCACATCGGTTTCTCTAAATAGATCCCCTTAACCCCCGCCGCTACGGCAGCTAAAACCATGTCGCAATGTTGATCTACCCATCGGGGGCAAATACTTACGAAGTCGGGTTTTACCTTTTCCAACATCTGACGGTAGTCGGCAAAGCCTGGAGGATCTCCAAGCCGTTTTACCGCCTCAGCCAGACCGGCGGCATCCGGATCGGCAACCCCCACAATCTCCACCCCCGGTACATCACGCCACGCAACATCCAATCCGTGGCCGTAGTCTCCTCGTCCAGTGTGCCCAATAATGGCCGCACGATATTGAGGCCGACTGCGGACGTTCGTGCCCCAGGCACACGCCGTTTCGAGTAGGGCACAGGCCGCCATGCCTTGAATCCACTTACGCCGGGAAACACCTAGATGATGTGAGCCCGAAGAAATGTGCGAATCGGACACGTGCGTCACTCCTCCAATACATTCCGAAATTTCTTTCCTGCGATCGTAAAGCGAGATCCGGACAGTAACCCGCAGGTTCAAAGCTTCATGATTCTCACCCCACCGGTGTGAGCTTAGTCCGGTAGATCGCGGACTAAGCCACAAGTATTGCCCCGTTTCAATCGATTTTTGCTTAAACAACTTTACCGGGGTTCAGACGCGTTTTGGGGTGAACTCAGGATTTCACTCGATCGAATTTGCCGCGATTATTCGTATCTTCTTTTCCTCTTTTTCTTCCTTTAAGACTTTTTCTTCCTGTAAAACGATCCTTCTCCTTTTGAGATGACTAAAGGAGCTTTCAGTTCCTCAGCCTTACCTACTTAACGAGGCAAGGCAAGTTGCCAGGCAACCTTCGGCGAATTGTCCAAAGTTTCAAACCGGAGATCAAACACTTGTGATAAAAAGCTGACGTGAAGCTTTTCGCATTTTTTCGATTCTTATCTCGGCATGGCGGCATTTTCCTGAGTGCGAACTTCACATCACATCGGTGCCTAAAGATTCGAACTTTTTCATGAGTACGCTGATTGCATTTTTCAGGGGGACGCTAATCGCAGCGATCCATCGTGCGGACAAGCCAATTTAAATGGTCCAGCGCCCGACGACCCGCGTCGTCAGGATCGTCTACGTACGGGTACAGTTCCACCGTGATCCAACCCGTGTACCCCGTGCTCCGAATCGCTGCCAAAACCGCCCCCAAGTCGATTGATCCTTCTCCCGGAATCAGATGGTGATGCCTTCGGTCAGCCGCAATGTCTTCAAGGTGATAATGAACCGTATGGGCCGCCATCACCAGGATCCATTGAGCTGGGTCCTGTCCAACACAGAAAGCATGACCAATATCGAAATTGAGTCCTAAGAACGGACTTCCAACCCGCTCGGCCAGATCTATGTATTGCTCAAACCGCTCGATCAAAAGGCCGGGTTCCGGCTCGATCAAGAGCCGCACGCCGAGGTTTTCCGCCACCTCAACGCAGGGCATAAGCTCGTCATAAAAAATCTGCATCGCGTGACGGCGCGAAAGCCCCGGGTACAAGGGACCGCCCGGCTCGGTCTGTACGTTCAGCGCCCCCAATTCAGCAGCTAATTTTAGGGTTCGCTTCGTATGTTCGCGCCGAATAGCGCGATAATCGGGATTGAATTCAATCCACGAGGGATGCCAATACGGTTGTCGCAAATCGCCAATCGCATTCATCATGAAGCCGTTGATGTTGGCGATTTCCAAACCCACACTCTGTAAAGTTCGCCGAATGAGATTTTTATGCTCCGGAAGGCACCCGAGCGGCCACGCGTGCGGAACATCCGCGAGTAGCTCCACGCCCCGATATCCCAGGGTGGCTATCCGGTGGAGAGTTTCCTCAACCGAATATCGCCCATAAGCGTTAGTACTATACGCAAAGCGAAAACTCATATCCCGCCTATTCGTTGCAAAATCTCACTTGTAGTAATCATGAAAGATTTTGCCCACGAGCCTCGCATCTTGGACCTGGAAAAAACGAACCTTTATAAGCCCGTTAATCACTCCGTAGAGGAGCTCATGAGCTTCTCGAGTGCATCCAAATTGATTTGGCATTGACCAAACGCCGCTCTCCGGCCGGTCTCTACAGTATTGCCTCTCCATGTTACCAATTGAAATCCTCCATTAGATTGAACGCACGCAACTCCACCCACCATAACCCGACTCTCGGTCGCGCGAGATTGAGCCGCAAAGATCGCCCTTCGTGTTTCATGGCGGGTTTAATGCCAACCGTTCAGCGGCCCAAGCCAAACTCATGAAGCTCCGATCGCTTCACATCGGGAGTCCGCTCCAAACCCCCGGCATTCAGACACTTTTCCGTGCCACTAGCGTCCAATGTCGGTCGCTTGTGGCTTCAACCAATTTTCTGGAAAGACCTAAGTTCTCTGCCAAATCCTTCATTTCTTCAAGGGTCAAAGACGCACGAAAAGATGCAGCAAACATCTGCTGCTGATGCTCGTTGGCCCCCGGTGCATATTGCTCAACCAATCGCTGAACGATTGCCTCCTCATTCGGCCGAATTAAGTCTCGGAAAAAAAGGAGGCCTCCGGGCTGGACAACCCGCCAAGCCTCCGACAAAACCGCAGCCGGCTCAGGAATGTGGTGAATCAGGCTATTGGAAATCACCGTGGGAAAGCTTTCATCGCGAAAGGGGAGCCTTTTCGCATCGGCTCGTACGATGAGAATTCGCTGGCTCAAATGAGCCGCATTTACGTTCTCTCGGGCCACCTGAAGCATGGCAAATGCCGCGTCGATGGCCACCACCTCAACGCTGGGGCACTGGCGGCATAATTCGATGGGAATCTGCGCGGTTCCGCTGCCGAGGTCGAGCACCCAACCGGCCTTGAATCCTGCAGCTATTAAGTCCGCAACAAAAATCCGATTGACCTCACGATGATCCATTCTGTCGTAGTCGATCGCCTCCTGGAACGAATCCATCGCTTCGGGTTCAAGTACTCGGGGAATCATGGCGGCAAAAGCATCGACTTAGATCACGTTGATTTTCCGAAACCACCAGTTGGCGAGCGTGTCAAATGGCCGCTATTATACCATTCGGAGTCTGTGCCGGCAGCTTTCTCGACATTGCTGCTTGCGGAACCGAAGCGATTTTAGGGCGATGTGAAAAAGAAGTGGCTGCTTCGTTTCGGGGTTTGCCCGCGCACTGAATTTAAGCCGTAATCTTTAGGCCGTAATGAACGGGCCTCTTGCGAACTCGATATGGTTCATCCGGTTAAAGGAGCGCCATGTTCCTCAGGAGAATTTAGTAATCTTCGGCAGAAGCTTTGCCAAAAACACGCCGTTTTATGGCTCATTGGAACCTACCCATAGCATTGTGAGAAACGAGTCGATCCCCGGTTTGATTTCTCACGCTTCCCCACCACCTTCGCGAGCCAACAGGAGCTAACTGATGAGAGCCTTACTTTTGCGAGCTTCCATAAAGCGGTCCCTGTCATCTGATTTTTCCCGTCGATCACTCACACCGGGGCAACTCATGTTCCTGTGCGCCTTGTGGGTTCTTCTCTTTCCTCCCGACGTCCGCGGGAGCGGAAGACAATCGGCTTCGCCGGCCTCCAATCGGTTGAATGTCCTCTTTCTTTTTGCCGATGACATGCGGTTCGACACCATCGCAGCGCTTGGGAATCGGGAAATTCGCAGCCCTCACTTGGATCGGCTGGTGGACCAAGGTTTCGTTTTCGAACAGTGCTGCATTATGGGTTCCACCATGCCGGCCGTTTGTATCCCTAGCCGGGCCATGCTGATGAGCGGCCGTAGTCTCTGGCGTACTCCCACCGACTTAAAGGGGGTACCCAGTTTGCCGGAAATTTTGCGGCAACAAGGAGTGGTAACCTTCGCCACCGGGAAGTGGCACAACGGTAAGCCTTCGTTTGCCCGTGCGTTTTCCGCAGGTCGTGCGATTTTCTTCGGCGGAATGACGGATCACTCAAAAGTCCCCATCTATGACTTCGACCCTACGGGCCAGTATCGTAAGAGTTCGGAAAAAGTGGGAGAGAAATTCTCCTCTGAACTTTTCGCCCATGCCGCCATCGAGTTTCTCCGCGGGCATTCGCCTGATCAACCGTTTTTCTGCTACGTAGGTTTTTGTGCTCCTCACGATCCGCGTACTCCCCCGGAAGCGTTTGCCCGACTTTATGACCCGGCAAAACTTACGTTGCCCGGCAACTTTCTGCCGGAACATCCCTTCGACAACGGCGAATTAAAAGTCCGCGATGAATTGCTTGCACCTTTTCCCCGCACCCCTGAGGTGATCCGCGAACATTTGGCTGCCTATTACGGGATGATTAGTCATCTGGATGCTGAAGTCGGCCGGATTCTCCAAACACTCGAAGAGCTGGGTCTAGCCGCCAAGACTATAATCGTCTTTTCAGCCGATAATGGCTTGGCCGTCGGCCAACACGGCCTTTTAGGGAAACAGAACCTTTATGAGCACAGTGTGCGTGTTCCATTGGTCCTCAAGGGGCCCAACGTTCCCCGAGGCCGGTCCAAAGCTCTGGTGTACCTGCACGATTTGATGCCGACCCTGTGCGACGTTTTCGGCGTTCCTGCTCCTGAAGGGGTGGAGGGGCGAACTCTTTGGCCGATTATTCGTGGTGAAACCGAAACGCTGCGAGATTGCGTCCTCCTTTCCTACCGGAACGAGCAGCGCGCCATCCGTCGCGGTAACTGGAAGCTGATTATGTACGAGGTTCAAGGCCGTAGTACCGTTCAGCTTTTCGATTTGGCGAACGACCCAGAAGAACGGGAGAATCTCACCTATGATCCAAAGCACGCGCAAACCCGAACCGAACTGGAGAAGCTACTCTTTGAAGCCCGGGCCGCGGCAGGCGACCCTCTCATAAGCAGTACCGAAATGCCATAGTAAAGTGCATTGAAAGACCGTCTTCGGGCAAAATGCGGCATGGAGCATGCTCCGGATTTCGATCGAAGAGTCGCCCCGGCGGATTAGCGCGACCAAAGCTGGAAACTCTTACACGAATTCGCCGCTTATTCGGCCTCTAAATCGTCGTACCCGTATCGGCCACGAATTCTTTCCGCTGGGTATTTGCTTTCATTTTTCTTCATTTTCGCACAAAACGCACTCGTTAGGTCGATCTGAAGTTGATTAGCTAAGGCGAGCACATAGTAAAGCACATCGGCCATCTCGTCCGCGATACTTTCCCGCCTCTCCGGATCCTTCATCAAGGTACCGATTTGCTCAGACTTAACCCACTGAAAGTGTTCCATGAGCTCCGCTGCCTCGATGGCGACCGACATCGCCAGATTCTTAGGCGTGTGAAACTTCTCCCACTGACGAGCCGCCACGAAATCCGCGACCCACTGCCGGAGCGATTGGACGGACGTTGTGGAATCATCCATGGCAAATAGCATCCATTTTGGAATCGAGCTAGGTGTATGGCGGCAAAACCGGAATCGTTCTTATCACAAATTTTTTCGGTTCATCGGTCTTCGTTTTCGATTGCCCGAGGTTCCTTAACCGAGGTTTTCAAACCAAGGACTTTTGCTTGAGGATTTCGGATAGGGCGTGATAGATTCAATCTAAATCCTTTTATGGCACGGCCGGAATTTCGGGGACGGTTATGAGACGCCTTCAAGAGGTGTGATCGAGCCCGTTCGAGTCCTTTTAACTGGATAGTAAAGTTTGCTAATTCCTATCAAAGCTTGCTCCCATTTCAAGCAAAGGTTGCTCGGAGGCTTTGTCCAAACCGAAATTATGCTCCAGGACGACTCTGGAATCGGAGAACTCTACCAATCGCCACAAATATTTCGATCGGCCGATGACGTCCTCCGGTCGAAGGAAATACCGCCGCATTTCGATGAGATCCGCTTCCGCAATCGCCTCCCCAGTCGGGCGCTCCGCGTGACGCGATAGGAGGAGCACATAATACTTGCCCACGCGGGGCAACACTGCAAGGAAGCTTCCATCCTCCCCGGCAATTTCAAACACCCCATCCAGTCTCGCGATCGCCTTCGGCCCCTCCCCCCGCATCTCGGAGGCCTCGAATGGCCTCAACCCTACAGTGGGAATTCTCTCGGGAATCTGCTCCATCCGGGGTAAGAAAATGGCCACCGCGCCAGTATCGCGTAATCCGCGAAGAGGATCTGGCCGATAGTAAACGCGTCCCTCCACCAAAACCGCTCCTTTTCGTCCGGATAAAGCGGAGCCTCCTTCGCCCGATGCTGTTCCTGAGTGTTTCGTCCCCACAAGGTAGCCCAGCCCAAACGCGGCAAGAGCTAAAAACCCCCAAAAAACTCCCAGCCACAGGAGGTTTGCCCGGGGGAACACGATGAACTCCTCTCCCCACCCGCGGCGGCCCCTTTCGAGATCGGAAACCAAGGAGAAATCAGAAGGCCCCGTCGCAGACGGTGCGCGAACTTCCTTCGCGCTCTCCGCAACATGATCCCGGTCTACCACCCCGCCGGGGCGAAAAAGATCGCGAGATCCGTCGCACAATGGATCGCCTTGAGCACTTTGTTCTCCCCGAGGAGGCGATTTTTCCTCCCGCGAAAAGACGTCCGTTTCCTCGGGCTTGACCTCCGCAGAAGCCGCCGGGACCGCGACCGGTCCTGTTGACGAAATGCCCTCGTGTACAAACGTAGCTTCCGAAGGAGCCGGCGAGTCGCCGGGATAATCCGCGGGTGAACTCGCGGTTCGCAAAACGCATACTTGAATGAAGCCGCAGAGGGGACATTGCACCGATTTGCCGTGGCTATGCGGCGCGACGCGAAACCGCTGCAAACAGTATGTGCACTCGATTTCAATTCGCGGAGGTCGACTCATACGAACCATCTGTCCAAAAACTTAACAAACCGCATCGCGCTGCCAAGAGTAAAAATCACAGGACCAAATTTCGCTCGACTTGCTGCATCCTCATATAGTCATTTGCGGACTATCCTGCGGATCGTTTTCTGGGAGCCTCTCACGTTAACAAGCGTCACTGTCTAGCCCGCGTAGATTTTGGAGGCCTAAGAGCGCAAGGGATAGTGAGAACTCTATCTTTGAGGATTGAGAGATGGCAAATCACTCAGCTGAATCCTTAAGCACAACGAATTCGTTCGCCGGGACCGGGGATTGGGTCGCCCGCACCAAAACGTGGGATTCATCCTATCTTGAGGCCCACACCTCGCTGCTGCGTCCACCCGTTAAAAGCTGTCTCCAAACTTGCCTTTTCCTCGCCGACTATTGCGAACGCAAGTAACGTTTGCCAAGAGACTTATGCAAATGGCCAGACAATTAAGAACTCAACAACCGCCTCCTCAACATATTCCTTTAGTTCCTCCGCGATCCTAAATCTTCCCGGGTAGCTCATACCAATGGTATGAAGCCTGCGGCGTTCAAATGCAGGGATCTTCGGTAAGTGGAAATTCTTCCGGCTTTGTTACGCAGTTGCACAAGGGGTCCGCGGAAACTGCCCATAGAAGATTTTAGCCGCAGGTTCCCATGAAGGAAAACCAAACGGGTAACTGTTTCTCACCGACTTTGGCGCAGCGCTGCCATCGCGCCAACTGCCAAGAGGATTACGGAAGTGCTTGCTCCAAACACCAACGCCAAAACACTCTCATTTAGCATTGGGGTACGCTTCAAGGCCCGTCCAAAATAACGAATTCCCCTTGCGAGGCGACTATAGGCTTGTGGCTCAAATTGGGACATGCTTGTGGGCCTGGAACATTCTTTTAATCTGGAAAGAAAGCCTACGGCCGGGCAGACCTGAGACGTTCTCAGCCCGTGAACCGCTATTCGAAGGGCTCGTTATACAGGAGGGGGATTTACTGTACCCCCTTTTCTCAAATTGGGCTCCCAATCAGGCTAAGACGCAAGCGCTGCACTTCATGGCTGGGGAAGTGCTTGACCCCGGGCAGTCGTTCTCAGAGAAAACTCAAATCGTCGCTTGCGGTCAGATTGGGGCACTTGTCGTTAGCCGTGAGCTAGTTGTGGGGTTCCCCATAGGTACCGGCGCGCAGAGCTTCCATTCTCGTTTAACGCGAGTTAGCCGTTGAACGGTCCAGGTACCGCCGCGCGAATCGCGTCCATCGCTAAATGAGCAACGAATGAACCTGGCTTTTCCGAGGACCATGCGAGACATGATTCAGGTGAAAGCTTCGAGCCCAGTGAGAGCCTTCACAAACAAACGGGCAGTGAGTGGCTCGCAAGGGACGACCTCATCATGCCCCCGAAGATGCGAAAGGATTGAGTCTTGAGAAAACCGCCGTTCCCCCCAGATTACCGTCGGAGCCGCGTTGAAGAGGAGAGGTGCATTGATTCTCGTCCTAATGGGCGCATGTGGATTCGAACCACAGACCTCGTCCTTATCAGGGACGCGCTCTAACCAGCTGAGCTATGCGCCCGATCAACCACCGTAATCCAAATGCGAATCTACTATTAACGCTTAAAATTCTGCTGAGTTCAAACTCAGCACTTTTTTCCGGTAAGCAGCGGCAGTCGGTCGCCGAGCGGCTGGCCACCTCACGGATCGCGGATGGATTGCCGACCGGTGACCGGTGGAGGTTTCCGGCAAGTGGACAGGGGCGGGATCGAACCGCCGACACCTGGATTTTCAGTCCAGTGCTCTACCAACTGAGCTACCTGTCCACCTTTTCAAATTGGTGCACCATTCCTTACCCGTGCACCTCTTACCAGCCCACCGATTTTCACATCAACCGCGGTAAAGCGGTCATGAGCCAAGTTTACTTTTTCGCCTTTAATGTATTGCAGCAACTCTTTCGCCCCCTGGGGAGCTTCGCACCCATCGAGAGCGACGCGATGCAAAAAATCGTTCCGCGAAACGATGCCGAGGCCAACACCAACCAACCGATTTCTCGGCTAAAGCTTTCTCCGCTAAGCTATCTAAAGATTCTAAAACCAGCAACCAGGAGCGCCTAGCCCCGCCCTGCAAACCCACGCGGTAAGCGACCGCTCCTTTGTTGGACTCAAAAGTTGTTCAGTGAAACCCCTTTCAGGCTCGCCAGATTCCCCATTTTAGCCGTAATTTCAAGCTGAGAGATTTAAAGAAGTCTCTCCTTCCGCTGAAATGCCGAGTGATGCGATCTCGACAACCCAAACGAATTCCGGTTTTTACATCGGTTGAGTTATCAAACGTTTTAGATAAAAACTGAGTTACATCGGAAATTAGAAATCGTCGCCCAAACCAACTCTTTATAGTTAACAAAAGCTCAAGAGTTTCGCTTTTCAGTTAGAGCCCCACACACTTGATTTAAACTTCAGTAGTCTTATGCACTAACTGATGTTCTGTTGCATTAGTTAGAGCCGAAGTGGCCTAGACAACAAGCTGGTGGTCGGCTTCCTAAGTTTCTGTATCTGTCTGAAATTAGCTTACAATATAGATTGGGCGTCAACAGCGAACTGAAGCGTCCGGGTCAACCTATGTTCGCCGCGTAAGATTCGGATCGGCCGAGCGATTGCCGGGATAGGATGTCGATTGCCGGGATAGGATATGCCGCGGGCATAACCCACCCTTGTGGCAAGCACGTCCCGCGAATTTAGCCCGCCCCATTCAATTTTTCAATTTTTTTCAATTTTTTAATTTGCAACTGAGTGGAATGCAGTTAACAGCTCAAAATAGGTTAATAGCTCAAGGGAATCTGACTTATGCCCCTCTATCGGTACGAAGCAGAAGCCGAAGGATGCGACTATTGCCGCAAAGGTTTCGAGCTCCTTCAGTCCATTCACGAGCCAAAAACTGCGTCGTGCCCTCAGTGTAGCGGGCCATGTCGCCGGGTATTCAGTCCCTTTGCACCCATTCAAAGCGTACGAGATCGGCTCAGCCCGGCAAACCTCGAACGTCACGGTTTCACGCAGTATCGCCGCACCAGCAGCGGCGCTTATGAAAAGGTCTGCGGCAAAGGACCTGATCTTCTCAAGCGATGAATGTTAAACAGTGCGAAAGGAGGCTCGAGACTTCTCGGGACTTCCGTAACTGCTTTCGCCCGCGCCGACCTTGTCACGATACCTTACTGCAATGCAAGGAAAGTTTGTGCCGGTGCGAAATACAGGGCCGAAGTAAAGAATCGATCAGGTCAAGAGGGGGAAAGTTCTTCGCGGATAGTCAGCTGGGCTTCGAACTAAGCCATCTCAAGCCACGCCGGCCACGCTACAGGGCGGCATGGTGCGTATAACCCCCTGCATGGCAGACAAAGCCCGATCGACGTCCCGCGGCCCCACGTCAAGGTGGGTAACCGCACGAATGCGTTGCCGTGCCGTCGCCATCATTAAAACCCCGTGTTGCTTCAACGCTTGACAGAATTGATCGGCGGAACCCCACGCCGGATCCACCTGGAAAAACACCATGTTGGTCTCTACGATCTCCGGATCCAGTCGGAGCTTTGGTATCGAGGCGATCCCTTCGGCTAAGCGCCGGGCATTTTCGTGATCTTCTCCGAGTCGATCGACGTGGTGCTCGAGTGCGTACAAAGCTGCGGCAGCCAGAATTCCTGCCTGACGCATCCCGCCGCCGAGGACCTTCCTGTGTCGATGAGCTGCGGCAATTAATTCCCTCGAAGCCACGATTGCAGACCCGACGGGTGCTCCAAGCCCTTTGCTGAAACAAATATTTACGGTATCGAAAGGTTCTGCCCAGCGATGGGCCGCAATACCCGTGGCCACCACCGCGTTGAATAACCGTGCCCCATCGAGATGCAAAGCAAGATGATTCTCCCGCGCCCAATGACAGATCCTTCGCAGTTCGTCAAGAGGCTGAATTGAGCCGCCCCCCCGATTGTGAGTGTTTTCCAAACACAAGAGGCGCGTTCTCGGTTGGTGTGCATTGGAGGGTCGAATTAGTCCCGTCAAAAGCTCCAGCCGGAGAATCCCACGCGCGCCCTCGACCGGTCGGGCAGCCACCCCACAAAGTTGGGCGTAACCTGACTGCTCATAGTTATAAATATGACTGTTGAGCTCACATATTAGCTCATCTCCTGGCTGACACAGGGTTCGCACCGCCAGAACGTTTGACATCGTGCCGGAGGGGACGAAGAGCGCTGCCTCCTTGCCCAAGATCTCAGCGATGCGCTCCTGGAGACGATTGACCATAGGGTCCTCGCCGAAGACATCGTCGCCGACGTCCGCCTCCGCCATAGCCCGGCGCATCGCCGGCGTAGGCCGCGTTACGGTGTCACTTCGGAAATCGCTGAGTTGGTCCTGTGACATTCGGATCGCCTCCGCCCCGGAAAAATGTGCGATCAAACTTGCTCATTACCTCCCGCAAAACCGTTCGGATTATTGCGGTCAATTTACTCAATTTTCAGTGCAAAATTGAACCTGCATGAAAAAAAAGCATTTGGGAACTTATGATTCGGACCGTTGAAGCACGACTCATGACCCGATTTCATTTGCAAAATTCATGATATAAAAAAATTATTTTCAATATAAGGCAACGTTATTCTACTTGTTAACGTCGCTTCGGGACACTGACTAACACACAATCATCATACAAATAGAAACCGATTTTCATTATAAGCGATAATAATCATACTGGTTAACGTCCACCTAAGACGGCAAATAAAAACGGTAAATAAGAATTCAAATTCTAGGTCAAGCTGCTTTTTCGATCCGTGCCCGTGATATTTCGATCCGTTTCGATCCGCGCCTCTAAATCACGTGTTAGAGATGACAATGCAAATGACAAATCATCGGCGAAACACACTAAGTATTGGCTTGAGACACTAATCTCTAACAAAACAAACAAAGTTTCGAGACATGAGCTCACAAGCCGAGCCGCCCAATTTTTGTTCTGCCTAGCTCGATCGTCTTCGGCCCCCGATCGTTTTCATCTTAGCTAGCTGTTCATGAGAATTTTCTGATTACCGACATAGTTCACGCTCGTAATAAATTTTTGCCTCAATCAAAAGTGTAAACTCGGATCCACGACAGCGCAACAGTGCATTTAGGATGCATATAGGAACAGAAGAGAACATCAAGATCCCTCAAGACTAGATGTTTCAGGTGCAGTGCGGAGACAGGGATACAGAAAAAAAAGCAAAATAATTCACTTATTTGTGACGCAGCCGATTCTTTACAACTGTCACGAAATTTGGCAGCATGGATGACGTTTTTGATGGTGGCCTCATCACCAAAATTCGCGGATTTATCGGCGTCATTAAGATCGAAATGTTGCGTAGAAAAGCAACACCCTACCTTTTCGCTTCGGACATTAAATCAGGTTGATGAAAATCAGGTTGATGATCGAAGGCTCCGAGGTCGCTCCCGACGCCGTTCACTCCTTACGCGAAGTTTGTCGGCGGGGTAGAATCCGTGACAGGCAGAGTCTTTGCCACAAGCTCTTGTCATATTTCAAAAGCTTAGTGGCTGGACGACAAATGATGCAACGCTCTGAGTGCTAGGCCTCCGGTCGACCAATCAGTACGGGATGAGCTTTAAGCTGCGAATTGTGGAAATTTTAGTCTCGGCGTGCGAAGGTTCTGAATTTGTGCTGGGGCATGCCGAGGGTACAACGGAACCGGAAACGAACAGAAATGTGGAATCTTAGCCATCGGGGGCGTGGACTCGATTTCAGTGCCGAGGTCCGGGTCTCCCGGAGTGCTTGGCCCGCAAAGCCCTTTGCCATATAGCCAATGCAAGTTGAACGTCGGGCTAGTAGGTAAGCGCCGGGTGATTACTGAGCAATCGCCGAATGATTAAAAATGATTAAATTGTTCAAGAAATGAAGTACTGGTTCATACACCGGGCCCCGTAAATCATACCCTCCCTTGGACTTTTGCGCTGACGTAGTGGATCGGAACTAAGAGGTGACTTATGCCTGAAACCACTTTCGGAAATGGTTTGGATTCGCTACCGGAAAAGGCTGAAGGTAATTCGCTCCAGCGGTCCCCAATTGCACCGAACGCAGAATCACCTCTCGGGGAAGCTAAGGCCGAACCACACAGCACCCTCGAAGAGCCTTCTGAAGGTTCGTTAGGGAGTGTCGATGTGCAGCCAACGCGTTCTGGCTCGTCAGAGGCCGTTTCATCCGCCGACGCCGCCTCACGGGAAATTTCCTCGGGTTCAAGCGGGGCGAACCAGGTCGAGCGTTCCGCGTTGGATACGGCTGAACGGACCGGTGTCAAGCTCGAAAGCGCAGATGCCTTGATTGGCGCAGAAAACGAAGGTGTGGAGTCCGCTTCCCCCGCGTCGGCATCAAAGGCACGCTCGTCTGGTAGCGAGGAAAAAACGGTTGATTCCGGTAAGCGAAAAGTGCTGATTGGTTCGCAGCGGGATGCAGCGCAGTTCCGGCCAAAGCCTTTGGGGGAGGGAATCAAAATTGTTTTGCCGGAGCAAACGCTCGCGGGAAAACAGGCGAAAGATGAACCGGTGCAGCCGACCGATCGGGACCTGGAAATCCGAGGTCGTGGCGCACCTTCCCGGGAGCAGTCGCGTACCCCAGCAATCACCGAAGGATCACCCACTGGCTTCCGCGATTCTCTAAAGACCGGTCAAGGAGCCCCGCCGGGATTTCGCAGTGGTGCGGGAGAATCTGAACCCTCTCGCGAGGATATAAGCCCGGCGTCATCGCGTCTCGGCCAGCCGGCGGCAGCCTCGGGAGCGCCTCCCTCCGTGCAGGATACTTCTCGCGACGAAGTCTTTGTCAAAAAAGAGCCGCCGAAAGAGCCGGAATGGGCCGATGTGGGCGTGGGCGAAAGGGCCGACTCGTTCGGGGATTATTCTTCCGACAACGAATTAACAGGAATTGGCGGGGAAACTCCAGCGGAATTGATGGACCTACCTGCCGGCTTTTCGGCACCTGCACCGGGGCCGCCTGGGGTCTTTCCGCCCCCAAAACGGCAGCCGCGTCTGCCCGCGGAGTTAGAAACCGAACTTGAAGCGGCGATGTCGGGCATGGCCATGGAGGATCTGCTGACCACGGCGGAGCCGGTCACCAGGCAAGAGCTGATCCCTCCGGAAACTCTATGTGAAGGTCAAGTCGTGTTGATTCGCGGGGATACTGTTTTCCTTAATCTGGGAGCCCGCGAGGAGGGGATGCTAACTTTAAAGGAAACGGATCCTCGCCCTGAGCTGGGGGCCAAATTAAAGGTACGAGTCGTTCGATTTGTGCCGGAAGACAGCTTGTATGAATTGGCGTTTCCGGCCGGAGCCGCCGATGTGGCGGCGTGGGAGGATCTCGTTGTCGGAACGATTGTGGAGGCCCGTGTAACGGGAGTGAACCCCGGGGGGCTGGAGTGCGAGGTCAATCACATCCGCGGCTTTATCCCGGCAAGTCATGTCGGGATTTATCGGGTGACCAATTTGGAGGAATATGTTGGGCAGCGGCTACCATGCGTAGTTCTGGAAGCCGACCGGCCACGCCGTAAATTGGTGTTGAGCCGGCGTGCGGTCCTCCAGCGCGAGCTGGAGGCCCAGCGCGAAGCTCTTTGGGCCTCCTTAGAAGCCGGTCAAGTACGCGAAGGATTAGTGCGTCGACTTACCGATTATGGAGCCTTCGTCGACCTGGGGGGCGTAGACGGCTTGCTGCACATCACCCAGATTAGCTGGGGCCGGGTCAACCACCCGAGTGAGGTCCTCCAAGAGGGGCAGGCAATCAAGGTCAAAGTGCTCAGCGTTGATAAAGAAGCCCGGCGAGTTAGTCTGGCTTATCGAGACCTCTTCGGCAATCCCTGGGAACAGGTCGCGGTAAAGTATCCTCAAAACTCGCAGGTTCGCGGGAGGGTTACACGTCTGGAACCCTATGGTGCTTTTGTGGAGCTGGAGCCGGGTGTGGAAGGACTGGTTCACATCTCAGAGCTTTCGCACCGCAGGATCTCCCGGCCTAGCGAAGTGGTAAAGGAGGGGCAGGAGATCGAAGCCCTGGTGCTTTCGGTCGACCCTGCAACCCGGCGAATCAGCCTTTCCATAAAGCAATTGATCGCCCCGGTGATTATGCCGCCGATCGAGGAGCTTGAGGCTCAGCGCACGAGTTCGATGGAAGTGGTTGAGGAACAGACTCAAACCAGTGTCGAACCTGAAACGGTCCCCATGAACGAAACAGCTCCTCACGCGCAAAAGGCACCCGCTGCATCGGAGGCACCCGAAAAGGGGAAAAAGCCGGAACGTACCTCGCGGTCTGAGCTATCAAAAAGCAAAGAACAGCTCAAGGGCGGTTTGGGACGATCTCCCCGGGGAAAGAAATTCGGCCTTCGTTAATAAGGCAAAAGCGAATGGAAACTACTTAACCCAGGGCATGCTGCGACTTCACGGTGACTATTCTTTCCCGACCTAAAGCCCTGATTGAGACAGACTTAAAGCCACGTGCCGAAAAACGCGATTAGGGCCCCGGCATTGAACCGAGGACGATCGCTCCCCGAACGGCCGTTAAACTATCCAAGAAATAATCGATGTCTTCGGAGGTGTGAGCCGCCGTGGGAGTCACGCGCAAAATAGAGCGACCTAAGCGGATAGCGGGGAAGACCACGGGGGTTACCCAAATGTTGTATTCGGTGCGCAGGATCTTCGCCACGTGCAGTGCTTCGCTCCCCTCAAATTCAATGGGAGTAATCGGCGATTGGGTGTGGCCGATCGAGAAGCCTCGCTCTTTGAGCCCCTCTTGGAGTCTCCGGGTATTCTCCCAGAGCTTTTCGCGCAAGACTTCGCCGTCTTGCAAAATATTTAACGCGGCTTGAGTGGCTGCCACCACCGCTAGGGGCATCGATTTGGTAAAGACGACGGTCGGTGCCCGAAATCGGATGAAGTTGATGACATCTCGCCGGCCGGCAGCAAACCCCCCGATCGTTCCAACGGCCTTGCTGAACGTACCGAGGTGCAAGTCCACCTCTTGTGCCACCCCCATTTGGGCGGCAACCCCTCGACCTTGTGGCCCAAAGACGCCCGTGCCGTGGGCATCGTCCACAATGAGCCGCACCCGATATTCGTGCTTTAGCTCAACCAATTCGGGAAGGGGACTGAGGTCGCCATCCATGCTGTAAACCCCGTCCACCACGATGGCCGCCGGCCTGCCTGAAGCCTCGGTGCGCAGGATGTTTTCCAAGTGTTCCATATCGTTATGCCGAAAAACGCGAATTTGCGCCCCGGCAATCTTTGCGCCACATACCAAGGTGGTATGAGCCAGCTCATCGAGGATGAGTAAGTCCTCTGGGCCGGCCAGACATCCTAAACTCCCCATCATCGCCATGGCACCTGAGGGGAAGACCAACGCAGCTTCGCACCGCTTGAATTCGGCGAGTTTGAATTCAAGTTCGTCGTGCCATCGTGTGTTTCCCGTCAGTAACCGCGAACCCATCGGCGCGCCGATACCAAATTGGGCCACTACTTCCGCGGCCCTAGCCCTTACCTCCGGATGAGTCGCAAGTCCTAAGTAATTGTTTGTGCTTAGTTGCAGGACACGACGCCCCTCCCATTCGCTCCATGGACCAGCGTTATCGGCGGGGCCCTGAGCGAGAAACATTTCGGCAGCAAGATCTAAGGCCTCGCGCGGCAGCGTCCGTGGGGCGTTAAAAAACTCTTGGCACTTCTCGAAGATATCAAACGAGCTATTGCGGGAATTGTGGTCCGAGATTGTCATTGCTGTTTCTCGATAGTGTTTCTTGACGCCTCAATTGTTCTTCAAGACCCTAGAAGGATTCCTTCATCGGTTGCCAGGCTGCTCTGCAAGTTTAACTAAGAATACGAGAATTCAAAAGGCGTAATTCAGCCAATTTGTCAATCTGGAAAAAATGGGAAAACTGAATGGCCGTAAATAAACTGAAAGGCCCTAAATAAAGCGCAAAACCCGTAAAAGCGGTCCAAAGAAAGTAATTGAAATGATCACAATCTTTATTCTGCTTCGTATGATGGCGGCGTTAGTTGCACCTGCTGAGAGCTCCTCGTTAGTGATGTTTAGGTTTGAGGTCGAAAATTGACTGAATTGCAACGCGGGAATCGATCGAATGTACCAATCGGCCTTTCCTATCAGCCCGGAAAAGCCTCCCTAGGCCGGATATTCTCTTCAGCGGTTATGCGAATCAATGAGGTCCAGAGATTCTTAATCTTTGCGTTTTGGGACGGGTTAAAAGCCTAATTTTTGAGTCGCAGCACTCCAAGTGGAATAGCTTCTCGCGAATCCCTCGTGATTCCTTCCACCCTATATTGAAATGGAGCATCCGAAATTCGATATGCGGGATTTTGGCGAAACAATCGAAAGATTGCAATGCATAATTGACCGGGTTCTTGATAAATTTTTCTGACACCTTTTCTGGACTTTATTTCCTGGCGATGCCACCGTTCTTCAAACTCAACACAGAGTTCCTCTCACGGAAACGGTCTGAGTGGCTAAAGCGATTAGGGGTTTCCAACCTCACACGGGGAAAGATGCCGGTCGCCGTCATGGCCGATTGGAGTCTTTCGCTTCGAGCCGTAATCACGGTGGTGAGAGCGGGTCCCACCCCGACGAGTTTAGATTCTTTAAAGACATCTTTTCATTTGTTCTCCGCCGAATGTTTGAATCCTGCTACCCGATTTGAGCGGCGAACGACGTTCCGTTGGAACCGCAAATCATTATGGGAACAAGTTCGGAATCCTAACTATTTAGCTCACGATTTTCGGCAGCCTCTCCTAATCGATCCAACGCGCACAAATTAGCCCTCTTTTTTCTGGTTCACTCCGAAACCTTTGATCCCCAACGGGGTTTTAAAGGGTAAAGTGCCTTCATAACGTCTATCGTAACCGGTGAGGGGAATGACCCTAAATTGTTAGCTTACGATAAGGTTGGGATGACGAGGCTGGAGTAGTCGTTATTAAATTTGGGTATCGGTTGCCTTAGCAATTATTTCGGTTTTGCTTCGCAACTACTCTTGTCCTCTGGGACGGTGTCGTGTTCGAACCGGTGGGGTCTTGCACCTACGGTTTCCGATTGGTAAAGGCTGCTGGTTTTTTTGTACCACCTGCGAGAAGTGGGTTTGTCGCCTGTTCGGGGTGGCGACGAGCTTGTCTACTTCTCCGAACGAAGACATCCTCGCGAATAGAAAGCCGCAGGAGGGGTGAGGTAGAGACATCATCCCTCGGTACGTGGCCTGAGTTCATCGGCCCAACAATCATTTCGCGCCGCACGATCCCCGTTAAGTCCGGGGCAAGTGCTTCGTTGTGAACGAGGAGCTTTTGTCGTGGGTCAGAGCCACTTGGTGTTGGGTTATTTACAACCGGATGTTATTCTGCCGACTATTTCGTTTTTCCTCGGCATTGTGGGCACCGCCCTTGTGTTGGGAAAGCGACTCTTGCTGATTCCCTGGGTTTTATTCGACCGAATTTCTAGCCTTTGGCGCAGAAGTCCCAATTCGGTGGCTCCACCCAATACTCGCACTGAAATGAGCTAGACCCTTTCCTAACGAAGTTAGCCGGTTTGTAAAGAAAAAGAAGAAGCAGTCAGTCTGTGGAGGGGAACGGCGCCTACAGAGAGCACCGGCGTTAAATAGACGGGAAAGGCTCGAGTTGAGAATCTCGTGATCTGTTTGATGCTGAGCACTCTGGTTATCTACGCCGCACCACACCTCCTAGTCCAAAGTGGGGGAATGAACGCGCGCTTCGTTTTTTAGGGGGATTGGTATGCTTAGTACGGACTTCGGGCCGATAACGCGGGTTTAGAACGCGCTAATGGTTACAGTGGCTACTCCCCCTCGAGGCGGCGTTTCAGGCCGCCCCCTCTGGCTTGCCGTCAGTTCGCGACGGGCCGCCCGAATCTTCCTGCTGATTGCCTGGTCGCTGTGGTTTGGACTTTTAACCGGTTTTTTGGAAATCCTAAATGTCGTACTGAAGCGCGCTTTAAGCAAGCATCCGATCCTTTTGGGTCGACACACTTTTTGGCTGACCCCCTTTGCCGACGCACTGGTCTTCCTCGCCCTTGGGGTCCTATTCATTCCTCTGGTCTTTTTCGTCAGGCGGCGCTACCTGCTCCCGTTTACAGTCTTTATCTTTGCTCTTTTATCCGCTTATAGTATCGTGCTTTTCCATTCCGAGATCTATAACAGCGCCGCCGCACTACTCTGCGTGGGGATTGGAGCGCAAGTGACCCGATGGGCTGCGCAGCGGATTTCGCGTTTCGATCGGTTTGTCGTGCTGACTTTGCCGGGCATGGTAACGGCAGCTCTGATCTTGGCTTTCTTGCTGCCGCGATGGTCGCGTTGGAAGGAGTCGCACGATATAGCGGGCCTGCCGGCATCGTCTGCCGAAGCCCCCAATATTTTGTTGATCGTGTGGGACACCGTCAGGGCGGATCGTTTGATTACCTATGGATACCGTCGGAATACCACACCCAATTTAAGCCGGCTAGCGGAAGAAGGAGTGCTTTTTGAATACGCCATCGCCCCATCGCCCTGGACCTTGCCCAGCCACGCCTCATTTTTTACCGGGCATTGGGCGGAGGAGTTTGCGCCGGCTTTCTCGCAGCCACTCGAGCCGTACTATCCGACTTTGGCCGAGGCTCTCAAAGCTCGGGGCTACCGTACAGCGGGCTTTGTGGCTAACCAGGCTTACTGCAGTTCGGCCTACGGGCTTGAGCGAGGTTTCATTCGCTTTGAAGATTTCAGCGATTGGAAGACCGAGATCCTTCTCAGTTGTCAGATTGGGCGGCGCATGGCCACCAGTTCAAGGTTAAATGGCCTATTGAGCAGCCGAGGTTATTGGGGGCGCAAATCTGCACAGGAAATCAACCGCGACTTTCTTCGATGGTTAGATTCTAGCTCCTCCGACCGGCCTTTCTTCGCCTTCTTGAACTATTTCGATGCGCATCAACCATATTGGGCACCCGCAGCACTTCAAGAAAGGTTCGGGTACTGGCCCGAAGACAACAAGGTGGTTTTCGAACCAATCTTGCGTCTGGCAGCGGCGAAAAACTTGGCGGAGCTCGGACCAGAGGATCGACAGGTCATCCAGAATGCGTATGACGCCAGTATTGCCTATCTGGATCAATGCTTGGGCCATTTATTAGGAGAGCTAGAAAAACGCGGCGTTTCTGACAATACGCTTGTCGTCGTTACCGCCGATCATGGTGAGCAATTCGGCGAACATGGGCTGATGGAGCATCGCAATTCGCTTTATCGCTCCGTCCTTCGTGTTCCTTTAGTGCTGCGACTTCCAGGACGAATTTCGCGTGGCATGCGCGTAGGTAACGTCGTCTCGCTCCGAGATTTGGCAGCCACGCTGCTCGACCTATCGGGAAGGGAAGAACCGATAACATTGCCGGGGAAGTCGCTGCGACGATTTTGGGAAAATACGGGGGAAAATCCCCAACAGACTGAGCCGGTTTTCGCCGCCCTTCGTCCACCCTATTTTCGGCCGGACAAGGCCTCGCATATCGATGCTGTCATTGATGAGCACTTTTGGTATGTCCGGTACGCGGATGGTCGCGAGGAGCTTTTCTTCTGGCGATATGATCCGACAGAGTCCGTAAACTTGGCCACGAACATTACGATGGAGCCTGTATTGGCTTGGTATCGCGGGCTGCTTTGGAGGCACTTACAAGGCGAGACGGGTTTGATGCTTCTGGCAAGCCTTGACTGAGAGAAGAGCTGCTGCGAATGTGGTTTCTTCCGATGATCTCTTCGCTTCCTCCACCCGCAATAAGAACTATTTGCGCGCTTTTAGTCTTCGTTCTCCTAATCCTGATGGGACAATGGATTCATTTAGGTTTTGTCACCTTGTGGAATGAAAAACGAACGCGGGCCGGGGCTTATTACAAGTTATCCGCGGAGGCCCGGCGGCGATTTCGTCGCCAATTGCAGGCGCATCGCGCGATGTTGATGCCCATTTTGTGGCTTTTGGCTCGGAGCATGCGCATCGACCTAAAAAAGCTAGTTTTCCAGTTCCAAGGGATCCCCCTGCCGAAGGGGACCTGTACCCCGGCTAAAGTCCAGGAGGCCGTTGCTTACAAACCCTCTCACGAGGACATCTTTGTCGTCGCACCGATGCGTTGCGGAACTACCTGGATGCAGCATCTTGTCTACCAAGTGGTAATGCGTGGGACGGGTGATTTGGCCGATCGCGGTATTTCCCTTTTCGCCATTTCCGCTTGGTTGGAAAGTACACGGGGTATTCCGGTCAATGAAGCACCGATTGTGGGGCTAGGGCGGCCATCGCGAATTATCAAGACCCATTTGCCGGCCGAGCTACTTCCGCTCGATCCGTGCGCAAAATACGTCTATGTGGTCCGACATCCTGTTTCGTGTTTCGCCAGTTGTGTGGATTTTCTCCGCCAGAACCTGGGGCCTTTTCAGCTCGGTTTGCAGGAGCTGGAGCTATGGTTTTGCTCGGACGAGGCGATGTGGTGGGGCACGTGGCCACAGCATGTCGCAGGATGGTGGAAGCGGGCGCAAGAGGGATCGAATATCCTCGTGATTTCGTTCGAAGAAATGAAACTTGATTTGCTCGGAGTTATCTACCGCCTTGCCGGTTTTCTTGAAGTCGAAAGCTTGAGCACCCGTGAAGTTGCAGAAATCGCACGGAAGTGCAGCTTCGAATACATGCGTCGGTATCAACAATCCTTTGAGATGGTACCACCCCATTTCCTCCAAAACGATCATGCTTTTCTTCGCAGCGGTGCATTACACCGATATCAAGCATTACCTGAGGCGACCCGACGCCGCATCGCAGATTGGTGCCGGCAAGAAGTCGCTAGCCGCAGCTTTCCGTGGCAGCAGTGGTATCCAGATATGGGCGACAGGCCCCTGCCGGCGCAAACATCTCTTGAGGCCGGTTAGTGAGCCGGTCGTTGCCCGTCAGTTTCGATTTGGCTAACGAGCGGCGAGGAGTCATGAGTTAGTTATTTGAAGTCACAAGTTCGTTATTTGAAGTCGCGCGTTTTGAGTGTGATGCACAGTGGCAGGCGGGCGACCATGCCAACATTTGGCAGCTCAAGCCCTTTCTTACGTGGCTCGACTCCACTTCTTCTCATGACCACGCCAGTCGACGACTCCGATCGATCGAGAGGGGCGTTCGTGCTTTTCGATATTTTGCTCGGTAGACTTTGGCTTGAAGTTTCGTCATTCCCGTCTACGTCGCTTAGGAAGATGCGGGTTTTCCTTCCGCGGTTTCCACCTCCGTTACTACCCCCGTACGACTTGTCGCTATCTTCTATCAAAAAAGCAATCAGAACGCTTCGAGGCAGCGGCTTGATGATTTTTTTCGATGGTTAAGAAGTTTTCGGTATTAGCTGGAGGGTTTGAACCGCTTTAATGGTTTGAATCGTTTCAGGGGGCTTCGAATGCCGCATAACCGCTATAAACGAACTAGGCAATCGGGGCAAATTGGCTCGATTTTTAGCCGTGTTAAATTTCCTGGAGTTTTTTCATCTTAGTTTTTCTTAAGAAACCCCTTAGTTCGAGGGGGATGAAACGAGAGAACATCGAAACACCGATTGACCGCAAGTAACGGAAAGTTACGGAAAGTAACGGATTGATCGCCAGTGAATGATGGTGGGAAGCGGCCGCCGTCCAAGCCCTGTTGGCTTCGCGTTATTCTGCAATCTGGTCTACCGGCTTTGATACGGTATGGAAGATGCAGGAGGCCAACGAGAATCCTAACCGCACCGAACGGCCTTGGAATTCGTCGCTGACCAACATTCTTGCGAATTGACTCGATTGCGTTTGGCTGCGAACGAACTCGATTGCGTTAATCTGCATGCAAAGAACTTTGCTCAGATAAAGGGGCGCAGTTAGACCCGGCAGGTGAATCAGCACGGTCAGGCAGGTGCCAGGGGATTGTCAGTGGGGCTGTTATTCCGACTACTGGAAAGCACCCAAACGGAAGTGAGGACCTTTGGTCATGGCCAGCATGCGAGTGGAACATATCAATCCATTCATTTCGGCTCTGAAAAAAACGTTTAATACCATGCTCAGCTGGAATCCCATTCGCGGCAAACCTGTGCTAAAAGAAGCGCGAACGGCCGATCATCAAGTCAGCGGCGTGATTGGGCTTTCGGGAAAAGCGGTTGGAACGGTGGTGCTTAGTTTTTCCACCCCCGTGGCACTAAAAGCGGCATCCGCCATGTTAATGACCGAGGCCAAAACGATTGATGCCGATGTCCTCGACGCCGTAGGCGAGTTGACCAACATGGTGGCTGGGGCGGCCAAAGCTGAATTAGAACAATACGAACTGATGGTCAGTTTACCCAACGTGGTCACCGGGGAAAACCACATGGTGCACTTCCCCTCTACCGTGACGCCGATTTCGATCCCATTCGAGACTGAGTACGGACCCTTCACCTTGGAAGTGGCTTTGGCTCCTGTCAGTCAGCCATAAAAATTCCCCAGACCCACCTTCCGATGCAAGCCGCTCATCGCTCTGCGAAATGCCCGAAGTAAAACGCTGTGCGATCGGCTGCCTTCTAATTTCGCTCACAACCGGCTAACTTCACGCACACCGGCTCAACGTGCTGCGATGGTGTTCATGTTGCTGCTTCCTGCGGGATTCGTCCGCGCAGGAGATCGACTGGCGCAGTGCGCAAGAACTTCAGTATCTGTTGGTTTACCTGGTTTACCAGGCCGAAATCGTGTTGGCAACGCTCTTTCAACGGTCTTACTACTGCTTTTGAGGTTCTTTTTACGATATTCCAAGGCTGCGACGATTTCCGCCAAGTAATAGGGCGATGTAACTCGCACAAGAAAACTCGTGAGCTCGATCGGATGATTTGCGAATTCATCGGAGGTCACTACTAGGTGGGCACTTTATCGCGACCTCGCGATTCTTTAGGAGCTACCCACTTTCGGTGGGAACTTGGCATTTCGCTTTCGGCTAAAACCGTCCTTGATTTCATCTGGGATGAGTAGACAGAACACCTCTGGATTGGCCCACACGCGGTGCCGGAGGACAACTGTACTTGATCCCCTGCAGGCTCAGATTTCGCCGTTAAAGCGGGATTATCTTCCCAATAGGAAGCCAAAAAACCAAAGAGCGCACCGAGAAAAGTCCGAACAAGGTAACAACCCGACTTATCGTGACGCTGTGTCAACCTGGGAAGGTTAGCGAAATGGCGACGTCAGAACTTCGCAAGGCAGCCATCGTTTTGACAAGCCTGCCCCAAGATTTGGCGGCTCAATTGCTTGCAAAACTGGAGCCAAAGCAGGTCGAATTGGTTTCGATCGAGATCGCCAAACTGGGCGGTGTCCCTGCTGAGGAACAGCAGCAAGTAATTCGGGAATTTGCAGCCTCAAACCCCGGTGCTGGAGTGGCAAGTGTCGGCGGCTTAGACGTCGCCAAATCCTTGGTGGAGAAAGCCCTAGGGAGGGCGGCCGGGGCTACGCTCGAAACGGTACGGCAATCGATTGAAGCACTCCCTTTCGGTTTTCTGCAAAAAGTGGATAGTCAAAACTTGCTGACTTTCCTAATTGACGAGCATCCCCAAACGATCGCTTTGGTCCTCTCGCATTTGCCGCCGACACAGGCGGCCGCTATTATCGCGGCACTACCGCCGGACCGGCAGCTTTCGGTTATTCGGCGGATCGCAAACATGGGCCAAACGAGTCCAGAAATCATCCACGATGTGGAGGAAGGCCTGTCGAACCGAATGGCCAGTGTCATGAGCCAGCAGTTCGAAAAGGCAGGGGGGGTGGAAACAGTCGCGGAAATCCTAAACGTAATCGACCGGGCCACTGAACGAACCATCTTGGAGACCCTTGCTCAGGATGATCCGGAGCTTGTGGACGAGATTCGGCGGCGGATGTTCGTTTTCGAGGATATTGTGAAGTTCTCCGATCGGGAAATTCAGACCATCCTCAAAAACGTGGAGAGCTCTCAGTGGGCTATGGCTCTGAAAGGTGCAAGCGAAGAGCTCAAGCAAAAGATTTTGGGGAATATGTCCAAGCGGGCCGCCACCTTGCTCCTCGAAGAGATGGAATATCTTGGTCCAGTACGAGCGTCTAATGTTCAGCAAGTTCAGCAACAAATTGTCGATATAATCCGTCGATTGGAGGAGGCTGGCGAACTCACTATCCATGGCTCTCAAGAAGAAGAGCGCTACATCGAGTAGGTCCAGGCGGCTTCGTCCCAAGCGGCTTACATTTACCGAGAAAGTTACTCCCCAGATTTGCGCGGATCGGTCTCGCTCTTCTCCCCTAATCTTTTTGTCAAGTTCTTCTAATCTTTTTCTTTTGTTTGCTAGCTTCTGCTTCTCATGACGGCAACGCTCGATCAGTAGCGCAAGCCAAGCTGTCCTACCCCATAGATAGTAATTTGCCCCTCGCTATACTGCCTCATAATTACCACCTTAATGACATATCAATCATAAGATTTCTGGGGACCTTAGCATTGCGAGACGGAGGTCAGCATGAAGATGAATTGCCCCTCGGGGTACGCCAACTGTTACTTGAAAAGACGGGAATGAGCTTCAAAACAAGTCAATGAAGGGGGAAAGTTATTTCTGCCAAGCTCGAAACGACGATGCCGCAAAAAAGAGTTTGCCTCCTTTCGCCGTTGACGCTGCTACTTAGCCGGGGAATAATCCCCGAATTGCCGAAAAACTTGGAGAGTTTTCCGGAATCGTTACGGCTCGGCAACGAGCCTAATCCTCGTGGCGTGCAAGCGTAATTTCCCTTCTTTGGCTTAACAGTTCGAAGCCGGTCTCCATTGAAAATATTTTCTCCAAGTCATATCAGATATTCTCCATGTCATGTGACATTCTCGCTAATTTGTGTCGATCTGCCTTATCATTGCGAGCTTCGCTTGACAAACGGCGAACTGAGTTTGCACCGTCTTTTCGTCATTAGCGGGATTCCGAAAATCGAGCTATGGCTCGCATAACATGATTCATTTTAAGTGCAAATAGCGATAAATTCGTCACTTGCTCTCCTTGACCGAAGCAACCAAAAATCTTGGTCAATAGGAGAAACCTAAGGAATCAAAAAGATAACTTTGGTGAACAAAAGGTTTTAACTTGCGATCCTTAAAAAACCAAGCGATTAGTGGTTTCTTGGAAGCAAAATGACCTTCATCGTGCCGAATTCGGCGAGAGATACTCGCAAATTTGGGAAGATTATGCTGGAACAAGAAACTTCCGGAAGTGCAGCAAGTTAGTGTTACAGGGTAGCGGTCATGCTACCAAGGGTTTATGCCGGTCGATAGGCCATGAACCATGAAAAAACCGGCTGTTTTCCACTCGATCCTCACCGGCAACAAAAGATACAAAGTACCTTGAAGACAAACTTCAAAAGTGCATTTGGAACGATTGATAGAGGCTTTTGACAAAAATCTTCTTTTTGTTGATCCTCTCACTGAGGGCCGGAACGAAATGAGCACTCCCGTGATTACAGATTTACAAGCATATTGTCTTGAGGTTGCTCATCGGGCAAAGCGCGCCGCTGCGGAGCTTGGTAGACTTCGAGGTGAAAAGAAAAACCGGTGGCTTCGATTAAGTGCAAAACTGCTCCGCGAAGGGGTGGACGAATTACTGGCGTCGAATCAGCGGGACCTGGAGCTTGCTCCTCAATTCGGTCTGACCGATGCAGCGGTGGACCGCCTGCGGCTCACACCGGCTCGTATCGAGGCTATTGCTCAAGGGTTAGAACAAGTTGCAATGCTTCCTGACCCTGTGGGCCAGGTGATTTACAGCTCCGTTCGTCCGAACGGCTTGCATGTGCAGAAAGTGCGGGTACCCCTTGGAGTGATTTTTTTCATCTATGAGTCCCGCCCGAATGTGACAGCAGACGCCGCATCGCTGTGTGTCAAAAGCGGTAACGCCGTGATATTGCGGGGGGGTAAAGAGGCCGCTCATTCGAGTCAAGCCATCGTGGATTTGATGTGGCGTGCGGCCGACGAGGTCGGTATCCCGCGAGATGCGATCCAACTGATCGCAACCCCCGATCGTCAGGCAGTCGGTTACCTGCTCAATATGCCGGAATTTATCGACGTCGTTATCCCCAGAGGCGGCGAGGGCCTGATCCGACGGGTGGCTGAGGAGGCGAAAATGCCCGTCATTAAACACTTTACCGGAAATTGCCACGTTTATGTGGATGCCTCCGCTGACCCGGATATGGCGGAAAGAATCGTGATCAATGCAAAATGCCAACGCATGGGTGTTTGCAACGCGGCAGAATCGTTGCTATTTCATCGTGCGGTGGCAAAAGACTTGTTACCACGGATTTGCCGAGCCTTGGCTTCGCGAGGGATTGAAATCCGCGGTGATGCAGAAACTTGCGCATTGTTCCCCGAGGCAAAGCCTGCCACAGAGCAAGACTATTATCAGGAGTATCTCGGTCCGATCATCTCGGTAAAGGTTGTGGAGGATTTGGAGGCAGCCATTGCCCATATCAACCATTATGGCTCGCACCATACAGATGCGATTGTGACTTGTAACTGGGACGCGGCTCAACGGTTTTTGGCCGAGGTCGATAGCTCGGCGGTAATGGTCAACGCAAGCACGCGGTTCAATGACGGCGGGGAATTCGGATTAGGCGCGGAGATCGGCATCAGCACCGATAAATTCCATGCCCGTGGTCCGTGCGGTTTGGAGGAGCTGACGAGTTACAAGTACATCGTTGTTGGTTCAGGGCAAATTCGGGAGTAGTCGCTTGGGTCTTCGAGCGTGCGTCGCCAGTGTCTTTTGTCTCCGCCTTATAACTTTGTTAGCTAACTAAGTTCGGCAGGTAGTGTTAGCTACGGGTTTCGCACGTAGTCACTGACTTTAGCATCCAACTACTGACTTTGGCATAAAGTTCTCCGGTTTGGTTCGGTTTGTCAAAGGGATGTAGCATTGTGAGAAGAAGAGCCTTTTGAAAGTCGAAGATAGCCGCATACATTTTGGAAAATCAGCAAGCCCCCTCGGACTAAAGGCTTAACTCGTAGCACTGAGCTCATCAAAATTTTTTCGGGTAATCTGCCGATCTGCTCAATTTAAATGAGGGATCTCTGCGCAAATCGTGTGGAATCACAGGTACATGTGTGGTTTCGTCGGCATCGGGCTATCCGATGCCACAGACGGAGCCTATTTCCAAGCTTCCCGGGAAACACTATAGGGTGATTACATCAGAAAGGTCGCCAACGGAGATCGTCTTATCTTTCGTTTTAAGGGCGGGACCATGAGCGAGGATATCCTCTCGCAAGCTGAATTAGATCATCTTCTCAACTCGATGGCAGTTACATCGGCGCAGGTTGCGGGGGGGTCTGCCGCCGGGACATCGGTGGGGCAAACACAGCGGCGGCGTACCCGAGAAAAGGTGACTCCTTACGATTTCAAACGCCCGGAGCGGGTCGGCAAGGAACAGATGCGTGCCCTTCAGACCCTGCACGAGGGGTTTGCGCGGAATTTCGCGGCGGGCCTGTCGGCGATGCTTCGTGCGATGATCGAGGTCAAACTCACGAGCGTCGATCAACTGACTTATAGCGAGTTTGTCTTCAGCTTAGAGAACCCCACTTGTTTCAATCTTATTCGCGCCAAGCCGCTTGAGGGGAATATCATTCTCGATATTAGCCCCACCATTCTTTACCCAATTATCGACCGCCTTTTAGGAGGTGGCCGGGAGCCCACTCTGCTGGCACGGCGCCCTCTGACGGAAATCGAGCAACTGCTGGTTCGGCGTGTCACCAATCTTTTCATGACGGAGTTGCGGAAAGCCTGGGCCAATGTAATGCCGTTGGAACTCGAGATCGAGCGGGTAGAAAGCAATCCGCAGCTTGTGCAGATCGTTCCCCCGAATGAGGTGGTTGTCGTAATCAGTTTCGAATTGACGCTCGGCGACCTTCGGGGAATGATGAACCTATGTATACCATACAACGCCCTGGAAAGAATCAGCAGCAAATTGGCCGCCAATAGCTGGGTTGCATATGGCCGACGCGAACCTACGCCCGAGACTATCCAGCAGATCGGTCGCAACTTGCGTGGGGCACCGGTGGAGATCCGCGTCCGGCTTGCGCAAACGCGGATTACAGCCCGGGAACTTCTTAATCTCCGCGTGGGAGATATTATCACCACCACCAAAGATATTCACACGCCGTTACTCGTGATGGTTGAGGGGGTGCCAAAGTACCGCGCGTTTGCCGGTACCTATAAGGGGCATCTTGCCATTCGGATCGATCATGCGATTAGCGACCCGGCAGAAGCCCTCGGGGAGTAATTGAGCTGGCTTTTGCGATCGGGAAGCGCCGGATTGAGTGGGCGATACACCGTCCCGCAATAATTGATTTGACTGTCTAAGGATCCTACAAAACGGCTTCAAGTTTCTCTCTCACAGCACGCGCTGGCCCGGGCAAACGACGGCTAAACTCGCCGTAAAACGCTGCTAAACCTCTGCTTGCAACGGCACCTCGATCAAATAAGGTTTGTCTGCACTGAGCGATAGGCGCACGATATCCGGCAGGCTGTCCGGCTCGTCAACCCTAACAGACCGCACGCCCAAAGACTCTGCAAGTTTCACATAATCGATTAAGGGGTCGGTAAGGTCGAGGGCTTGAAACTCTTGACGGCTTGCGTGTGGCAATCGGAGCACTTGAGCGCAGTTTTTCAAGATGCGGTACTGCCGATTGTTGGCGATCAAGAAAGTTACAGGAATGCGATAATGGGCTGCCGTCCATAAGCCCTGAATTCCGTATAAGGCCGAGCCGTCGCCGATAATCGCCAGCACGGGCCGATCTGGCCAAGCTAAACGAACGCCGATTGCACAGTTTAGGCCCCAGCCCAAAGCCCAGCCTCGCTGGGCGAAATACCCCTCGGGATTGGGTAGATATCCGGCCCTCTCGAAATAGGCCCCGGACGTTGTGGGGCCTTCTTCAATAATGGCGACATTTTCGGGGAGGCATCTCCCGAGCAATTCCAGCATTGCCAGGGTGGTGAGAGGACGCCGAGCCATTTGCGATGCCGCTTGCTGCCGCAAAGCTGCTCGGGCCGAACGATTTCGCTCGGCCCAAAACTCGAAACGTTCTTGAACCGGTGGAGGACACATTTGGGCCTGTTTTTCCACGGCTGCAATCAAATGTTCGAGAACGTCACGAAATTGTCCCCAAAGCCCTACCCGGACTGGGTAATTCTTGCCGATCTGCCAAGGATCGTCGTCGATTTGAATCAACAGCGTGCTTTCCGGGATTGCGCGGATAGGCCCATGGTAAATGTACTGCTCAAACAACTTGATCCCCACAGCAAGAACGGTGTCGAACTGAGCAAGCTGCGAGCGAATCTCCGGTGCCCAATAGGGCAATAGTCCTGCCGCTAACGGATGCCCGGGCGGAAAACTGCATCGCCCATGAGTTGTGTACGGCTCATGAAAAACCGGTGCCCCCAAAAGTTCTGCCAGACGGACCAGGCCCGCAATTGCCCCGGCCTCGCACACTTTGCTTCCGACGATGATGGCAGGATCTTTCGCATCGCAAAGAATTTGCGCTGCCTCTTGGATTACATAAGATGGGGGGACGCATGGCGGGGGTGGCACGACCGGGGCAGTTAGTTCGACCTTGCATTCGCCGAGCTGAATATCTAGCGGAAGTGAAAGGAACACCGGACCTGTCGGCGGGGACAAAGCTATCTGGATGGCACGGCGGATTGCCGTCGGCAAGTCTTCGATTCGTCGAACCTCCGCAGCCCATTTCGTCCAGGGTCTAGCCACCGCAACCATGTCCCCCCAAAGGATTGGCTCCTCGTCGATAAACCGCTGGTCTTGCTGGCCGGCGGTCACCAAAAGAGGCGTACCAGAGCGATAAGCGTTGTAAAGCATCCCCATGGCATTCCCAAGCCCGCAACTGATGTGGAGGTTGATGACCCCCAGCCTTCGCGAGGCCTGGGCATAGCCATCGGCAATCGCCATGACAGGAATTTCTTGAAGCCCCAAGATGTATCGAATAGTGGGGTGGTCGAAAAGCGCATCGATCAAGGGTAACTCGGTCGTCCCGGGATTGCCGAATAGGTACTCAACCCCCGCCTTTTCGAGCATCGTATAGAAGATGTCGGCACCGCTCATTTTCAATGTGTAAGTTCCTTTCGGCTGAAGGAGTCTTAAAGCTCTTAATGGCAAGAGCGCGTCGAGTGGCCTTTTCTTAACCGAAAACTCCTGCTGGGAAAGCCAATTTGAAAAAGTCAATATAAGGCGGCCTTGGATGACCGTCTAGCTACTGACGCGAATCTACGGATTTGTGCCGGCTTTGAACGACATCTGCTTGGCCCCGAAATGCATCTCCAGGATCATATTCGAGCACTCGGGCAAAACAGCTGTTTCTTCCTGAGCCCGGTCATACGGCTTTTTTGAACATCCGATTAGTTTTAGCCCAATCGGGATCCGCCAGCGCGAACGAGGCCGAACCCGCGGATTATCCGCCATAATTCACTTAGTCGGCAAACTCGTCAAAAGAAGACCGCTCGGTGGTAGGAAATCAACCTATATTGCGAAAAGACAACTTGACTAGTATTTGCAGGGCGGTACTGTTTCCTAGAAATACCCCACCCATATCACTCCCGCTGAACCCCATAGCTAATGCACTGCCTTGATGTTGCTTCTCTGACACAGAGCAGGAGGTTCGAGGGACCACGGGGCGATCTTAGGGAGGCGACAGACTATGAGTGCCCTCGGAAACACGCCGCGAACGGAAATCCATGGCCCCCAGCAGCCGGAGCTTCATTGCTTGCCACCTGAACGGTGCCCGGCTCATCAGGCTCGCGAGGCAGTCGAGAAGGCTCGCTGGGATTTTGTGCCCGGAGCCGAAGAAAACCTTGTACTCCTGGTGGCAGAGCAATTTCGCCATCCCGTTGATCTGGTGCAAAGCTATGTGGAATTGTTGGCAGAGCGATACCTCAGCCAGGTGGATCAAGAGGCTGCGCGCCATTTGCGGATTGTTTTACGAGCTTGCGATCGCCTCGCACGCTTGGTTCAGGCGTTGGTTCGCTACCATCGTGCAGGAGAGCTCGCAGAAATTCATGCGGATATCGAACCGGATGAAATTGTGATGTCGCTATTTGAGGGATATCGCTCCGAAAATGGCACTCTTTTGGAGTTGCGTAAAGTAAGCGCACTTCCCAAGGTATCCGGGGACCCTGAGCTGATTCGCGAGCTTTTTGCCATCCTGATCAACAATGCGATCAAGTTTACTCGAGGACAAGTAAGAAGGGTGGATGTCGGCTACCAGGATCACGGCGCCAAGGCGATCTTTGTCCGCGATTATGGGATTGGCATTGCTCCGGAACATCATCAGAGAATTTTCCGCCTTTTCGGTCGCCTGGAACACTCCGGTCCGGTCGATGGGCTGGGGGTCGGTTTGGCGATCGCTCGGCGGATTGTCTTGGCCCATCGGGGACGCATCTGGGTGGAATCCATTCCCGGTCAAGGCAGTACGTTCTACTTTACTCTGCCGACGGAACCCGGGGAACTGGGGCACCCGGTCTACCTGAGCAGACCTCATTGGGCAGAGGCGGAAAAACATCTTCGGAATTCTCCCAAAAAATCGAGCGGTTCTTCCACTTCGGACCTTTCAACGACTCCTTCACGCGCCGGTTCATAACCTCACGACCCGCCCTGCCGGGCGAGCGTTCCCGGGACCAACCCGACGGCTGCCGGAGCCGTTCGGCGTTTGCCGGTAGCTCGCAGCCATTCGACCTTCTGCGTATATCGCGCGAACTTTTCAGGAATATCCGCGGAACTTTTGAAAAACTCTTAAGAGGTGCCTTTCGAGAGGCGAATACTCTTCGTGCAACGTGATGGCCGTGCGGCTTGTGTGACCAAACTAATACTCTGACTCCTAACGTGGCTCCGCCCACTCGGCATATTAAAGAGTAAGGAGCTTTCCGCTTGCCCCAAAAACTTCTGTCAAAAGCATCTCAGTAAGAGCACACTGGAGGAAACATTCTCCTAAAAAGCCCGGTTCCTGTTTACCTCGCAGACTTCCCCTTTCATGCACTAAAGGACCGACACTTCGCCCGCGGGGGCCCCGCATTCCTCTTCGCGTTACGGCTGTCTCCTCGATCTGCAAAGCGAATCTCTTCTCATTCCCCGTAATCGAGGTGCGAAAAGCGCGATCCCCTTGCCGATGGAAGTATCGCTCGAGTTGCATTCTTCCGAGGTCCTGCTGTACAGCGCTTTTTCCTGCGGGAGATATGAGGATTAAACCGCTGCCAACCCAAAGCTTGTTCGCTCCGATTGCCCGCGGAAGCTCTGTCGGTGGGGGCAACGATACGCTGAGAGCCTATGAGTGATCTTTCCCCCCACGGCGGCAGATTTACTCGTGGCCCGGAGAAATTAGCCGGTAAGTCTGGCTATGTTGCAATACGCGTAAACCGTGAACTTGACTGGTCGTTTCCGAGGTATCACTCCGCATCATGCCGGCGGAGTTTGTCACAAAAGGCGATGCATTTTTTCACCCGACGAATTCGTGAAGCAGCTCATGTGGGATAAAGGCAGCGTTTACCTAACGCGACGATGATTAAACTAAACGCAGACAGCAAATTCCCACGATGGATGAGGGTCAGCTGCCTTCGCCAAAACCTCAAAACTCCTCTGCTTGATACCGGCCGCGTCGGTGCTTTCGCGTCCACGAACATAGATCCACCTGAGGATATCTGTTGGGTCCGGTTTTCTTCGTATCTCTTTTCGTATCTCTTATTGAAGGTCCGCCAGCACGTAACGACTTAGGTGCTACACTTCACTAGGGTCTTCAGTGCCGCCCAAGCAAAGGTGCTTCGCTTAGTCCAATCGGTGCCCCTAAGTGAGCGGGACTGGGAGTGGCACCAAAAGCGGTTGTTCGAATCATACGGTCTTCGGTCGGTTTTCTTTGAAAAGACGATTAGCCAATCTGGGAATTTATGTCGTCCAGGTAACCTAAGTTTGGATGGAGAGGCGGGCGTGGCAACGTGAAAGTTGCATGAAGGGCGTAAGGAGGGAGGAAAATATCGTTCTTTCGAGTAACGTTGAGTTATCTAGGGGTCACGGGGTCAGAAAAACCAGACAAGCGGCCATGGGCTTCCTGAAGAAATCCTTTCGCAAGATTGTTCAAGACGGGTCAATACCCATGGGAACCAGCAGCTTTGCACAGTTGAGCGAAGAAGAACTGGAAACGCACTTGGGCATTGCCCGATACGGGAGTTTCCTATTAACGAACGCCATTCGACCCTCCTACGACCTTCAGGTTGTGCCTTGCGAGGGTTATCGGCACGATACTTTCAGGGATGAAAAGACTCGCGCGAAAGTGCCGGTTATTATGGCGTCTGTTTCGCGAGAGAAGTTGTTCGAAGCCTTCATGGAATTGCTCGACCCTCTTGGTCAAGTGGTTGACGTTGTTTTGGAGACCAGCCACCAACAAGCCGAGGGAAACCACGAAGACCTATACCGCGAACATATCGACCTGCCCGTGCTGAAGAGTATCCTATGGGAGTTTGAAGATCTTTTGGTAAATGATGGATGTTCGGGTATCGCCGTACTGAATCCGCGAATTCCCGCCGAAATTCAGTTCGACGAGCACAAGCTGCTTGTCATTTACGGACACCGTCTTCAGCCTTTCGAAGAAATTCTTCTCCGGCACAAGATCCCCTGCGACGAATCGATGCGCTTCATCACCGAGGCTGAACACGTCCACTCGTCTAGTGATTTGTATATTCAGCAATTCTCTGAGCTTCGCACTCGGCTAGGAATCGATTCGGATTATTAAGCACCAATTTGGGCGAGTGATCAAGAAACGACGCGGATAAGTCCGATAGCGAGGGATCCGCGGCCACCGTTTCTATCGATTGGAGCCTTCGAGGACGACGGCGATTCAATCCTCCTTCATCTCGCGAATGCCCTGCCGATAAAGGCTGTGTGCGAGTATTGCCCCACTGGAGCAAACACTCCTCCTTACGGTCAAAGCCAAGCAGATTATCCGGAGGCGAATTGATTCGGTCAGGTCAATCTACTTTTCTACTTTCCACCTGCCTTTAACTCCCTTAGGTAATCAGTCCTAGCGCAATTCGGACTTCTCAGCCGCGAGCAAGTCGTGGGGCCTCAGTTTTAGATTTAGCAACTCTCTTGAACTTGCGTCTCTTGATGCTTTCCAGCAGGGCATAGCCCTCAGCTTGGCTTCCACCTTTCGGCCCGATAGCGGCTGAGTGCTCGTCGGCAAGCATAGGTGCAACCCTAGTGGGCCCTTCGGCGAATGTGCTCCATCCCTTTATTGATCTATTTTTTTCACCATCTTACGATATGAAGATGCACCGTGGCCCGCGACCTCCGAATCGAGATTCGATTCGCCGCTATGACCGCATTTACCGGTAGTCTCGCCACTTCATCTTTGCAAAAATCACCGCTTTGTCTTTGCAATATCTACCGTTTTGTCTTCACAAAATCCTTCTAAAGTTGAAAACAGAAATAACGAAAATGGCACTTGGGGAAGGCGTGATAGGATTTTGACCGGAACCGCAAATATCGGATTTTGCCCTGATCCCGAATCAATCCCAGTGGACAATAGCTTTACGAATGGGGTGTTGTGATGATTACCCAACCGTGTTCGCGCATCGATTATATCGCAATAGTCCTCACCTTTTTAATTTCGTCAATCGCAGGTAGCACCTTCGCGGAATCGCTTGAAGCGGCCGGCTCTCCGTCAGCCGGCTCTGCGGTCCATTCGGTCGAACAACTTCGTTTGGTCCCATTTCCAAAACGTGTAGCTTTATTAGGGGGCGGGTTCCTTTTGGGTCCCAGTATGCGATTGCAAATCGCCGGGGAAATGCCCGAAGCTAGTGTCGAGAACCTTGCGGGCGATTTGCAACGAGCCGGCGTTACAACCCTGCATATCGAAAAGCTAGAAAATCGCGGCTGGGTAGCCCGGCTTATTCGAAGCGATTCTTCGATGCCAACGAAGGAATTGGCATTTCCGACTGTTGTATTCCGGTCCGAAGCCACGGCAGAAGACTACTCGCTACGCGTGGAGGCCGATCAAATCGTGGCTTCTGGGGCTGGGAAACCGGGGTTATTCTATGCCCTGCAAACCTTAAGCCAGCTTGTGCGGGCAAATATGCAGCAACGTCAAATCCCGTGCGTGGAGATTCAGGATTGGCCCAGCCTCCGTTGGCGCGCCTTTCAGGACGATTTGACCCGGGGACCCAGCACGCGATTGGAGATTCTTAAAGCTCAAGTGGCCTTGGGTGCCTATTTCAAATACAACCTGTTTACTTACTACATGGAGTACCAATTCGCTTTTCGCAAACACCCCAAGATCGGCCCCGAGAACGGTTCGCTCTTGCCCGATGAACTTCGCGCATTGGTGGAGTACGCTCGCGACTACTTCGTGGAAATTTTGGGGAATCAGCAATCCTTTGCCCACTTTCACTGGATTCTTCGGCATCCGGAATACGCCCATTTGCGGGAAAGTCCCGTGGTGCTGTGCCCAATTTACGAGGAGACTTATCAGCTTCTCGACGATCTCTATAGCGAGGTGTGTCCCTTATTGCCCTTCGAAATGTTCAACGTCTGCTGCGATGAGACCTTTGACTTGGGCAAAGGCCCATCGAAAGAGTTGGCGGCCGAAATCGGAGTCGGTGGCGTGTATCTGCGGCACATCCTGCGGATCCATCGCTTGATGAAAGAAAAATACGGCAAAAGGATGATGATGTGGGGTGATATCATCCTGAAGCATCCCGAACACATTCCCCAGGTACCCAAGGATGTTGTGATGCTGACGTGGGGTTACAGCCCTCGAGAGAGTTTCGAGGATCAGATTATTCCCTTTGTTCGGAGCGGCCACGAATTCTTTGTTTGCCCGGGCATCAGTAATTGGAGCCGGATTCTGCCCGATTTCGGCGTAGCCACGGTCAATATTCGGAACTTCGTCCGGGATGGTCTTCGCCACGGTGCGATCGGCATGCTGAACACTGGTTGGGAGGACGACGGCGAAGCCCTCCACGGCTACAATTGGCACGGTTATGCCTGGGGCGCGGACTGTGCGTGGACGGGATCTGAAACCTCGCCGGAAGATTTCAACCGGCGGATTGGTGCCGTCCTTTTCGGCGAAGAAGGAGACCGCTTTGGGCGAGCAATTGAGCTTCTGGCCCAGGCCCATCGCCTTCCCAATATGGAAGGGATGAATAACCGACGGTTCTGGCGGCCCGACTTCTCGCCCCAATCAAATCCGGAAACCCAGCGGCAAGCGGCGGAATCATTGCTCAAAATCGTGCACCCAGCCATCCAACACCTCGAAGTATGCCGGCAGGAAGCTCGGACCAATCGGGAATTTTTGGATGCATTTCTCCACGGTGCTCGGCGGATGGAACTTATCGCCAACCGCATGTTGGATGGGATCCAAGTGGCGGAACTATACGAAAAAGCACGACAAAGTTCAGGTGAGAAAGCCGTGCCATTAATCGACGAAGCCCTGTCGCTGGTTGCGAAGAACCGGCGGGCACACAGGGAATTGGGCGAGGAATTCCGCCGGATCTGGCTATCGGAAAGTAAGCCGTACGCGCTGGATTGGACCATGGCGCGGTATCAAGCGATGGATACCCGTTTCCAAAAGCTGGAGCAGGAACTCCGCGAAGCTCGCCGCCTTGCAGAGACCGGTCAATCGCTTCCGTCGATGGAGCAGTGGGATTGAAACTAGCAAGACGTGTGGATGCAACTCGAGCGTTTTTCTTAACGGTCTTTACGATGGCGAGCGAGGACATCCCAAAAGTGAGCTCCCTTGCGAGTGCGGTTCTCCGGTTTATCAGAGGCGGCCCCGGGGTACCGAACTAGTTTAGTGATGGCGGTGGCGGATAGCATTGAAGCACCCTAATCTTTGGGAATTGGAGTGAGCGGACCATGTTTGCCCGATACGATAGAAAATCGAACTGCCGTTCGTTTATCCGGAGCGCGTTGATGATTCTTGCCGTAGGTTTGATCCTGGGGCTACCGGGGCAAGCCACAGCGGCAACTCCATCCCAGGAAAAACCTTATTTTGTGGTGGTCTTAGTGGATGACCTGGGATGGACCGATCTTGGCTTCATGGGGAGCAGTTACTATCAAACCCCAAATATCGATCGAATTGCCCACGAAGGGCTAGTGTTCACCAACGGCTACGCGGCTGCGGCGGTGTGCTCACCGACCCGTTTCGCCCTACAAACGGGGCGTTATCCCGCCCGATCAGGAATTACGGACTGGATCCGCGCCCGATTTCAACGCGGGACAATCGGGCAAAACGCGAAGAATCCGACAGGTTATGAGGTTCTCCCGGGAAGGAAACTGGCATGCCCCCAAAACGCTCTATTCATGGAGCATGAAGAGATTACCGTCGCGGAACTCTTGAAGCAGGCAGGATATGCCACAGGACATATCGGGAAATGGCATTTGGGTCATACCGCGCACTTCCCTGAAACCCAAGGGTACGATGTGAATATCGGCGGTGGCAACCTCGGTCAACCACCGAGTTACTTCGACCCTTACCGCTCCGAGAGTCCGATTTACGAGATACCCAACTTACCTCCGCGGCAAACGGGCGAATACCTGACAGACCGCGAGGCGGATGAAGCCGTAAATTTTATTCGAACCCATAAGGACCGCCCCTTCTATCTTCAAATTTGCCATTACTGCGTTCATACGCCTCTGCAAGCTAAACCGGAGGTAGTGGAGCGTTACCGGCAGAGGCCCACAAGCCACCACAATAACCCGGTCTATGCGGCTATGATCGAAAGCGTCGACGATGCTGTCGGAAAGATCCGCAAAGCCCTTGAAGATTGTGGTCTCATGGGGCGAACACTGCTGATTTTTACTTCCGATAACGGTGGTTTGATCGGTTCTACAGACAATCGGCCTCTTCGCTCGGGAAAAGGTTATCCGTACGAAGGGGGGATTCGCGTACCTTGGGTTGCCTGGTGGCCCGGAAGAATCGAGCCGGCTCGATGTGACATCCCGATCTCCACGATCGATTTATTGCCCACTTTAGCCGAGCTGGCGGGCGTTCCCCTGCCGGACAATCGCCCGGTTGACGGCGTGAGCCTCGTTCCCATTCTTCTAGAAAAACGTTCATTAGCCCCGCGGCCCCTTTTTTGGCATTTCCCTCATTACCGGGGGGATTTGGAGCCGTTCAGTATTGTCCGGATGGGTGATTGGAAACTGATTCATTTCTATGAGCAAGATCGCGATGAGTTGTATAATCTGGCGGAGGATCTCAGCGAAACCCACGATTTGGCGGCGCAAATGCCGAAAAAAGTTGCGGAATTGCGGGCCCTTTTGACCCGGCACCTCAGCGAGGTGGACGCGAAATTGCCTAAGTTGGAGCTAAGCACTACGCCGGGTAGCGCGTCGAATCCGCAATGATTTTCTGCCCGGGGTTTCCACGACCAAATGTAGTCGGCAAATCTAAGGGGAAGGCGGGGGAAAAATCCGGCAAACTATCCCGGCACAATCTTTCGAAACAAGCCGCCGAGCAGCTCCCACAAACTCCGTAAAGAATTCGTAAGGGCGCCCACCAGCGTTTCAGTACCAAATTCAAAGCAAGTTCCGGAGGAATTCTGCCGAAAATCCGCCCCTCCTTCTGCAACGAGTTTTGGTACGAGTGCTACGGAGAATTGGGCACGAGCTCGAACACGAGCACCTCGCAAGGAGCCAACTGCAAACTAAGCGGTTGACCCCGCGTAACTGTCTCCGGCACGGATCGCCCTGACCGCCTCACGACGGGAATCATTCGCCAATTGTCGGCGGCATTCTCCGGCAATTCTAACGCCGAGCCTATCTCGAGCTGGAAACTTTGCTCCACATCCGCGGGGTTACGCAAACTTACAATGGCCTTCTGAGGCGACCAAGCACCATAACCATAGACTTCCCCATTACCAGGATCACCTCCCATCCAGTGGATATCCACGAGTACCTCGCGATTTTCGCGGGCCCACTGGGCCATCTTCGCTAGGGCATCCCAGGCCGCCGGCTCCAAAAGATGACCTGTCACATAAAGCTCCAAATTCTGAGTTCCGCTCGCAAAGGCCATATGAATCTCATCGAGAAGGTCGGGAAGTTCCCGGCCCATCTCCAAACTCGTACCGAGTTGCCCGAAGCAGACGGTGACGGTCATGAGCGAATTGAGCGGATAAAGCGGTGCCCTCTTCGCAATCCGGCGATGCACAATCATGTCGCGATAGGTGATCCACTGTTGCCGCTTTGACCCAACGCCATGAGTGGCCCAATCGTCACCGCTGCGCCAGATCGAATCGCCATAGAAAAGCCAGAATGGGGAAGGCCAGGTGCCGGTTGTAATGCTGAGGAAAATATCAGGCTTCGACTCACGGAGCTGGTCGGTTAGCGCAAGGAGCGCCTCCACATCGGGAGCGAATTCGGCGGCCACTCCGCTTGCCATGTAACTTTCCCCAATACCGTCGAATTTGAAATAGCGATTATCGTATTCGCGGATTACCCGCAGGCAGATATCCCGAAAACGCTGAAAATACTTCGGTCCTGCGAGCGAAAAGCCGTTTCGGTTCGTTTCGAATCCCTCGATTTTTGCGTGGGCCAACCGTTCCTTTTTTGCCTGGCCATATCCTCCCCAGGGGGAAAGCCAAGTTCCGATCCCAGATCGGTAACGCCGTGCCTCGGCCACCACCGGGGCGAATCCGCGCGGAAAACCCTCGTGGAATTCCCAAAGCGTCCGATTGTCGTCCCAACCGTCGTCGAAGACAAAGGCGTCGATCGTCACCCCCCGTGCTTGCGTAAGCTCTTCACCGAAAATCCGGATCACTTCCAGGCATTGCCCCTCGTTCATCTTTCGGTCACCCCAGGCAATATCCCACCATGAGTTGTAGTTCAAGAAAAGCTGATAGGGCCGGGCCCTTTCTCGCTCCACATAGTAGAGGAAGGCCCTTCGCCATTGATGGGGTGGAGCCACTCCGATCACTGCTGATCGACGAAGTGCCGCGCTCCCTGGCGAGCGGTACCATGGTCCACAACACACCCAGTGTCCCTCTTCAACCCGATTCGTGGCCATGGGATGCTCACAAGCGGCAAAGGCGGTCCCAGCAATGAGCGGTGAGCCTTGCACCTCGCCTAAAAGTTGAGCGTTTTCCACAGGAAGGCGTATCAGCTCTACTTCCGCCTTATCGACACCATCGGGCATTTGCTCGATGGTCAAAAACGCTCGAATGTAGTTCGATTGCTCTCGCAATTCCAATTCGAGGTGCCCCTCAAGATTGGGTGCATCCTTGCCGGTTTCAATGGGGACGAACTTTATGGGAATCACTACTCGATAGCCTGCAAAGCGATCGGCAATCCGTTGAGCCTTCGGATTCGCGGCTAGCCGTTTGATGTCGGGCACGCCGTTGGGTGTTGCTCTTAGTTGCAAAGCTGCTTCTGAATCACTCGCCGGTAAGCTCAAAAGGATCGGTGCGGTTGTGGTAGAGAATTTTTGGCCGCCCAACCGATCTACAAACTCCACAAGCCCTAACTCTTCAGGCCGACATACCCAACAACTCTCAAGCACCTGATTCCTCAAAACGATTCGAGGCCCCACCAACTCGATCAACGGCAAGCCCGGTTCAATCCCGGGAAAAATCGGCGCAACCGGACTGGCAACGGCAAGCTGCGTCGGCAAACCCAGAATAAAAATTCCCAAGCATGAAAAGATGACTTTAAGTGACATAGGTCTCCCCTCTCCATTTTCCTGGATTATCTAATTGCTCTTCCCACAATTCCCTTAAGTTGTAAACGATCCCTCGCTATGACGAAGCGTGAAAAAACGGCTCCATGGCGGCTCCCCTCGAAGCAAAAGCGCGATCATCCCTCGGGGAGAAACGCATTCCTTACTTGCCTCTTCCCAAAAAGGGCAACTTGTGAGTTTCGGCCCTACCCTGCCCCACCCGTAATTCAACCGCGATCGCCTCCGATCGTGCATTGTTCCCGGATTTCATCCGAGTCTTACTTTCTGGAGATTATTTTATGGAGAAAAGCCGGATTCCAGCTTAGAACCACTCTCCAGGTGGCAAACCGGCGATAACGGACGATCTCGGCAAGCGGCAGCCCCCGATGACATCGCAAAAGGGATATCGCATGCAGTTTGGTGAAAGTTGCCGAGAAATAGGCGGCTTACCCTGCCGCTAAATTTGGAGCTTACAAAGAAACCCAACTGACGTTTCCACGTATCCTGCGGAAACGCGAATCCTACGACAAATAAAGAACAAATAAAGAATCGGAAAAAAGTTTAGCATTAGGTGTGGCGACCGGCGGATTTTTCCGTCAGCTTTCTTTACCGGAAAGGCTACGCGCGAGGAAAATCCCGGTATTAAATGGAGACACCTATTCAATGCCGACACCACAATTGATTTGAGACAAATGCAAATAGTATCCCAAGGTCGGTAAATCGCGATCACTGCCTTGCCGATTTTCCCAGACACAGCCAAAAACAGTTTATCCCAGCTTTTAGCTTATCAGTTCCCTTTTTGGTGCGAAACTTCTAGCTCATCGGGTCGGCTTCTATTAAGGTCTCAGCGTGAAACTGAATGGCTACGCGGAAGGGATTTCCAGCCGAACGGTGGTGGGTCGATCCCCTGCCTGAATCGTCAGTCCGGAAGTTTCCGGAAAGTAAAATCGTGACGGAAAATCCGGCGGTTTAATTAATCGAAGGACACGATTGGAGCCTTTCTCCAAGGGTCGAGAATTTCCCCCGATTTCGTGTCCATGATCCCGCATTTTTTCCACCCCTTCCTTCCGTTCCAGGGAAGCGACCGATTCGCTCCCTTCAAGGGAGGCGACAGAGCCGGCTTGCCCCACCGTGCCTGCCGTATCATTGCCCGGCTTGGTTTCGCCTTCCAAACCGGGTTCCGCACTCGCGGCCATCCAGCCGATGATCTGCACGCGATCCTGGGTACCTTCCGAACCCGGAAGCTCCTCAACCCAATACTGTCGAGCCGGCTTGATCCCCACACGAAATACCATACCGGGTGGTGCTCCTCCGGCCTGGCGTTTCGAACCATACTCGAAGCGGCCTTCGAGGTCGGTAAGCAGGGCCGCGTCGAACCGATCATCGTCGCTATCCAGCAGGACCAAAACACCTGGTGCCGGCTTGCCGTCCACCAGGAGTTCTCCGCGGATTGGGTGGTAAGGGACCGGGCTGCTAAACCACCAATAAAGTCCCACCATGGTGATCACCAAGGCTGCGGCCACAAGCCGAAAATCCAGCCGGCCTCCGTGCTCACCCCGCCGCAATGCTTCCCAAGGCGATCGCCATACAAGACGCTGACTTTCTTCTGTGTGTTGATGCGGAAAAGCCAAAGAAAGCAAAACGATTATGACCGACTCTGCCACGAAAAGAATGAAAGCCATAAAAAGGCTGTTGATGGTCATCCACTCAAGTTTGGTCAATATGAACACGACGACCCCTACTAATGAGCCCCCGACTAGGATCAAAAATGCCGCGCGGGCCGAGGTGCGTCGCCAAAATACCCCCCATAGAAACGTCACCGCCGTCGGCGGAGCCACCACGGGGAAAACATCAACCATCGCCTGAAAGATCACCGTTTTTTGGGAACTCAAACTCAGGCTCCAAACCACGGCGACGCACATGGCTACGAATGTCGCGATCCGGCCCACCCTGACCAAGTGCCGCTCATCCTCCGTGGTGATCCAGCGCCGATAAATGTCGTAGCTAAACAACGTAGCAATCGAGTTTAATGCCCCGGAAACAGTACTCATCAAGGCTGCCAACATGGCAGCAACGACAACCCCCCGCATTCCGGGCCAAAGAACCGTCTTGATAAGATGCGGATAGGTTTCCTCCGTGTTCGGCGAACCATCCGGCAGGACCGGAAGCGGCGGGATTTTGCCGGCATGGACCAAACCGAGGCAGATAATCCCGGGCAAAACGAAAAGATAAACCGGGAGAATCTTAATGAAGCCAGCAAACAGGGGCCCCATCCGGGCGTGGTATTCGTCTTTTGCCCCTAAGACCCGTTGGACTATCGTCTGATCAGTACACCAGTACCACACACCCAATACCGGATAACCCAAAAACACCGCATACCATGTTACACCCGTGGGATCCGTGCTGGGGCGGACAATGGTCAAATTCATCGGGTGAACATGTTGTGCCAAACCATCCCAACCGCCTATCATCCAGAAACCGATCAAGGTGATACAAATGGACCCCAAAAGGAGAACAACGGTCTGAATAGCCTCGGTGACCACCACGGCCAGTAGTCCGCCGATGATGGTGTAAATCGCTGTGGCCCCACAGATCGCCAGAATCGACCAAAACCGATACTGCTCCGGGTGCTCCACGAAAATATGGAGGATGGTTCCCTCCAGAACGATCGCGCCTGTCAGCAACGAGAATCCGATGTGCACGACAATCGCCGAGAAAATCGACAGGATGGCCAAGTAATCGCGGCACGCCCTACTGTAACGTTTCTCCATGAAGTCTGGCAAAGTGGCCACATTTGAGCGTAGATAGAATGGCGCGAAAAAGAGGGAAAGGATCACAAGCGTAAACGCGGCCATCCACTCGTAGTTTCCGTAAGTTAGCCCGGACGTGTAGCCATTTTGGGCGAAACTCACTAGATGAATCGTGGAAATGTTGGTTGCAAAGAGGGCTGTCCCAATGAGCGGCCAGGTAAGGCTTCTGCTAGCCAGGAAGTAATCGGCAATGCCGGTCTTTTTACGCCGCATCCCGGCCCACGACCCTAAAAGAACGATCCCAATGAGATAGCCGAAAATAACGAGAAGATCGAGCCGCGAAATTTTAACCTCTTGCAACGTGGAGGAGGGTTGCAGCAGTTGCGAGTCAGCCCCCGCGGCAAGAGTCGGCCCAGTGGTAAGCACGATGGCGACTACGGCGATTGCACTCAAAACAATCTTTGCAAATCGAAGGGAGGATTTTGATCTCCCGCACATCAGACCGGTCCCACACATAGGCAGCAAGCCATCCTCTCGAGCCTGAAAGTCCGAAGCATTCCCCACTATAGAGACAAAAGCAAGTTAACACCCCGAAGGAACCAGAGCAAGCTTTTTAGCGGGCCTTTGCCGTCGTGGGCAGCGTAGGCCTGCACTCGTTATCGCACCCCGGGTAGAGAGGCCTCAAAATGTGGCAGAATTATCATCCGTCCCCTCTCATGAGCGAGAAGCCCCCGTCATGGACCTGCGGATTAAGGGAAATTGGGGGAGGTCACCAAGTGTGGTACCGGTGCACCACCTTCTCGTGACCGCCAACCAGGTCTCTAGCAAAGCTCGTGCCCTATTGAATCGCGTTTGGGCGACTCCTAAATGCCGTGACTTACGCGGCCCGCGGAAGAGTTCTATAATGTAAAGCGAAAAATCGAAAGCATACCGGTTCAACGGTCGCGCAAGGCCGAAGTGTCAAAAAGGGCGAGTTGGTCTCGGCCACAGGGACACGGGAATCTTGGGCAAAAAAGGAAAGCACCGTTCGGCTCCAGAGATGACTCAATTCGATGCCTCTGTGTCCGATGAGAGACGCCGGGCAAGGTAATCAACTACGTATCCTAACGGAAGAGCTTGGTGTTACGCTCGTAAGCTGAAGCAGTCCCCGCGAGAAGCAACTGGCGAAAAAATAGGGTTGAGAAAAGCAGGGTAGCAATTTTCGCACGGCAAACATTTCACCGTGTGACGGCCAAGTTTTCATTGTGACGGCGAAATTCACATTGCGGCAACGGAGGTGCAGGACGAATGCCGGCTTACGCGATTATTGAGACCGATGCAGGATTGACGATTGTGCCTGTTCCGCCGCGTTCAACGATTGAACAACAGGCGGCGCGATATGGGGGCGTGGTGGTCGACCCAGGACCGTACAATTCGTACGAGGAGGCTTACGACGCTCTGCTAGCGCTCCTTGCAGAGGAGCCTGACGAGCCCGGCGAGTAACCCCCGGGCTCCCACCCCATGCTCAATTCTCTGTCGGTCGACGAACGCATCATGCGGGGGGAACTTAACGAAGCAAAAACGAATGGGGGGCCGCGAGAATTCCTTTGCCGCAAGTTCTTTCTATTCGGCTATCCCCTCCCGATTTTCTTAACACAGAATGGGTCCGCTGTTGTGTGAGGCGAGCTTCGCCGAAGGGAGAGTAGCGGGAAGCGGAGTCCTTCGAATTGCTTTAGTTCCGATCGTTGGAATCCGGTTGAATTCATTACGATCCACTTTGAAAATTTTCCGAAATCGACTTTGTAGATTTCCTGAAATCTATCGGGGCAAGCCCTTTCAGCCGGGCGGCAAGGCGCCTCAAGGCACCCAATCAACCGTTTCAAAGTACTTCTTACTTCGATTTACTTCATATTACTTCATATTCGATCTTCGGCCAAATTACCTCATTTACTTCTTACTTCGAACAACTTTCCCGAACTGGCGTAAAACTCCCTTTGGATTACCAGGAAAATCCTGGAATCGCGGGCAATTCCTCTGGAGTCCGCCGAATTCGGCTCATTGTTCGCGGTGCAAAGCCGCCAATCCCTTCGGGCTGCTCCCTTTTTTCAACATCCCTCCGTCACACCCAACCGTCCGAAAAAATATACCGTCCGAAAAAAATATGACGGCTTAACAAGAGTGACCTGTGGGATACCGCATGCACTGTTGCAACAATCTGTGTGCGCGCTTCAACCGATCCAGCGCGTGCGACAACACCAAACAACCTGTTACACTCGCAAATTCTCACCCCTAAGAATCCGGCTTGCGGCGGGAAAATCCGAGCTTCCACACTTTTCCTTTTATTCCCGCAACTTGTGCGTAAAGCGGCGGAGAAGGCACTACCAGCCCGGTTATCACCCCTTCCTACGTCTAACGATAGACGGACCTGGGCCCAGATGAAGCATCGGAGCCATTAGGTGAAACATCCCGTGGTGCAAGACGCGGATTCGCCCAACCTCGTACCTGGATTAGATATCCACTTCAAATATTCCACGATCTTGACACCGCAGCCAACGCCATGCGGGTGACCCACCGGCACAAACGCAGCTGTAGACTGCCGAAGCCGGTACACTCTTACTTGGACTTCGCCACAATATCTTTCAGGTTTTTCAGAGGGCGGACCCGGACCTTGGTCGCCGCCGGCTTAGCCGGGATGTCGCGAAGTTGCCCGAGGACCATCACGTTCTTTCGGGCGGGCCGAGCGGGGATTCTCTTTTTCTCGATTTTTATGAGCCCCGGTAGCGCGAATACGCCAGGTCCTCGAGTCATGCTTTTCTTAATCTCCTCTTCCAAGGCGGCGAGAACCGCAGCGACATCCTTCTTTGTTAATCCCGTAGCCGCCGCCAAATTCGCCAAAAGCTGGTTTTTGGTAAGCGGCTTTTTCGCGGCATTCGAAGCTGCTTTGGCCATCCTTTTGACCTCCCGTACTTAATCCAGTACTTAATCCAATGGTACCCGACTGGCTGTACCCTTTGCCTGAAACGTCACCTTTACCACGAATGGCATGATTAAACGGATATCGACGGCAAATTTCAAGAGAGAAACGCACAAAACCAGGGCAAAAAGGCGGATTTTTGCGGCTTTTTCGGCGTTCTGAGCGGGGTTGGCCGCGACTATCTCAGCCATCTCTGAAATTTGATCTGATTTTGAAATGCTGCGGCACAACTTAATTCCGGCTATTTAAGCAGCGCTCTTGATCTGTGCAGCTCAGCGGGAGTATTCGGGGGCAACTCTTCGGGAGGCGACCGGCGTTGGCGGCATGATCCACCACTCGGGTTGCCTGCCAGATAACATACATCAGTAAGGCGGCACCCCCTTCAGAAATATGGCTTTTTACGTTGGCTTTTTTCCGGCAGCAAATCCGGTCTTGCAAAACCTCGGAGCCCCGTTGGATTTTCACATTTGCACCCTCCTCGAACCTAATGACGGGAAGGTTCGCAGGCCCAAGGGGATTCTATCAATAAGCGAGTTAAGGGAATGACCGTGCTTTATCATAATCTTTTCTGGTATAATGGTTTAAGGCGAGTAGCTGCCGCTTTATGGATGTCGTTCAAAGGCGGAAGTTTCTTTGCAAGTCTCGGGAGTATCATCGGGATGGTCCGACTGCTCATACCGGCGGGTAGCCTTGACTCGGGACGGGTGCCTTCGATTGGGGTGGTTGCTGCTTTACTCAGGCTATCGATTGCCTTCGCAAGTCTTTTCCTCGCACCTCTCGCCGTGTGTTTAGACGAAGATTCGGAAGCGTCTTCAGAGGCGGATTCGGTAGCCAATCAACCCGCGGAAAACTCCCAAGAGCCGCGCGCGGCAGTGCAGGCCCCCGCCGGCGGAGCTGTAGCCCCCGTGGCGGTGATGGTTCAGGCTCAAAACGTGCCATTGGCCGATGCTAAGGGGGCGGAAACAGGGCGAACGGTATTTCAGCGCCCAGAACGGCGTCTTTTACGGTCGCTGGAAGAAGCGCGGCAAATGCTCGCCGACGGGCTTTACACTCAGGCAATGCGGCAATTGCAGGAGCTCATCGAAGATAAGCACGATTTTTTCCTCATACCCGGACCGAATGAGCCCGACTCCGGGGGCCATTATGCCGAAAGTTTGAAAGGGGAAGCGGAAAATGTACTGCGCTCTTTGCCGAAAGAGGTCCGGGAAATTTATCTCCTCCAGTATGAGGCTCGGGCAAAGAAGCTCGTCGCCACTGCTTTGGCGGAAGGAAGCTATTCGCTCTTGGCCCAGGCGGCAAGAACTTACCCTTTGACACGCTCAGGGCGGCAGGCGGCCTTATTCTTGGCTTTGTGGCATTTGGAGAGTGGTCGGCCCGGCGAGGCGGCAATCTATTTTGAGGATCTGCGTAAACCCGGATTCGAAGCCGAGGATTTTGAACCCTTGGTATCGGTCTTACTCGCGGCTTGCAAATGGGCCATGGGGCAGACCGAGGAAGCTCGGGAGATTTTAATTGCCGTGCGTTCTCAGGCTCCTTTAAAGCGATTCGTCGTCCGGGGGAGGCCTATCGAATGGTGGAAGGCGGGGGAGGACCCTTTAACCTGGCTTCAGTCAACACTCGGTATAATGCCGGCATACAAAGCCTTGCCTGAGCCTGTAGAAGAGCGCGTGTTGCAAGTACGGTTCAATGCCGCGCGAAATGGTCAGCTCCAGGGTGAAGGAGCTTTGCTTTCTGGCTTATGGCGTGCTCCGACGGCGGAATATCCCGAAATCGACGCAGTCCTCACGCGCATAGAGGATTTTCGGCTATCTGCCGGCTCCCCCACGGTTCCGAGCATGGTGCCGCTTATTGTCGGCGACAAGGCTTTGCTGCGGACGGTAAGAGGGTTAATTGCCGTCGATTTGGGAACAGGTAAACGCACATGGGAAGCACCGGCCAATGATCCGTTTGAGCGTTTTCTGGGAGCCTCAGCGGGAGTGGTCAACCAATACGGCCCGGCCCTTCAGAACCTGCTCCAGGGGCGGGTTTGGTCCGATGCAACTTACGGCCGGCTCAGTAGCGACGGAAGGCGTGTCTTCGCGGTGGAGGATTTGGAGCGGTTAACAGAACGCAGCGATCTACCCATTTTCTTCCCGAATAATCGGCTAACTTCCGCGGCCAATATCCCACGATTCAATCGGCTTGTCGCCTACGACCTTGAAACCGGCAAGCCGCTGTGGCACTTGGGTGTTAATCCCGAGCAAACTAACGCGGCTGGGGCAAGTATCTTCTTTTTAGGCGTCCCGCTGGTGCTGGGGGGTGACGAAGGCTTTGTCTTGGGGGAAATAAATGGAGAAATCAAGCTGCTGGCTTTGGATCTATCCAGCGGCTCGATTTTGTGGGAGCAGTCGCTAGCCGCCGTGGAGCAGCCGCTTTCGGAGGTACCGCTACGGCGCTGGTGTGGCCTGGCTCCCTCATATCAAGATGGGATTTTGGTCTGCCCGACGCTTGCCGGGGCAATTGTCGGGATAGATCGCTTGCGGCAACGGCTGGCTTGGGGGTACGCTTACCGGTCCGAGTGGAGGTCCGGACCCAGTGGAATACCCCGCCCACGACAGATCTTTGGCACCCTCTGGGACGAGGAGCGCAGCGGGCTTGTCCGCGATGATTCCGTGATCATCGCTGATGGCCGGATCGTGGTTGCGCCCTCGGATTCAAGCGATATTCACTGTCTTGATTTGCGAACGGGAAAGCCTCTCTGGAAGAAACCCCGGGAGGATTTGCTCTATATCGCATGTGTCTTTGAGAAGAACGTCGTTTTGGTGGGCAACCAAGGGATGCGGGCAGTGAGGCTTTCCGCAGATCCGGCCCCCATTGAGGGGGAGCAGGGCACCCAAGATTCACAAGGCTCCGCCTCGGATTCTGCCGCCGCAGATCAAGCCGCGCAAGAGCCGGCGGAATTTCAAAATTTTATGGAACCCGTAAATGGCGAGGAGATTGCCGGCCCTAATGCAGAAACGGTAGGGGTGGACTGCGGCGTAACGCATCTGGGCGGTGAAGAGAGCAACCATCCCCGCCCCCAATTGGGTTGGAACGGTTCTTCCGTCGTTTATCCGGCCGGAGCGCGTCCTGCGGGCTTTGGATATCGGTCAGGGAGCCGCTATTTCCTGCCGTTGACCGATGGGCAAATCCTTGTGATTGAGTTGAGAACCGGGCGAGTGATTTCGAGCTTTCGTGGCCCGGAGACCTTGCGGTTGGGGAACTTGGTGAGCGCTGGCGGGGTAGTGCTTTCGCAAAGTGCGAAAGGGCTAGACGCCTTTCCGGAACTGGGTCAGCTACGCAGGCGATTAGCCGAGAAGATGGCAGCCGGGGCATCGGATCCGGAGGTCGTTGTCGCTCAAGCCCAGCTTCTAAAGCAGGAAAATCGGCTCCGGGAGGCCTTAGACTTGCTACGCAGGGCTTGGGGAAGTGCGCAAACGACCACCGTGAGAGACCTGCTGCGGGAAACCTGGTTTTGCGCCCTGGAGCAAGATTTTGCTGCTTTCAAAGGGCTGCGGGCCGAACTTGAAGAGATTTTGGAAACACCCGCGGAGAAGGCGACCTTGCTTCGTCTGTGGCTGCACGGACTTTATCGCGAGCAAGATTACGCGGGAGCCTGGGAGGCATGCCGCAAGCTTATCCGGCTAGATTTGGAGCACGCAGATTGGGATGCACCGGAGCAGGGACTTCGGGTCCGGCGGAGCACGTGGCTACAGGCCGAGCTTGTCAGACTTTACGAAGCAGCAGGGCCGGAGCTGCGCGCCCAAATTCAGTCCGAAGCCGAGACGACTTTGAGTAATCTCCGATCTAGGGAAGGATTCGATGGGTTAAAACGGTGGTTGGAATATTACGAAAGTTTGCCCATCGGAGCTCAAGCAGCGTTGGAACTCGCGGAATACTTCATGCGTGATAACAACTCTTGCGAAGCGGCCCATTGGTATCAGCGACTTCTCGCGCATTCGAACCGAACGGCGGCTGCAATGGCGTGTGCAACACTGATGGAGCTGGCTCGCGCTCGGCAACAGCCGGCAGCCGCGGCGGCTTTTGCCCGCTTGCTGAAAAAAGAATTTGGTGAAATCAACTGTAGGGGAGAGGTCACGGGAAGAGAGTTTACCGAGAAACTCGCCGAGGATCCGCGCTTAGCCCGATACTTTCAACGTTTAAATCGCTGGCCTCCGCATTTAGTCGTTAAAACACAGCCGGCAACCGGCACGCAAATGGTGGCCTTTCCGAGCCGTAATCGCTTGGCATCGATTTCTGGGGGACTCCGGGCTCAAGTGGGCGAGCGGGTCATTCTCGAGGTTAATCCCCCCGTAGTATGGGGCGAGGATAGTTTGGGGAATCGCGCCTGGCAATTCCCGGTAGCCGCCCTGCCTGAGGCCATAACTTTCGAGTTTAATCGAGCGGTGACGCAGGCCAGCGCAGTGGGTTGGGTTGTGTTATTGGTAGGGCAATCGCAGGCTCTTGCGCTGGACACGCTGAACTTAGGCCCACAGCGCATGGCTCGGCCTTTGTGGCGGTTTGATTTGATGAAGCTTGAACCGGTCAATTTGCATGAGGAAGGCGAACAGGGTGGCAGGGCCGCACGAGAGATCCGCCGGCCTCTTGGGATGGGATGGGAGGGGCGTCAGTTCCTCTCGCAAGATTTCTTCGGCGCCACACCCGTCGCGATTGGCGCGCGATGGTTCGGATTAAAGATGCAACATCGGCTGGTAGCGGTAGATGCGTTTTCGGGCGCCCCAATGTGGATTCGGACGGATTTGCCGCCTGACGCCTCCGTCGTCAGTGATGGAAGAGTGGTGATTGCCTGGCGATCCAATCTGGAGGAATTTGTCTTGTACGAGGCCGCATCTGGCCGACTCATCGGCAGGCGTAAGCCGCCGTTCAAGCCGGTTTTGCCGCGATCGCAGCGGGTGGCGGTCGTGGTACCTGCTCCGTATGAACCGACGTTCGTGGGCTCGGCAATTCTCTATATGAAAGAGGTGAAATCGGGCCACTTCGGGCAGGCTGAGGTCCGACGGATCGCACTTTACGATCTGGTTACAGAACGTGAAGTTTGGGAATCCCCGCCGATCGAAGGCCCGTCGTTTGCGATCGCTACTACTCCCGAAGTTTTAGGGATCTGGGAAGGGAATGGTTCGTTCTCGCTTCTATGGCTGGAAGATGGCCGATTGCTCGGACGCTATTCGCTCGATAAACCAGGCGAGGATGCAAAATTCCGGCTTCTCCAGACCCCCGAGCAAATCTTGGCGGTTTTTGCCCGAGGTGGCGAACACATCAGGCGCCTTGGAGCCAATACTTGGCAGCTTCCGGGGGTGGAAAGCGAACCGATTGTCGACGGGTTCGTGTGGGCCTTCGATCTCGCGGGAACTCCGATCTGGACAGAGCCAACCCGAGTCACCAACCAGTGGCTTCCCATCGATCAGCCGAGCGAACTACCTTTGCTTGTGTTTGCCTGCACTTGTGAAGGCACGGGGAGAGATTCTTCGTCCAATTCGCCTCAAACGGGGCTTCTATGTATCGACCGACGAACGGGCAAAACGGTTTTGGAACGGCGGCTGGACCTTCCGACCTTGACCATGCAACTTGTCGGCGATGAGTCGTCGAATACCATGGAAGTACGCTTCCAGCGGAACAAATTGGTGTTTGAGTTTGTCGATTCGCCTCCGGACTCCGCGGCATCCCCGAGCAAAGCACACCCTGGAGGGAATTTGCTGGATTCGCTTTGGAAAGCGGCCGAGGAGTATTTCTCAACGCCGAGCGGTTCTGAGCGGTAAACAAGCAGATCGGGCAAAAGCGTTTTTAGCTCGAGTTTTTGGGTGACGATGCATCTTTTTCGACGTATGTGTTGTGATAGCCACATTTAAGTCTCAAAAGAAAAGTCGCTTCAAAAGCAAAGTGGAAACGGGCTTGAGCCGAGGAGGAAACCATTACTTTTTAAAGATTTTGGCTCTCCCGGTTTATGAGAAACTTAAGCTACAGGAGGTCGACGACGGGAGTGAATCGCAGTCTTTTTTTCGGCTTACTCATTGTTTTTGGTATTTTTGTTTCGCCCGGTTGGGCACAGGTCGACCGTGCTGATTTGGACCGCGTGGTACGCCGGGGTCTGGATTGGCTTGTGCGTCAGCAGTCCGGGCAAGGAACTTCAGCCGGTTTGGGGCATTGGACGGCTTCCGGTGGACGTTATCCTACGGCGATGACCGCCTTGGCCGGAATTGCTTTTTTATGCGAGGGTTCCACGACTGTCCAGGGACGTTATGCACGGAATATTCGGCGGGCTGTTGACTATTTAGTGAGCCGCAGTCGACCGAACGGACTGATTGGAGATCCGGAGCAAGATGACCGCTATACGTACGGTCATGGATTCGCGATGCTATTTCTATCCCAGGTATTGGGAGAAGAAGAAGATAGTCAGAGGCGGGAGGAATTAATCGACGTGCTGACGCGGGCCGTGATATTTAGTGGCCGAGCTCAGACCAAAGCGGGTGGTTGGGGCTATGTGAGTGCCGAAGATGGCCAAGACTTTGACGAAGGTTCGACGACCGTAACTCAGGTTCAAGGGTTACGCGGATGTCGGAACGCCGGGATTTCGGTGCCCAAAGAAATCATCGATCGGGCTATTCAGTACATTCACACTTGCACGTTGCCTGACGGCGGGGTGCAGTACAACTCCCGCGGCGGTGGGGGACGACCGGCGATCACGGCGGCGGCGGTCGCCTGCTTGTTTAGCGCCGGTGAATACGATAGCCCTTATGTGCGGAAATTACTCGCGTATTGCCAGCGGAACTTGGATAATCTTGCCGACCGCGGCCTGGGCCATTGGCATTATGCCCATTATTACTATGCCCAGGCTTTGTACTGCCAAGGGGGAGAAGCGTGGGAGAAGTATCGTGATCGGCTCTACACGCGGCTCATCCGCGAAGCCAATCCCGATGGATCTTGGTCCCAGGGGTATATTGGGCCGGTGTACACCACCGCCATCAACCTTACCATTCTTCAGCTCGAAAAGGGAGCCCTTCCCATTTACCAACGTTAGGCGGGTTTTCCGAGGTTTGGGTTTAGGCGGAGGGCGGCCCTTTGTTTCGTTTATGTGCGAGTCCGATATATCTCCGTTTATCTCCCAGTCCGATAAATCATTACAAGGCATTTTTGAACCGAGCGGGTTTTGTATCGCCGCCCGATGCCCGATCGAACATGAAAGTGTCGCAATCCCCTTCAACGAGGAACGATGCCTCGGAATCGCGGGGTTTAACGACGCACCGTTAACGTGCTCGTAGTGTTTTGGAAGGTAAAGGAATGAAAGGTACGATGCGTAGTCTGAAAGGCACGGTGGGTAGTCTGGAGAATTACGCGCTGCGCGGAAGCAGCCTTAAAGTGCCCCTAGGTTTGTAGATTAAGGAGCGACTATTTTTGGGAAAAGCATGCATGCCGGCCCTCCGGCAAAAGCTTCACGAGGTTACCCGATGAACGCTCAGCTTCAGGATGGAATGACTTCAAGTATCGATTTGGCATTGGAGCGCTTGGCCACAGCGCGGCAGCAGATCCTCGAGCAGGTCAGCCGGGTTATTGTGGGCCAGCAGCAGGTAATTGATGAGCTTTTGATCGCCCTTTTTAGCGGGGGTCATTGCCTCCTCGAAGGGGTACCGGGATTGGCGAAAACGCTGATGGTCAGCACCCTTTCCAAAACCTTAAGTTTGGAGTTCAGTCGGATTCAGTTCACTCCTGACCTCATGCCTGCGGATATTACGGGTACGGAAGTGATTCAAGAGAATCGCAGCACAGGTACACGGGAGTACCGTTTTTTGCCCGGTCCAATTTTCGCGCATGTTATTTTGGCGGATGAAATCAACAGAACACCGCCGAAGACTCAGGCGGCATTGCTCGAGGCAATGCAGGAACGTCAGGTGACGGTGGGCCGAGTACGGCACCGTTTGCCGGAGCCATTTTTCGTGTTGGCCACGCAAAACCCCATCGAGCAGGAAGGAACCTATCCCTTACCGGAGGCACAGCAAGACCGCTTCATGTTTAAAATATTCGTTCGGTATCCCCGTTTCGAGGAAGAATTCGAGGTGGCCAGACGGACGACGAACCCACAACAGCCTGTCACCGAGGCGGTTTTAAGTGGGCCCGATATCCTACAACTCCAGCAGATGGTACGCGAGGTGCCGATCTCGGACCACCTGATTCGATACACACTTTCCCTGGTGCGGCAAACCCGGGTGGGGGAGCCGGGAGTGCCGGAGATCGTCTCCCAGTATGTGACCTGGGGGGCGGGGCCGCGGGCAGTTCAGTTTATGATCCTGGGGGCCAAAGCCCGGGCATTACTTCACGGTCGGTCGTACGTTTGCTGCGAGGATCTCCAGGCTCTCGCAAAGCCGGTGCTTCGGCATCGTTTGGTGCGGAATTTCGCCGCGGAAAGCGAGGGGATCTCCACCGATTGGATCGTAGATCGCCTCCTGGAATTGACTCCTACCCAAGAAGATGAGCTTCTGAAAGATGGCCGATTTCAGGCGATACTTGCCTCCTGAAGTGGTCGCACGCTTAGGACGACTTGAGATTCGGGCCCGGGCTATTGTCGAGGGCTTTCTGGCAGGGCGTCACCGGAGCCCCTATTTCGGGCAATCCGTGGAGTTTGTGCAACACCGTCAGTACACTTGGGGGGATGACTGGCGGCATGTGGACTGGAAAGTGTGGGCTCGGCAAGACCGCCTTTATGTTAAGCAGTTCGAAGAGGAGACCAATCTACGAACTACCCTGTTGCTAGACCGCTCAGCCAGTATGAGTTATGACGCCCGCGGGACGAGCAAATTCGATGTTGCCGCGACATTGGCTGCCTGTATTGCTTACTTTGTCCTCCGGCAGCAGGATGCCGTTGGATTGGTCACATTCGACCAAGTCATTCGAACGCGCGTACCGCAACGCACCCAGTTTCGACATTTGGACTCGCTTCTCTCCGCCCTCGAGCAAACGGAACCGAAGGACAAAACGGGCTTCCTGCCCATTGCGCAGGAGCTCGTTCAGTTGTACCCGCAAAGGGGTTTAGTCATTGTCCTTTCGGATTTGTTCATCGACATAGGCCAAATCGATGCCGGGCTGAAATGCTTGCGAAGCCATGGCCATGACGTCATGGTGTTTCACGTGCTCCATGACGATGAACTAGACTTCCCGTTCCACGGCCCCATTCGATTCGAGGGGCTCGAAGTTCCTAGGCATCTACGCTGCAATCCGGAGGCATTCCGGGAAGGATACTTGCAGTCGCTTCAACAATTTTTACACGGCCTACGGCAAGCCTGTGCTGCCTCGGACGTAGACTATTTACTGGTTCGCACGAGCGAGCCGCCGGATCGGGCACTGCTTGCGTTCTTAACCAAGCGATCGCTGGCTCGCCGTTGGCGACGGGTAGGGAGGAAGATATGAGCCAGGCGAATTGGCACAACCCACACGTGTCGATCACCCGTCGCGATACTCTTACTTTAATCGGAAGCTTCTGGCTTCAACTCGGCTTACTGTCTCGTGCCGTTGCAGCCGACGGAGAGGAAACAGGCAGTCAAGTCGATCGTGTCTCGCCTCAAGATGAGAACATGGCGGCAACCGGTTCCCCGCAATCCGGTGGAGTTTCCGGACGCGATGTTCCGTGGCTTGCCGAGGTTCAAAAAGAGCCGGAAAACGTCGCGGACTTGGAACCCCTTCCCGATTTGCTGGTGGGAGCGAGTGGAGAAAAGATTTCAGGAGCGGAGACCTGGCTTAAAGTGCGGGAGGAGATCGAGAGTTGGTGGATGCAATTCCTGGGGTTCATCCCTCCGGATCGCGAGCCCCCCTCTTGGGAGGTTCTTGCAGAGGATACGGCAGACGGGGTTCGACGACAGTTGATCCGCTACGAAAGTGAGCCGTCATGGCCAGTAGAAGCCTACATACTCAGCCCGCTGGAGCCATCCGAGAAGCGGCCCGGGGTCGTCGTCTTTCATCCCACGACGGCTGAAACGATTCGACAGCCGGCAGGTTTGGGGGCTGATCCGTCGAAGGCTTTTGGCCTACAGTTAGCTCGGCGTGGGATGGTATGCGTGTGTCCCCGATGTTTTCTGTGGACCGACGGGCCCCAAAGCCGGTATCTCGACCTCGTGAATCGATTCCAGCTTGCGCACCCCCAGGCCAAAGGAATGGCAAAGATGCTGTGGGACGCCATGAAAGCCGTTGATTTGCTGGCCTCCCTTCCTGATATCGACCCGCGGCGGTTGGGTGCAATTGGGCATTCCCTAGGAGCTAAGGAAGTTCTCTATTTGGCTGCTTTCGACCCAAGGGTCAAAGCTGCCGTAAGCAGCGAGGGTGGAATCGGCCTAAAGTTTTCCAATTGGGAAGCTCCCTGGTACTTGGGCCCTTCGATACGCGCGACGAATTTTTCTCACGAGCATCATGAGCTCCTGGCACTTGTGGCTCCGCGGGCATTTCTGCTTATCGGTGGGGATTCCGCGGATGGGAGGAAAAGTTGGCCGTTCATTGCCGCCGCGTTGCCCATTTATTACTTTTTTGGGAAGCCTGCAAGGATTGGTCTCTTCAATCACGGGAAGGGGCACAGCGTTCCACCCGAGGCCCTCGCACGGAGTATCGAGTGGTTGGAAACGTACTTATAGGCGTCGGGGATGATCTCCAGATTCCTCCGCAACCTCGTAAGGACGACACCCCCTGGGCCCATCATCCTTTTTCCCGAGTTATCCTGCCCTTCAGAGCTCGAAGGTAGTATAAAATCAATCGTGTGACGTAAAATCACTCGTACAGTATTTGTGGGAGAGCTTGAAAATCCCTAAAGAAGAGCGATCTCTTTCTTGCCTTTCTCCTGATTTGATTTTTGCAATGCCGGTCACGAGCCGAATTTAACGATGGACTCAATACCGGAGAATATGCACGGCTTTTTGTCCGACCGGACCTCCACAGATTTTTCTCCCCTTCTCGGTGGGCAGCTCCCGAAGTTAAAGTGGTGTGTAAACGCGGGATGAAAGAACGCGGTGATCAACTTGTTTTTACGAATGGCTTAATCCGGTTACCCATGAAAAGCACTTTGACTCGCGATCAAATAGCCGATTTATTTTTCGATCTCCTCAGAATCGAGCCGTACCCTTTTCAAGAGGAGGCGTTACTAGCGTGGTTTTCTTCGGATGAAGGGGTTTTGGTGACCGCCCCAACAGGTATGGGCAAAACTTTGATTGCCGAGGCGGCCCTTTTCGAGGCACTTCACACGCGCACGGTGGTCTACTACACCACTCCCTTGATTGCTTTGACGGAGCAGAAGTTCCGCGAATTTCAGGCAGCCGCCATTAGGTGGGGTTTTCAAAGTGTAGATATCGGCCTGATCACCGGTAATCGGCGCGAGAATCCCAATGCCCGGGTGCTCGTGGTGGTGGCGGAAATCCTTTTCAACAGGCTTCTGCATCCCGAGCTTTTCGATTTCGAGAATGTAAGTGCCGTAGTCATGGACGAATTCCATAGCTTCAATGATCCGGAACGCGGGGTGGTGTGGGAATTCTCATTAGGCCTCCTGCCGAAGCATGTTCGACTGATGCTTCTCTCGGCTACGGTGGGGAATACCGTGGAATTCCTTGAGTGGTTGCGGCTCACGCATAACCGTAAACTCGAATGGGTCCAAAGTGTGGAACGTCGTGTCCCGCTTCAGTTTCATTGGGTGGGGGATACCCTTTTGGTCGAATTGATCGAAAAGATGGCGGAAGGTGACGAGCAAACTCGACTTTTGCCGGCACTGTTGTTCTGTTTCAATCGCGAGGAATGTTGGTCGGTAGCCGATCAATTGCGCGGTCGCCGAATTCTCAGCCCGACCCAACAAGCCGAACTAGCCGAGGAACTTAAAAAACACGATTTATCCCGCGGTGCCGGCCCGAAATTGCGGCAGATCCTTCAGCGGGGTATCGGGGTACATCACGCGGGAGTTTTGCCGAAATATCGTCGGATTGTTGAGGATTTATTCAACCGCAAATTACTCTCGGTGTGCGTTTGTACCGAGACCTTGTCTGCGGGCATTAACCTACCGGCTCGATCCGTGGTTCTGCCAAGTCTTGTCAAAGGGCCGATGGGGAAACGGAAGATTTTAGATCCAAGCAGTGCCCATCAAATTTTCGGACGTGCGGGGAGACCGCAATTCGACCGGGAGGGGCACGTGTTTGCATTGGCTCACGAGGACGATGTACGGCTGGCCCGTTGGCAAAAGCAGTACGACCGAATTCCGGAGGATACCAAGGATCCGGTGCTTCTAAAGATGAAGAAAGATCTGAAAAGGAAAATGCCAAAGCGAAGCCCGCTGGAGCAGTATTGGACGGAGGCTCAGTTCGAAAAATTGCGTCGTGCACCGCCGGAAAAACTTCGGAGTCGCGGGCCAATCCCGTGGCGGCTTTTGGCCTACATGCTTGACGCCTCCCCTTACGTGGAGCCGATCCGGCAATTGATTGCCAAGCGTCTGATGGATCGTGCCAAAATCACGGCTTGCCAACATGGGCTCAACAAGATGCTCCTCATTCTGTGGCGTGCCGGTTTCGTGGAGCTGGAGCCAACACCGCCCGGCAAGCCGGAGTCCTTACGGCCGCGTGTCGCAAGGCGGTCGATGGATGCGACCACAGCAGAATCGCCTGCGGCAGAGGACTCTGCGGAGGAAGACTTACCGCCGGAGGATTCGGAGATGTGGGACGACGCGGGATCGCCACCCACCACCCCGGCTACGGCGAGTGCTTCAGAAAGCGGTAACGGCGATCACGGCAACCAACTTTCCCAGGATTATCGCCCCGCGATAGCTCGTCCTACCGATCAGCTCGGCAAATTGCTTGTTTTTCGCAGCGTGCATCCGCTTTATGGGGTATTTCTGACCTTGCAATTGGGAGTTGCAGATTGGGCAGAGAGGATTCAAGCATGGGAAAGCGTACTAGAATTCCCGCGGTCTGTTGCCGGCTCCGTAGCCGTGCCGAGCCAGCGTAAGTTGCCGCCTGGTTCTTTGGCCATAGCGCGGCTAGACTCCCAGCTTGTGCAACTCGGCCTAGCTACCATGGACGAATTGCGACTACCGGAGGAACCAGAAGACGACGCTGACCCCGGCCTCAGCCGCCATCGCCGAAGCCGGCTTGTCGAGCCGCCGAAGCGTGTGCTTACGTTAGCGGAAAAGTTGAAGCTTTTGTTCGAGTACGAGTACGCAGGAGTGGACGACTTGCGCATCTGCCCTATATGGGTTGCCGGAGAGCTTCAGGAGCTTGGATGGCACTTCGATAAACTAATTACCGCAAAAGGTCTGGAAAAACAGGAGGGGATCATCTTTCGGCACTTGTTGAGAATGATCCTTTTGGTTCGCGAGTTTGCCGCCCTTTGCCCGCCGGAGTTATCTGAAGATGCGTGGAAGCAAGAGCTCGAAACCTTCATAAATCGAATGATTGAAAGTTGCCGCGAGGTTGATCCCACAAGTACCGACCGCGCCCTCGAACAAGCAGAGGCGGTGGATGAGTACCTGGATGTCTAGCCCTGACACTATTTGGCTGCCAAACTTGCTTGTTGTTTGCCAACACGGCTTGCATGACACCTTGGGCGATAGGCCGTGGGGAAAGATTTTTTATGCGTTGCACGGTGCCCGAGGCGTCGCAGGAATTAG
>CAKZMM010000114.1 GCA_937128505.1 uncultured Thermogutta sp.
TTGGAGCACGATTAAGCAGCACGATCGATTCGGATGAGTAATGATCCGGTTGACCAAGCTTCCGAAGATGGGAATTAAACCCGGGAAGACTACCAGTCTGCCTATCCCTAGGCGATAGGATTAGAATCCAACTTTGCGATAGGCCGTCTTGTGAGGCGGGGCGATCTCTTTGCGAAATCCGTTTCCGCATTATTTTGCAAAATGGGAAGATATCCCTGGGCTCGGCTGCTGCGAGTGAGGTAGCTGCCGGGCATGAAGTAGCGGCTCGACTCCGGAAGCGGAGAAGCCAGCAAAGCAAGGCGAACGGAAGACTCTCGTAATTGGGATATGTATTAGATCGGGCATGCAAAATTCTGACACATTTTTGCTCTTTCAGCACTTGGGTTTAGCGCTCCTGCTGGGGTTGTTGGTGGGACTTCAACGGGAGCGGACTGCCATCGGGATGCCCGGCCTGCGGACCTTTCCGCTGATCACCGTTCTGGGGACCGTCTGCGCCCTGCTCGGGCAGCAATTCGGCGGCTGGATTGTGGCGGCCGGTTTGCTGGGGGTGATCGTGACGATGATCTTCCCGCACCTCTGGCGGATGCGGGAAAAGGACCCCGATCCGGGAACCACCACCGATATCGCAGCTCTGCTGATGTACGGCGTTGGGGCTTTGCTCGTCGTATTGCCGGATCAACCGGCGGTAGCCGTCGCCATTGGTGGCGGGGTTGCGGTGCTGCTGCAATTCAAACCCGAATTGCACGCTTTTGCTGCCCGATTGGGCGACGAGGACCTCCGGGCAATCATGCAGTTTACCTTGGTTACCTGCGTGGTCCTGCCCGTGGTCCCCGACCGCGCGTACGACCCGTTTGGGGTGGTCAACCCCCGTCAGGCTTGGCTGATGGTGGTCCTGATTGTGGGGATGAGCTTGGCCGGCTACATCCTTTACAAATTTTGGGGTGAACGGGCCGGAATGGTACTGGGTGGAATCCTAGGCGGGGCGATCTCCAGCACGGCAACCACGGTCGCTTACGCGCGGCAAGCCAAGGAGGGAATGGTGGAAAGGCGGCCCGCGGCCATCGTAATCCTTATTGCCTCGGCTGTGGTTTTTCTTCGGATTGTGGTGCAGATCGCCCTGGTTGCCCCGGCGATGCTGGGCTCGATCATTCCCCCGGCGATCATCATGCTTCTTTTGTGCGGTATTCCCGCGGTACTCGTTTGCCGGCGAATGCCGTCGACCCCCGCGACCGCCCCGAAGCAAGGCAATCCCACCCAAATACGATCGGCACTCTTTTTCGGGGCGAGCTATGTGGGGGTCCTCTGGGCGCTTGCCGCCGCGAAACACTACATCTCGCCGGAATATCTCTACGCCATTGCCGCCCTCTCGGGACTAACGGACATGGATGCGATCACCCTATCTACCGCGCGGATGCTCATCGCCGAAGGCCCCGGCTCGTGGATCGCGGCACACGGCTGGCGGCTCATCCTTTGCGGGGCCGTCTCCAATCTGGCGTTTAAAGGGCTGATTGCGGGGATTCTTGGCGGGTGGCGGCTTGCGGTGTACCTGGCCGCTCTATTCCTCCTGCCTTTCGCCGGCGGCGTATTGATGATTATTCTGTGGCCTTAATTCGGGGCCGCGAGCCTGTGCCCACTTTTCTTTTCTTCCACTCCGGCACTGGATCGGGACTGCCTCCCCAGGGGAAGACGCGGGGGCAAACGCGGGGCAGATCGCGAAAACCGACTTTCACCATTCGCAGGCGTCCTGAGACGCCTTTTTGCATACCTTTCGCATTCCCACCCTTAGACTTCCCGACCCTTGCGGAGCTTGGGTGGCGGCGAAAGAGCCCGTCAGCGGTGTTCCGATTAGGCGAAGCCGTCGTCATCTCTTGTCGGCAGGCTTCTAGAGCCTAATAATGACGGGGACCCGAGCCGGAATCGCCCCCCTTCCGGCAATGAGTTCCGGCGATAAGTACGGCATGCGCCGGGGCGGCGGGCCCCTTCTTGCCGGCCGGTGATTGCGTGCCAGTGAGCCGTGTGGAGTTAAGACCTCAGCCCTTCGGAACGCCCTACCTCGGATCTGCCGCGAATGAGAATAGCAGCCATTTCAGATTTGCACGGCAACCTTTCAGCTCTCAGCCGGATCCTCGAGCGAGCAAGCCCCGTGGAGGTGGTGGTCTTCCCGGGGGATATCACGCATTTCGGTACGCCGGCTCAGTGCCGGCAGATCATTCAACTGGCTCAAGGGCTAGCGAGCACGGTGTTGGCGGTGGCCGGGAATTGCGATTCCGAGCCGATTGATCGGGAGCTTGCCCAATTGGGAGTAAGCCTGCACGGGTATGGCCGAGTCGTGGGGGGCGTTGGTTTTTACGGGGTGTCCGCTATACCCCCTTGGCTTCCTAGAATGTACCACCTCAGTGAAGCGGAAATTGCCCAGACCATTGCCCGCGGGCTGACCGAAATCAATCATCAACCTACCCTGCTTGAACTGACCATCTTGGTCTGCCACGTTCCGCCGTATCGTTGCAAATTGGACCGCATTTTCCTCGGGTATCACTGCGGGAGCACCGCGGTGCGGGAAGCCGTGGAGGCTCACCGGCCACGATTAGTTCTCTGTGGGCACATTCACGAAGCCAGGGGCACCGAGCAAATTGGCGAAACTCTCGTGGTCAATTGTGGGCAGGCTGCCAAGGGATACTTCGCATTGATCGAGCTGGCGGCCGACCAATCGCCCGCGGTTTCGCTCCTGCGTGCTTGAGGGGCCCTTTGTCCGTGCATGAGAACCGATAGGTTTGGCGAAAGCGACGCGGTGACTGTCCCTTTTCTTCCGGCACCACCCCCGCTAACTGGCGAACATCCGACCCTAACTGGCGAAGATTCGACTGGAGCGAGGCAGCAAAGGCTAGTGCATTCGTGGGGGGCCGAATTCCTCCGCGGCTTCAACAAGGACCGTCAAATTCTCCGGTGGTACCCGCGGCGATACCGAGCACGCACTGGACAAAATGTAGCCGCTACCCGGACTTGCTACCTCCAATCGCCAGCGGGCGTCGGCGCGAACCTCTTCCCGCGTTTTCTTTAGCAGTGTGTTTACCGGATCGATATTGCCTTTGAAAAAAAGCCGGTCGCCTACGCGATGCTTGGCCTCGGGCAACTCGACGGTCCCCAGGGGCGGAGGGTCCAGGGTGTCGATTCCATCGGCCCCGGTAGCTGCCATCAGCTCCAGGCGATCGCCAATTGCCCCGCAGGTGTGAATATACACGGGCACCCCTTCTTGATGGATCCTGTCGATCACCTGCTTTTCATAGGGGAGCACGAACTTTTCGTAATGCCGCGGCGAGATGAATCCCCCACCGGCGAAGGCCGAGGAAATTAGCACGGCATCTACCCCCCGGCGGGCCTGCAAAGCCCCCAGCTCCGCCGCCCCGCGGGCATAAGCTGAGAGAATCGCGTGGATTTTCCCCGGATCTTCATAAATGGCAAAAAGGGCCTGTTCGTATCCCAAAAGCTCCATCAATTGGGTCCACGGCGAAAAAATCTCGCTATGCACGGAGACCGTTTGGCCCACCTCGGCCAAAACCAGATCGATGGTGCGGAAGATATACGGCGGCCAATAATCGTCGGAATTGGCTCGATATGGCTCGAGCCCAAAGTAATACGGATACTTGAGCCCGCCCAAGGCGTGCGGATCGTCGTAGTACAAAAGTTCCGGATCGACTTCCTCCAGCGTCGGACGTCTTCGCCCTTGTGCGGGGAAATGATGCACATTGTCGTCCGCAGGACACCGCGCCACATCGCCATTGACGAAGCAGACCGTTTGGCTGCCGTCTTCGGCGGTTTCGATTCGGGCCACAAAACGCATCCAATTTGGGTCGGTCCCCAAAAGGTTGATCAATATTCCGTCGAATCGATACCGGCGTTGTAAGGTGATCAAAGCTCGGGCAAAGCCTTCGCTGGTGAACCATAATTCCACAGGTGTGACATCGGTGTTGAGCAAATAATGACCGATCGCCAACTGGCACATCACAGGCACACGGTCCACCGGTTGATGACGCATCGCCGCAGCGATTCGTTGTTTCCCGGTCATCATGGCTTACGAGCCTCCGAAGCCGACTTAGAAGTGCGACCATTTCAGGCCGGCAATCTCCGCAATCGACTCAGCGGGAGACGTCACTCGGACAATGAGAACTCCCCCCTACACACGGAAAAGTTTGCCGAGTTTTCCGACGGATAGTGAAAACACGACTTGTCCGCCGCTCGGTCCTTCGCAAACTCCGCGGGCATATCGGCGGTTGAAGAATGCTCCAATGACGACGGTACCTATTTTTCCCCGCTTTCACGGTGGGTGCGTGTGGCTAGGCTCACCAAGACTTCCCTCGGTACGATTTCGCTCCGGTTTGCATGGCACAAGTACGATAGTTGACGCCTGCGAGCAATTCGGCTTTGCATCTTTCCCATTGGGCGGGGAAACACCCGGGAAAAAATACCAATCTACCGGTAAGATAAGCGATCGGCGACTCGTGGACTAGTTGCCTTCTTAGCAAAAAGGTTTACGGCAGATGTTTCAACACGATGTGCTTTTCAACCCTCACGAGTACTTCATGCGTTTTGCTTTAGAAGAAGCGGAGCGGGCTTTTAGCGAAAATGAAGTGCCTGTGGGGGCGGTCATTATTCAGGGGGAGCGGATGATCGCGGCGGCCCATAACCAGCGGGAACAACTGCGCGATCCCACGGCCCATGCCGAAATGATCGCCATTACTCAGGCAGCCAATGCACTAGGCTCGTGGCGTCTTGAAGGCTGCACGCTGTACGTGACTTTGGAACCGTGCGTAATGTGTGCCGGGGCGATTGTTCAAGCGCGAATCCCGCTGGTGGTCTACGGAGCCAAAGACCCGAAAGCAGGGGCCGTGGAGTCGCTCTTTCAGCTGTTGACCGATCCCCGGCTGAATCACCGCTGCCAGGTCATCAGCGGGGTCATGGCAGACCCCTGCGGGCAGATTCTGACCCAATTCTTCGCAAAACAGCGGGAATTGGGCAAGAAGTGACACTCCGCTTCGCCGCTTGCAAACACAAGATCGGATGAGCTGGTGCGACCTTCCGCGGATTTCGGCAGCGGTTGGGTTGCCAACGATCGGCAGCGCTTCTCCCATGATCAATCCGTATGAAACACCTCAGGGATGGGCATCCACCATTTGCCTTCGGGAGTTCCCGGCAAACGAATTTGGCACGGATCGGTTTCCTTCCACCACCGCTGTGTTTCAGGGTCCGCCGCCATCTTTGCCATATCGGCTTCGAAATCCTCGCCTACATACTCGTAATAAGCAAACAAGTAGAGCTTCCCCTCTAACTCCGCCAGAAAGATCGAGTAATTGCGGATATTGGACCGGCGTATCTGCTCCAAAACTCCCGGCCAAGTATTGGCGTGGAGTTGAATGTAATAATCCTTCTTTTCAGGCCGCAGACCGATCACGGCCCCAAAGCGTTGGACTTTCGGCTTAGACGCACTGTGCCCGGATGATTCGCCGGCTAATGGCCCCGAGGCTGTTGCTTCGAGAAGTATTCTGGGGGTTTGGTCCGCCCGGGCAGTCCCGGACCACAAAGCGTACAACGCCACGCCAATTGCGATCCCCACCATGACAAGTCCCAAACCCAAAGCCCAGTGCACGGCACCAGAGTTCATGACCATTTCTCCTGGAACTTCGAAAATTCTCTTGAAACTTCAAAAAAAAGCTGAATCCAATCGGGTTTCAAATTGTTTGATTCGCAGAAGGTGAGTTCGCGGATTTAGGAAACGTCCGGCCCAAAATATGGGAGAGTTACTATCGAGTAGGCAAGTACCGAGACATCAAAAAGAATCCCGGAAAGCACGCATTTCCTCCTGAAAACATGAGAATTATGGAATACCGAATCCTTTTGCAAACGAGAGAATAACCAAACCTCGATCTAACCTTCGAAACTGGCTACTTTTACGGTTGCCAATTTACGGAGCCATTAAACGTGGTAATGCGTCGGCAGGTCGCTGAAGAAACTGCATGCAAGAGGAGCCCCAGTCCGCACGGGCATCCGGTGGTTTGAAATCAACTAAAAGCCGTTAAGCTATTAAGCCACCGAAATTAAGCCACCGAAAAAGCATAACGAAAAAGCATAATTTGTCGCCGCCAAAGAGCAAGAAAAAGGGCGCGATGAGCGCCGCCCACGCGACGGTGCGCCGAGAATACAACGGGGACCATTGAGCCGACAAATGCCGGCAACAATCCGCCCCATTGAATTCTCGGTGCCACCCCAATGGCGGGTTCTCAACGCGCCTTAGCCAATTGTAATGCGGGAAACTAAGCCACAACGAGGTCAACCCCCTCCCCCGCTCTTCACGAGTTTCGGGGGAGTTCTGACCGGCAATATCCCAGAATTCGACTTCGGCAGTCGGCAAACCTCGTCCGGTGACTTAGCTTTTCATTTAAAGTAAGTGGAGACTACTGCTGAGCTTCGCCTTGTCCGGTGCTTTCCGCCGGAGCAGGAGCGGGCTGCGAGGGCTGCTCCGGCTGAGGTTGCGGTGGTTGCTCAGGTTGAGGTTGTGGTGGTTGCTC
>CAKZMM010000115.1 GCA_937128505.1 uncultured Thermogutta sp.
TATCCCGCCCCATCTCCCCCACCGCGCTGGAAAAGCCGCCTGCCCCGCAATCGGTGATGGCGTGATAAAGACCGCGATCTCGGGCAACCAAGATGATATCGAGAAGCTTCTTTTCCATGATGGGGTTACCGATTTGAACGGCCCCACCGGAAATTTCCTCGCTTTGGCTGGTCAACTCGGCCGAGCTGAAGGTCGCCCCGTGGATCCCATCTCGGCCGGTTCGCCCCCCCACCGCTACGATCAAATCGCCCGGCTCCAAGCTTTTCCACGCTTTACCCACCGGCAAAAGCCCAACATTGCCACAATAAACTAAGGGATTGCCGAGGTAGCGGGGATCGAAATAAATCGCGCCGCTGACGGTGGGGATACCCATCCGATTGCCATAGTCGCGAACACCAGCCACCACCCCCCGCATTACCCGACGCGGATGCAATACCCCGGGAGGAAGCTCGGAGAACGGCGTATCCGGAGGGGCAAAGCAAAACACATCGGTGTTGCAGATCGGTTTGGCCCCCAGCCCAGTCCCCAGGGGGTCGCGGATCACACCGCCAATTCCGGTGCTCGCACCGCCGTAAGGCTCGAGGGCTGATGGATGATTATGCGTCTCGACCTTAAAAACTACATGGTACTCCTCATCGAAACGCACCACCCCGGCATTATCCTCAAAGACGCTGACACACCAGTCCTCCGGGCCCAAATTTGCTCTCACCGTCTGGGTGGCGGCGAAGATGGTTTCCTTGAGCATATTGCGGAACGAACGCTTGCCGCGATCATCTTCATATTCGATCGGGCCCGCCAGCGTCTTGTGGCTACAGTGCTCGCTCCAAGTTTGGGCAAGGGTCTCGAGCTCGACATCTGTCGGATCGCGCCCCAATTGCTCGTAATACGAGCGAATCGCCCTCATTTCCGTGAGCGAAAGAAAAAGCTGCCCTTCCCGGCTGAGTTTTTCGAGCTGGGCATCGCTCATCTGCCGGATGGGCACCTCAATCAGCCGAAAACGATATGGGTTCCCCACCTCAAGCCGTTCGAGTCGCAGGGGGCCCACCACCACTTGTTCGATGGCGTCATTAGCCAAAAGCTTGAAGCAGAGTCTCTCCAGCGAATCGGCCGCCAATTCGCTCACCCAATACTTGCGGAAAGTTCGCACAGCCTCGATCGGTAACCCCATTTCCCGAATAGCTTCCTGCGTGCTTAGGGCTACCGGGTCCATCACCCCCGGTTTCGGGAGGACATGCACAAGATGGGTGAAGCCGGGAGGCATTTCCGACAGCCGGCCATCCCCCACCGGAGCCAATCGATGAACCTCCACCACCGGATCGACAAGCAGTTCCCGGGCAATCCGCAGCACTTGCTCTTCCATCAAGGGACCTTGGAGAAGATAGCCCCGCGCCGCACGCACCCGGAGGCGGTTGCCAAGACCGAGGTCAATTGCTTCGGCTTCTATTTGTTGGGCCCAAAGGTCTGGTTGACCAGCAGCAGGAACGATATCAACTTCCCAGAGCATCGCGGTTTTTCTTCGCCAAGTCGAGTAACTCTTCCAAAATACGCCCGTCACCCCGCTTCAGAGCCTCTGCGAATTCGCCTAGTTTGGTGACCAGGACATTTAAGCTCTGCGCAATAAACTGACGGTTTTGCAGAAAGATGTCTCGCCACAATTCCGGCGAGCCCGCAGCGATTCGTGTGGTGTCAAGGAGGCCGGTCCCCACTAAGCGAAAGCACGACTCCGGCAAGATCGCCACCAAGGCCGCCGCCACCAAATGCGGCAAATGACTGGTCATAGCCAGGGCCCGGTCATGCTCCTCGGGACTCATCCGAATCACCACCGCTCCCAGACGGCACCAAAAATCTTCCAGCACGTCATAATCTTCGGCCCGGGTATTCTTCGTCGGCGTCAAAATCGCCACGCGGCCTTCAAATAAATCGGCATTACCGAACATCGGACCGCTTTTTTCGCCACCAGCCAAAGGGTGACCTCCCAGGAACCGGCAGCCCCGCGGAAGTTTACCGTCCAAACTCTCCACGATGTGTTGCTTCGTGCTGCCAGTGTCTGTAATTAAGGTCCCCTCGGGGGAGGCTTCGGCTGCTTGCCGGACATGTTCCACGACGAGCCCCACGGGACTGGCGACGATCACCAGGTCGCTCTCCTCGACCCCTCGCGCCAAGTTAATCGTCGTCGTATCGACGGCCCCCATGCGGCGGGCTACCCGAAGACTTGACTGCCGTCGACCGATTCCGACCACACAGTTGGCCAAATTTCGCTTCCGCAAGGCCAAGCCGATCGAGGCACCGATCAAACCGACCCCGATAATCGCGACCGTGTTCCACCGCTTTGCCGACAAGCTTCTCATTCCTGTGTCCCCACAAAAGCTCCTTGGAAGAATTCTCAGCTCTCCCAGTACCGGTGCCTTGCTTTCGCCCGGTGAGCCTTCATTCACGGAGTTACCAGACAATCGCTCTTTTATTTTTCAGACGATCGCCCTCCCATCCCCGCCGGGAAAACATATCGTACACACTTCGTATTGCTAAACCTCATACACTCCAGGTATTGCTAAATCACATGCGCTTCGTATTGCCAAACCATTTAGACTTCGTATCGTTAAACCACATAGAGTTCGTACTGCTAAACCAGTTGAACTTCGTATTGCCAAACCACAGAAGGAACATAGGAGGAAGCAGAAGGAAAACGAAAGAGTCACCCAAGTTGATTGCACGTGCTTGCAAAGGCGGTAAATCGCCCACGCGTCATCCTCTTTTCCCTTTTCTTCCTCTTTGCCGTTTTCTTTCCTTTCTTTAATGCGGTCTCATCAGCCCATTTTCTCTTATCCCAAATCTTTAACGCGTTTTCTCGTTCCCATCTTTTTTTACGCGTTTTGTCTTCCTAATATTCGACTCACCCACAGGCTAGATCCTTCCCCGTTCCACCCAAGGATGTTTGTTCGAGCCATGGATTCTTGAACGCCGCCTCGCGGGTCAAACCCGCCGCGGAGTTCGCACGGTCGATCACTTTTTTCAAATCTTTTTTTATTCCGACTCAAAGCCGCCGCTAGGGTCCTTTGCGGCAGTAGGAACGCCACCGGTTGCCGAAATCCCCCCTTCTTTGTCAAAAAAAACGGCCCCAAAATCCGCTGACGTGCTTTACCGGCGATCACTTCAGCAAATTGATGACTAAACCAAATGATGACTTCGGCCAAAAATCACGGGGCCAGAAGGTCAAATACCGGGTAGAGAGATAGATTTCCTTAGAATTCTCACACTTTTTCCTGATGCAACCCCATCTCTTTCTTCGTGGGATCTTTCGGCATCCCCACCCTGCAATAGAGTTCTCACCGATTTCCTCGAACTTGTGCCTACTATTCTGAGGAATTTGCGGGGAATCGAGTAGGGCTAATAAGCAAAATTATTGGCAAGCCAAGCATTCCGCACACTTCGCGGGGCGTTCCGCCTCGGTGCCCCTCAAAGTTCATGGCCCTTAACGGCTCGTGTTCCGGGTGAGTGTATCGTATCGTGGTTGCGCTCTTCCGCCGGTCCCCTGAAGCTTGCGATTCTTTGGCAAATCATTAAGCCCTCGTTTGTTAAAAGTCTCTCCTAGAAGCGTTCCTCACCATATCATCCAGAACCATTCCTCGCCGTCTCTTCTAGAAAAGGAATCGGCTCCCTAGTACCGGTCTCCCATACCGATTGCACAATTACGCCTGAGACCGCTGGGTCCAAGCAACCTAACTACTGAATGGCAATTACTCGCATCGAGTTAAAACTCCCCACTTCCGGGCAAGCCACACCAATTGACGCGGCTTTAACCCGGGTTGAACCCATTTTCGCCCTAATGAGGATTTGGGCAAGACACTGAAGATCGGTAAAGAAGGGCGTGAAACCGAAGACGGCTAGAAAACGGCGGGGATCATTCGGCCGAAAAGACGCGGTACGAGAGCTTCGATCTTTTTCACACTGCGGGATCCATACGGACCGCGGTTGCAGGATCCATCTCGCCAGGTTGCGGGATCCATATCCATGGAGAACAAAAGATCAATAAAGAACAAAAGAGCGACGATCTTGTCCCGCAAAAAGATTTGGTTCCCATTCCGACGGGTCTCTTTGCCCGCTCACTGCACGATAACTTTGGTAGGATTCGATCAAGTCATCCCTGGAATTGCGCCGCACATCCAGTACCGCGGCATCATTATCAGCAAGCACCAATGCGGGGATCTATGCGTGCTAGGTTGAAGCTTTTTCCATGAGAAGCTCCAAATAGCTGCGGCGCTCCCCGGCGTTTAACCCCAACTCTTCGGCCAACGAAATCACGGCCTCGCGAGTCTTGCCGAAGTTCTCCGGGGTGCAGCAAACTTCGAGTTCTGCAAAATCCCCTAGCCCATCGACACTATCTAAGGTGATTTGAATTTCTAAACCTTGATAAGGGATGACTCCGCGGCGGCGTTGCTTCCGAACCACCCCTGCGGACCCGAACCCCAAGGCGGAAAATAGGTTCTGCCACTCCTCCCAGGAGGCCTCGCAGCCACTCAAAGAGATCTCGATTTCTCGCCGGGTCTTCGTCGCGGGATCGATCTTCGGGCCCTTATACGTGAGAAACAGCGCCGTCCCCGCTCGTCGGATCCGGAATGCCTCGTCGGTCGCCGAAAAGTCCCGACTGGGATGCCGAAAGTAGTAATCTTCTTCAAGGATTCGTTCGCCAAGCCGCACACCGAGCCGCGCGAGTCGTTCCTCCAGATCAGTGTGGTTAGGAACGGCAAATTTCATCTCGACTTCGAGCGTTCCGAAGTTAACCGGGCTAGAAGATTCCATCGCTCTCTCCGTGGCTACCGCGAAAATTGTGCCGTGTCTTTAAGCCACATTTAGGCCGCGGATCTTTGCGGATTTTTGTCGACAATCTCTGCGAATACCTTGCTCCGAAAAATCGCTTGCGTAGATTCGTGTCCTCCCGCAAGGCGTAGATCTGTATCGCCCTGTATTGCCTATGTCTAAGGGCTGATCCGGAATTGATGCAAGCCAGATGTGTCGCATTGAGCAGCAGCCATTACGGAGTTCGCCCTTCGACCTGGCGCCGAAGCCTTGACCTGCACAAAAAAAGTTGCGTTGAAAACCGAAAAAGGGGTGGCCACGGTTTGTCGGGTTTCGATCCGTTTTAGGCGACCTGCTCAACCCGTGAGGAGCGAGAAGAATCTGGTCATCGTTGATCGGGTTTCTGAATGGCCGCCGCCCCTATTGCCCTTAGAAAGGCCCGAGCGGCCTCGCCGGGGTTTTCGGCTCGAATGATCGCCGAACTTACGGCTACCCGCCGAATCCCGGTGGCAAGGACGCTCGAAAGGTTCTCCAGGGTGATCCCGCCGATGGGAAAGGCCGGTATGGGAATAGCCGATGCGACCGCTCGCACCACCTCCAAACCCGCGATTTGAGAGGGGGCAAATTCTTTCGTCTGAGAGGCGAAGACCGGCCCAATACCGATATATTGGGCTCCTTGCTCCACAGCTTGTCTCGCCTGCGCCAAGCTGTGGGTTGATACTCCGATGATCGTCTCCGGACCAACAATCTGGCGCACCGCACGCACCGGCAGGTCGTCTTGTCCCACGTGGACACCGTCGGCCCCAACCAACCGGGCAATGTCCGGCCGATCATTAATGATGCATTTCGTGCCGGTGTGCCGGGTCAACTCCACCAGTCGTCGGGCTCTGTGCCAAAACGCGCGATCCGCCAGGTTTTTCACTCGGAGCTGAATGGCGTGGACCCCTGCCTCGATGAGCTGAGAGACAAGTCGCGTAAAAGCCTCCAGATCACTTTGCGGATCGATCAGCACATACAGCCTAACCTCCGACCAGTCGTCGTGCATTCGCGATGCTGTTGCGATAGATTTCTCCAGGGTATATGCCCGATAGCGGAGCTGCTTGAAGGCTTCTGCCCAAGCCGGGTCGACCAATTTACCAGTTTCTTCCAACGTTCGAAGAGACTCCTGCACCCGACGGCTTGCGGCGGTGATGATCGCCGGCCAATCGCAGCGTGTGAACTCTTGCGTAGTACCGAGCACGGTGCCGATGTCGCCCACCGTGTCCCGCGCCATCAGCCGGTGCGCGACCGGGACCCGCTCCAAACACTGGAACAATTCGTGCCGCAAATTCTTGAGTTCTTCAGTAAGGGGCGGACTTTCCAGAACGAAACGTGCCCAATCCTCCAGCGTGCGAAGTCCCTCGCTACATCGGTTGGCTACCGCGTCGACAACCCGGAGCGTTTGAACATCAAAATTCCTCGGATCCATTTGGGCTGAGGCAATTTTTCCTGGTGTAACAGTCCCCCCAAACGCAAGCCCGACACAGCATCGCTGGTTGTTGCATCGGGAGACTTTGGGCAGTTTCCTCGAGCGTTGGCCCGACCTATGAGTTTCCTATTTTACGCTTAATCTCATTGGGATTCTTACAATCTCATTGGGATTCTTATTCTCGGAGTTTTATTTCGGATTGTGATTTCGGATTCCTCTCTCTCAGAATTTCCAAAAATTCTTCTTTCTCAGATTTTCCAAAAACTGGATTTTCTCGCACTGGACTTACTCGC
>CAKZMM010000116.1 GCA_937128505.1 uncultured Thermogutta sp.
TCATCGTCTGCGGGGCCCCTAGCCTCGGCCGTTGCCAAACTCGGCGTACGAGGGTCTAAGTTCATCGTTTGCGGGGGGCTGCCTTCGGGGAAGTGAAAGCCGCACAAATCCACGTTGGTTTCGGGCGACAATACACGGTGGTCCGCAGTATGGGGGCTCCCCGTGGCTGGGAGAGCAAATGTGATGTTTCGCCCTCCCTTGATATGAACATCCGGACGCCCTATGCCTCAGGAAGCAAAAAATAAAAAACGCACCCGGAAGGAGATAAGCGGACTAGTCAAGTAACGGTAGGTAAGCAGATGAATTAAGCAAGTAATAATGAGAATATTGTCTTGCCGCGGAAAGTCGTCGGAAACTATCGCTCCTGTCGGGAGTACCAGCGGAAGCAACATGAATCCTCCGGACCTCCGTGCCGCAGATAGAAAAAGAGCATGAACCGGAGGACAAGTGCAGATAAGTAAACAAGTAACGGGTCGAAATATTTGGCGGAAGACTGCACGTCCCGGGATCGGAATCAAACGGGACTACTCGCGGCAAACGGGGTCAACCAAGGACGGCTAAGATGTCGTCTTCACTCATCACCAGAAGTTGTTCCCCGTTAATCTCCAGTTCGATCGCCCCGTAAATGTCGAAGAGAATCCTATCCCCCTCGCGCACCTGCATGGCGGCTCGAGTCCCATCGCGCAGCAATCGGCCGTCCCCCACGGAGAGAATGCGACCTTGCCGTGAGCGGTCTTTGGATTGCTCCGGCAAAACAATTCCGCCCCGGGTCGTACTCTCAGGTTCCAGCGGCCGAACAACGACATGAGCCCCGAGGGGTACCAGCTTCATGGATGAGTTCCCTTGCCGAATCAATCTTCAGCAAACATAGCCCCCGGCAAAAGTGGCGTCAAGCAGATCTGGAGGTTTTCGGCATCCCGGGACAATGCCAGCGAGATCGTCATGTCGAATGAGGGGAATTCACATGTCAAATATCGTCCCAAGCTTATACTCAGTGCAATATTGTCCAAAGCTTATAATCATTTGCATGAATCATTTGTAAGAAACGTTATCCGCCGGGGGATAGACACCAGCTACGAGGCACGCCTCCCGCGGGATTACGCAAAGTTGCTGTAGCTTCGCTTCCGCGAATCGCTCGCCGGCAATAATCACAATAACCCGCAACAAATTGGGGTAGCTACGCCAACTTTCATGCCGCCAAGTTCGTGTGCTACCAGAGTCGAGAAATGCGGAACCACTTTCTAAATCTTCGGTTTTGCCGTCCCAGATTTAACGGGAAACTATTCTTTCATGACCAGTCTTAATGATCCTAAGGACTCGGATGATCCTATGGCCTCGGACCGGTCGTCTTGGGAACTACGCAGGACAATTCGGAACTAGGCAGGACAATGAGGACTTAGAGCCTGAAACTCAGTTTTCAAAGAAACGCGGAGATTAACCAAGGCATTATCCGAAAGGAGATTGAATCGTTTGTTACAGCTTACGAAATACTGCCGCAATATTTCCAACTACGCTAAAAACTACGCTAAAAAGCCTGTCATCCTGGGAAAGTCGCGGGTTGCAAAAACCACTGAATCGATAAATTAAACAATTTCTTGGCGAATCGACGTTTAGTTTCTCTCGAAAAATCTCGCGTCTTGGAAAGCAAGATTTGCTTGCCAAAAATAGGAGTGTTTTTTACTGTGGGGGCACCCTAACGTTCAACTTTTTGTCGGAAAGAGCGAACGCAAAAACTTTTGATTCGCCACATAACTGTCTTTCAGCGTCATGCCCGGTCCGATCGCCCCCTCGATAATAAGCCAACCTGACCACCCGATTTCATCCAGGGCCTCTTTTACCCGGGCAAAATCGACCTCTCCCTTGCCCAAGAGGGTTTTATTCTCCTTGCAGTGAATTTCGCAAATTCGCTCCCGCCCTAACCATCGAATCTCGCGGTAGATGTCGTACCCCCTCGATAGGGAATTGGCGACGTCGTAGTACACTTGGACGGCGGCTGAGCCGACCGCATCGATGATCCGAACATGATCTTCCGCACTCAGCCAAGTCTCCAGCCCGAGGATTACCCCGGCTTTTTCCGCCAAGGGTGCTACCCGTTTGAGCCGGACAATGACCTGCTGCTGAAGTTCGCGACTTTCGGCGATATCAGCCGGACCAAAAAACGGCAAGAGGACCACTTTTTGTCCAAGCTTCGGCATGATCTCGATACATTCGGCCAACCATCGTTCGGCATCATCGCTGGTGGCCAAGGGAACGGCATTGAGAACAATGATAGCCAGCGAGGCGATTTCGACTCCTAACGCCTCGCATTTTTGCAGGTAGCGTTCCCGCACGTCCACGCGGCGCAGGTCGTCGCCTTCACCGGGTCGATTGAAGCTGACCTGAACTCCATCCAGGCCGATTTCCTTTGCTACGTCGAGCGCGGATAGCCGCCCCAGGTTGTGGAGTGACCAATCACATGCCCCGATTTTGAAAAGCCGATTTTCGGCGATGATCCCGGCCCGAAGCAGGGCGGAAACCCACGCGCTTCCCCCGAGACTCATCCCAATAGTCCCAAGAACTTGGCGGCGCGAAACCTCTGGCGACATGATGGACTCCTTCTTTTTTGATTGTGGGTTCTCTCTTTTTTGATTGTCGGTTCTCTAGAGACTTATTGGTTCTCTTCGGTTCTCTGGAGCTAATGCGGCCCGGTAAGCCAAGTCGCGCAACTGGGAATTCGACGCTGCACTTCCTCGGATGACTAAGGGAATCTTTCAGACATAGCCAGAAAACACCGGGGTAGGATGCATTGCCACGCGGGCCTGAGGCCATCCCTTCCCTTATGCGGTGCATCACTCCGTTTGGACTCAACCGCAGTAGCGGTAATCCACCCGAAAAATCAACGATCTGAGTGACCGGCTCAAAAACCCGTACTACCCGCCGTCAGTTTTTTCGCTCAAGCAATTGGAGCAAACCGGGCATTTGAGGCCGGAGAGGCGAGATGCTCTGCAAGAACGGCAGTGGGCCACGCTGGCTAATTCTTGGGCGACGAACGCTGGGGGAGTTGGCGGCGCGGTACCGTCCAACGCTCGGAGGGCTGGTGCGCCTGATCCATCAACCGCTCCAGCTCCGCCACCACTTCGGGAAAATCGGCCGCCACATCGCGCTCCTCACCCAGGTCAGAAGCCAGGTTGTAAAGCTCCGTCTTGCCGGTGAGCATCGGCTGACGAATCGCCTTCCAATTGTCTTTTCTTACCGCCTGCGCAGAGCCCCGTTCGTAAAACTCCCAATATAGGTAAGGATGTTGCGTTTGCTCGCCCGGCTTTCCGAGTAAGGTTGGCAGGAAACTGATCGAATCCAGCCCCGGTGGCACGGGTTGTCCAACCAATTCGGCCGCCGTCGCGAAGAAGTCACCGAAATACCCCACATGATCAGACACAGTTCCTGCTGGCACCGTCCCCGGCCACCAGGCTATCATCGGCATACGAATTCCCCCTTCGTTAAGGTCCCGTTTCAAGCCACGCAGGGGACCATTGGGATCGAAGCGATCGAAATTCTGGCCTCCTTCCCGATGAGGACCATTGTCAGAGCTAAAAAGTACCAGGGTTTTCTCGGCAATTCCGAGCTGTCGCAGCGACTCGATTAACTTCCCGACGTCCGCGTCCATACGGGTAATCATCGCAGCTTGGCCTTTATCAGGATCCGGCCACTCCCGATCCGCATAAATTCCGTAATCAGGGATTTCCTGTCCGTTGCCGGTTAGACGAGTCCCTTCGTTATTGGCATGAGGAATCGTGTAGCACAGATAAAGGAAGAAAGGCCGATCTTTGTGCCGCTCGATGAACGCAAGAGCCTCCGCAGTGAGTAGATCGTGACTATAATCCACCTTTTGCTGGGCAATTCCGGCCCCAACATCCTCGTAGGGCTTTCCTTGTCGAAGCAGCACATTGCGCAGGCGGACTTGCTCACGATTCCGCCAGAGAAACTCGGGAAAATAGTTGTGAGCATGGGTTTGATTCAGGTAGCCGCAGAAGTAATCGAAGCCTTGCAGATCGGGGAGTCCCGGAGTTCCTTCTTCGCCCAAACCCCATTTGCCCACTAAGCCGGTAGTATAGTCGGCTTGCTTGAGGAACTCGGCTACCGTGAGGTCTTCCTCCCGAAGCGATTGCCGATCCCGATCCGCATTGCCCCGCACCGTGCAATGGCCCGTGTGTAAGCCGGTCATCAGCACGCACCGCGAAGGGGCACAGACGGTGGAGCCCGCGTAAAACTGGGTGAAACGCATCCCTTCGGCTGCCAAGCGATCAAGGCAGGGTGTCTGAATCAACTTTTGCCCGTAACAACCCAAATCGCCGTAGCCCAGGTCATCGGCCAGGATAAAGATAATATTTGGGCGCGGTGCTCCGGAACGGTGCCCCTCCACGGGAGGCCCTTGCCCATCGAGCGTGGCTACTGCCGCCGTCAAAACGCTCTTATCCGCGCCGTAAGCTGCTGCTGCGGTGAAGTAACCTCCCACTGCGTCTAACCCGAAAAGCATCATGCCGATGAGGATCACGCCAACCACTCGGCCACCAAAGGGCGGTGGAAGGCATGGGCCTACTACTCGAGCATGGATCACCTCGGGCTGAAATCGAACAAAAAATTGGCGGCACGGTCCCCAAAAATTTGGAAGGATGCCATTACCGGTGATTGCTTCCATGGCTACGCTCCTTGTGAGGCAATTTACGCCCTTGGAGCCGGTCCGCGTGCGCTTAGCGGAAAAAACTGCGGAGTCCAACCAAACCTTCCGGCTACCCGAACCCGCCGATCCTTGTTTTCCCAACCGAATTTCTCATGGAGCCGCGCATAGGATCGGAAATCGCCCTAAGTGGATACCACGCGGCGGATGATCTCTTCATCAAAATAGTTGATCGACATGCCGGCGTCCACCACAATCCGCTGCGCATTGATCCCGCTTGAGCGCGGACTCAGCAAAAAAGCCACCACATGGGCGACCTCTTCGGTTTGCAGGGCCTTTTTGCGCGGGATGACTTGCTCGGCAAAAAGATACGCGTCCACATACCCCGGAATGCCCGCGGAGGCGGAGGTTTTCAGTAGTCCTGCCGCCACCGCATTGAAGCGCACGCGGGAAAACCGGCTGAATGATTTCGCCAGAAAAACAAGCGAACTTTCAAGCGCAGCTTTGACCGGCGCCATATAGCCATAGTTTTCCGCCGCCATTCGCGTGGTGGAGATTGAAATGGTCACCACCGAGGCATCCGGGTCGAAAAGATCCTTAAATTCCCGCGATATCGCTACCAAAGAGTAACACGAGATATCCATCGTGCGGAGGAATGCTCCTCGCGGCGTCTCATGGAAGGGGCGCCTGCCCGCGGAATAATCCGCCATGGCTACAGAGTGCACCAGCCCATGAATGGTACCGTAACGACCTGCGACCTGTTCACGAAGTTGCTGAATCTCCGCTTCGCGCTCCAAGTCGCACACGAAGATGTGGTTTCTGGAACTTTCCGGAAGGATCCCGAGGACACTCTCGGCCACGGCTCGGTCTTTCACCAAGTAAATGCAATGGGCACCCGCCGCCGTGCAAACTTGCGCGACGTGATAAGCCACGCTCTTGCGGTTGGCCACACCGAAAAGCAAGATGCGTTTTCCCGCCAATTGAAGAAAATCTTCGGCCATCTTTAGAGGGTCTTTACCTTGCCGAGGTTGAACGAACGATCAGCCGCTGGCGACCTCCGAGTTTCCCCTGCCGCCAGAGGGTTCCATCGGTTGAAAGCTGTAGGGCAATCACGGGGGATCAATCATTCACATCAGTAACTCGCAAAAACCCGCAGGGGGCGCTCCGGCCAAAGCGTACTGCAAGTCCGCTCTAACTCCGTGCACAGCATCCGCAAATCGCTTCCGATGGCCAAAAGCTGAAAGCCCTGCTTGGCCCGGGCACAAGCACCGCCGGCATCGAAGCAGTGAATTCCCGCAGGTACTCCGGCGTTGCGTGCCGCCTGTAACACCCGGCTTATCGCGGCTTCATGTTCTTCCGGCGCCGGGAAGCTCCCGTCCGATTTTCGCAGGGTAAACCGTAGGTCGACCGGCCCGACAAACACGGCGTCACATCCGGGGGTAGCCAGGATTTGATCGATGTGAGCCACTCCCTCCGGACTTTCGATCTGCAAGACGATCAAAACCTCCCGGTTGGCGTGCAGGTAATATTCCTCCAAGGGGGCGGCGAAATTGAGGGCGTGCATGCCCCCGCCGGCACTACGCACTCCTTCCGGAGGATACTTTGCCGCGGCCACGGCTGCCTGGGCCTGCTCCGCCGTGTTGACCATCGGCACAATGATCCCCCAGGCACCGGCGTCCAGGGCCCGTTTGATCGGGGTGATCGTCCCCTCCGGCACGCGGACAAGCGGGGCGCAGCCGGCATCGGCTATCGCCGCCAGGAGTATTGCCGTTTGCCCCCAATCCAGGGGCGCATGTTCCAAGTCGAGCGTCAACCAGTCGAAGCCACATCGGGCCAAAATCCGCGTGGCATGAAGGCTGCCCATGGTAATCCAGGTGCCGAAACAAGGCTCCCCTTGACGCAGCTTTTGCTTTACGTGATTCGTCCGCATTGCACGTTCCGCAAATTTACGAGGTTTCTATTCGCTTCCAGTACTAAATGCTCCGAACTCAGGCGAAAGAGTGCCGCTTCAAATCTCCGTGGCTTCTTTTTCGCCAGGCGGGGGCAGGTTTTACAATCATCACACCGCAAAAACCAAAAACTCCGCGGACCCCCTTTTGCCGCCATACTTTCTTCGCGCTACAAAGTGCCTGAAAAGCAAAAACGCCCGGCGGACCCCGCCGTAGCTGGTGCCAATACGGGGGCAAAAACCGCCTCTTATCGTAAGCGGCACTCCAGGTCCGATCAAGGATGCCTTTTTGCAGACCGGTGGTACAATACGGTAACATTTGACTGTCCACGATATTTGATTCTCCACGAGCCGATCGCTCTCGATCAGCCGCGGAATGCATGCGCTACGGGGACAAGTCACCCGCGGGCCAAAACCTCCCCCAAGGCAGGCACGAGCCAGTGAGGGAAAAGCTCGTGAGTGCGAGGTTCCGCGACCGTTGGTGCCCTGGCAGCAAATCGTTCAACGTAACGGCTTTGACGTGGAGATTGCTTGACTAATTCTACTTTCGAAGATCAAGGTTTCGCCTGCTGATGTGTGGGATTCTTGGGGCGCTTTGGGCCGATCCAAAAAGGGGACTTTCCGAAGAAATCCTTCGGAAAATGACGGGCTTACTGCGGCATCGTGGCCCGGATGATGAAGGTTTTTTTCAGTCGAATGGAGCGCATTCTGCTGGCGGGCACTTGCTCCAAAACCCGCAGATTGGCTTCGGACATCGGCGGTTGTCAATTATCGACCTGGCCGCCGGCCATCAACCGATGTCCAACGAGGATCAAAGTGTGTGGGTCGTTTTCAATGGCGAGATCTACAACTTTCTGGTTTTGCGCGAGGAATTGGAAAAGCTCGGACACCGTTTTGCCACCCGAAGCGACACGGAAGTCTTGGTACACGGTTACGAGGAGTGGGGTTGCGATCTCCTCCCAAAGCTCAACGGTATGTTTGCCCTCGCCGTTTGGGATCGGAACCGCCAGGAGCTGTGCCTGGCACGCGACCGGCTCGGGGAGAAACCCCTTTACTATATCTTGGAGCCGGAGCGACTTGTATTTGCCAGCGAACTGAAAAGTCTGCGGGAGGTGCCGGGGTTTTGCTTCGAGGTCAGTCCCGAAGCGATCGATTGCTTCTTGACGTATCAATATATCCCTCACCCCTGGACGATTTATCGACAAGTTCGCAAGCTTGCTCCCGGGCATTATCTGCTGTGGAGAAACGGGCATGTGGGAGTAGCCCCCTACTGGAAACCGGATTGGAGCAAAGAGGAATCCCTCAGCCCCAAAGAGGCCCGCGATACACTCCGCGAGCTTTTGACCGATGCCGTACGAATCCGCCTCCATAGCGATGTGCCCTTGGGGGCGTTTTTATCGGGCGGCATTGATTCGACGATCATCGTGGGCTTAATGCAGCGGTTGGTGCGGGAGCCGGTCCGGACCTTCTCCATCGGCTTTCCTGTGGCCGAATACGACGAGACTTCCTATGCTCAAGTAGCGGCCGATTTTTTCGGCACTCGGCACCAGCGGTTCCAAGTGGAGCCGGATGCGGTGGCCATACTCCCCCAACTGATTTGGCACTATGACGAACCGTTTGCGGATAGTTCGGCGATCCCTACTTGGTATCTTGCAGAATTGACCCGGCAACAAGTCACCGTCGCGCTCACGGGGGATGGCGGCGATGAGCTTTTCGCCGGCTACCCACGGTACCAAGCGGTGGTCTTGGCCGATTGGATCGATCGATTGCCCCGGGCTATCCGCCGGCTGGTGGTCGGGTCTTGGCGGGAGTGCTTACCCCATAGTGCGCGGTACAAATCGATCTGGCGGCGCCTTCGGCGTTTTGCCGAACAATTGCAGCTTCCACCGCTTGAGCGGTATTTAGAATGGATCGGTATTTTTACCCGGCCGCAGCGAGAGGAGCTTTATCTGCCGGAATTTCGGGAGCAACTCGCGGGCCATGATCCCACGCAATTCCTCCGTGATGCTTTTGAGCAGTTCAGGACCCGGGATATTCTCAGCGCGATAAGCCTTCTAGATCTGAACACTTATTTGCCGTGCGATCTGATGACCAAAGTGGATATCGCCTCCATGGCCCATAGCCTGGAATGTCGGCAGCCGTTCCTGGATCATCGATTGGTCGAATGGGTCGCTCAGCTCCCGGTAAGCTTGAAATTTCGCGTATTCCGGGGTAAACGCCTGCTGAGGGCAGCCTTTCGCGACCTTCTACCGCCGAGGATTCGTCGCCGCGGCAAAATGGGCTTTGGTGTACCTTTGGATAGTTGGTTCCGCGGTCCGCTGGAGCGGCTCCTTCGGCAGATTGTGCTGGGAGGACGGGCGGCAAGCCGGCGGCTCTTTCGCCGCGAATATCTGCTCCAACTTGTGGAGGAACATCTGAGCTTTCACCGCGACCATAGCTATCGGCTTTGGGCTTTATTGGTGTTGGAACTTTGGTTCCAACAGTGGATCGATGGGCAAATCGAGCCTTTCCCAAACCGTTTCAGCCACTCATAGCCCGCAACGATTTCGTCGGATTGTTGGCGAGCAGCAACACTCCTTCATTATCCGGGCTTGCGAACCTTATCCGGGCTTGCGTATGACTTGGGGGCGAGCGACCCCTTCTGCGGGGTATCCCTTAAAAGAAACTCCCCGGAGATAGCCGCGGTTTGCTCAGTAGTGCTCCCTGGCGCAGCTTAGCGGTTTTTAACCGGCGGTTGGCTGCAAAGCATCACTTGGGCTTCGCGGACGCGGATGATTTGCTCGGGCCGCACGATTAAGTATCGATGCTGCCCCTGGGGATCTGCCTCGAAAAGGGTCACGCCCTCACTGTCCACCTTGATCCGACCCGGCGGCGACAGGTCGAAATAGCCGCGATCCGGACGCACCGCATAAAGCACTGACGTTAAGTCCCAGGTGGGTTGATCGTTCGCCAGTCCTCGATAGTAGTGATAGGCCTCGCGCAAGGGGTGATGCTTCACGAATCGATAGTCAAGTTGCATGCTTTGACCCGGGTGCAGAATCGCTTCCCCGATTTCGAAACCGCTGACAACGATCGGGGTGGGCCAAAGCTCAAAAAGCGTCTGAGCCGACGGAATATCCCAGAGTACATTGAACTCGACGAATCGCTCCCGCCAACGTTTTTCGGTATACGACCCGGCCATCACCGACAAGAGGCGGACCTTTTGGCGGACTAAAGATGGACCATCTAGGGGCGAAAACTCATCGGGACCGGAACGGAGCAGGGCCGCCAAGTTCGTGGAATATCCCACTTGAACGATCGTTACCGAACGATCCGGCTGACCGGCTAGAACCTTCCGCAGCAGCTTGTAACCCTCGGGAACCGCTGCCCGGTCCAGCAAATCGTGGGGGTAACGGAGGGTTCCCTCGTCGGTGGCTTCGGAAACTTGCCGAATGTATTTCCCTTCCTGGGGTCTTGCCCCGCCGTTCACCACGCCGATTGGAATGTCGGGTCGACCGTAAAATGTGTTCAACAAATCCACAAAGCGGACCGCATAGATATTATCCTTCGTCAAAGTGACCGCAAGCAGCTTGCATTCGCCCCGACTTTCCAGGGCGTGGATCATCGCTAACGCCATAGCATCGTCGACGTCGTTACCCATGTCGGTATCGAAGATCAGCCGGACCGGTTCCGACGGGATTTCTTGAGAAAGAGAAATCCCTGAGAGAGAAAGAGAAATTCCTAAAAGGGTTCCCAGCCAAAAACCATGAATCGCCCCGAGTACCCAGGAAACCTTTCTGATCCTTGCCGCACCCAACCCGAAAACACTGCTGAAATTTCCCATACTTTAGCTCCTCATGTTTGCTGAAAGATCTGCCCTCCCATCCTTTCGGCGATTCATTATGGCTCCTTACGGCGATTCGTTACGGCGGGCAGCTTCCAGGAAACCAGCGAACGAGTGGCCACAATTTTTCCGGTCACACACTGGCAATGGTTTCGCCGGTCGCACGGTGGCCATAGTTTTGCCGCTCACGCAATAGCCGTAGGCAGCGCGGCACTTGCCGCTGGAGCCATCAACGATCGGGGCTCAAACTGAGACCTCGCCGCGATGAGCACGCTCGTACGTGCCACAGTTTTCACAGTTCCGCCAGTTTTTGGAATCCACAAATCTATAAGCGCGCCGCGAGGGACAGCCTCAGCCCTGGCTCCTGCACCCACTTATTGAGCTACGCACGCTAGCCGAGCATGCTTCACGAGACCCCCATATCGAATTTCAGCAACCCGCAGGCGGCATCGCTTTTTTTCTTTCTTCATGCTCCAAAAGGCAGCGCAGGTGGATGATGACGGACTCGGCCAACGCCTCAGGGTGATAACCCCCTTCAAGGACGCTGATTACCCGGCCCTCCGCATACAGGTCTGCCACATGCAGCACGGCCTGGGTCAAGGGGGCGAAATCCTCGCTTTCCAAACCGAGGTTTCCCAGCGGATCGAGCCAATGGGTATCGAACCCCGCACTGACGAAGACCAATTGCGGCTTCAGCTTGGCTGCGAATTGCTCGAGGGTATCCTGGAATCGCTGTACGTACTCCTCCCGGGCGGTTCCCAGACGAATCGGTATGTTGCAGATTGTGCCCAAACCCGGACCGCCGCCCGTTTCGTCCTCCCTGCCGGTGCCCGGATAAAAGGGCCAACGATGGATGGAAAGAAATCCCACCTGCGGATCATCCCAAAAGGTGGCCTGGGTTCCGTTTCCGTGGTGAACATCCCAATCCACGATCAATACGCGGTCCAAGCCCAGCCGCTCCACGGCAAGCCTGGCGGCAATGGCTACGTTGTTGAAAATGCAAAATCCCATGGCGTGATCGGGCATGGCGTGGTGCCCCGGAGGGCGCACCAAGCAAATCGCTTGATGATCTTCCCCCGATATCACTCGCGTGGTGGCGTCGCACGCGGCGCCGACGGCCATCAACGCCACTTCGTAGGATGAGGGACCGACGACGGTTTCCGCCTCGGCGTCTCCCCCGCCGGATTTCGCCAGTGCCCAAATCTCGTCCACATATCGCGGATAATGCACGCGCGTCAGCACGTTGCGAGCCACCGGCCCCCAAAGCGGGATCCGGCACCGCGCTTTCAGGCCCGCCTCCGCCAACCGGGCCGGTAACTCGCGAATTCGCTCCGCCCTTTCCGGGTGTTGACCGGTTTCGTGCTTCAAAAAGCAAGGATCGGTGTACAATAGGGTCATTCGAGCCGTTGATTATAGTGGGTAATGGTGAATTCCAGAAAGGGATTTCCTCACGCCGGGGTGATAAATCTCATCCTTGCATTGAGTTTATCCCCGCATTCAGCTTCCGGTTCCGGTTTGCTTATCCTACGTTTATCCAATAATACGCTTCGTTTATCGTACGCTGATCCAAATGATACGCTTTGTTTTTGCTATGCTTATCCAATGCTATGCTTATCCAAAATGATACGCTCTGTTTTTCATATGCTTACCCAATGATACGCTATTCGACGAGCCCACCGGTCGGCAGCCCCGTTCACCGATCGTCCGCCGTTACGGCCTGCTGACGAAGTGCCCGCGGACGCACCTGCTGCCTCGCTGGCTCAGCAGCCCGAGTTTCCGGGTTATGGGGAGTGGGCATCGGGGCGTTGATCTCCGCGCGCCACGCCTTCAATTTCTCATGCAGTTTTTTTGCTATCTCTGGGAATTTAGCCGCCAGATCATGTTGTTCCCCGATGTCTTCCCGCAGGTTGTAAAGCTCTACACGGCCATCTTCAAAGAACTCCAAAAGCTTCCAGTCCCCTTCCCGAATAACTCCCACCGGTGTGGTGCGCCACGTGTTCTTTCCGCCGCCCAGGTACCCAGGAAAATGCCAATACAAGGCACGATCTTTCGGTTGGGCTTTCCCACCACTTTTCAGGAGCGACAAGTAGCTTTCCCCATCCAGCGGATAGCCTTCGGGGAATTGAGCTCCCGCGACCTCTAACAAAGTGGGATACAAATCAACGCCACAGATGGGCACCGAACAAACCGTTCCGGGTGGAATTACCCCGGGCCACCAGAAAATATAGGCAACACGAATGCCCCCTTCGTAAAGCATGCCTTTACCGCCTCGTAACGGCGCGTTATCCGTGATGCCTCCTGAAGCAATACCCTCCCGCTGATACCCGCCGACACCGCCGTTATCGCTTGAGAAAATGACCAACGTGTTCTCCGCAAGGCCGAGCTCTTTCAAGGTTGCCAAGATCCTTCCCACACTCTCATCCAAGCTGGCGATCATCGCGGCATACACGGGGCTGCGGTGGCCAGCAACGGGCGTTTTCCCCTCGAAATGCCGGATCCACTCCTCCTTCGCCTCATGCGGCGAATGCACGGCGAAGTGTCCTACCACTAGAAAGAAAGGGCCCTCCTTATGCCGGCGAATAAAATCCACCGATTTATCGGTCAGAAAATCGGCAAGATAAGTCCCCGGGGGATATTCCACCTTCGGCCGGGTGACAAAATCGAAGTGTTTCCCGGCAGATACGATGGCTTCGTCAAACCCCCGGGCCGCGGGGTGATAATCGCCCCCATCTCCGAGGTGCCACTTACCGAAGTAACCGGTCCGATAACCGGCCGATTTCAGAGCCTGTCCAATGGTAATTCGATCCAGCGGCAATTGTTCCACGTTGTCCACGGGCCGAAGGGTTCTACTGCGCCAATTGAATCGCTCGATACTTCCCACCGTATAAACCCCGGTTCGCGGCGTGTATTGACCGCTGATTAACGCCGCGCGAGTGGGCTGACAATTCGGCCCACATGTGTACCCGTCGGTGAAGCGGATACCCTCGGCTGCCATGCGGTCAATGTGAGGCGTCTCGTAAAACTGGCTTCCATAGCAGCCCAAGTCTGTGTAACCCAAATCGTCCGCCAAAATAAAAACAATATTTGGCCGCCCCGCGATCTCGCCCGAGAGGGCTGCACCCACCACCGTCCCGAGCAAAACTGGCCCCAATAAAGCCGGTAGCCAAAAACCCGACCCACCACCGCACAATGCACGACACTTGAGAAGCGCAAAAAAGCCGTTCATGGCGAGCCTCCTCTCTTTTGCCGGGCCAAGCGAGCCGATCACCCGGAACTACGGGACCTCCACAAGCCCGTTGACTTGATCTGGAAACCATCTTAATTTAGGGTCGGCCTGGTGCAAAGCGGCTTTCGTGTCATACGGTTAGCCGAAGCTCAGCTTCGCACGATCCGGTTCCTTCCCCGAAACCCCGCTCCGAAATCCACGATGGTTGCCCCGCCACAGCAATCCAAAAGATTCAGCGCAGATATGCAATCCAAAAGATCCAGCGCAGATAATCGCAGATAATCGGTGGTTTAAAGGGACGCCATAGAGCCGGAGATTTAAAAGAGGGTCAGAGTTTTTCGCACCCGGAGATCGCCCTAATTCACAAGTCAAAGGGGATCAACTCATGCCTCGCTTCCGTCTGATTTCCACAGTACTTATGAGCACGGTGAGCTTGCTCGGCTTAGTTGCCGGAAATGCTTTTGGCCAAAAAATCTACATTGTCACCGACCTGGAGGGGGCAAGCGGCGTTTACCAATTCGAGCAAACTCGCGAGACCGGTCCGCTCAATGATTTGGCGAAGGAATATCTGATGGGGGATATCGCGGCCGTGGTCCGCGGCCTTCGCGATGGTGGTGCCCAGGAAATTATCGTTCTTGATGGCCACGGATCGCGAGCTTTTGTGCCGCACTTGATGATCCCCGGTGCGAAGTACGTCACCGGGAAACGTTGGCCAGAAGTTATGCCGGGCCTCGACGAGTCTTTTGCCGGGGTCGTGCAACTTGGGGCCCACGCGATGAATGGCACACCCGATGGCGTCTTATGCCACACACAATCTTCGCGATCCGAGAACCGCTACTGGTATAACGGTGTAGAGTCAGGCGAATTGGCTCAAGTGGCCATTTACGCCGGTGCCTTCGGTGTGCCGACGATCATGGTCACCGGGGATGAAGCGGCCTGCCGCGAGGCACGTCAGTTCTTGGGCCCGGAGGTGGTCACCGTAGCTGTCAAACGCGGTTTGGCCCGAGAAGCTGCCGAACTCTATCCGTTCGAAGAGACTCGGCAAGCACTCTACGAAGGTGCCAAACGAGCGATGACGGTCATTCCCCACTGCAAACCGTACCGTATCCAAGTGCCGATTCAAGCCAAGAAGGAATGGCTTGTATTCGAGAAGCCGGATGGCCCCGGCAAATTGATGGTTAAAGAGGGGATCATTGAGGAGCCGCGGCGAATCTTCGAGTTCTAGACTTTCCCAAAGCGGTGATCGAGGCAAGCTTTGTTGCCGTGAGGGGCAAATAAACACCTGATTTGCACGGCGTATTCCTCCGGTGAAGAGTCGCTGTTTTGCACGCGAATGATGGCTTGGGAACCGCCGCAAGTCAATTTTCTTGCCACAAGTGAAATTCAGCGAGATTTATTGGCAAATCCTTAGGCATAAATTTTTGGCGGCGAATTTTGATCGAAAGATTGTCGCCAATCGAGTCCCGGCAAACACCCTGACCTAGGCACGCTGAGCAATCCCGTTTCAATCGAAATGAGTTCGCCGGTATGTTTTCACCAATTCAAGCTCAATTCAATTTCGCAAAGCCGATTTAACTAATCAGATGTGGAATTTGTTCGAACAAATTTGAGACTCAGCAGGAGGGCAAAATGCTAATGTCATGCAAAACAACTTCATGCACAACAACTTCCGCGAACCTTCGTCCAACGCAAGGCCGTTTTGGCCGCCATTTTTCACAGACAATGGTAGGTAAGATAGCCCTTTTCCTCATGTTTTTTCTCATAATTGCCGGCTTAGTGGCCACATTTCAGCGGACTTGCGTCGGACAGCCCCCGACAACCGCAACGGCTCAACCGATCGTCCTGGAGACGGAGTTTCTCCGCTGGAGTATCGACGGCTCCGGAAAAACGGTCGAATTTGTGGACAAAAGTTCAGGTAAAAACTATTCCGTGTCACCGCGGCCGGTGGTAGCCATTCGGCAAGAAGGACGCGACCGGGTGCCGAGCTCTTGTGAGCTCAAAAAGGATCAATTGATTTTTCATTTCGCGGAACCGCCTGCCAAGCTTACCGTGCAGGTAATCCGTCGTCTGGGATATCTGGTTTTCGAACTTGCCAGCTACCAGGGGCCGCCCGCGGAGCGCATCACGTTCGTAGCACTGCGGCCAGCCCTCAATAAATCGGCCAATCACATGGCGGGGCTGATCTCGGACGGGGAATTCTCCTGCTGTCTTCGCGTTCAAGACTACCGGATTGGCTTCAACCTCGTTCCCGGGAATGAACCCCTCCTTCAGGCGGTCTGGTATCCGGAGTATACTGGCGGGCAATTGCCCCCGATAAAAGCCGCGGGGCGTGAAGTGCGGCCGAACTCCGCCCAGCTACCTATCCGCGCTGCCGTAGTCGCCTGCCCCGCCAAGGAGATTCGCCGACAGTTGCAGCAGATGATCCTCGCCGAGCAAATGCTCAGTTCCTTGGTCGGAGGCCCCTTCGCGTTAGATGCCCCGGAAACACGGGGCTCCTACGTGTTTGCCAACGTGACGGCAGCGAATGTGGATCAGTGGATTGCCCTGTGCAAACGGGCAGGGATCGATTTGATTCATATGATCGGATGGGATCAATCCTATGGTCATTACCGGCCGCGGGAGCAGGCGTTTCCCGGGGGAATGCCGGGACTAAGGGCCGTGGTTAAAAAAATCCATGAGGCCGGATTGAAGGCCGGCATCCATGTCCACTTTGGCATTTCGGCTGACGATCCGTTCGTATCCCCCGTGCCCGACCCACGGCTGGGAGTCGATGCCCGCTTCGAACTGGCTCAAGCCGTGGATGAAAAAGCCGAATTTTTACCGACCACCACGGAGCCCAAAGACCTAGACACTGTTTGGGCCTACGGCGGTCGGGGTAATGTCGTGCGGATTGGTGAGGAGCTGATCCAATACCACGAACTGTCGGCGGATCCGCCCGGTTTTGCGCGATGTCGCCGTGGTGTCTTCGGGACTCGTGCGGCGCCGCACAATCAAGGGGATGCCGTGGAACACCTGTATGTGCGCTACAACGTTTTTTATCCGGACGAAAATACCGACCTGGTCGAGGCGATTGCCGAGCATGTCGCGGAGGTGGTCAATGAATGTGAATTGGATTTGGTTTACATGGATGGTGCGGAAGGAATGCCGGGGGGTTGGTATGGTGTTTCGCGGATGCGGGCAGAAATGTTCCGCCGCTTCAAAGGTCGAGTGATGGTCGAGGCTAGCGAGTGGGGCTATCACTCATGGGGCTTTCACTCTCGCATTGGGGCCTGGGATTATCCGAATTGGGGTCTCAAACCTTTCATCGATATTCATTGTGCTGCCAACGAGCAGTTTCGATCCAGCGGGCTTATCCCGGCACAATTGGGTTGGTGGGCCATCCTTGGACCCAGCCCAGATACGTACGCTGAGCTTCCCGACGAAATCGAGTATTTATGTTTGAAGTCCCTCGCCTGGGATATGCCGATGTCGTTCCAAGGGATCGATTTGGGTGAACCGCCCAACGGACGCCAAGACGAATATCTCGATATGATCGGGCGATACGAGCGGCTGCGCCTCGCACGGCATTTTCCCGAGGAAATCCTTGAAAACCTTCGTGTTCCCGGGGCCGAATTTCACTTGCGGCAAGGCGCCATACGGGCGTGGGAATTGGTGCCCCGAGAATACTGGACTCAAAAAATCCAAGACCTTGGAGGCGAAATTGGCGAATGGTCGGTCAACAATCGGTTTGCCTCTCAACCGTCGAACCTGCGAATCCGAACTCTGGAGCAAGCCGCTCCATATGAGAGCGCGGAGGCAATCACGCTTACCGAGTTTCGGGAGGGCTCTTGGAGCACGCAATCAGCCGCGAATGTCACGTGCTCGCTTAGCGCGGTCAGCGGGCCGGAAGCCGCTCCTTTCGCCCATGCCGCCCGGCTAGCGGCCCGAAGTACCGCTCCGCAACGTCGGGGTGCTTGGGCCAGTGTAACCACCACCTTTAAGCCGGCATTCAACCTAAGCAAAATGGGGGCCATCGGCGTTTGGATCCATGGCGACGGCAAAGGGGAATTGTTGAATTTCCAACTGGGCAATCCGTCGTATTATTGGCCCACGTATGCCGAGCACTATGTGAAGGTAGACTTTACTGGGTGGCGGTATTTCGAGCTTCATTTCAAAGAACGCGATTCCCAACAGCATGGCCAGTACTCATGGCCTTACCAGTATTATTATGGAATTTATCGCAACCCGCTCATCCGTCACGAGGTGAACCAACTGACCATTTACGTAAACGAGGTGCCGCCGGGGGAGGAAATCGCTTGTCTTATCGGTCCAATTAGAGCGTTACCGGTTCGCACAATCACCCTGCGGAATCCCACGATCTCGTGCGGGGATTTGTCGGTGCAATTTCCCGTCGAGCTACCCAGCGGACATTACCTCGAATGGTTCCCGCCCGAACCAGCAAAGCATTTCGATGCACGCGGAAAGCTCTTGGGCACGGTTCAGTTTGAAGGGGAAGTTCCGATCGTGAACCCGGGCGAAAACCGAATCCGTTTCACCTGCGAGATTGCCGATGGAGGGCCCCGCCGCGCAGAGGTAACCTTGATTTTGGAGGGTGAACCCTTAAAGTAGTAAGCGCGTAAAGTTGGGCAAGGTCGCCGGTTAATCAGCCTCATAAAAAATGGGTGCACTGCCGCAAGCAGGGGCGATCGATTTCGCCGGTGCCTCCAGAGTTGGGGGTAAAAAGCCGATTTTGGGGAGACCGCCCGAATCCTGATGCGAGGGCCTCCGCTGAGTCAAGAGCTTTTTTAGCCGAGGGCTTCCGCCCCAGTCGCGGGCTTTTGTGCGGACAAATTGCCGCGTGAGGGCTATGATCTTATCAGGAGCTGTGGGGCCCTCCGGTAGGTCATTTTCGAGTTATCTGCGGATTTTCCGGTATGACGACAGGAAAACTGATCGAGATTCTCAAGCGATTTGATCCCGAATCCAAGGTACGACTTTGTGTTACCTATTCCGGCCGGGTAATCTCCACTTCCGATCAGATTTGGGTCGCCGACTACGGGGGTGGACCGCAACTAATCGCGGCGCCTGACCTGAGGCCTTTCCAGGTTCTTGTGGGCTGTGGATTGGAGCAGGTGGTCCGCGCGGTTCCGCGGCGGCTGGTCCTCGACCTTGGAGAGTATGAGGATGCCGAAACGGCGGAAAAGGTCCGGGATTTCTATATCTATCATACGCGGCTTGCGGAACCGCTCACCTATCCCGACTTTGACTATGAAAATTGGATTCCTCCGCGAACCAAATCGGGGAAGTACCACGAACGAATCGCCGCCATTTTGAAACGCAAGTTTTCGGAAGAGTAGATGGGTATCAGTGCATGAGAAGTTGAGCGATGAGGAAGCGACGAATCTAAGCAGTATGGATTCAAACAAACGAAGGCTAAACGTAAAGAAAAGCAGGATAAAGAAAAGTAGGATGAATAAAGCAGGATAAATGCAGATAAAAGGTATGTTTTATAAATGCCGGTGGAACTCCGATTCAATGAAGCTAAAGGTGTTAATGGTCACTCAATGGAGCCGGCTTTTCACCGAGAATTCGGGCCAACAAGGAAAGTCAATCGACGTGTATCTCACAGAGGGCTCCGGGAGCCGTTTGCTCCAGGGGTATCGCGCATCTTTCCTGTCGCATCATGCAGCTTTGATGGGGCAAGGGATCTTTGATGTTTCATGCCGCATCTTTGGTTTGTGATGCCGCATTTTTCGTGTGTCATGCTGCCTTATTGGTGTGCGACGCCGCATCTTTCGCGTGCGACGCCGCATTATTGTTATGTGAAGCCGTTCCTTTGGCGTCTCACTGGGCATCTTTCGTGCCCCATGAGGCGTCTTTGGTGTCTCATGAATCGTCTCTGGTGTGTCATGAGGCATCTTTCGTGCTTAATGACGCGTTTTTTGTCTCTGATGAGGCGTCTTTCGTGGCGGCGAAAGCGGGAGCATTTGCTCGAACGACTAACTGAGACGCAAGGGCAAGGATAGGGTGCCTGTTTGATTTCACATGGTTTGTTCCTTGACAATTGGATCGCACCCATTTTTCATAGGGGCATGCGATTGTTATCCGGTTTATTATCCGGTTTGATCCCCGCCGGCACTTGTTACGGGCATGCGATGTTGAATGGTCCCCTTCGAAAACTCGGGAGAAGCAATAACGAGCAAATCATTTTCTAACGGCGTTGGACGCAATTATGGATCGCGGCCAAAGTGCGATCACTGGATGCGGTAATCGGTAGCTTAAGCTAAACTCACAGACAGGGAGCTGTGTCGAAGTTTTTCGGTTTTGGGGCGCGGCTCTCTTTTACCCCCGGAAGGAACCTAGACCAAAGGAACCTTAAACATAGGCTTTGAGTCCACCACCATTTGTGGCAGACGCTTATGTCAAAAGTGTGAAATCTGCTCACTCCGTTGTTGCGGTCGATTTTTGCCGCAGAAATCCGCTTGGGGAGTAAAATCCGCTTTGGGAGTAGTGGTCAATGAATTGGGCATCGATGAAACTCAAGCGTTCAATCTTTGTTTCGAGTCTCCCGGCAACTACCGGCTCGAAAAACTCGGCAAGCCATGGAAATCTTTCGGTGCATTTCCGGCGGATGATTGGAGCGATCTTCCTAACCATGCTTCTTTTTATGCTGGCACCGAGAAATGTTCTCGGCGAGGTGACCGTGGAGCCGTCTGAGCGGGGGGCTATCGTCAAGCTCGACGGGGAGTTTTTCACGGAATATTGGCGCGACTTCAACGGAACGCCGATACTTTGGCCCATCATCGGTCCAACGGGCAAACCGGTGACCCGGGCCTATCCCATGGGCAAAGGGGTGAACGAGCGGGAAGATCACCCGCACCATCGTTCCCTGTGGTTTGGCCACGGTGATGTAAACGGACTGAGCTACTGGCACCGTGACCGAATCGAGCATGTGGAATTTCTTTGCCTCGAAAGCGGTCCGATCGGAAGGCTTGCTACTCGGAACCGCTGGTTGGATCGAGACGGAAAACCGATTTGCGAGGACGAGCGCCATCTTTCATTCGGCCAAGCGGAGGGTGGTCGGTGGATCGATTTCCGCATTGTCATTCACGCTAATGAGGGACCGGTGCGATTCGAGGACACCAAGGAGGGGACTTTCGCAGTGCGGGTAGCCGAAACGGTGAAGGTCGATGCAAAACTCGGCGGTCGAATCGTAAACAGTGAAGGTTTGGTCGATGGCGCTGCATGGGGAAAAAAGGCGTCCTGGGTCGACTATTTCGGACCCATTGACGGGGAAATTGTCGGCATCGCCCTAATGAATCATCCGAAAAGCTTCCGCTACCCCACCTTTTGGCACGTGCGAACTTATGGGCTTTTCGCCGCCAACCCGTTCGGGGCCCGGAGTTTCACCCAAGATGCGGCTCAAGATGGCTCCTTCGTGCTGCCGGCCGGGGAAAGCATCACCCTGGCTTACCGGGTTTGGATTCATAAAGGCGACGAAAAAGAGGGGCGAGTCGCCGAGGTATTCACCCAGTACGCTTCTCAAGAATGGTAATGGGGGTCGCAGGCTAGCGCGGGCCGAATAAAAGGCTAGCAAAGATAATACTACCCAGAAAGGTAGAAAGACTCAATTCGGGATCAAGGACTCCGTCGGCCATCGCCGGAGTCACCATCTTTTTTCGTATCTCCAAGAAATCTTCGAGACCAAGAAGTCGCGCTAGAACCTTTGCGGCTTCTCGCCGTCGGGCGGCCGATAGACTTGTCTCGGGGATCACCGCTTATTTTCCCCCCGGGAGCATCAATAATAATCTCTCCCATGCGATCTTGAACCCTAAAGGGGAGATCCGTGCCGCGGGGTTCTGCCCTCATTTGAGTATTTCACGCGCACGGGAAGCCAGGGGCACCCGGGCCACGGGGTTTGCCGGTTCGTTGCTTCATTATGTGCCTCCTTTGTGCGCGGTGCCCGTGCCGCGAGGATTTGTCCTCCGAACGAGCTTCTTCGCACCCTCGGCGGGCATTGGTTTTGAGGCACAATCTTTCTTTTTCTTTTAGCACATGTGCCTTTTTTCTTTTGCTCCATGTGCCTTTGCCGCCCCTTTCAAAGATCATTTGCCCCTTGTAAAGAGGAACGGGTGAGGTCCCGCCAGGTTACCCCCCTATTGCCAAAAGACCCGTACGAAAACATACAATTTTGGAAGTAAGGGCCTAGCGCTTTTTGGGCGCCTTGCCGATGCTAAAAACACCGAGAACATGGGGATTAAGATGGTCCCAGAGGGCCTTTAGAAAGCAATTACCCGGCGTATCTTGGTTCTTACGGACAACTCGCAGGAAAATGGATCAAAGGCGTGGTGAACTCGATCGTAGGAAGGGGCGAAAAAGTCGGTTGTCACTGACTAAAAACGGAAGGAGTTCAGAAGGGTTGAATTGAGTGTTATGAAAAGCACCGCGGATTGTTACGCAAAGCCCCGTTCAAACTGCGTAGACCCCTCACAATGCCTCGCCACCGTTATAATGAATCTCATATTGACGTAAAAAATTTGAGTGCAGTCTAAAAAGTCTTTGTAGAGATTGGAAACATTGCTGCTTAAATCAACACATTAACCATTCATGGAAGAAGACATCCACTTGTACGATTTCGATCTACCGAAGCATCTCATCGCCCAAGAGCCGCTGCCAAATCGGGCGGATTCCCGGCTGATGGTCGTCCGGCGGCGTAGCCGGCGAATCACTCACCATCGGTTCCGCGACTTGCCCAACATCCTCCGCCCCGGTGACTGCCTGGTGATGAACGATACGCGCGTGATTCCCGCCCGTTTGGTCGGGTATCGCACGGCGACTGGGGGGCGTTGGGAAGGCCTCTTTCTGGATGCAATCGAGGGGGGAATTTGGCGGGTCCTCGGCCGGACACGCGGAAAGCTCCAGTACGGCGAGACCATCACGCTGCTGGATTTGGAAGGCCGCGACGATATCCGGCTGGTGGTGGGGACCAAACACCCCGATGGGTATTGGTTGGTTCGCCCTCAATCGGACGAGCCGGTGCAAGCCATCCTGGAGCGGGTCGGCCGTGTCCCCTTGCCCCCTTATATCCGCAAAGGTCAAATGGCAGAACGAGACCGGGAAAGCTATCAGACGGTCTATGCCCGAAGACCCGGCGCCGTGGCCGCCCCCACCGCAGGGCTGCACTTCACGGAGTGGCTCCTGGACGAGCTTCGGGCCATGGGGATCGAACTTTGTTGGGTCACGCTTCACATCGGCATGGGAACTTTCACGCCCATAGAAATCAAACGGGTCAGCGAGCATCGCATGCATGCGGAATGGGGGCAAATTGATCCGGCCACCGTGGCCACGATTCATCGCTGTCGGGAAGAAGGGGGGCGGATCGTTGCCGTGGGATCCACCTCGGTCCGCGTTTTGGAGACTGCCGCACAGCACGGCGAACTTCAGCCCTTCGAGGGGGAAACCGATCTTTTCATCCGCCCACCTTACCAGTTCAAAATCGTCGATGCGATGATTACAAATTTTCACCTCCCCCGCTCGACTCTGCTGGTACTCGTCCATGCTTTTGGCGGGCATGAGCTGATGCGGGGTGCGTATGAGGAAGCCATTCGCGAAGAGTATCGCTTCTATAGCTACGGCGATGCTATGCTCATCTTTTAAGCGCGCGGTCTGCCCACGGCTTGCGTATGCTACGCGGTCCGGTGATTATAACAGCGTGGGTTCATCGGAGCGCGGCCGCGGTCCCTCACACAGCCTTCGTGCGCTACTGGTCTGCCGAATGCAGCCGGCTCCTTACCCGGCGGTTCCTGTTTGTGACCTTTCGATTAGAAGGATGGATCAACGCCCTCGGAGGTGCCGGAGATTTCCTCCGCCCCTTCCGCCCGGGCAATCACTGCCACGGCGACGTAGCTAGCGCCAGCGCGTTTGAGCAAGCGGGCAATGACGCTGGCGGTCGCGCCAGTTGTCAGCACATCATCTACCAGCAGCACACGCTCGCCTTGCCAGCCCGTGGGCCTTACGGCGAAAATACCGCGGACGTTTGCGAACCGCCTCGAGGGCGAAAGGCCGCGTTGTTGCTGGCCCCTTCGCCGACGAATCACCCCGCCAAGATCCAACCGCACTCCCAATCGTTGGGCCATGCTTTCGGCCAGACATGACGAAGCATCGAACGGGCGAATGAATCGTCGGCTCCAGTGTACCGGGACGGCGGTGATCACGGTGGGACCGAGGGCTTCGAACCGCTGTTGCCGGTGGCTGAGCAAAAGGTTGACCAGCACCGAAGCAAGCGCCCCATGCGGCCAAGCTTTCAGTCGTAATACCAGCCTCCGCAACAGGCCCTTATACGGACCAAGGGGGATCGTTTCGTTGAAGTAACGCCGCGGCCAGCGACACCAGTCGCACAAGCGTTGATCGCGGCCGCTGACGGTGGTAAACGCCCCACAGGTCCGACATACCGGCAAGTCCGACCAGTCGAGAAGCCGCCGGCACGCCCCACAAAGGGCCGAATCCCCCGCCCCAGGTATCCCGGCCGCCCCACAGACAAGGCATTCCGGAGGATACAACAGGTCAGCAAGCCCGGTGACGGTCTGTCCCGCGAGATTTCGGAAACGCTTTCGCAGCGTGGAGATTAATCCAAACATCGCCCCAGGCTTTCAACAGGATTGAGCGGTATTCGTGGGCACCGAGGTGGAAACACAGCTCATTATACCAATGGGGGAACACCCCAGTAACACCAAGGCAAACGCCGGAAGAAAAAGAAAAAACGAATACGACCTTGGTCTAGCCTTAGCTTTCGCCTTGCGCCACCATAGTTCGAAATACCCCCGCGATGGCTTCTGCGCCTGAAAACTTGCAGACTGTGGACCTGCCGGCTACGCTACGGTAAGGGACTTCTCCGGACCGCCTTTCGCCTCTGAAAGGAGTGACCGATGGACTTGCCCGGTGTTTCCCGCGCTATGTGTTGGAGACTTCCCCGTACCCATTTGGAATTCGGGCGTCGGCCGCTTTTAATGGGAATTGTGAACGTTACGCCGGATAGCTTTTCGGACGGCGGCCGGTACCTCGATCCCCAGGCGGCCGTTGAGCACGCTTTACGCCTGGAGGCCGAGGGGGCTGCCATCCTGGATATTGGCGGCGAAAGTACCCGCCCCTACGCGCAACCGGTTGAGGCGGCCGAGGAACTCCGCCGCGTCATGCCGGTGATTCGCGAGCTGAGCCAAAAGACATCCCTCCCCATTTCCATCGATACTCACAAGGCCGAGGTGGCCCGGGAAGCCATCGCCGCCGGAGCCCAAATCGTCAACGATGTGACGGCGCTGCGCGGCGATTCCCGCATGATCGAAGTTCTTTTGGAAACCGGTGCTGCCGTGTGTTTAATGCACATGCAGGGAACGCCACAAACGATGCAGGACAATCCCGTGTACCAAAATGTTGTGGCGGAGGTGGCGGGGTTTTTAGAAGAGCGGCTTCGGATCGTTCAGTCCGCCGGGGTACCCCGGGAGCGCGTCGCCATCGACCCCGGGATTGGCTTCGGGAAGCGTCTCGAACACAATTTGATGCTCTTGCGCGAGATCGACCGCTTCCACAGCTTGGGATGCGCAATTTTGGTCGGCCACTCGCGCAAAAGATTCATTGCGGAATTGATCGGCGATTTTTCGGCCGACCGCCTGCCGGGCACCGTGGCGGTGGCCCTCGCACTGGCCAGAAAAGGCGTCCAGATCTTGCGGGTCCACGATGTGGGAGCGGTGGCTCAGGCGTTGCGGGTCTTTGAGGCCGTCACCGAAGGCGACCCATCACCGGTGGTGGAATAAGTTTCGTCCGATCGGCTGCAATCCTATTTTTCATACATGTTCTTTTTTCATCTCGAATGCCTTCTCGGCTGCTCAGAATCGCAAGATGCGATTGAGTTTCGCGGATTGACCGTTCCAGTTTGCCCGGTTAGACGTAGCGACTCACATTTGCCGGTTCTACGCCGGCTTCAAGTTGTTCGTCACTATCTGCCCATTCTGACACAGAATAGTTCGAATTGGCGGCCTCAGATTAGCTTATCCTGACTGCACGACCTGACGCGACGATTCCCGGGGTTTACAGTTCGCACGCTAAGAAAACAGCAATTCAATGCGCGACGGCATTCTCCAATTCGGCCAGATGGCGGAAGCCCAAGCCCGGCCCATCGAGCACTCCGGTTTGCACCGTTCCGTCGGTGATTCGGAACATCCCCGGATAATGGGGCTCCCAAGCCTGATTTGCAACCGGGCAATACTGGCGTGAATTCCCCTCAATGGCCGCTACCGTAGGAATTCGGGCTGAAAGACTTGCGGAATGCAAGAAAGAAGCCCCCGGGCAAGTCAGATCCTGAACACATAAAAACATGTTGAATTTTTGGGCGGCCGCGGCCATCAGCAGCGCTTCGTGGTGCCCTTTGCAGGCCTTTAGCGCCACGCCCGAGTAACCCAACTGCCGAGCTAAAAGCAGACTTTCAAAATCCACTAAGGATTCATCGATGACCACCGGTTTGATCTGTGCTGCGCGATGCATTCGGTTATCGGGGTAAGCCGCAAGATCTCGATGCGTAGGCTGCTCAATATACTGAAGTCGCTCCAAGGCCGCGGGTGAGCGCTCGCCAACTTTGGCCAGAAACTCCAGCACATACTCCACAGTTTCGCATCGTTCATTGAAATCCGCGGAATAAAACCATTGCTCGCATCCCCGCCGCCGCTGCGCTTCGACACTCACGCGCTCCACGCCGATCATCCGCTCGACATCCCAGGCGAGGTCATCTCCTGCAAGCTTCACCTTCAGGTGCGTCAGACCGTTGGCTATGATCCATTCATCCAATGTCTCGGGAAGTCCGTCGCCAATCGGCTGGGAAACGTCCCCGGGCGCGAGCGGATCCAGCGCCCCCACCAAATGATACAGCGGCATTCGCGGCTTCGGTTGCCGCAGGGTGTATCGATCGAGATACTCGCCGGCAAACTCCGCACTGAGATAGGCCGATAGATCGCTGGATACAAACTCCGACCCTAGCAGGTTATACGAGTTTACGCCCAGCGCCTTTCCGTGTGCATCGAAAAACGCCGCCTCCACCGGGCTTGCCGCCACCAATTGGGCAAGTCGCGGAATCGGCTCGGCCAGATTTTGTCGCTTTCTGATTTCCTCCGCCGCTGTCGCATACTCCCGGGCCAAGTCGTGGGTAAGCTCCAAAGGATGACCGTACCCGGTCAACTGCCGGCCTTTCTCCACGATAAGCTCCGCCAAGGCCAGCATCGCCGCCAGCGTTTGCTCGGCGCTAAGTAGCTTTGAGGGCCAGGCCCAAATGTTCCCCATCGGCATGGAACCATAGCCGATTCCGCGCCTGCCACGCCGTGTTTCCACCTCAAGGCGAATATCGACCAGCACGACATCGGTCACAATCCGACCGCCAAACTTAATCGGAGCCCGATACGCAAACCGCTGCGTCCATAGCCCGATATCGCACAGACGAATGTCGGTCTCTTTACCCATCTTAGGTTTCCTCGATTCCTGGCCAGAAGCCCCACTGACCGCCGCCGAAAAGACGACCGGCAATCGTGGTTACCGAAATTTTCCGTCCGAATTTGTCGAAATACAAACTCCGGTTAAGACGCAGTTCGATGGAGCACGCCCATAAAAAAGGATTGTTTGCCCGAGAGTTCCTCGCCTACAGTCTCCACGTATCATCAATCCATCAACGGTGTCCGCTCGTTTCAGAAAGCTCACATCTTTGGCGCATAAGCCGCATTAGCTGCGGACAAAAGTGCAAAAACGCTATCACAAGGTAACAAAATCCTAACTACACAGAGCACTTAGACTACAGGATTGGGATTATACAGCGGGGACGGGCCCCCCAAAACCGCCCGTACACGCCCCGAAAGCTCGTAGGAATCGCCGCAGTGTCGACTCGGCTCGCGGATGGCGCCTTTGCACCCGGGGGTAAGCTGCGGACATATCCTCGAGCTGAGTTTCTGGTTGGATGGCGCCTATGCACCCGGGGGTAAGCTTGGCAGAGATCCTCGGCAACCACATCCCCATTTGCCTTGTCCGCCAATCAGTACAAAATCGCCGAACGGTTAAACGAGTAGAAAATCGGCGAACGAATAGATGAGTACAACTCCGTAAGCCGCGGCTCCCTTCGGGCTAACGGTGCTCCGCAGATCGCTCTTACGCGTGAGCGTTCCGCTTTACGTCCCGAGCCAAAGTTTGAGACTATGCCAAGTTCTTCCGCACTGCCCAGACAGCCGCCTGAGTGCGATCGTTGACGCCGATTTTTTTCAAGATATGCTGCACGTGTTCTTTGACGGTTTCGCAACTGATCTTCAGCGCGTCGGCAATTTCTTTATTGGTTAATCCATTGGCCAAGTGCCGCAGGACCTGGCTTTCGCGTTCTGTGAGAGGCGCCTCAATATCGGCTCCCAAGCGGGGGGTAGCCAGCGCTCCCGTGATGCGGCGCAGTTCATCCCGCGTCCAAAGGTGTTCCCCGGCAGCGCTTCGCCGGATCGCCGATAACAGCTCTTCCCGTGAGCAGCCTTTGAGGAGGAAACCATTGGCTCCGAGGGCAACCGCCCGGGCAATGTAGCTGGGATTGTCGTAATTAGAAAGCATCAAGACGGGGATTTCCGGCCGCTCCAATTTGATCCGCATGAGGGCCAATAGCCCGTCGCCGTCCGGCATCCGCACATCCATAAGCACGACATGTACAGGATGACTCAGCACGTACTTGGCGGCAGCATCACCGGAAGCCACTTCCGCCACAATGTCGATCTCTGTGTTGGCCAAAAGGCTCCTTAATCCCGCTCGGACCACTTCGTGATCGTCCGCGACTAAGAGTTTGATTCGCTCCATGATCGATGCTCCCTCGCCCGCTTCGACCCACCTCGGATGGTGGTATGCTCCACTTCGAGTCGTATGGTCACTAGAAAAGGGCACCTTTCGAGCCGAAAGAACCGCCGCTGGCAGAGCGTCCAAACGTCCCCGGGAATCATAGGATCAAAAATCAAGTCACTAAACTCTCGGGTGAGCGACCCCTGGTGCGATGCCGCTCGACGAATTCGTCGGCTTCCGCCCCCGCAGAGATTCAATAAGCACTTCGATTGAAAGAAAACCCCGAGGGCAATTGCGGCCCCCTTGCTGAAAGCCATTTGTAACCCGCTTGATCGTCGTCCGCATTCAAATTCGAATCGCCGGCGGCCCGATAAAATCGGATGCACTCAAATCAGCATGATTTTGAAAAGGGATAACGTCCTGGGGGTTAGCTCTGCTTTCCAAGCCGCCATAAGCTCCGAGAACAACGTGTTTTGACTAAAGTTTTTGCGGCATCAAAACTCCTGACTGGCACCCCAATCGTTTATGGCACCCCGAAATTGGAGGTGGCTTCCTCAGGCGGTAACATCAATCTCGCAACCTCAGCCGGATACCCCCAAATTCGAGGTGGCTTCGTAGCTGCCGAGACTGCCGGGGATGAAACTTTGGGCCACCCCCCGAATTGTAGGGGACATCCCCCTCAAACGCAATATGGCCCATTGAAATCCGGGCGATCTCTGCCGCCAGCCAAAGCGGATCTCGATTTCCACCAAGTATTAAATCCCCACGGTTTGCCTCATCGGCCCCATGCTGGGGACTTGATTCGAATAATGGGCCTTCGGAAAGAACTAAAGAACTATATGGGAAAGAACTAAAGAACTATATCGGCTTAAAAGAGATCGACCCAAACCAGGAGA
>CAKZMM010000117.1 GCA_937128505.1 uncultured Thermogutta sp.
ATATAGTTCTTTAGTTCTTTCCGAAGGCCCATTATTCGAATCAAGTCCCCAGCATGGGGCCGATGAGGCAAACCGTGCGGGTGTTTTAAGCCTATAACGGGGCTGCGTGAGCATCCCTCATTCCGTGTACCTTGGGGCTGGCTAAGCCCGGCAAGATTCCCGCGTAACCCCCCGGTTTCTCCCGCTAATTCTTCGTGCCGCAGTCCTAGTAGGGTTTTTCCTTCCCTTGCCGACTGTCGCTCCTTTCGGAGGAGCGGAGAGGAAAATGCTGTGACCTTTATCGGAAATAAAGCTATGTGTTCTGCTTTTTTGAGTTCTCTCGGCAGCTCAAAGCTTGAAACTCGGACTGGCAACAATTAGTATTACGTTTTGAAAAGATGTAATACTCACGTGAATTTGCCGCACGAACTGTTGGGCGCACCGCGATCGAAATTCTCCGACCGCTCAGCGACGGTGTGTGCGATCGCAGCAAAGAAATTGCCACAGGTTTTAAAGGTTGAAGCTTGAAGTCCTTTGCACCAAATCCAGGAGTCGAATCATGAATCACTTTTCGTGCAAACCGTTTGCATCCGGGTACCGATCGAATAGGCCCCATATCCGCGGTTGCTTGGTCATTGGAGTATTGATCCTTTGCTTGACCGGGGTACCGGTTGGTCTTGCTCAGCAGTCACCCCCATCCTCGGTGTACTTGATCGGCGTGGGTCCGGGCGATCCGGACTTGATTACCCTGCGGGCAATCGAGGCTATCCGAAAGTCTGATGTGATCTTTTGTTCACCGGGGATTGCCCAAAAGTTTACCGAATACCTCCAAGGCAAGACGGTACACGAGGGGTTTTGGCGGCTTTTCCCGTATTACGGGGCCGATATCAGCAAATTGGAAGGCCAAGAAAGGGCAGAAGCCGAAGCCATCGCGGCCCGACGAAACCAGTTCATCCGCATGGTCCGTGATGCGGTAGCGGCGGGTCAGACGGTCGCATTTCTTGACAATGGGGATCCGATGATTTATGGTCCTTTCTCCTGGACGCTTGAGGAGTTCGAGGACTTGAAGCCGAAAGTCATCCCGGGTGTAAGTGCCTTTAATGCCGGCAATGCTGCGTTGTGTAAGAGTGTGACGGTAAGCTCCGATACAAAGTCGGTGATTTTGACGGCGATGGATTGGCCAGGAAAGACCGACACGATCGACAAACTATCAACCCTCCGATGCTCGATGGTGATTTTCACAATGCGTGCGGAGTTTGAGGATCTCATTCGACGTCTGTCGGTAAATTGGCCGCCGGACACGCCCGTGGCAATCGTCAAGTTTGCCGGCTACAAAGACACCGAGGAGGTCATTCAAAGCACTCTTGGCAAAGTTCTCGATGAGGTCCGGGGGAGTGATCTGCCCTTCGAATACATGATTTATTGCGGCGACTTCTTGAAATTCCGCTATAAAGAGGCCAAAGTACCTCCACCCCACTAAACGGATTTGCGACCTTCGTGAGGCCCAGCTAGCATATCGCCCGCCGAAATAGCTCCATATTGGGGGCGCGCCGCGCGTGGGAAGCCCACGGCTCCGTTGGGGGCCGTGTAATCAGACGGAAGATCATCTCATCGAGAACCCGATTGGAACCCCGGGAATCCGTTGCGATTGCGCTTCGCGGTTACGCGGCTTGCAACCGGCCCACGGGAAGCATCGGCGGACTGATTGTGCCGGCTTTGAACATGCCGGTTTTTTGAGTCTCTCAAGAGTTCCCAGCCGTCTGCGATCCGAATTCGCGCAACATCCGCTTTACGCAGCATATTTGACAATTTTTTCGCCGCGAGGAATGGAACATTAACAGCCACTACTGAGCAGATCAACGATCAGCGGCACAAAACGGAATAGAAAAGCCGCACTAAGCCAAGAATTGATCGTTTCTCTTGGACACCGCCACGCCGTTCGGCTCTAAACCGCTGCACCTTGGTGGGGAGAAGAAACGGTCCGCCGTGCGGTAGACTGCGGTAAATTGCGGTATACCACGGTAAAAAGGCATCGCACTCTGAAGCAGGTGCTGTGCGAATCACGGGAGCAGGCGGTTCGAGCCATCTACCCTGATAATCACCGCGGAATGACCGCTAAGCTCCTCATCTGAAAGGAGGCAATAGGAAAGAATAATGACCGGGTCACCTACGGCGCCCAGCCGGGCTGCCGGTCCATTGAGCACGATGGAACCTGAACCCGCCTCCTCTTCGATCACATAGGTGACAAAACGCGAGCCGGTATTGAGGTTGAGAACATGCACTTGTTCGCCGGCAATTAGCCGGGCCGCATCCATCAAGTGGCGATCAATCCCGATGCTCCCCTCATACTCCAAATGAGTCTTCGTCACCCGGGCCCGGTGGATTTTCGATTTAAGCATTGCCCGAAGCACGCTCAACTTTCCTCCCTAAAAAATTGCCGGCTTTGTCGAACAAGTTCAAAAATTATCCAAGAAGCTATCCAGCCGCCGAAGATTTTTCGGCTCCTAGCTCGCGTCAAACAGCCAACCAATCTCTGCAAAACGAGCGGAACCCCCCCAGCAAAAGTTTTCGGCCGTACCTACGTCTCGAAATGCTACGAAACGGTATTTGCAGGATTCAAATCTTTGTGGCAATTGGACCGACCATTCTTCGAGGCAACCGAATTGAAACCGTTCCAGTCCATAGGCGTCTCTATAAGCGGCTCTATAAGCGTCCTGAATCCGTTTCGTTCCCTCCGTTGAATGAAGCCGAAAACACGGGGCCTCGCTTGCTAGCTACATCGGTCGTGACCTGGGCCCCCAAGCGTCTGACCCACGGCTGCCAAAAGCTGGGCTCTTTAAGATTGACCCTAACCTTCCAAAATATCCTTCTCGCGGTTTTTTGCCATTTCGTTGGCTTGCTCTTCGTACTTCTTGGTCAGCTCTTGAATCTCCTCTTTCAAGGTCTTGCACTCATCCTCCGTAAGTTCTTTCTGCTTTTCTGCCTGCTCGGCCATCTTGTTGCCATCTCGGCGGATATTGCGGATCGCTACCTTAGCTTCCTCGCAAAGTTCTTTAACACGGGTAACGAGCTTCCGCCGGACCTCGGTGGATAGGGGCGGGATGGTAATGCGGATGAGCCGCCCATCGTTTTGCGGATTGAAGCCGAGCTCACTAGCCTGTATCGCCTTCTCAATGGCCTTCAATGTGTTGGGATCATAAGGACGAATGACGATTTGATTAGGTTCCGGAGTGGTTACCGATGCCAATTGTTTAATGGGGCAGAGTGAACCGTAAGCTTCCACTTTGATTGAATCCACAAGTCCCGAGCTGGCTCGGCCGGTGCGAATACCTGCCAGCGACTGCCGCAGGACGGAAATCGCTTTCTCCATCCGCTCTTCAACGTCCAGCAGGATTTCCTCACTGGTCATCGAGCTAACTCCCGGAGAGGATTTCGCCAACTGTGTTGTGTCTTCCGAATTCTTCGGCTAAAGCGAATTCTCGAATAACAGGATGCTCGGCAAGAGAATTCAACGTTACTTTCAAACTCCCCCAGGTCGTAACACTTTACGACGAGATGCCTGATTTTTATCTCCGTCGTGCAGATCCCGGTATGTTCCGCACTATAGCGTTGATGGCTCCGTCCACCATAGTCCGCCACGCTGTTGCGATGTTCTTAAAGCCGGACTCCACCTTTTAATGGCCAAGTAACAGCATTTTGCGGATGTAAGGCGTTTCTTTCCGGTGGGCACGAACCCTCGGGCTCCTTACTCGTGACGGCTGGCACTTCTAATCAAAGTACCGACTCTCTCGCCACGAATGGCCCGTTCGATGTTACCTTCCCGTTTAAAATTGAAGACTCGAATAGGCAATCCATACTGCATACATTTGGTCACCGCTTCGCGGTCTAAAACCCCGAGGTTTTGCTGGAGGTAGGCCTCGTACGTCAATTCGCTATAAAGCACGGCATGGGGATTGCGCTCCGGATCGTCGCTATAAACCCCGTCGACCCGAGTCGCTTTGAGCAGAATATCCGCCTCCAGTTCCAAGGCCCGTTGGGAGGCGGCGGTGTCGGTAGTAACGAATGGGCTACCGGTCCCGCCGGCCAGAAGAATCACCCGACCTTTCTCCAAATGACGCCACGCGCGGCGACGAATATACGGTTCTGCTACCCCGTCCATGCGTATGGCAGTCATCAGGCGGGTTTCGCAACCCATCTCTTCCAAAGCATCTTGCAAAGCCAAGCCGTTAATCACGGTGGCCACCATTCCCATATAATGGGCCGTTGCTTCGCGAATGCCTCGGCTTGCCGCGGTAAATTGTGCACCGCGGAGGATATTCCCGCCCCCCAAAACCACCGCGATTTGAGGACCATTCTCCGCCGCACGCACGATCTGCGCGGCCAACTGGACGACGGCTTCCATCGAAATGCCCCGAGCACCAGGCTGCGTGAAGCCGTCTCCCGAGATTTTGAGCACTACTCGCCGATGGGGCGAGGCAATCCTGTTGCCTTCTACCCTGTTGCCCTCGACTGGTTCGGCCATGCTTGGTTATTCCTTGCCTAGGGTCCAGCGTACAAACCCTTGGATTTTCATCCCCGCAGCTTCTGCGACTTTTCGCACGGTTTCCTTCCCCGTGGTTGACTTGACAAAGGGTTGCTCCAGAAGACATCGCTCGGCAAAAAGGGTCTGCAAACGGCCCTGGATGATCTTCTCCAGTACCGGCCCCGATTTCCCCTCAGACTGAGCCTGAGCCAGGAGGATTTCCCGTTCTTTATCGATCGTTGCTTGGTCCAGGTCTTCCCGAGAAACCACCGTCGGTTGCATCGCCGCGATATGCATGCAGATATCCTTGGCTAAAACGAGCGGCCCCCCCGTCGCTTGCAGCAGCACCCCTACTGTGCCATCGTGGTGGACGTATCCGGAAGCCACCCCTTCGAGGCGAACCATCCGACCTATTCGAAAGGCCTCCCGGATACGGATGTTGACTTCCTCGTAGCGTTCCCGAAGCGTGATACCGGGTTCGCCTGGAACCGGCTGACCCAAGAGCTCTTCGCTCGTCGCTTCCCCCGGCCCTTCGGCCAACCGCTGAGCCAAAAGCTGGGCCAAAGCAATGAATTGCTCGTTATTAGCGACCGGAGCTGACTCGCAGAATAGTTCAATCATCGCTCCCCGCGATGAGTTTGAATCGGTAAAAACCGCGATCCGCCCCGCGGCAGTTTGCCGGTCGGCCCGTTTCTCCATGGTCTTTCGACCCGCTTTTCGAAGCCATTCAATGGCCGCCTCGAAGTCCCCGTTTGTCTCCACCAAAGCCTGTTTGCACTCCATCATGGGGAGCCCTGTACGATCGCGGAGTGCCTTAACGGCGGAAGCCGTGATTTCCGGCATATCGATTCCTCCAGTTTTCATCGATCTCGAAAGAACCTGTTTGTCCCAGCAGTACCGTGAGCTCGGCATCTGCGTTCAAGACCTCTGAATGTTAAGCGCGAAAGTCATCAGAATTTCACGCTATGGGCGCAAGCTCCTTAGGCGCGCATAAATTCAGCATCACGACTTTCGCGCCTTAGCCTTGAGCGATTGACCAAACCCCTCCGGTTAATTCTCCGAATGCCTTCCTTTTTGCCTTTTTTGATCAACGAACCGATCAGAATTTTCCCACAAGCCGCGAACCAATCCTGTTTCCGAAAAACATTTTCAAAAAACCTGTTTCCGGAATCTCCCGGCAGCCGCGCGAAATGTACGATAAACTGCGACGTTGGTACTTGACCGCACGCAAAACAGCCACTGGATATCAACTTCAGGGGATCGCTTAAGTTCGGTTTCCTCCACTGGGAAATCACAATGCCTCTAGCACGATCAGCAAGCCTACAAAATCAAGATGCCGGCTTCATGCCGCGGCAAAGCCAAACCTGCCTTGGAGGTGAGTAGCAGCTCTCAGAGCATCCTGCCACTGGTGCATCGCCTTGAGCTGCGATCTATTGTGCTGCGGCCTCGGCGGGACTTGCCGAAGAGATTCCCGAAACTGATCCGGCCCCACCGTCGAGGGCTGCTTTTGCTTCTCCCCCGGCTATCAGTCCGGCCTGCTTCCGACCTTCGACGATCGCGTCGGCAAGAAGTCGCACAATCAACTCAATGGAGCGAATGCTGTCATCGTTGCCCGGAATAGGAAGATCCACGTCGTCCGGATTGCAATCTGTGTCGATCAGAGCGACGGTAGTGATCCCCATTTTGCGAGCTTCGCGAACGGCGTTTCGCTCCTTTCGTGGGTCGATAATCAGAAGACACTCCGGCAGCCGGCTCATCGTTCGAATACCGTTGAGGTTGCGGTACATCTTGCGGTACTCGCGGTTTAAGGCCGACTGCATCTTCTTGGAATAGGTCTTGATCTCTTCGCTCGAACGAATTCGCTCTAATTCAACCAACCTATCGAGACGGCTGAGAATGGTGCGAAAGTTCGTCAGGGTGCCTCCCAACCAGCGTTCGTTCACATACGGCATTTCGCAGCGTGTAGCCTCCTGCTGAATAACCTCCGCAGCCTGCGGTTTAGTTCCCACAAAGAGAATCAAGCTCCCTTTCGCGGCTACGGACTGTAGAAAGCGGCGGGCCCGAAGTAGTCCGCGCAAAGTTTCGCGTATGTCGATGATGTGGATGAGATTCTGACGGCCATGAATGTACGGCCGCATTTTGGGGTTCCAACGGCTGGCCCGATGGCCATAATGGACGCCGGCTTCGATTAGTTCTTTCGCTTGCACGAACGGCACGTGGTTAAACCTCCTTCACATGTCAAGGACAGTTTTCCAAATCTTTTGAAAACTTTTTCCTTACCTCACAGCATTCTTTTAAAGGTTTTTTTGACGAATCTCATTTCGATTTGTAATCGGTTTGTTATTCGGCGACGACTTTTATTCGGCTGCCACAACCTCCGCCGGCAGCAGACGATGCCAGTTGTTAGGGGTTTGAATTGGACCATCATACGCGATCAATTTGATCCCGACCTGCCCCCGAACTCGATCGCGAGCATCATCTGATACAACACACCCGCGTTTTTTAAGCTTTCAGCCCGCGGAATACCTCAGGCGTTAATCTACTTAGACAACGTCTTTTTGGGCACGTTTCGGCTAAGCGGAAACGTAGAATCACAGTCCCGAGTATTTCGGGGATTTACCTTCCGGAGCAAACCCCGAAAGGGGAAAACTTTGCATGTCGCAAAACTGGGGCTTAATGAACAACAACCGAAAAATTAAAACTAAGTAGAAAAACCTACTAAAAATTGGCGAATGCGTCAAGGAACCGCAGGCGGTTCCCCGACGCGAAAAATTATCAAAAGTTTACACAGAATCGTGCTAGGAAACGGCAAACCGACGAAAAAAAGTGCCTAATACAAAATACATGACTTCACTGATAATCTTTGTGGCCATGAATGAGGGTAAACCCCCGCGTGTGCCGGTTGCAAGCATAGCGGCACCACTCGAGATTGAAACCTCCAAAATTCTGCAAATTAGCTGAAATGTTAGTGTCCTCTTCAACAATCTATACGAAATGAATCCTCGGCATCGAGCGCACCGCCAGTTAGAGGCCGAGCATTAGCAGCTCGAGAAAGCAAATCCCCCGCAAACCGCACAAAAGAGTAAAGGCTCTCGTTGCGCCTCCTGAGCTTCAAACTTTCGGGGTTTTGCTTTGTTTTTTTCCGGTTTTTTCAGCAAGATTTTTCTCCCGCTGGAATTTCGATCCCAGCAGCGTATGTCGATTCCGGCAGCCGACCGATCCCGGCAAGACACTGTTTCCAGCAACATTAACTCCTCTCTCAAATCCGGGGCACAAAGCAGGAGTTGCATGAAACACTCACGCAAGGCCGAAGTGGTGAAGCCGCGAAGTACGTAAAACTAAGCGGAAAATTCCCCCAAGGTTCTAGGGCACGATGGAAGTAATAGCCCGAGTACCAGGAAGGGGCGATTTGCGAGGTAAGTTTGAAATAAAATTCGAATAAAATCTGAAATAAAAATTGAAAAATCGTCGGCCAGCGAATCAACTACCCAATCAAACCTGCTGAGTAAATTAGGCCGCTTAAGTTGGTGAAGCTGCCACTCGAAGCGGAGCGCCGACGACTCCGGCTGCCTGCTGCAACTCCTGAACCCGATGGGTCCGCTCCCAGGTGAACTCCGGTTCACTCCGGCCGAAATGGCCGCCGCTAGCTGCCAGACGATAAATCGGCCGCAGTAAATCCAGTTCCTGGATAATGCCGCGGGGCGTGAGTTTGAACAACTCCCGGACCAACTCGCAAAGTCGCGAATCCTCAATCAAGCCGGTTCCGTCGGTGTCGACCAGAACACTCACGGGATCGGCGACCCCAATTGCATACGCCAATTGCACTTCGCAACGGTCCGCAAGACCTGCCGCCACAATATGTTTGGCTATATGCCGGGCCATGTACGCGGCACTCCTGTCCACCTTAGTAGGGTCTTTACCGCTGAAGGCTCCACCTCCGTGTCGGGCCCAGCCTCCGTAGGTGTCCACCATGATTTTTCGGCCGGTTAACCCCGTGTCACCCAGCGGGCCGCCCGTCACAAACCGCCCCGTTGGATTCACCAAATAACGAATATTTCCTCCGCTTAACTCCTCAGGCAGGACCGGCTTGACCACATGGTCCACAACGAACTCGCAGATTTCCCTCATCGAGACATCCGGGTGATGTTGCGTCGATACCACGACCGTATCCACCCGCATAGGGCGATGACCTTCAAACTCCACCGTCACCTGACTTTTGCTATCGGGTCGTAGCCAGGGGGCTTCGCCACTTTGGCGCAACCGGGTCAAGCGGTGCAAAATCCGATGGGCCAGCGAGATGGGTAGGGGCATTAACTCAGGAGTTTGCGTACACGCGTAGCCGAACATCATCCCTTGATCACCTGCCCCGATGTCTTTGCCGCGCGCTTCGTCAGGGTCAACCCCCATCGCGATGTCCGGGCTCTGGCGATCGAGGGCTAACATCACCGAGCATGTATTCGCGTTAAATCCGAGCTCATCATCGACGTAGCCCACCGAGCGGATGACGTCACGAACCACTTCCGGGTAATCAATCCGTGCCTTCGAGGTGATTTCACCGGCCACCAGGGCGATTCCCGTCGTGACTAGCGTTTCGCAAGCCACCCGGCTTGTGCGGTCCTCCGCGATTAAAGCGTCAAGAATGGCGTCAGAAATTTGGTCAGCCAATTTGTCGGGGTGACCCATGCTTACGGCTTCGCTCGTAAAAAGATACTTTTCGGCCCGCACTTGCCGTTCCTCCTCATTTTGCACTATGAACTTTTTCGCCAAGGCTGCTTGCCCATACCGAACGCCACCTTCATGACCCGCCATTAAGCTGCGGGAACCGCAATCCCGCACTAGAAGGCCTTAGGGAGAGGGCAAATCTGATTAATACCCCCCAAACCAAATGCCGTATTGAAAAAATTTGGGGAATTGGCATTATAGCTAACAGTATTTCGAGCAAGCAAGGAAGCAATCCAGAGTTGAGTCGAGCCCCGCCAAAAGCCGAGGATTATCGTGCAGCTCTTCCATCCCGGAGATGGGTAGCTTTGATGCTCAGTCATAGCCATCAGCTCAGCTCCGCAATGGATTGCCAAGGATGATTTGCAAACGAGCTTTTCTGCCTTGGAGAGAACAACCACTACTTGAGGAAGAGGAACGGCTCCTCGGTGCTTTGCTCAACGACGCCTGAGCGCGATCAAAAGCGGTCAAGGTTTTTCACCAGACCGTGTCCCCTCGGGCTAACCAGAGCAAGGAAGACTGGTGAAAAATGGGCCCTATGCCGATCCTGAGCCCCGGTTTAGTGATTTCAATGGCCTTTAGGCCAGTTGGTGCGCGTTTTCTCCACTTGGCTTAAGTAGCGGATTTTGCGAGGCTTTCACGCTAAGGAGTTCGAAAATCCCGGATTCAGAAAAAAGTTGAGCCAATCCCCCAGGCCCGTTGAAGACAAACGCGGGGAGAACCTTCGCTCAGAGATTGGGATCAATTCCCCGGTCCCACTGGGAATGCCCGACGTGTTCAGATAGCAAACAAAAAGGTTTCGGCGCAAAGAGCGGGTTAAGCGGCGCTAGATTCAAATGCGGCATAATCGGGCCGTGCAGGATTTTGAAAGTCGCTCTCTTCAGCTTGCGGTTCTGAAATTCGCTGAGATCCCCTTGTTTTGACGGGCAAGACCAAAGGCAATTAGCGGGTTTTTTTGCACGAAGTTGCCCTCTGCTTGGCCGCCTGCCACGCATCATCCCTCGTTGAGATCGGTTGATATTGGCGAAAAAACGGGGCTTCAATATGGGGGCAAGAATGGGACTTCCGTCCAGTTCGAGAGCGTCCCTCTTGAAATTCCATAATCTCCATTTTCGGAAGTCTATTCCTTTCGCATAATCCGTAGCCCGTTTCCCACAACTTTAGCTTACTGCCATGGAATACTCGCTTCATAGGCAATTGAAGGCCCTTTACGCTGGCGAAAAACATCCGACCGAGGTCTCCATTGGGCCATTTCGGGTGGATGCGCTTGTGGGGCCGACCACGGTGGTGGAGATCCAGCATTCGCCGGTCGTCTCGATTCGGAAGAAGATCGGCGCCTTGCTCGCCAACGGTTTTTCCGTTCTGTTGGTGCGACCGATTATTGCGAAGAAGCTTATCCTTGCCCGAGACGGAAATTTGCATCAAGTTCGGCGGCGACTGAGTCCCCAAAAGGATTCCCCAATTGCGTTCTTTCACGACCTGGTTTTTCTCACTGCGATTTTTCCTCATGAAAGTCTAACCATTGAGTTACCGGTTCTTTTTGTCGAGGAGCTTCGCAGATCGGACCGCTCGGGCCGACGACGTTCGAAACCTTTCCGGATCGAAGACAGAAAATTGCTGGAAATCCTGGGGCTATACCGACTAAGGACTGCCCAAGATTTGCTCAATCTTTTTCCGCTTCCTCTCCCGCAGCAGTTTGACACACAAATACTCGCCGAGGCTTTGTGTGTTCCCCGATGGTTCGCGCAGAGGATTGCGTACTGTTTACGCAGGTGTGGAGCGACTGAAAAAGAAAGCCGTCAACGTACCGGGATTCGCTACCGACTGACTGCTTAACTAAAGCTACTGATCGTTGCTCAACTGGAGGGGAAGCCGACCGCGACCAAACCAACCGCAGAAATGGGGAGAATAAACATGAATAATGCCAACAGTCATGATCTTTAAACCTTTCGATCCAATTTTAGACAGGAATGCGTGTCGGCTAACGTACGGTAGGAAAAACATTAGAAAAAAAAGGGGATAATCAAAATTTCAATTCGGAGAAGCGAGAAACAAAACTACGTTTTCCCAGAGAACAATTTTTTTATAACCGAGAAAGTGAAGTAAAACGGTTAAGAAAATGAATAAAGCTTGAGGATTGGGGCTGAAATCTTCGTGACAAATGTGTTGATACGACTGCCGAACGCGGATTACCAACACCCGCCAAAACCGGCACCGAAGTCGGCATAATGAGTATCCTTAAAGTAAACTTTACTGGCGTCGACAATTTCCGAACTACGGTTCAGCGAATCATTAGCAAAGCCCGCTTGTGTTAAAACTAAAGCCGCCAGATAGTTCGCACTCTATTGGATGAACTAAGTCGTGAAATAATATGAAAAAGATAAATTTAATTCGGTTCACTATTGCCAGGTATTGTGATTTGCTGGTTGAATCACAAATGGAAGGATCCGCATCACCACCATCGGCCAGAATATCCATATCCCGTATCACGAAAATGCAAAATCAATGCAGAATGGAGTAAGATCAAGATTGAAGCTATGATTTTCACTGGGGGCATTGTCATTTGGCAGTCTGCAAATTTTCGTTCCGGAACACGCTTTGTTTTTCGCGTGAAGCTTTAACTTGTTGAGCGTAAGGCTTGCTTATACTTGCCCTGGAGATTTTCAAAAGCGACCATAACTTATTTACTATATAAACATAGCAAATTATTTAAGTTTCGTTTTTAACAGTCGAAAAATTTTGAATGACGGTGCACCTATCCGACACAAGTACAAACTTCCGTAAAACACTGGCCGAATTTGGGGCATAGGGGCCAAAATCCGTCTCGCAAAAGTCCTCCCTACAGAACCAACCTTGTTCACCCAACACGTTCCCGCCGAAAACGTTCCCGCCAAAAGTGGTTGGTCGGGGCTTGCACGGACCTATCGCGGCGGCCCTGCCTTTTAAACCTAAGGAAATTTTGCCTGATATACCCGGGCGACTTTTTTTCGTCCGTATAGTCGGGAAAACCGCCTTGCGAGTCATAATCATCTTTGTGACGATTTTCCGTAAAAACGGATCATTTGCTGGCATGGAGGAGAATCTTGAAAGTTTTAGTTGCAACCAGCGAAGCCGTTCCCTTTGCTAAAACCGGTGGCTTGGGCGATGTTTGCGGGACCCTTCCCGTGGAACTCGCGCGCCTCGGGCATGGGGTGTCCGTCGTTATGCCACTATACCGCTGTGCCCGTTATGTTGGTTTTCCGATCGAGCCGCTCGGCATTGGGTTCATCGTACCCGTTGGTACCAAGACCGTAGCAGGGAAACTCGCCCAAAGCTTTGTGCCCGGTAGCAACGTACCAGTTTTTTTCATTCAGCAAGATCAGTATTTCGATCGGGATGGATTATATACCGAAAGCGGTGAGGATTATCCCGACAACTGCGAACGTTTTGTTTTCTTTTGTCGGGCGGCTTTGGAGGCCATTCGTTTATTGGAACTTAAGCCCGATGTGCTTCACTGCAATGATTGGCAAACCGGACTGATCCCGACGTATCTACGACTCGAATACGAAAGATTAGCCAGGTATCGGCAGATCGCCACGCTATTCACGATCCATAACATTTCTTACCAGGGTCTTTTTTGGCATTGGGATATGGAGCTGACGGGGCTGCCCTGGAAACATTTCAACTGGCAGGAGCTGGAGTTCTACGGAAAGCTCAGCTTTTTGAAGGCAGGCTTGGTCTATGCCGATGCCATCAACACGGTTAGCCCGCGGTACGCCGAAGAGATCCAAACGCCAGAATTTGGCTTCGGGATGGAGGGCGTTCTCCGTAATCGGAGGGAGGTTGTTTTCGGAGTTTTAAACGGGATCGATAGCTCGGTTTGGAACCCGGCTACCGACGGCCTCATTCCGGCAAATTACGACTGTAGTACCTTTGAGCAAGGAAAAGCGGTCTGCAAAGCCGAGCTTTTGCGGCAAATGGGTCTGCCGCCTATTGCTCAGGCCCCCGTGGTGGCATTTGTTGGGCGATTAATCGAGCAGAAAGGCTCCGACCTTTTGGCCGAGCTCATACGAAGTTGGGCTCCGGATCGGGCCGTCCGATGGGTCGTGCTCGGGACCGGCACGGCAAACCTTGAAAAAGAGTTCATCAATTTGGCTCGATTGTGGCCTGAGAAGGTGTCCGTTCGCATTGAATTCTCCGAACCTTTGGCCCATTTGCTCACGGCTGGGGCCGATATCTTTGTGATGCCTAGCCGATTCGAACCATGTGGGCTGAGTCAGATGCATGCCCTGCGTTACGGCACCGTACCGCTCGTTCGCGCCACGGGAGGCTTAGCGGATACCATTGTGGATTGCACGCCTGAGAATCTTGCGGCAGGTACGGCCAACGGTTTTGCCTTTTCCGAGCCAACCGTTGAAGCCTTCAATCAAGCCATGCGGCGAGCGGAGGAATGCTTTCAGAACCGGGAAATCTGGCGAAAGCTAATCACAGTTGGAATGCAGCAAGATTGGTCTTGGAGAAGGAGTGCCCACGAGTATAGTAAGCTATATGAATTCGTAGTACGTCGGCGCTTGAACGCTTTAGAGCGGCAGTGTCCCTAAACTATTTTTGTGCTCTCGCTTCGATTTTTTGTGCTCTCGCTTGCATTTTGTGGGGTTTGGCCTTCTGCCTCAAATTGTGTAGAGTTAGGCTCAACTTGGGAAATTTAGTTCGAAGACCTTAAAAAAACAATTCCCGATAGAGATTCTAACCATTTCCAAAAGGATTCAAGCCGTGGCTGTCCCGGGTACCGTCGGAAAAATGCATGTTCACATTCGTGTGCTGGGAGCCCGGGGGATTCTTTAATCTCCTTTGGTAGCGGTGCGTGAATCCCAGCAAGTGTTGCTTTGCTATGTATTGGTCGGCGGATATGAATCCAAGCAGATGAAGGCTATTTCCACCCTTTATTATCCTGTTTGGCCTGTAAAAAAGACGGATCGACCGGTGAAGAAGAAGGAATGTCGCAAATGCACGAGGTGGCCCTGGCAATCTACTGGCACCAGCACCAGCCTTATTATCCCGACGATGTTGGCCTAGAGAATCCAATGCCGTGGGTGCGATTGCACGGCACAAAAGATTACTGGGGGATGGCCATGCTTCTGGCCGAAATCCCCGAGATGCATGCCACGATTAATCTCGTACCCAGCCTCCTCGTACAGCTACTAGCCTATACCGAATCGGGACATCAGGACACACACCTTCGCGTGTCTCGATTACCGGCGGACGGGCTGACGGAAGAAGATTTCAACTACCTACTCGATAACTTCTTCATGTGTCATCCGGATCAAATGATCCGGCCCAACCCTCGTTATTACGAGCTTTACAAAAAGCGGGGTTTCACGGTTGATTCTGCCGAAAGAGCGCGTAAGCGATTCTCGAAGCGGGACATCATCGACCTGCAATGTTGGTCGAATTTGGTATGGTTCCATCCACTTGCCTTCGAACGGGACCCAGAGCTGGCAGAGTTCCGAAAGAAGGGACGCCACTGGACAGAGTCGGAAAAGCAGTGGCTACTCGATAAACAGATGGAACTCCTTCAAGAGGTTGTGCCGCTTCATCGAGAGCTCCAGCAGCGAGGTCAGGTGGAGCTAACAACCACGCCTTTCTTTCATCCAATTCTGCCGCTTCTTTTGGATAAGAGGCTCGCACGCCGGGCAATGCCCGAGGTCAATCTCCCCCAATACCTTGACGGTTACCCTGAGGACGTTGCCGAACATGTGCGTCGGGCAGTGAATTACCACGAAAAACTATTCGGACGCAAACCCCGGGGAATGTGGCCATCTGAAGGCTCGGTATGCCAAGGGATTATTCCCCCCATTGCCGATGCAGGTATTCAGTGGATCGCGACGGATGAAGAGATTTTGTCCTGCTCCACAGATGGCTGGATTTCGCGAGATTCCCACGGCTATCACCGTAACCCGGAAATGTTGTACCGGCCTTGGCGGGTGGAAGAAGCAGGGCGACAACTCCAAATCATCTTTCGCGATCATGCGATGAGCGACCAAATCGGTTTCCATTATCAGCGTTATGCCCCGGAGCAAGCCGTAGATGATTTTATCGGTAAGGTGGAAGCAATTGGGCGGGCTACCTGGAGCAATGCAGGGCATCGGCCCACGCTGCTTCCGATTATTTTGGATGGGGAAAATTGCTGGGAATATTACCCAAACAATGGCATCGACTTTTTGCGGCAATTGTATCAGCGGATTGTTCGTCACCCAAAAATCAGGCCCATGCCGATTGGGGATTACCTCGAGCAGTACCCAGCAGTAGACAAACTAGGCCATCTTTTCCCGGGGAGTTGGATCCAACACAATTTCGGCATATGGATCGGCCATCCGGAGTGTAATCGGGCTTGGGAGTTGCTGCATCAAGCTCGTCGATTCCTGGGGGAGCAAGCGAAATCTAAGAAGCATGCCCCAGAACAATTGCGACAGAGCTGGGATGAACTTTACATCGCTGAAGGGAGCGACTGGTTTTGGTGGTTCGGCGATTCCCACAGTTGTGCTCAGGACGGGCTTTTCGATCGGCTCTTCCGTAAGCATTTGCAAAACGTTTACCTGCGGCTTGGCGAGGAACCCCCGCCGGAGCTTGCCAAACCAATCAAGCAATTTGGTCGGGTGCATGTTTACAGTCAGCCCACCAGTCTCTTGAATGTGAAAGTTGATGGCCGAAAGACCTATTTCGAATGGATTAATGCCGGTCATTTCCAGTGCCGAACCGGCCGGGGAACAATGGCCATGGCCCGCGAGGGCTTGATCGAGTCGGTGTACTTCGGCTTTGGGCTGGATCGATTTTGCTTGCGACTGGATGCCCGGGGAGGATCGGTACGGGAACGTCTGGCTCAGGCAGAGGCCATTCGGGTGGTGTTTTTGCAGCCGCGAGCAATAGAGCTGCTGATCAAGAATCTGGGAGAAAAGAGACCCTCGATCCAGTTGCTAAAGAACCGAAGTGTTTCGAGCGAGACGAATTTGGAGGTGGTTTCTGACCTTATCTTAGAGCTGGCAATACCGCTGCGAACTTTAGGGGTCAGTGTCAACGAGCCGGTGCATTTCTTTGTGGAGCTCAGTTATCCCGATCGCCCCATCGAGCGGGTCCCCGTGGAGAGTTTTATCGAGACCACGGTACCGCCGCCGGAGTACGAACTGATTATGTGGCAGGCGTAGCGTTATATCACAACGGCTCCCCACGGGACTCTTGCCCGAGCGACTGCTAGAGCCTGCTTCCCGAGCTAAGGAAACGGTTTTCCAATAGAAAAGATAGTTTGCGATGCCCCCAGACGAAGGGCCCTTCCTAACAGTGGGAAAAGGAAACGGTTTTTCGGAGCAGAACGGCTTTTTTGCACAGCAAACATGCTTTGCGACCGCAGGGGCACGCAGACGTCGGGGCTTATGGAAAGCGGAGATACGCGGCTCTGGCTAAAAAACTTGGTATGGACCGCTAGAGCGAGAAAACAAGATGCTAGGGCGTTTGGGCAAAAAACTAAGAAATCATTGCTTTCGACACAACGACACGGCAGCTCAACACGAAAGCGATCACTATGGTGATTTGGCGGGAAATTGCGAATCCGCGAAAATCCGGTCTTGCGCCTTACGCATATTTTAGAAGCCTAATGCTGCCGCCTCGATATAAACTAAAGTCGATTCCCGGTTAAGCTAACGCAAGGTTTAGAACCTTACTTAAGCTTACTTATGGTGTTTGAAGCTTTGGGATTAGGTTGGATCTTAAGGACTAGTTATGCCTGATTTACGAAAGGATCCGATTGTAGGTCGCTGGGTGATTGTCGCAAAAAGCCGGGCAAGACGCCCTCACGACTTCGACACAACGCCGGCCCGGCGACGATCGAGCTTTTGCCCCTTTTGCGAGGGAAATGAGGATAAAACGCCGAGCGAAATCATCGCCTTCCGGCAACCAGGTTCGCCGCGAAATGGCCGAGGTTGGCGGGTTCGTGTGGTGCCCAACAAATTCCCGGCCCTAGAAATTGAGGGAGACCTCAACAAGCGGGGAGACGGCATTTACGACATGATGCGCGGGGTGGGGGCTCATGAGGTCATCATAGAGTCTCCCAAGCATCTCATCAGCACTTCTGAACTCTCGGATCTTGAGCTTCAAGAAGTAGTTTGGGCCTACCGCGAGCGGCTGGTCGATCTCAAGCGTGATCCTCGCCTTGTTTACGGCATGGTCTTCAAGAACGTGGGGGCGGCTGCCGGGGCATCTCTGGAACATACCCATAGTCAGCTTATCGTCACTCCGATTGTACCGATCAATGTTTGGGAAGAGATGACGGGTTCACTCGAGTTTTACAACTACCGAGGTCGTTGCGTTTACTGCGACATGATTCAGCAAGAACTTAATTACGAGAAACGGTTGGTTCACGATACCCCAGCCTTTACGGCGTTCTGCCCATTCGCCAGCCGGTTCCCATTTGAGACGTGGATCCTTCCAAAGGTGCACTCGAGCCACTTCGAGAATATCCAGAAGAATGGAATCGAGGACTTAGCCACGGTTCTCAGGCAGGTGATCCTGAAAATAGAGCTTGCTTTGGACCGGCCGGCCTACAATTACATCATTCACACGGCGCCGTTCGATACCGCTGAATTAGCCCATTATCACTGGCATTTGGAGATCATGCCGAGCTTGACCAGGCCAGCCGGTTTCGAATGGGGCACCGGCTTTTACATAAATCCGGTACCGCCGGAAGAAGCAGCGGCATTTCTCCGAGAAATCGACGCGGAAATTGGCGACTCACAAAATATTCTGGTTAGAGAAACTGCATAGCTTGGGGGTTTTTGGACGATTTGGAAATATAATCAGCCGGGGAAGCTTTAAGTTTCTCGGCAAAGCTTAAGGCCCTGCTATTACCCGTTTGTATTGTCGGGGCTTTTTGATTGAGAAAAGTGGCCCGATAATACCGGGTAATCCGACGCAAAAATACCGGGTAATCCGGAACTGCCGAAAAGCTGGGATGAGTCGCGAGCTTCGACAAAAAACTAGCCGTAACTAGAAAAATTAAGTAAGAAGGTAGATTGGCTTGTACTTTGCTCCCGGCGCTCAAATCGTCCGTTTCCTAGTCCGTGCAGAACCGAATCTAAGCTTACGAAGCCTCACCAATGTACCGCCCAGTCCGACTAGTCCTTTTGCTTCATAACCATCAGCCCGTCGGCAACTTTGATTCGGTATTCGAGGAAGCCTTCCAAAAAAGTTACCGACCATTTTTGGAAGTTTTCCAGCAATTTTCCCCTCTCAAAATTAGCCTACACATCAGTGGGCCGCTCCTCGAGTGGTTGGAGCAACATCATTCGGAGTACTTGGAAAGTTTAGCCAGATTGGTCGCCGAGGGACGTGTGGAGATCATTGGGGGGGCATTTTATGAACCGATCCTGGCCATGATTCCGAGCCATGACCGGGTCGGACAAATTGTCGAATATCGCGAGCACCTCCGGGAACGCTTTCGGACGGAAGTCCGCGGCATGTGGGTCGCGGAACGAGTCTGGGAGCAATCGTTCACCAAGGATTTAGCCGATGCCGGCGTGCGGTACACCGTGTTGGACGATTTTCACTTCAAGTCCGCCGGGTTAAATGATGATCAGCTTTTTGGCCCTTATGTGACCGAGGACGAAGGGCGGCTACTTGCGGTTTTTCCCGGCAGCGAACGCCTTCGTTACACGATCCCCTTTGCGGACCCGCAGGTGACGATCGAGTACCTCAGGGAAGTAGGTCAAAAACATCGCCACGCGGTCGCTGTGTTAGGAGACGATGGAGAAAAATTTGGTAGTTGGCCTGACACCTTTCGTCATGTTTACGAAGATCGTTGGCTCGAGCGATTCTTCGAGACCCTTCTGCAAAATAGTGATTGGCTGGAAGTCACTACCCTGGGTGAGGCCTTCGAGGCAGTGCCGCCTTTGGGAAAGATTTATTTGCCCGATTGTAGTTATCGGGAGATGACCGAATGGATTCTTCCCATCGAAAAGCAGCAAGAGTTGGAGGATTTGGCTCACGAATTTGAGAACGACGCTCGATGGCCCCGATTACGCAGATTCATGCGGGGCGGCTTCTGGCGGAATTTTCGGGTGAAATATCCCGAGTCCAACGAGATGTATTCGCGCATGCTGGGGCTGAGTTTTCGGTTGCAGCGCGAACTGGCATGTGAGACCACTCGGGAGCAGGCAAATTACTTGGAACAGGCGCGTCGGGAACTTTATCGCGCTCAGTGCAACTGCGGGTATTGGCACGGAGCTTTTGGGGGGATTTATCTGCCTCACTTGCGGAACGCCATCTACCATCATTTGATCGCCGCCGAAGAATACCTCGACGCAGCTACCCGGCCGCGGGAACCCTGGATTGAGGATGTGGTTGACGATTTCAACTTTGATGCCCGACTCGAGGTACGACTTGCCAACGACAAGTTGGCAGCTTATTTCGCGCCGATGCAAGGGGGACATTTGTATGAGCTAGACATACGAAGTATCCGTCACAACTTGCTCGCTACCTTGACGCGGCGACCGGAGGCATACCATCGAAAAGTGTTGGCAGGCGCGCGGAGTCAGGGGGACCACGTTGCAAGCATTCACGACCGGATTGTTTTCAAGCAGGAGGGGTTAGACCGAGCAGTTCGGTACGATGGATATCCCCGAAAAGCCTTGGTGGATCTCTTCTTTGCTGAGGAGACTTCCGCAACGGATGTGGAATCGGGGCAAGCAACAGACCTCGGTGATTTCGCACTCGGGGCTTATGAGGCGAAGCTTCAACGTAAACCTCAAAGGGTGAGGCTCCTTCTTTCGCGCGAGGGGGATGTCGCGGGAATTCCCATTCGATTAACTAAAGCCATTAGCCTTAACGCCGGAAGTTCCGTTCTAGAAATCGCCTACTTAATCGAGCATTTGCCACCGGACTTTCGCTTCCAGTTTTCGGTGGAGATGAATTTTGCAGGAATGCCGCCGGGGCTTTCGGACCGGTACTTTCTGGGATCTGAGCAAGAACGATTGGGAGATTTGGGTCAACGACTATCGATCGAGGATGCTCACGAACTCACCCTGGTGGATGAGTGGTTGGGTTTGGAAGCAGCGCTTCGCTTCAGTCGGCCCACGGGCTTCTGGAGTTTTCCCGTTCAGAGCGTCAATGGATCGGAGGCGGGCTTCGAACTTGTTCCTCAATCCATCGCCGTTCAGCCGCATTGGCTTGTTGTCCCCGATCGCGACGGTCGCTGGATGGTAAGCTTCGCAGTCGCCATCAATACCACCAGAGCTGAGCAGCGATGCGAAAACGGGGCATTAGTTGCCAGTAAGTAGAATGAAGGAGCGTCCGCATCCCTCGAGGCAAATAGGGCAAAGTTTTACGGCATTCCGGCGTCGGTTTTGCGATGCTTTTAGCATCGCTTTCAGAGCGTGCACGCCCGATCCGGAAGGATTCAAAGATCCCTTTCTCTCCGCCTTGCCGTGAGTCATTTCCGAGTTCTGCTCGCGCATGAACCGTGTGCCAACTCGGCTTCAAACCCTCCCCTTTCTCCTCCCCCAACTGCGGTGATCGGTTGCCTCGGCTTTATAAATAACGAAAGCAATATGCCTGGGCGAGGGTTTGTCGGCCCCCTTCAGAGTTAGATCGTCTAAGGCTGCCCAGCTAAGGTTTTTGAGAAGACGGGACCTCTCGGCACGGGAATCTTCTCAGGGGAGAGGAATCTTCTTTGAGCCCTCGCGAAGAGAAACGCCTCCAGGTGTTCCTAAACACTTGCTTTTAGAGATTTGGTGTTGCCGGGCAAGTTTGAACCAATCGACTTGCCGGTCAGACTCGGTCGCCTTCCACCGCACATGGGCCAATATGGGCACCCCGCATCGTTTTTGAAGCTCCTCAACGTTGTAGTGACTGCTGAGGTCTGAAGCAGGATCAAGGGGTTCGTTTACGACGATGCCCGCCACGGGCAAACCCTGGCCGAAATTGGCCGCAGCCATCAGGGTCTGAAGCGTTTGGTTGATGGTTCCCAACACGTTTTTCGTGACAACGACGAGCGGCAAATTAATAGATTCGGCCAAGTCTGCCACGTAATGCTCCTCCGTTACCGGAGACAATAAGCCTCCTGCTCCCTCGACGATGATGATATCGCTCCGGCGGCACCAATACTCAAATCCTCGGACCGCCAGAGCCCAATCGACTTTTTTTCCCTCCAAAGCAGCGGCCAAATGTGGAGCCAAGGGAGCCGCGAAAGCTTGCGGGCAAACTCGGGCGATCGGCCCAGGACGTCCGGCGGCGTCCCAGAGCTTGAAGGCATCCTCAGAGACCAAGCGTCCACGAATCTTTTCGCACCCACTTGCCACCGGCTTGTAAACACCCACGTGGTAGCCCGAGTTTCGCAGCTGCCTGACGATGATGGTCGCAACATGCGTCTTGCCTACCCCAGTATCGGTGCCCGTAATGAAAAGCCCAGGAACCTCTTTCCCCATGGTGGTTTTCCTGTTAGCATCTCAACTCGCTTAATCTATCCCGCCTCGAATTCATTCCGAGCCTCGAATGATTCACACTGGCCCGAGACCTACGGCTGACGGCCTGACCGCAAAGTTTTGTATGCACTTTGACGATTAGAAAGGATCAGCACACAACTGAACCGTTTGACACTTCAAGATTCGGCAGAGCCCCTCGGAGGAAGGTTGTCGTGCTCTCATGCGAGCATCTTCCGTGAAGGGGCTGACGAAGTTAGAGCATCATGCGATGAATATTATGCGATCACTACTAATGAATACTATTAGTTGAGAGTCGTATCTGGTTGAAATGTGGCGGTGGGGCAACAGTTTCGCCCATCGAGCGTCATACTATTGTATATTCATATATTTATTTTGAATGTAGTTATTAGTTATGGAGAAACTAACCGCGATAACCCCGTTGCGCGGTGCCATCTCAAGGAATCGTAATTACGGAAGATAAAGCCCTTCGACGCCTTCTTGACTTACGAACTTAGTATCCCGGCACTTTCACGGGCACTTTAAAGCCGTTAGCGTAGAGTGCTTTCCCGTACAGTTTCGCTTGAATTGCTCCGGGCAACGGTCGAACTTCGCAGCTCTAGTAGCGACAGATTGAATTTTACAAAACCGTGCTTGATCAATTCGGGTCGTATTTCACCTGGAAATCGGTACGATGTCGGACGGATCATCCTCTCAAGTGAAAATCGCTCTCATTCAACATCGGGCTTGCCCGAGTAAACAGGCGACCTTCGACCGTTTGGCTAGCCTGGTGGCCGAGGCAGCCGACCGAGGGGGGCAGCTTATCTGCTTGCCGGAGCTATTTGCTACGTATTATCCATGTCAAACGGAGGACCACGGCCAATTTGCTCTCGCGGAAACGGTGGATGGCCCCACTACGCACTTTCTCCAGGATCTTGCGCGGCAGCATCGCGTGGCCTTAGTCGGTTCGATTTTCGAGCGTCGCGATGCGGGCCTTTATCACAACACGGCGGTTATCGTGGACAATTCCGGGGCATTGGTCGGCGTTTATCGCAAGACTCACATTCCCGATGATCCACGGTATTATGAAAAGTTTTACTTCGCTCCGGGAGACCTCGGTTATCCCGTGTTTGATCTGGGCTTTTGCCGATTAGCGGTCGGGGTATGCTGGGATCAATGGTTCCCGGAGGTGGCTCGCTTATTCGCCTTGGCCGGGGCCCAAATCCTCATCTTTCCCACGGCCATCGGCTGGCATCCCGAGGAAAAAGCACTTTTCGGAGCCCTCCAGCATGAAGCCTGGGAATTGATGCATCGAAGCCATGCGATCGCCAACGGCATGTTTGTGGCAGCCGTCAATCGGACGGGCAGCGAAGGAAGTTTACAATTTTGGGGTTCAAGCCTAGTGTGCGACCCCAATGGCGTGGTGCTCGCTCGCGCACCCCATGATCAAGAGATGGTACTTCTAGCCGACTGTGAATTAGAGAAAATCGATGTGGTGCGGACGCACTGGCCTTTTCTCCGAGACCGACGTATCGATACTTATCACGGCTTATTGCAGCGGCATCTGAAGCCCTGATTGACGAGATCGATCAAGTGTGATCTGTTTCGGCTCGGGCTGCCTCAAGCTACCGATCGAATTAAATGGGTTTACCTGCGCGTTGGAAGCTCGAGATCCCCGGCAAGGCTCCAGGCTCAGCGATTGACGGGTCTAGTCGATATCCGCTCCTTAAGGGGACCAGTGCCCCATTCTAATGATCGCGAGGGGACTTTCGATACACGCGTCGGCGAAGGACTTTGGATTAGTGTGAACCCTCGACCCGCTCGAATACGTGCCCCCTTAAACACCACGTTCACCCAACGAAATACGCGTTCTTGAAGCTGCTCCGTCGCCTCAGGTTCAATCGCGGGCGAAAACGGCTTCGCTCCCAGAGAAAATGGAGCTTCTTTGAACGAAGTTGGGCCTTAGCTCGGCACTAATTAGGGTAGGGAAAGTTGATGAAGTATCGCCCAGCTAACCTGAGGAAGTGTTGTTCACCGTTTGGAAGCCAACGAGCCATTTAAAGTTCAGTTTGTTTGGAAAAAAGGAGGCATCAGCAAAGAAAGGCCTACTGCACCCTCGGTAGCACTTTACCTAAATAGATAACCTAAACGAAAAGGTTACCTCTATACTCAACTATAATCAACATCATTCCCTGCCAGGTTTTTAGTTTGCAAGGAGACAAAACGTGCGGCTGACCCTGCGTTCTCTCTTGGCTTTTATGCACGGGCTGTTGGGACCTCAAGAGGCAGAGGATCTCGCGCGGAAAATCGAGGAAAGTCCGGTCGCAAGAAACTTGATGTGTCGGATTCAGGACCTCATGCGGCAACGCCGCCTTGGGGCGCCGGAAGTGGACGAACGCCGTGCGAATTTGGATCCAAATACCGTCGCTGAGTATTTAGATCACGTTTTACCGCCCGATCGTGTGCCCGATTTCGAACGGATTTGTCTGGAATCCGATCTGCATTTGGCAGAACTTACCGCATGTCATCAAATCCTCGCGGCAGTCCTGACGGAGCCGATCGAAATCCCTCCGGGTACCCGGGAACGTATGTATGGGCTGATAGACAAACTGGAATCCGGGGCAGCATCGCCGAAGGCGGAGTCTTCTGCCGAGGCTCCGCCAAGTGTGGTGCCTTCTACCCTACCGCAACTGCAATCCCCACCCCGGTGGGCCATTCCAACCTGGGCCGTGTCGATCGCGCGTATCGTCGGCACAGCTCTCATATTAATCCTCGCTGTGGCGGTGGGAGGCGTCGGTCTTCTACTGGTTACCGGTCAGTTGGATCGGTTGAGACCGGGCACCACCCCTAGGCTTGCAGAGCGCTCGCCGGCTGCGACAGCCGCCGTGCCAAGCAACGTCTCGCTAACACCCCGGGAAACCGTTGAAGAAAGTCCTCCCGAGACTCAATTGCCCGATTTGGAGCAAGAAGCTTCGCCTAGCTCTCAGGCGGAAGTCGAAAGAGTTCAGGAGCAAACTTCCCGGCAACAAATGCCGTTGGAGAAGCCTTCGGGGGAACCGCCCGCCGACCGCGATCAGCTAGCTCAACCACCGGATGCGGTGACGATTCCGGATGCCCTTGAGCAACCCTCCAGCGTCTCAATGGAGGCCGAAGGTTTGCAGCAACCGGAAGGGATCGCAATGGGATTTGAACCGGGCCAAGCTCAAGCAGCTTCGCCAACAAGTGTTCCCAATAATTTGCCCCCGTCGCAGGAGATGCAGATGCCAGCCGTCGACGGTCCGCCGGCGGCGATATCTGCTCCGGCCGGCGAGCTAATCAGCGAGGGAGAAATCCTCCTTGTCTTTGACACGGTAGCCAGCACTTGGAAGCGGGTTTCGCTCGAGCAACGGATTTCAGCGGGGGAACGTTACCTGGCTCTGCCGATGTTCCGGCCCCGGTGCAAGATCGGTGACTCCATTCGAATTGAATTCATCGGTAGTACGGAGTTTGAATTAGGCGCGGTCGCAACACCGACTTTGACGATGCGTTTTGGTCGTGCAGTTGTGGAACTTACTTCGAAAGGAACGAGTATTGGTCTAGGTTCCCCGGCCAGCCGGGGATTCATTGAAGTGATCGATGGGCCAGCCGCCGTCGCCGCGGAAGTGCCCGGTTTGTGGTCGGGACCGGTCACAAATGAAGCGGTTGGACCTCCGGGCAATTTAAGGCTGTTTTGGCTATCAGGTAAAGGACGCTGGGAAACTGCGGGGGGACCGGCGGTGGAACTAGCAGCCATGACTGAGCTTTCGGCGAGGACCGGTTTTCGCGCTTCGGTGCTGGAGAAATCACCCGATTGGTCACGGCCGTCGGACCCACCCAGTGCTTTAGAACAATTTGCTAAGCCCATTGTTCTTGACGCTCTTTTACCCGGTGAAGCAGTTCTTATTAAACTTCGGGAGTTGACCCAACATCGCCGCGGCGAGGTGCGTTGGTTGGCCGCTCAAGCCCTTTATAGTATCGAGGATTTTGAACCGGTGGTCGGGGCGTTAAATGAACCCGGTCAGTTACGTTGGTGGAGAGAACTTAACGAGATGTTGTTCCGGGCAGCTTCAGCCGGCGAACCCCAGCGGCGACGTATCGAGGCTGCGTTTATGCGATATGGTGGACAGAAGGTGAACGAGCTTTTGGCGATCGCTTACAGCCCGGAAAAGGAGCTTACGAGCCAGGGTGTAGAAGTCCTCAAAGGGTATTTAAGTGATCAAAGTGGGGCACTTCGGACAGTGGCCACATGGGCCTTGGAGCGGTTCGAAATGATTCCGCCCGGGTCGTTCCGTCCAGATGATCCGCCGGATCGCCGAAGACAGAGTCTACGGCGGGTAGAGGACATATTGTCGAAACGAGGGAACCGCGCACAAGCTGCCGGCGGTGAGCAGGGATCGGGCGAGCGGTTGCAGCCGGCCGCGGAAAGCACTTTTGAAGCATTGGATGGCTCGTCGGACTGGCCCGAAGGGCTTTTCCGCTAAATGACCGCCGGGCCTTCGGTCGTGCCTATCTCACGAGCTTAACCGCGACGGTTCCAATTAGGTATGATGATACGCGTGAGACACTTTGCGCGCCCTCAACGGCAGGGATTAACACGACTTTTCGGGACGTTTCCCGCAAAAACTTTTCCGTCGGACCTTTCTGGTCGACTCGAGACCCCGGCAACCGGAAACTATCTTCTGCTTTACTTCCGCCCTAGGTAGGGGTTAACTCGATTGGTCCTGTGGCTAGCCACCAGATTTTAGAAGCTTTTCATACAAGGAATTCCTTTCATACAAGGATTTCTATTCGTGCAGAATTTCTACTTCGTGCAGAGATTCGGTTGCACATTTATTTACCTTTGGGAACGAAAGTCTTTCTGAACACGTCCTTTTGGTATTCGAGATGGCGTGCCACGATTAATGAATGAGCTGATCTGGGCGGCCAGGTAAACCGGCGAAAGAGAAAACAACTTGCCTCAAGTAATGAAAATAAAGGAGTTATTACCCGGAAATTTTCCCCATGAGTGTAAACATCCGCTCGCACTTCGTAAGATCGTGAAATAACTGACCCTAAAGATCTTAAAAACGCATCTTATGTTTACATAATCAATAATTGTAGATAACTTTGCTGATTCAATCTTAGAACCTTATCGCCGAGAACTCCTCTCCGTATGATGGGATTTTTAGAGATTCATAGTGGAGCCATCCGGTTGATCGGAGCTTTTTTGGCTCTTGTGTGAAAATAAAGTTGGTAAACAATGTCGCAAATCGAGAGGCATCAGCACTTAGTTTTTGAAATCCAGGGGCTAAAGGTTGCCCAAATTTAGACTGGCGGGTGTTGCGCGTGCCAGCCGCATTAGAAAAGGCTAAAATTAACACGGCGGATAAACTTCTTTTTTTACTTTTAGGGAGCGAAAATTGCACTTAAAAACTCTCAATATAAGGTTTTCACGCTGAGTAAAACGTTGTTTTTGCCTTCGAGCTCTACAATTTGACCTCTACAAGTTGAACGAGGTTGGAACGTCCTGACACTTAGCTTCTAAACGGGTTGGTCAAAAAGCCGAATTGGTGCCGTAACAGCGAAACCGGGTGCAGTTTTTGGCGGAAGTCGGTAAACTGATTTGATTCGGAGCATTTACAAACGCTCGGTACTTGGCACAACAATTTGGTGGGGAACGGCAAAAAACAAAAAGCGCCTGGGTCGCCGTTCAAGCGATCTTGGCTGTAGAGTTACTGCCCGATTCCACGATTTCGGTCTTTGAGGCAAGATTTTCAATTAATAAGGTTTGCGTCTCTTGACAAGGTGTAGATTTTAAGGCTTATGACCAAGGAAATTTGCAACATACTTATTTTCTTTGGTAAACATTGTGAAGATTATCAAGATCGGTTTATTTTGGATGACCGAAGTCGCCTTTTGACGCTTCTTTGGCTGCAATTGACAATGAAAGGAGAGGGGTGTGCTAATTAAGGTTTCCGCACGTCACGGATCGCTCAGCGAGGAGACCCAAGAAAAAATTCGTAGCAAAGTGGAGAAACTAGGAAGATTCTTTGACCGATTGACGGCCATTGAGGTGACCGTCGATCTGGACCGCCGTGACGCCCCCACGGTTGATGTTCGGGTTTCAGCCGAACATCGTCATGACTTTCGCGCACAACAAATGGGTGAGTTATTTGCGGCATTAGATCAAGTCATCCAAAAATTAGAGAATCAACTCCGCCGTTATAAGGAGCGTATCCAGGAGCGACATCGGAACCCAAACCTTAGGCGGATGCCGATTCCCGAGGAACCTACGACGGAATCCGCGGGCTCAGCCGAGTCGGCTTAAGAATGCGGTGCTAGGTATCGTGAAGGCACGGGCGGCCTGAACCTCTGAATTGAAATGTGCACCGTGACGGCTTGATGAATACCGCGGAACGGCCCCTCTCCCGCCAGCGACAACAATCGGGGTGCATTTTCTCACTTGGCAATGGACGATAGTTTGCAAGCTGAGTGGACGAAAGTTCTGCGTGTCGAAGAGAACAATGGGGGTGGGTTCATAAACCCAAAACTGTCACAGAAAAATCGTGCGAGTGAATAGGCAAGCCACACAAAGTTAACAGGCCACACAATATTAAAAAGGGTGGGGCCGATCAAATAGTTCAAACTATCCAGCTACCACCAGATAAAAATCCCAGATAAAGTCGAAACTGGTGTTGGGGAGATTAACTCGATGAAGTTCGCTGATTTCATCGTACGCGAAGCCATTCGCGCCGATCTCAAAGCCGAGGAGAAAGAGGAAGCAATTCGGGAGATGGTACAGGCTTTGGTAGACGCCGGAGCCGCATCAAAGGAAGGGTTTGAGGGGATCGTCAAAGCGATTTTGAAACGGGAGGAGCTCGGCAGTACCGGTATTTGGCGGAATATTGCCGTTCCCCACACGAAGCATCCAGGCGTCGATCACCTTGTAGGAACGGTCGCCATTAGCCGGGCGGGAGTGGATTTCAATAGCTTGGATGGCGACAAAGTTCATCTGTTCTTTTTGCTGGTATCGCCGCCGGATAAGCCGGGTGACCATCTTCGGGCGCTGGAGAGTATAGCCCGGCAGCTTCGCGACGAAACCTTTACCCGATTCCTTCGGCAGGCCAAAACAGTGGAGGAAATTCAGCAGCTCTTGGACGAGGCGGACAACGGTCACTTCAGCAGCTGATGTGAAATTGTAATCTTGTTAATGGTGCAAGCGCTTTTAGCTTCTGTCGTGTACCGAAAGTCGTTCCAGAATTTGCTCACCGCAGGGTGCTGGCGGCTTATTTCGATGATTGAGAGAGGTAGCGAATCGGCAAAAGCACACGCTTAGACACTTCAAGGAATGAAAAAGGGGCAAAATCGCGTTGCTTGAATTTGATGATTGGGCCGGTGTTAGCACCGATTGCTTAATCCTAAAAAGACGAAGTTCTCGGAACCCTGCACGCCGAATCGCGCAAAGCCGGTCGAAATGAGCTTTGGGGGTGGCTACGTCGGGGATAGATCTTCCCGCGGGGAGCGACTTGGTTGGGGATAAGCCGAGGTAATTTGCTTGAAGTTGTCCACTTTTTGGCAGCAGGCCATGAGCGGGATTTGCCGCATTCATGGGGTGTTAGTTTCCCGAATGACAAGTCTCCAAAGCCGTGACAGATTTTCGTCTAGGTCCCGCAGGGCTTTGAACTGTCAACGGTCTTGTCGTAGAGATTTAGGTAAGTGCGAAGA
>CAKZMM010000118.1 GCA_937128505.1 uncultured Thermogutta sp.
GGTGCCGCAAGGGCGCGAGTGGGTACGGAGTCTCGATCCGCGGCAAGAGGGTTTGCTCCTGGAATCGGGCGAAGGCGTCGATGTGACGGCCTTCCTCCAGGTCACCGGGCAGATCGTCTACTCGAAGATCCTGGAAGCCTATCGACATGAGCAATTCGTCATGTCGCGGTTGGTGGAGACGATTCCCACGCGGTTTGACGGGGAGAAAATTCCCGGCGTTGGTCCACTGGCGGATCAAGCCACGGCGATCGAGCCCGGCATGCCGTATCCCCATGTGGGGTTTTCGGCCGATTACATTGAAACGCCTTCGACGACCAAACATGGGCTGATTGTTCCCGTGACGCGAGAGGCCATCTTCTTCGATCGGACTTATTTGGTGCTGCGCCGGGCGGCAGAGGTCGGCGAAGTTCTGGGGCTGAACAAGGAAAAACGGCTCCTTGATGTGCTGATCGGGGCGGTCAATCCCTATCGATGGAACGGCACCCGTTATCACACCTATTACGGTCCGACCGACGGGGGCTTGTGGGTCAACGCCTTGCCGGGCAATGAGCTCGTGGATTGGACCAATGTAGACCGGGCCGAGCAGCTATTCGCGGATTTGTTGGATCCAGTCACGGGTGAGCCGGTTCTCGTGCAACCGAATACCGTCCTGGTGATGCCCGCGTACCGACACGCGGCAAGCCGGATCTTTTTCGCTCAGGAACTTTCGTACACTGCACCGCAAAGTTCCAGCACCACAACCGGCGCCAATCCGCTGGCACGCTACCGGGTGGTTGAAAGCCGGCTGGCATACCGCCGAATCCTCGCCATGGGGGTGAGTGCTCAGGAGGCCAAAACGTGGTGGTTTATCGGCGATTTTCGCAAAGCGTTCGCGTACATGGAGAATTGGCCGATCACCGTGACCCAGTCGCCGCCGGGAAGCGAGGCGGAGTTTACCCAGGACATTGTCGTGCGCTTCAAGGCGAGCGAGCGCGGGGCGGCAGCCGTGCTCAACCCGCGGTATATCGTGCGATGTACCGGCTGATCAAGCAGGTGAGCCTCGCCGCGGCGAAAGTGCACTGGTCTATGAGGGCTAAACGCGCAAAGAAGGGAGTTATGCGCTCTTATACTTCGTGATGCACGATAACCGGGGGCAACGCGCAAAAGGGGGCATGATTCTGCGGGATCCAGCTCGGTGCCTCCTGATAACGGGGCGCGATGCGTGCGGGGGAGGATGGGCTCATGCGGCTAGAAGAGGTGCAAATGCCCCCTTGTTGATCGCGGGAAGGTGTCTCCATGCGGCACGAGTCGGGATGGGTAAAGCGGGAATTGGCTTGCAGAAGCTTTTGAGAAACAAATTTCTGGGGAAGGGGCCATGTCCGAGGGAAACTGGTGGATCGAATTTCCTCCGCAAGCCGGGGAGCCACCGCCGAGCGAGGCGGCCGTGCCGGGGTGGCGGCTGGGGCGGCCGGTCCTTTGCTTTCCGGCCAACGCGGAGCGCAGGGTGCGTTTCAGCGGAGTGTTGCCGAGCGGTTGTGGGGGGCGAGGCCTCGTGGTGCGGGTGTGGGCGAGTTTTTCCGCCGATACCGATCCGGAGCATTTTGCGCGGCTCAAGCTTGCGTGGGAACGTTTGGCGGTGGGTGAGGATTCCCTGGATGAAGAGAGCTTTGGTCCGGCGAAAGCGATTGTGCTCCCGGTACCGGGAAATTCGGGAGGCTTGGTGGCCGGAACACTCGTGTTCGTTGCCGGCGATGAGATCGACGGTTTGCAAGCGGGCGAGCTATTTCGGCTGCAACTCGCCCTCGATCCACAACAAAGCGTTTTTACGGGGGATCTTGAACTGGTACGGCTTGTGATCAGCGAGGCGATCTGAATGGCACGGCACTTCGAGGCATCGCGCAACCAATACTGCGAGATCCAGAGCGAGTTGGGACTGGTGGGTCCGCCGTTTTGGGTAGCCGTGTGGTTTCGCCCGCTTGCTCATCAGCGGCAGGCCGTGTGGTTTCTAGGAAGCAGTCGGGCACAGGCGTTTTATCATGCATTGGCTATGGATGGTGAGGGCCGGGTGGCGGTCCGCAGTATCAGCCAGTGGGATGGCTTGGGGGAGGCGTGGAGCAGTGCAAGCTTAGCCCTCGGGGCTTGGCATCATTTGGTCGGGGTGTGGGAATCGGCCCACAAGCGGCATCTGCACGTGGCGGGGCAATCTTTCACAAATCTTCAGCTTGTTCGCGTGGGGTATGTGGATCGGATGAGCGTGGGGCGATTGGGCCGGGCAATTCCTTCGGATTATTTGACGGGCGAGGTGGCGGAGCTTGTCGTGGCCCGAGGGGTGCCCACGGCACAGCAGATCGCGGCCTTGCGCGGGGGTTGGCCGGCACCGTGCGTGGTGGCCCGAACGGCCTGGGTGGGTTATTGGGCATTAGCGGGTACGGACGAAGAGTACTACGGTCGCTGGAGATTGGAACCGCAAAATGATCCGCTTTGGCGCAATCATCCGCCGGTTTTGTACCGGATGGGCGCTCGAAGTTCTGCTCGGTCAAACGCGGTTGGAGAAACTCGTACGTTTCGGGTGGTAGCGGGAAAATCCTGTCTTTCGGGTGGCGTGGGGGTGGTGGCCTCGCCGGGGAGCATCGTCGGCATGGCCATCGGTTAAGCGATTCGGCAGGGAGCGAGCAGTGACCGAAGCACGCGACATCTACGGCACCGTCTTCAAGCACGGCACGGCCGTGCTGCTTGCGCGGGTGGTGGACGAGACCGGTGAGCCCATTAGCCAACACGATATCGCCTTGGCCAATTATACGGTGTATTTGCTGGATGAATCGGATCCGGATCAGGCGCAACCGGTCGCGGGGCATCATGACCGATCGGTAGCGGTTGCCCAACTGATTTACAACAGTTTGCAGCGGGATTCTTTTTGGGATCTCGATGAGCTTGGTTACAACTTTCGCCATGTGCTCGATGTTTCGGTGCAGCCGGCTTTTCCCAAGGCGGGGCGGAGTTACCGTGTGGTCTTCCGCCTCATTCCCACCGGCGGGCAGGTGATTCTTGTGCGGTTCCGGCTATATGCGATTTAGAAAGGCGGCTTTGCCGAGCCGATCAAACGGGGCTTTTTGCCCGGATTGTCGGCGACATTTCCGGGAAAGCAAGCCGCGGCATTTGCGCCGCCGGCATCAGGTGCGGGCAGCTTCATCCGGGATCTGACAGCATCGATCAACGGTAGCGGTGCAGAAGTTTTAAACCCCCGCTCAAAGCCTACTTGAAGCGAACGATTCATGAAAGCGGGCGAAAGCCCACGGGGGCGTGCGGATAGGGGCCGAGCTGTGCCAGCAACAACTTGAGGAGACAAGCAAATGACCGGCGATGCCGAGCAATTGCGCCGTATTCGGAGTCAAGTCTTGCAGTTGATCGCCGAACTGACGGCGAACCCCAAGCCGAGTTACGAGTTGGATGGTCAGAGAGTTTCTTGGAGCGAGTACCTGGCACAACTTCGCAGTACGGTGGATTGGTGCGACCGCCAACTGGCGGCAACGGAGCCTTTCGAGCTGCATTCGCGGGGGGTGACCTGATCGGTTGCCAGCCGAGCATTGTCTGCCGCACGAAAGCTCGCCGGCGGTAGGGGACTGCCGAGCTGCCGGCGGGGCATGCAGGGGCGGTTGATTTTTGGACGAGTTTTTCCTCTGCGGCAGGACTCCGCCGCGATAACCGCGGCTACCGAGTACCCGCGGAGGTTCAGGAAAGTAGCAGGGGGCGTGATGAGCGTCGATCAAGCAGCCGACATTTGGGTGATTTTGGATGGCCTCGAGAGGGTGGAAATCTGGCGGCCGGGAACCTCGGAGCCGCTGGGGGTGGTGGAAGCCCTCCGGGCGCAGTGCCGTCAGGCCGAAGGGGCTATTTCCGCGGGGGATTATTTGGCGGCAGATATTTTGTGGTATGTACCGGCGCTTGATGCGGCGGAAATTCGCCCGGGGGATCAGGTCCACAGCGGCGATAATCGACGGTGGACGGTGCTGAAAGTGGAACCATTGGCAAGAGGGCAAAGACTGCGACTGTGGTGCCGGGATTTGGTGGTGGCCTGGCGGCTGGATCGGTACGTCCATATCGAGGTAGGGCAACCGGTCAAGCAACCGGATGGAAGTACCACGATACGCTGGACCGTGTGGCGCAGCGGCGTTCGGGCCCGGGTTCAACCGTGGCAAACGGTCTTTGGGCGTTCGGCCGGGCGGAAATCGATTGAGCGGCGGTACGTCGTTTATCTGGACGAAGCACCGCCGATGGATCGACCGGTACGCCTGCGATCACCCCGCGGAAGAGTGCTCGAGGTTATCTCAGTACGTCATGCCGAGCGGATCGATAGCCTTCCCTGGGTGGAAGCCATTGAAAGCGATTGAGTTCGCCGGCAAAGTTGCTCGTAGGGGCGCAGTTTTCCGCAGCGGGGGCTTCAGCCCAGAAGAAGGCTTCCGACCTCGGACCTGCGCGGCACCTTGGAACTGTTCGCAGGGGACTTGGGGCAAACTCGCGGCGAGGACCTCCGAGTGGCATCGCATCTTCACACGACGGGCTTTTAAGGTTACAGCGAGGCTTATTTGCCGGTTGAACCCGGGGGGACTTTTTCAGGTGACAGCGCTTCTTGAGGCTTTTCATACTCGGTGGAGCCAAGTGGCGGAATTGACCCGGCTCTTACCACCTGAACACCTGATCACGGGCGAGCCAGTTGCCCGTATGTTACCTTGCGGGGTACTGGCTCCGCCGAAAGGGGTCATCCGGCTGCGCAGTAGCTCGGGCTACCTCGAGCAATGGGAGCTGACTTTGCACATTTGGCATACGCAGGCGGCGTGGCTTGAGGGGCTTTCGCAGCTTGTGCGGAAATCCTTTGAGAATTGGCGAACGAGCCTTGCCCCGGGGGTTGAGCTTCTGGGCTTTTGGCTTGTGCGTACGAGTGGCCGCGAAGTTCGGGTCGATTGCTGGCAGAAGACGCTGCACTTTACGGCGATTGTGTCCCACGTGGTCGCGGAGGTATCAAGGTGAGTCTTTCTTTTCGCGGACAACTGTTGGTGCAATGCGGGTGGAGCTGGCGGGATCAAGCGGTCGAGGCAGCCATCGTCGATAGCCACCTGGCCCGACACCTGTGGACTTTGGATTCAGACCCCACCGGCGAGGGGGCGGATGCCGTTTGGTACCTGGAGTCCAAGCTTTTGGACGTGGGCGAGACCCTGCGTTTGGAGCTCGACTTGCTGGAGCGCCCCTGCTTCGGCTCGCTGATTTTCATCTCGTTTGAAAAGATCGCACTACTTTGGCTACTCCATCACGAGGCGGATGGGGCCGGCCAAATCCGCTTACGGCCGGCACCGATCGATGGCTGGTTAGGTCCATTTCATTCGCTGGGGGATAGTCTTGTCGTTCCATCGGGGGGGATGGTCGTGCTGGCGGCGGGGGCGGAGTCTTGGCCGGTGACTGTCGGGCAAAGCGCTCTTGAGCTTTCGGCGGAAGGGGGGCCTATCCGCTTCGATCTCCTCCTGCTGGGAACGATGAACTCCGCGGCCGGCAGCTCGTCGGAATCAAGCAGCTCCTCAAGCTCTGAATCCGCTAGTTCGGAAAGCTGTTCGGAGGAAAGCTTCTCCCGCTCCGAAAGTTCCTCGAGCTCCGAAAGTTCCTCCAGCTACGAAAATTCCTCCAGCTCCGAAAGCTCCTGGAGCAGTTCGAGCGAAGAATCGTGAGGATGAAAGGAATGAAAATGAAAGGAATAAGGATGAAGAAAAAAAGGATCAAAGGGATCGGGATGAAGGGGAAGGGGATAAGGATGAAAGGAATCAGTGGGCGATGAACATAATTTTCCACGAACTGGCCGGCTCCCCAATCGAGGAGTATTTGCCCTCGGCTTTTCGGGCCCAAAGACGCTTCTTGGTGCCGTGGGAGGACCGAGAGAAATTTGCCCAAACCGTGTTGGGGCAAGTTCGGGAATTCGGCGCGATCCCCGCGGCGAGCTACCCGGGCAAGCCCGGGGTGGTTGCACGCCGGGTCCGCATCCGCCCGTTGGAACCGGCTACATTGCGGCCGCAGATGCTACGAGATCCCACCGCCGGCTTGAACGACTACAGCGGCTCCTTCGCGGAGGTGAGCGTGGAATACGAGTGGCTGGCGGAGGACTTCCGCCCCGATATGCCGGTGCAAAGCCCGGGCAGCCCGCTGAGTTATCGGATCGATTGCTTCGAGGAGGTGATGGAGCTGGCGTCGGAAGGTTGGCGTTGGGATGGGCCTTCCGGACCCCAGTTGTCCGCGGGAGGGGTGTTACGGAAAACCGTCGCCGTCTCCGAGCATTGGATCACCCTGCGAAAAGTATTGCGGCCACCGTGGTCGCTTATTTCCGAGCTTCAGGGCAAAGTGAATGCAGGGGAATTCCTCGGCTATTTGCCCGAGACCTTGCTTTTTGTCGGAGCAAGAGTCAGTAGGCTTTTTCCGGGCACATTGGATCAAGGACCGAGCGAATTCGTCTGGGAAATTCGTTACAAGTTCTTGGAGCGAGCCGTGAAGTGTCAAGGTCAAGTCTACGGTTGGAACCACGTCTATCGGGGTGATGCCGGCAGTTGGTCGAAGCCTTGGTCCGGGGGAGGTTTCCTCTATGATTTGGCCGACTTTACCCCGCTTCTGAGTTTGGAGCAAGCTTAAGTGTTTACCCCTCGAAAGGGTGGGAAGGCCTTAGGAACACAAATCGTGTGCGGCTTCGAGGTCTTCCCCCTCGAGCAGAGGGGGACCCCCTTTTGTCTTTCGAAACCGATCGACCCTGATAAGTCCTGCTGATTAGCCGGGATTATCTTGCGAACCATGGACGCGAGGTCTTTCGAGCCGATTTATGTCTTCGGTTATCCCGGCGAGCTCGGCGGGGCGGCCACGGAGCTGTGGCACACCCTGCGGCTTTGGCGTGAGGCGGGGTTGGGCGTGGTGTGTATTCCCACTTGGTCGGCCCCGGAAAGTTGGCGCAAGCGGGTCTCGGCCATCGGTTGCCGCACTTTGTCCCTGGAGCCGGGTGAGCTTGCCGAGTGCTCGGAGCTTCGGCAAAAAACGGTCGTTGCTTTCTGTAATCGCGTCTTTCTCCAGCAGGCGTCGGTCTTGCGGCGGCTCGGTTGCCGACTCGTGTGGGCGGGCTGCATGAACTGGCTTTTTCCCGCGGAATATGCCCACTATCGCCGCTATGGGGCGTTCGATGCATACGTGTTTCAAAGCAGGTATCAGCACAGGAAATTAGTGCGGCAATTGGCACGCTTCGGTGTTTCATTACGCAAGTGCCATCGAATTGCCGGGGCTTTTTTCGCCGACGAATACCCGTTTCAGTTTCGGCCTCACGGAAGAGGGGAAGTGCTGGTGCTGGGCCGGGTGAGCCGAGCGGATCCTGCCAAGTTTGCCCCCGATAGTTGGCAAGTTTACCCCACTTGCGGTGTGCCCCTTAAACTACGGATTCTGGGCTGGGGGCCGCAGGTGGAATCAAGGCTGGGTGCGCCGCCGGCTTGGGCCGAATGCCTTCCACCCCTGGGGGAGCCGGTTCCCGAGTTTCTCCGATCGCTTCATGTGTTGACCCCTCTAACGGGTGGGGCAATCGAGAATTGGCCTCGGGTAGGTCTTGAAGCCATGGCCGGCGGCGTTCCCATCGTGGTGGAGAACCTGGGGGGTTGGTCGGAGATGATCCTGCCCGGAAAAACGGGCTACTTGGTGGAGAATCGGCGTCAATGGGCGGAGGCCGTCCGGAGGCTTGCCGCAGATGACGAACATCGGCACCAATTAGCCCAAGCGGCCCGAGAGTATCTCCAGGTTGAACTTGCCGACCCGGAGCGGATTTGGCCCCGATGGCAGCAGCTTTTTGAAGGCCTTTGGCGGAGGTAATTTGCGCGTGGGGATCCCGGTGTGCACGATGCAAAGGATTTGGTCATCCTTCCTAGTGGAGGCGGGGGTTTCGCGCGACTCGAAAGACCTCGCTGCAAAAAAGAACCCACCCTCAAAAGGACCCCACCGCCCAGCGGATGCTTGGCTAGTCGGCGATCCATCTCAGAAAGCTTTCGATCCGCCGGAAAAGGTTTTCTTTGCAATCGGCCAATCCGGCACAAACCCCCCGGGGATTTTGAGCTCTTTGAATTTCAGTTGTCGGGATGCTCTCAGCCCTTCGGCGTTGGCTTGGGGGGAGCCGAGAATTTCAAGTTGCCCCAGTTAGGGGTGGCTTAAGACTACGGGTGAGTCAAGACTTCGGCCGGTTCCTCGCGCTGCTCCGGGGCAGGCCATTCCGGAAGCGCCTCTGGCGGAGGCATCTCCGAGTCCGCTTTGCCTGCCAACATCTTGTGATAGGTCAGATAAAGCACCGGCACGAAAAACAAAACCAACACCGTGGTAAACAACAAGCCGAAACACAAGCTGACGGCCATGGGTATCAGAAACTGGGCCTGCAACGAGCGCTCCAAAATCAGGGGGCTTAAGCCGCCGATTGTGGTGAGCGAAGTAAGAAGCACGGGCCGGACCCTTCGCCGACCAGCATCGAGCAACGCTTCACGAATCGAAAGCCCCGCCGCCAACCGATGGTTGATGAAATCGATGAGCACGATCGAATCATTGACCACCACCCCCGTCAAGGCCACCATCCCGAACAGGCTCAGGAGCGATACTTCGTAGCCGAGCGCTAAGTGCCCGAACACGGCACCCACCAGGCCCAGGGGGATGATGGCCAGCACCATCAGCGGCTGTGCATACGAGCGGAATTCCACCGTCAGCAAGGCGAACATGGCCACCAGCGCGATGAGGAGCCCGTAGATCATCCCGCGGATCGATTCGGCGGTTTGTTCCTGCATTCCCTCCCAGCGTGCCCGGATGCCTTGAAATTCAGGACGAGCCAGCAAGGGGGTGAGGAAATTTCGCTGAAAATCGTTGACGATTTCTTGGGCATTGGCCTGGGCTTCATCGACATCGGCCGTAACCGTGATGGCCCGCCGCTGATCCAGCCGAAGGATCCGCGAGTATCCCCGCTGCAACTGGATATCGGCCAGCTCGGGCAAGGGGCGTTCGATGCCGTCGGCAGTGCGAATGCGGATTTCGTTGAGCATGGCCAAGGAGCGGCGTTCTTCTTCAGGATAGCGGACCATCAACTTCACTTCGTGTCGACCGCGCTGGAGCCGCATCACTTCTTCGCCGTAGTAGGCGGCACGGAGTGTGGCCGCCACATCGGCCAGTCGCACGCCCAGGGCCTTGGCGTAGTCCTTGATGCGGATTTGAAATTCCCACTTTCCACTGCGGCAATCGTCGGTAATATCGAAGACCCCTTTATACTCGCTCAATTTGGCTTTGCAGGCTTCGACCGCCTGTTCCAAGGCAGCCATTTGTGCCGGCACGGCAAGGAGCTTAAATTCGATGGGCAATCCCCCCGGGCCGCGTGCTTCGGCACGGTACGTGAGGCTTTCCACGCCGGGGATGGCCCCCACCTTTTCCCGCCACATGCGGATGATTTCCTCACTGGTGACATCCCGCTCGGCGAGGTCGACGATTTCCACGGCTACCGCCCCGCTGTGGCTGCCGTCGGCGCTAAGTTGCGGACCCATCTCCCCCAGCACATTCGTCGGTCCTACGGAACGGTGGGTTACGCGAATCAGCGGACGGCCCGGCTTCGAAAGTTGATCGTTAATTTCCCAGATTGCGTCTTCCAGACGCCGGGTAGCCGCTTCCGTGACACTTGCCGGGGTTCCGTCCGGGAAGATCACGGTGGCTGCCAGATTGTTCGCATCGAGCTTGGGAAAGGCATTAAATTTGATTATCCCGCCGGCGATCAATCCTGCTATCATCAGCACGACGCTTGCCGCGATCGCGAAGACGGTAGTGGGGTTATCCAATGCCCAGCGAAGAGTGGGCAGATAGCTCCGGTGAATGAATAGGGCCAAAGTGCGGTCCATCGCCTCGTTGACCCGTTCCAAGCCCTTTTCCAGCGCAGGCCACAGGGCCAGCAATTGAGTAACCACGATGATCACCGCCGGCACAAGCCCTGCATAAGCGGCCAGCAGGGGGATTGCCTCAGGAAAGCTGGCCGCTTGCCACGGTAAGCCCGGGCGCACAATCAACAGAGCCAAGATCCCGCCAAGACTGGCCGCGAAAAGCAAGCCGGCAATGGGCACCGGCAATCGGTTCCAAAGCTCCACCCAACCGCGAGTGCGGCTTTGGTTTCGCCGAGGTGATTCGTGCCCCAGGTGGCACGGCAGGATGAATGTTGCCTCGATCAGGGACATCACCAGCATGGTGATCACCGCCACCGGGAAAATGGCGATAAACTTGCCGATCAACCCCGGCACAAACATCAGAGGCATGAAGGCTACGATGGTCGTGGATACCGAATTGATGACCGACGGCAAGACCTCGTAGGTGCCATCCAGCGCGGCCTGTGCCCGCGATTTGCCCATCCTCCGATGCGTGTAGATGTTCTCGCCAATGACGATTCCGTCGTCCACCAAAATCCCCAGGGCCACCAGGAAGGCGAACATGGACATCATGTTCAGGGTATCGCCCCGAAGGTACATCATCCCCATGGTGCCAAAAATCGCCACCGGCAACCCTACGGCGACCCAAAACGCCAGTTTGAAATTCAAAAACAAAGTTAGCAGAACAAATACAATGATCAGCCCCTGGATCCCGTTGCGGGTAAGCAGCTCCAGCCGTTGGGCCACCAGGACCGAAATATCGGCCCAAGTGGTCACCTCGTACCCTGGCGGCAGTTGAAATCCATCGGGCTGATTGATTTTGGCGACGAATTCGCGGACCTCGCGGGCCATGGCCAGGAGGTCTTCGCTTGCAGTTTTGTCGATGGAAATCACCAGCCCTGGCCGCCGGTTAATCCGCGTGGAAGCCGTGGTATCGACAAAATGGTCGCGCACCTGCCCCAGGTCGCCTACCGTTAGCACCACCCCATTAGGCTGGGTCACGAGCGGCAATTTGGCGATTTCGGGACCAGTAAAGAATTTGTTCTTTCCGCGAAGGATCACCTCCTGACTTTCCGCTCGAAGTGTCCCGCCCGGTAACTCCAGGTTCTCCTGCCGTATGATTTGAGCGACTTTCTGAAGGCTTAAACCGTACTGGCGGAGGGTTTTCTCGGAAAGCTCGACGTCGATCTGATATTCCCGAGCGCCGATCACTTCGGCCAAGGAGATGCTGGGCAGCTCGAGAAGCTCGTCGCGCACCCGTTCAGCTACTTCCCGAAGTTTGAATTCGGCATCGGGATCGTTCGTTTCCGGACCCAATACCCCGACGCGAATCACCCCTCGGCGGAGCGTGATTTGCTTGATGATCGGATCCTCGGCCAATTCCGGTAGACTGGGAATCCGATCCACCTCAGCGCGAACCTCGTTGAGCACCCGCTGGACATCGCGGACATAGGCGTGCAGTTCCAGGACCACCGAACCAGTGCCTTCCATGGCGACCGAATTGACCTTTTTGATCCCGCTGATCGCCTGAACGGCTTCTTCGATCTTTTGGCAGATCCCTTCTTCGACTTCCTCAGGACTCGCGCCCGGATAGGGCACGGTGATCATGATGATTTCCAGTTCGAATTCGGGAAACACTTCCCGGCGTAATTGCCACAACCCGACGATTCCCAACACGATCACGCCCAACATGAGCGTGTTCATCGTGGGTGCGTTGTTGATTGCCCAACGAATCAGCGATTTCATGCGCAGCGGTACTCCGAGTTCACAGGGGCCGATGCTCTTGGACCACACTCCCCGCGCTGGCGGCCACCGGGGTGATTACCACCAGCGAGCCGGGCTCCAAAACCCCCGGCCGCTCGATGACCACGACATACCGGGTTTCCCGCACGAGGATGCCGGAGTTTTCCTCCACCACTAGTCGCGGCAAAAGCAGCTCTTTCCACCCCCCTTGCTCGCGTTTTTGCACGATGCCATCGACAACCCGATATTGCACGCCGTCCAAAAGCTGGGGCTCGCCGTTTTCTAGCACAGAGACTTTCGCCGGTCCCAGCACGCGACTCTCCCCCCGATCATCCACAAAAATCAATTGACCTTGAACGATTTGCAACCGTCGCCCATCGATCACTCGCTCGCCGAGGGGATCGCGGTAATAAAGCCGCCGAATCCGGAGGACCGAAGAAGGCTGTACCTCCACGCGGGTAATTTGACCGCGGCGTCCAGCCTGCTGAGCGTCTGCTTCGGGCGAAGCTTGCCGGGAAGCGTCTGTCGTGCCGGGGAATCCTTCCGGATCGGAACGCGGCGGATTGTCCCCGGCTGCAAGGGAGTTACTGCCCGGAGCCGATCTTGTCTTCCCCATCTGCGGATTCTGGCTGTCGGATGGGCCTTCCGGGATGGGATCGAAACGCCAAATCCAGTTGCCCGGCTGAATCGCTTGCTCCGGAATACGCAGCAAGCGGATCCCCGGCATAGTGTGCAAGCGCAAGTTGACATACATCCCCCGAACGAGGGCCGGCGGTTGCGAGGGCATTCGCCAAGCCTCTGGGGTATCCCCCCGGCGCACCACCCGCGGATTCTCCACCAGAATTCGGCACGGTACCGTCCGCGTCGGTTCATCGAGCCCTAACCCCTCATAACGCCACAGCACGCCATCCCACAAAAACTCGGCTCCTTGGAACGGATAGACCACCGTCACCGGCACCCGCGGCAAGGCGTACGCCCGGGCAAAGGGCTCGGAGCGATCGGATTGTTCCGGGGCAATGGGGAATTGGTTCGCGGAAGCCCAGACCCAAGCCAATTGATCGGGCCGCAGGCTGCATCGGATCTCGGCCCGCGTCACATCCTCCAAAACCACCAAAGCGGTACCCACGCGCACGTAATCGCCGGCTTCGACCAGATCACGCGTGACCACCACGACACTATCGGCCGGGGAGCGTACCTCGGTTCGTGCCCGCTGTAGTTTGGCTTCATCGAGCTGAACCTCCGCCCGCTCTTTGCTGGTTTGGAGCCGCTCCTTTTTTGCTTGCAAGAGTCGCAATTGGTTTTTTAGGCCGGTAAGGGCATTCTCCGATTGCAGGAGCTGCCGGCGGGCTTGTTCGACTTCCGCATCGCTGATGACGCGATCGCGATGCAGTTGCTGCTGCCGGGCATAATCTCTCGATTGCAGTTGATAATCCTCTTCGGCCAGTCGCAGAAGTTGTTCGGTGTTGCCGATTTCCACATCCACCTCGGCCAGCGACTTGATGGCCTGAGCCAGTTCCTGCTCGAGGGTTTTCACTCGGATCTCATAATCCTCAGGATCAATTTTCAGCAATACCGTCTCTGGGGGTACCAAATGTCCCGCCCGGCACCGCGCGTCTTTGAACACGATTTGCCCTTCCACCTGAGCCGCCAGTTGAATTTGGCGAAACACCACCACGACGCCGTCGGCCTCCAGATCCAAGCTACCCTGATGAGCTTTGGCTTCCGCCAACTCGACAAGCGGCACCACCGTTGGGGGGACGACCCGGCCTTCGCTCTGCGGACGCAGGGCCAACACTAAAAACACGGCAATTCCCGTGGCCAAGATGACCAAGGGGGTTACGACACGCCAAATGGACGACATTTCCGCTGCCTCTGGGGAAAGGATGCTTGGGGACAGTGGTGTGCCTTTTCCGTCACTTCCTCGTTTCAATGACTCGTCAAATCCTTGTTTCGATGCCCGCCGCCTCGGCCGGCTCTTCTACCCCCCGTTTCGGTTCCGGCGAGATGTCCTGCGAAAGAACTTCAAAGCTCTCTTCGGCCGACGGGGTTGCTCTCTCCGGAATTAAAGAATTCCCAACTCTGCCATCATCTCCTCGATCTCTTGCAGCGCGCATGGCCGCCAGAGAGACCGCCGTGATGTGTTCCACCAGGGCATCTATCTGGGTAATCCGTTTCGCTTGCTCGGGTGACAGAATGATCGGCAGAATATTTCTCGCCGTGCGATAGTACACGCATTGGCCGATAATACTCAGTGCATATCGCAGGACGACCTCCTCCGGCAAATCGGCCGGAAGTAGCTCGCGAACAATCCCCTGCAAAACCCGCAAGCCGGAGCCGAGATGCTCGCGGATCATATTCCGGCAGAAGGGGGTCGGCTCCAGAAACTCACGCACGAGTAATCGCTCCTGCCAACCGGTGAGTTGGTGTTCGAGCATTCGCCGAAGCATGAGGGCGATGAAATCGCGGAGTTTCTTTTCCGGTGGAGTATCGTCGGCCCATTGCACGCCGGTCTCCTGAGAAAAACGCGTGGGATGGATGGCGGCCACCGTTTCGCGGTATAAGCGAGCTTTTCCCCCAAAGTGATAATTGACCGCTGCCACATTAACCTTTGCCCGGCGACAAATCTCCCGGATCGTGGCCCGGGTATAACCCTTCTGGGCGAAAACTGGCCCGGCGGCTGCGATCAGCTTAGCGCGTACGTCCTCGTCGCCCATTTATTGCGTTTCCTTTAATCTTGTGATCTTGTGACTGTTTGATGGGGCTTTTCCGTGCTACTGGTTCCCCCCAAATTTTTGCTTGCCGCTTCTTCGGCTCAGGACCGCAACCCCGATCCTTCTTGGTCCCCGCCGAGCTTTGTCCCCACTTTCAAGCTTTGCCCCCACGTTGATCCCGAGGTCTTAGGCAAGCTAAGAAAGGCTTGGGCAAGCCAAAAAGGGATAGTCAAAGCTTCGTGCAAGCCAGAGAAACTCAACGCTTTGTGCAAGCCTAAGAAAATAAGTCTCGTAGGTTTGGTCTTGCGGAAGTGCTGAAGGATCAATCTTTCTTGACAAATGCTGCCTCCGTTTCTGCGTGATCCAGTTTTCGTAAAAGAGTTGATTCCATAAAAAAGAGTTGCAGTTCATTCCATAAAAAAGAGTTGATTCCATAAAAGAGTCAACAAAGTGCTGCCTCCTCTGTCCGCAAAAAATTTCTATGTTCCTGGGGATTTCTATTTCCCCCCGCAACTAGCGATCTACTTCCCCGAAAACTGCCGCTGGGTGGTTACCATGTTGTTTCGCCACAGGTTCCTCAAAACCGGACATGAATCAAACGAAAAAGACGCAGACACCCCCTGGATGGGCAACCTTTTTTCGGAAGAACATCTCGGCGGTGCCGATGCCGCCCGCGCGTCGGCAAAGGCCTGACATTTTCCCGGCAGTATGCCTTACGACTTCGTCGATTTAAACACCTGCTTCAATCAATTGTATCAAACAGATGTTTGAATTACATAGCCATAATGCCCTATTTCGAAAAAATTTCGTAGCAGGGGGATATATCTGTTTGTGGAGAAACATTATTTGGAATGGGGTCGTTCACCGCGACTTGCTAAGCGACCTTTCTCGGCTGAGTTGCCGCAAGAGGGATTCCCCTCGAATTCCTCGCCTAAGGCGGTGGAGCCTCAATTTTTCTGAAGCTTTGGGAGCCGCAAGCTTTTGCAGCCTCAGCTCTCTGTCAGCTGTGCTTTTCCGAATGTTTTACCCCCTTTTGGTGGCTTCCGGCTTTGAACCCCCTTTGAACCCCAAATATCGACGGCGCGTCATCGCACTAAGCCACCTAAGGCATCAACTGCCGAAATGGTAGGGGCGGATGAAAGGCCGATAAAAAGCCGATAGAAAAGGGGGATGACCTCGGGAAAATCCCCGCCGGTATCCCTCCTGGTGGATCTCCTCCGGCAAGTCCAATAGGCGATCGGCACCGCACGAGAAGAGACGATCTCTCGCAAAATCTATATATCACGTTGTCGATGAATATTGTGTCTCAATTGCGGCTCGTGACATTTTTCGGGCTTTTCACTCCGATTTGCCGCTCTCCAATTCCTCTGAGCGATTTGCCCGCTTAAAGTTTTCCCCCCCATTCCGACGATATGGGTGGTAACGGAGATGGTGTGTTTATGGACTCGGAGGCCGTGAGTTTACCCCCGTTCGTAGGCGGCCCGCGGTGCGGTATGCCTTCAGTGAGACATAAGCGAGGAGGACTAGGGGGGATGAGGCGACCAACTTGCCCAAATCGTTGGCTTGCGTGGAGTTTCCTGACCTTGACGGCAGGAGTGGTGGTGGGCTTATCGGGTTGTCAGGTGGAGATGGGTGGTCAGACCTTGCCGAGCCCCTACTATATGAAAGACGACGTGCAGTACTTCGCCCCTGGTCCAGAATTTAAGTTGGCTCGGGAGGCCGCTGCCCTTAAGGCCGCACGTGCTGAGGAAATCCCGGCACCCCCGCCTGCCGAGGGCCCACTGGCTCCGTAAAGTAAGAGTTTGTCGGTCAAGGGGGAAAAAGTCCCTCAAGGAAGAAACTCTCCGCAAAGGGAGACAGTCGGGGTTATCCCGTGCTTCGTGAATCCGCGATCACCTGCCGGGAGCCAAATCATAGATCCAGCGGACGATCACCAAAAAGTAAGACGCCCCGCCGATTCCGAAAGAAGGCTGCGTTTGCCCCCGGTTGACGCAGCCTTCTTTCTTGATTTTTCCCTGATTTTCGGCCCACGTACCCACGAGGAGCGGCCCGAACCGCAAATAGGTTGACCGCAAATAGGTTGTGGCCGAGGATGAACCGCGCCCTTGTCGGTTATGATCGGTTATGAGCTTTAGCCGGTGATACGTAGATTTAGCCGGCATGATGCCTAGATTTAGCCGTTGTGAGACGTAGCGATTTAGCCGGTTGATGCGTAGCCGGCAGCTCGGGGAGTTTTGCCGAAGAATCGCGCCGTATGGGATGCGCAAGCCGGATGCCGAGCTTCCTCCCCGGCCCGCCGCGCGTACAGAAAGACTCGTGCGGTTGGCCAGGCGAGCAAGCACGTGGCATCGAAACCTGAATTCATGGCCCTTATGTCACGGACCAATCGGCCATGTTCGGATACCATTTGCCGCCGTGGGCAGAGCCCTGGATCGCCGCGATTTTGTGCTGGATCGGGCTGGCGACCGTTGCCGGATTGGCCGCGCGGGCCATGGTGCCATCAAATCGGCCTGTGGGTCCCTGGGCCACGCTCTGCATCGGCATGGTAGGTTGCACGGTTGGTCCAGCCCTGGGGAAGTGGCTTTGGCCCGCGATGGTTCCCAGTCCCCTCAGTCCTGGCGGGATGGCTTGCGCGATCCTCACGGCAGCCGGGATCCTCGGATGGGTCCAAAGGTATTTTGCGGCGGACGAGCCGGATGCACCCAATCCCTCGCGGATGTCGGCAACTCAGGGACTGCCTCCTGCGCCCCAGTCCACCGAAAAGCACACAGTTCGGCAGAGACCGCGATCCGATCGACCCTCCTACCCACATCCGGAGAATTTATCGGTCCATTTTCGGTAACCGACCGCTGGCCATTTCGGCCGCCGGTTTACCGGGCTGATCCCCGTTGGTGGGGCCATCATCTCCGCGCGCTACACATGAGCAGTTTGGAGGCTGATTCCCCCGTGGTTGGGGCCATCGATTCCCCCTTGTTGCGCCATGATTTGACGTCCCAACCACAAAGATTCTTCTACCACCTAGCTTTTGTCTTTTAATGACTCGATAGGTGCCGCTAACGCTCGCCGGCATGTCTGTCCAGCAATGTCTCCCGCGAGAAAATCCGGCGAGCTAGCCACCGCCGCCACCGCACGAATTGGGCCCGAAATACCCACGGCGGATAATGCGTGTAGCGAACCGTCGTCACGATCGAGGTGGCCCAGGGGCGCTTGGGCTCTAAATACCCGGCTCCTAAATCGTACCACCGGTCTCCCCGGCGAAAGCTATCCTCGAACATCTTCCGATCGAGCAAGGCTCCGGGGCTGAATCGTGCCCAAGCCTCGTCATAGCCTTTTCTTAGCCCGGTGAGCCGACCCTTCCAATAGTAGTTATAGGCGAACGCAATGGGGCGGTTATCGAGAAGCAGTAGATTGATGTCCGCACACCCTAATCGGCAGGCTGCCGCGTGCGCATCGCGCTGGAAGCGTGCTATAGACGGATGACACAGCGTGCGGCCGGTGTTCGACCGCGCTTGCCAGCTTCGTTGGGCAACTTCCACGCACATGTCGTATAGGTCCCACTGGGGATCGGCTTCGCCGAAGTTTTCGCCGCAAGGGCGGTAACGGCGGTACTCGAGCTTGCCGCGCTCCGTCAGTCGCCGTTCCAGACGCGGTAGCTCTTTCCGCAAATGGCCAGGACGTTCCCGCCAATACTCCTCCCACGTGCCACTCAGATCTACCAGCGCGACTTGTTGCCAGGGATCTTCCCGCACCGGCAGCCCAGCCCAGGCGAGCGCTCGCGCCGTGCGGCTCGGGCCAGAGTGGTGATCAACCTCCGGCTGAGCGCACGGATGCGGCTGGATTTCGGAAGCCTCCTTGCCGGCCTCCTTCATAATCCCAAAAGGAAGCACGCAGGCGGATGGTTCCTTCACCGCACTGTCGCAAGGTAGTTCCGAAGTCGCACGAACCATCCAGCGCAGTTCCACTAGATGCCAGTCGCGCTTCTGACCTGCCACGTATTGAAATGCTGCAACCAGAGTGGCGGTCGAATCCGGCCCCACCGGTCCGTAAAAACTTCCCCAATTCTCTAACGGAAAGCCCAAGATCCGCATGGGCCCAGAAGGGGTTTGCTCTTTTCGCACCACCAGGGGAACGATCCCCAAAACCTCTTCCCCCGAATGGACCACCAGAATTCGTAGCTGTTGACCGCCCGCAAAATATCGCCAGTAGATCTCCAGCCATTCGGGACTCATCAGGAAGCTTGCGAAGGGACAATCCCCCAGGAGCCGGTGCCAATCGTCCCGGTACTCATTCAAACCCTCGATCTGGCGGATTTCCCGAACCCACACCCCGGGAAATGCCACAATCGGCAAACCCCCAGTTTGACGCCAGGACAAGTTGTGCAAGTTCGCGTTCTCCTCGCCGTGTGTGGGGTGTGTGCGAAATTCATCGATCTTGCTTCCCGCTCCCCCGCAACACCCCCGTGTTGCAAGAGCTTGAAACGCAGGCAACCTCCCCCCGCATCAAAACATTCGAGTTGAATTTTGGCCTCAGAAACTTCAAGCTTCACGGGGGCCACTGCACCGATGATTGGTCCCGCGGGGATTTCCCCTGTCCCAGACTGCGCTTGTTTGCCGCGGGCTTACGTTCGCCGCGGGCTTACTTTCTGTTCCCTCGAAGCGAGGCAAGGGGGCCTTTGTCACGGGCTTGAGTCAATCCTGATTGCCGAAGAGCACCTGAGGGCGAATGACCTCGCAACGGATTTTCGCCATCGCTTGTTGGAGTTTGCCGAAGGTTTCCGCATCAGGGCAAATCCCCACAATCGCGCCGCCTGAGCCGGCAAATTTTGCCGGCACTCCGACCTCGCGCGCCACCTGAACCATTTGCCGATGCCGTTCGGCGATTCGGCAGATGGATTGCCGGAGGTCAAAATTGGCATTCATGAGCTCTCCCAATCGAGCCACATTTTTTTCCAGCAGGGCCTGGCGGGCTTGAACGGTCAACTGCGCAAATTGCTCCATGGCGGCCAAGACCTTCGGGTCGCCCATTTGATAGCGCTGCCGGAGATCATTATGAATAACCTCGGTCGGTTCCCCGGCATCGGTGCTATAAGCCAGGTAAAGAGGCGGCAAAAGCTGCGGATCTAATGGTTCATACACTCCGCACTCAAGGCCGCAAAGCCGCTCGATCCGGTCCCGCCCAAAATCCATGTATACTAAATTTTCGTACACTTGGATGACGCGGTCCTGCAAGCCGGCGGCAATCCCCAGCTCGTCGCGCTCCACCGATAGGGCAAGCGACGGTAAGACCCGCTGGGGAATCCGCACATCGAAAAATTCCATCAAGCACCGCAGGGTAGCAATGATGATAGCACTGGAACCGGCCAACCCCACTGCCCGGGGGATATTCGTCTGATATCGCACAGAAAAATTCTGTCCATGCAGGGCGAAACCTTGCGACGCGCAAAACTCCACGAACTTCTTGATCGTGGCTTTCACCAGGCGAATCCCGCCGTAATAGCCGTGCAATTTCACGTCGCGGATGAGCTCGTAAATCGAGTGGAATCGGCTGCGATCTTCATCGCTCCATAGGATTTCCAATTCGTCCCAGTCGTAGAGGCTCACCTCGGCCCAAAAGTTCCGCACGATCACGGAGATGGTTTTGCCGTAATAGCCGTCGGAGGGATTACCCACCAAACCTGCTCGGGCAAATGCCTTTTTGCGGATGAGCCTCATCGATCACTCCCCTACCGCCGGGAAACTAGCGCAAATCGCCCGGTTTGCGGCTTTACCTTTAGCAGTTTCTTTTTCTTTCAGCAGCCGAATTGCTGAAAGCCAAAGTGGCGAAAACGAGACACCCTGGTAACGCACTTTTCGATCGCAGAGCCCGCCGTAAGCCCTTCCAGCAATACCTCCGGATAGCTCAAGACCACGCAATTCAAGAAGGCTTCCGGCTGGCGTCGAATCATCGTTGTTCTTTTGAAGATGACGATCCGGATTGTGTTCTCAAACGCTCCTGGCGGCATCTTGCCGTGCAACTGGCGGTCGGCATCCCCGCACGCGAATCGGCAGACAATCAATACTCATGCAAATGAGGCGGTCAATCAATCCCTCCGCAAATTAGCAACTTTTGATTCCCAGCCGCTGCCGCAGAGCAGCCCCGAATTGTGGATCGGCTACGGCGAACTCGACCACGGCCCGGAAGTAACTCTCGAAATGGCCAATATCGAAGCGCCTTTCGCCCGGCGGCAGACGGATTCCGAGGACTTTTCTTCCGGCACGAATCAACCGCCGAATCGCATCGGTCAATTGAATTTCACCGTTCTTGCCCGGCGGCGTTTCCGCTAAAGCCTCGAAGATCACCGGGCTAAAGACGTACCGACCGGCCACGGCCAGGTTGCTTGGGGCCTGAGAAGGGTCGGGTTTTTCCACCAAATCATCGAGGATGAATACTTCGGCATCTTTGTCGCGCGGCAGGGCGATCCCGTATTCGGCGACATCTTCCGGCGCGACCTCCTCGAAGGCGATCACAGCCGCGGCTTCGCTCGCTTTGAACCGCTCCACCATGACCTCGACGATACGCGATCGTTCATTGAGTCCGAGGATCGAATCGCCCAGTGCCACCACAAAGCAGTCCCCGTCGACGAATGCCCGCGAACACAACACGGCGTGGCCCAACCCAAGCTGCCGCCGCTGACGGACGTAAAAGTACTCCACGTCTTCCCGTTCGAAGGCTAACTCGGCCAAAAACTCCTCTTTGCCGGTTTCGCGGAGATGGTTGATCAACTCCACATCGATATCGAAGTGGTTTTCGATCGCCGTCTTTCCCGGCCCGGTAACAAAAAGAATCCGTTTGATCCCACACCGGGCCAATTCTTCGACCACATACTGCACCACGGGCCGCCGCCCCACCGGGAGCATTTCTTTCGGTTGGCTTTTGGTCAGGGGCAAAAGCCGCGTTCCTCGACCTGCCACCGGGACTACTGCTAGATCAATGGCCACTCGTTCCTCCTTTCCTGCTGGAGAAACCTTCACACTTTCTTGCCGGAAGAACCCTTCAAGACTCTCTTTCACTTCGATCTACATTCCCCCGGATTGCCGCTTCATTCCGGGCCGTTTCTCCGCCTGCGGGAGCCTAAGGCGTTTTATCGGCTGGACTCCGGGGGAATCTACCCCTCATGATTTGTAGTTTCCGGGGCAATTTACAAATCGCGATTTGTCCTGCGGGGTAGTCTACCGATCACAATTTGCATTCCCACGTAACCTAACGAATCAGGATTTGTACTCCGGGGTTTGCACACCGGGGTTATCTAACAAGTTTTTTTCCGGTAAACGCCTCGGCAAGACCGATGCCGGCACTTATCTCACGCCTCCTCGCGATTCAGGAGATCCACCGATAAGGTAATCGCACCCCGGCGGAACCCGTTGTTATCTGGGAGGACAGATCTGCAAAACTCATTCCGCCGAAACATCCCGCAAAATTGATGCCACCTTCCCGGCCGGAATCGTAGCAACCGGGGGAATTCCGCCGCACCGTGGACCGCGCTACCGTCCTGCATTAGCCAGCATTTGCGGCCGGTTTGCACTCGTATTCGCCGTGGAACTTATTATGACTACTGGTTTAGTAGCTTCTTAAGTGTTCTGGGGGGGCAGGGCGTCAAAGCCGTGCCGTGTGCCTTATTATGGAAACTAGGTTAGTAGCTTCTGGGCAGCTTCGCCGTAGCTTCTTGCTTTTCTTGGGGGAGGTTTCTCGGCTTTACAATCCCTCGGCCCTTAGAATCCGCCTGATTTTCCCTCCTACCTTTTGTTCCCCTTAATTCCTGCTTATTCCTGATGACCATATTCTTGATTCTTGGTCGCTATTTTTAATGGCTTAGTGGGTGCTTGCCCCCGCGTCGCGAACGATTTACTCGTCCGGATCGCTTTTCTTGGTGATCGCTCCTATTTGCTTTCTACCTTTTTACTGAGAACTTTGACAACTCCAAAGTGCGATTCTCGCGGTGAAGTATCGGGACCTGCTTCACACCGCAGCCTTTTTCGCCTCCAAAGCCGCCCCCAAAGGCGGTGGTTTTTCAGGCTCGCCGAGATTATGCTAAGGCACACGGAGATTATGTTCCCGGAGGAGTAAAATTAGCCGAGGCACCTTTGGCCCTCCCAGAAAAAAGCCATTTTTTCGCGGGAAATAGAATTTTCGGGGCGAAAGCCTTTTGCGGCGGCCTCTCCGCCCGAGCGGTTTCGACCCGACATTTGTCGCGACTTTTTGGGAGGATCATTGAGACCGATCCTAAAAAGTTAGCACTTGACGGCGGATCAATGCGGCGAAGTGTTCGAGCGAGCACAAATTGGTTGCTTTCTTTCGAAGTTGAAGGCGGGGCTTTTGCCGCAGAATTTGCAAAGGGCCTGCAATCGTCGTTGCAAAAGGGGGGCAATCGTCGGATAGGGCGGCTTATCACCGAAGTGAGCAAGAAAGGGTTTTCCCATGATTTCAGGATGGTATGAGCGTAAGAGCTTTCGTCGCGGTCATTGGAGGAAAGGGAGTTTCTTTGGGACCGGCACTTGGTTTGCCGGGTGGCTTGGGCTAGCGATTGCCGTTGGCGGGATTGGGCTCCTCGGCTCGCAGGGAGCTTGGTCGCAGCAGCAGCAGCAGGCCCAGCAGCAGACACAGCCGGCCCAGGCAGCACCACAGCTCCCGGATTACCCGCGGATCAACCTGTCCACTTGGTACGAAGTAGATCCCAATTGGCCGCAGCGACCGACGGATATGCCGTGGGGAGCGTGCCCTGGGGTCGCCGTCGATAAGGAAGATCGAGTGTGGGTCTACACGCGAGCCGTGCCGCCGATTCAAGTTTACTCGGCCGACGGTGAATTTCTCTTCGCCTGGGGCCAGGAGGTCTTCGGGGCTTTGCTCGAGAACATGAGTGCCCATCAAATCAAGTTCGACTCGCAGGGGAATGTTTGGCTTTGTGATGTCGGCAACCACATCGTGCTCCAGCTCTCCCCGCGGGGAAAGATTCTGCGTATTCTGGGAACACCCGGCGAGCCCGGCTGCGATGCTACCCATTTCAATATGCCGACCGACATGGCGATCTCGCCTAGTGGCGAGGTTTTCGTCGCCGATGGCTACGGGAATTCGCGTGTGGCACATTTTGATGCCAACGGGCAATTGGTCCGCGAGTGGGGGAGCATGGGCGTCGAACCGGGCCAGTTCAGCTTGGTCCACGCGATTGTCATGGATTCCAAGGGGTGGCTTTACGTCGCGGACCGAAATAATGCGCGGGTTCAGGTCTTCGACCGTCAAGGCCGATTTCTGGCCGAGTGGCGCAATTTGATGGTTCCGTGGGGTTTTTGGATCAGCCCGGAGGATGAAATCTGGATATGCGGATGCTCGCCGATGCCCTGGCGGGAAACCGATGGCACGCTAAGCTGCCCGCCAAAAGATCAGATGTTTGCCCGGTTCGATAGGACGGGTCGGATGCTTCAGCTTTGGACCATCCCCAAGGGTATCGATGGTGAAGAAAAGCCGGGGGAACTGAATTGGGTACACGGGATCGCGCTGGACTCAAAAGGCAATATCTACGCCGGCGATATTATCGGCAAACGGGTCCAGAAATTTGTCCGGCAGAATTAGGCAGAATTAGAAAGCCCTGGGAAATGCGACCGGCAGAATGAGAACGCCCGGGTAAGCCCGGTCGGCAAAATGGAAACACTGCGGTATTAAGATATTGAAAAAGATAGTGAACCACTGCGATCTTGAGATATCGAAGCACGCTGATTAGATCGGCTCCACGAGGCACACGAATTTGCGGGGCAAGCGGCTCGCGGTATCGCCGCTAAAGCGCGAGCTTAATCCGGCAACCGTACCGGGGCTTTCGAACGAAGTTACGTGATACTTTAGACACTCTTTGTTAAGGCATGCTTTAGGCACTCTTTGATAAGGGGTTCTGTCGGGCCGAGATCTTACGAAACGAAGGACCAAGACCCTGCCGAATGAAGGTGTCCTGAGGGCCCCTTAGGGAGGCCCTCAGCTTACCGAACGAAGGGCCGAGCTCTGACCGCATGAAGGGGCAAGAGCGTAGATGAAACCCTTCGGCGCACGCACGTTGGGAGCTCTCACCGCATGAAGGGGCAAGACCCTGCGGAATGAAGAGCGTTAGTCTGCCGGACCGAGAATGATCGCGTGGGCCTGGCCCGTCCATGCGTGGTTTAGGCACAGGGCGGTCGGCTCGTGCAAGGGTGCCGGTTGACCGTGCACAACCTCGATGGGGCACTGAGGATCGGGGATCTCATAATTTAGCGTGATCGGGATTTCCCGATGCACAATCGCCAGCACACTGCCCACTAGTTCCACAGCACCCGTGCCGGCCGCCAAATTCCCGAAAAAGCTTTTAAGGGCCGTCACCGGTACGCTTCCCAGCTCGGCCCGAATGGCTTGCGCCTCGACAGCATCATCATGGAGCGTGCTGAGCCCGTGAGCATTGACATGACCGATCTGCTGGGGCGTTAGTCCGGCATCGGCCAAGGCGCGGCGGATCGCGGAGCGGATCGCTTCTCCGGTGATGAGCGAATGGCGAGGTTTGGGCTCAAAGCTGGCGGCAAAGGAAATTAACCGGGCCAAAGGCCGCGCACCACGAGCCGCGGCATGTTCGCGGCGCTCGAGAACGATCGCCCCGGCCCCTTCGCCGAATACCTGACCTGCCCTTCGCGCGTCGAAAGGGCGACAAGCTTCGGCAGGGTCGCGAAATCGCTCACAGGGCTGGTAAATCGGTCGCCGCGACCAGACGATCGGATGGGTCCGACAGCCGGTGCCGCCGGCGATCATCGCGTCGGCTTGTCCGCGTTCGATGACGCGAACCGCCTCGGCGATCGCCGCAAGGCTCGAAACCTCGCCCAGCACAATCGAGTTATTCGGTCCCCGGGCATCGAGGGCAATCCCGATGTGGCACGCCGGCATATTCGGCAGATATTTGAGCATCCAAAGGGGGAACATCTCCCCCATAGCCTGGGTTCCCCACCGGCTAGAATCGAAGCTTCCGTTGGTCAGACACTGCCGATAGGCCGGGGCTAGCTCCTCCAGCTCGCAAGAGATCATGTCGGCCCCGAAGACCACCCCCAATCGCTCCGGATCGACTTGCCCGGGGGCAATCCCCGCTTGGCGGCAGGCCAACTCTGCGGCCACGAAGGCAAGCTGAATATCGCGGCTCATCACCTTGAGGGCTTTGCGGGGCCGGACGAATTGCGCGGCATCCAGATTGGTGACCTCCCCCACGGCCGCCGGGGACATCGGGGCACCGTCGAGGATCTCCGCCCGACGGAGTCCGCTCCGTCCCCGTCGGAGGGATTCCCAGAATTGATCGCATCCAACTCCGATGGGGCAAACCACCCCTAGTCCGGTGATGACTACGTCAGTTTTTATCGGCATACTGCGTCGAAAACCGCTTCAACCCCGCTTCATCAGCGACCCGAATCGCGATCCACCAGCGAACCGGCAACTCCGTGGTATGACCGGCCTAATCCCGCGATCTGTCGCATAAGAAAAACTCACCCTATTGTTCGAGTTTTCACCCGGAACAAATTTTTTGCCCCGAATCAGAAACGCGTCTATTCGATTCATCCGAACTATTTTGCCCAGCTTCTTTCGCTTTGCCAGCCCACTAAAAAACCAATTCGACGATATTTGTATGTCTCCGCACCGAAAGGCGGCTGGCAGACGAAAGGGGGCGACAATTCAACGAACACGTGCGAAGGAAAGCTAAAGCATTTCCCATGCTCACAATTGTTCAGATTTGGTGTTCACCGTTCCCCTTTCCGTCATGCCAAACGGATATTTCGTCAAGCCTAACGACTGAAACTTCACCGATTGAAAGTTGATTCATGCATTACTTTATCGTCGAAATGAATTTTGGTTAACGGCGTCATACCGCACGAATCTTCGTTTTGTTATTTCCGGTTGCTTCCGCTACACGTATTCTAATGCCAAAGCATTAGTGTAAATGTGATTATTGTAAACATCTTCCTCTAGTAACGATTGGGCGTTTTTACCTGGGTGTGGGCCGCAAGCAGAAAAAATCCGCCGGTTTCGGCCGCAGCTAAGCGGCAGTATCGTCGCTTTCTCATCTCTTTGGGTCAACAAGAATTTCGTGGTCGCCGCCCAAAACCCGCGGTTTCCGTAGCAAATGCATGTCCCGGTAATGATTTGCGCCCCGCCGGGATCTTGCACGTTTAGCGGCGGCGCGCCACTAATGAAGAAGTAGCGGCGACGCTAAATCCCGCGATGGGCAGCTTCGGATTTCCCTTAAATCGCCGGAGTCTTGTTAAAAAGCCGGCGCTTCGGGAGTCCAAGATCCAACGGGCGATCGGGGATCTGTTCGGAATCGCAAGGATTCGGAACGAAACAGGCAGCCCTAGCATTGATTCGGAAATGTTGATTAATTGCGTAGCGGCTGGGTTGAAGTCGCTCATCGGAACGATGACGCTAGTATTGATTTGGAAATGTTGATGGACTGGGTCACTTCAACTACGGGTGGCACACTCGAGTTTGCGCCGCGGATCGCAGGGATTCGTTTGAATTTCTCAAATCCGGCTTTACCGAAAGGGGGGGATCATGCAGACCTACACCGCGGCTTTGTCCACCATTGGAGCAATGGGGAGCGATCTCCGCGGGGAGTTTCCGCGGAATGGGAGGGCACAAAGCATTTCTTGGCCCAATCCGCAAAAACATCTTATCCTTGTGGGGGTAGTGGCCGCGCTAGTACTGGGATGCGAAACCGGTTACGACCGGCGGCCCACCGCTACAGGCTCCGCGGGTTTAACGGCGGAAAATCAACGGGAAAGCGTTTCGCAAGAACCGGGTCAATCGGCCACCATGCAGGAGCCGGAGGCGACGCGGTTTCCAGGGGAGGTATCCGCGGGCCGGACGATAGCTTCCTCAAAGCCCTTAGGGAGCGGGGCGGCGGCTTTCGCCGAACAAACTTCCGATGCGACTGAACACGGCGAGATTTCCGCGGGGGTTTTTGGGTCGCCACCGGCGGGGGAGGGTGCGGCTCCCGGCGGCTCGGCAGCTGAGGGCTCCCAAAAAGCGAGTTCGGGATCGGCTCCCTACCCTGTGCGGCCTTGGCCCGGATTGAAAACGGAGTCTGCCGGGGCTGATGCATCTTCCGATCGCAGTTTGCCCGCAGGTGGAAGACCGCGTCGGGGGGCTGAGCAAACGCCGCGTCCTGTCGGTCGGTCGGTTTCAGCGGGCTATCCGATTCAGCTTTCGACCGGCGTAGCACTCGCGCAAACGCTCCCCACAGGAACGGCCATGGGTTTTAGCGTCGACTACCGCTGGGTGGGAGGCCAACCGGCACCCGGGGCGACCTACTTTTGGGTGATTCGCGCCGCCTCCGGGCCCACCGTGCGGCAGCCGGTACAGCTCCAATCGCAGGGGACGCTCCAGGGGTTTGCCCTCGATTTACGACCCGAGCATGGCCCCTTCGAATGTCACCTGGAGGATTATCGCGGTCAGGCATTATCGCCCAGCATTCCCTTGCGATAAACGGCAAGTACTTGCCGCGGCTGCCGGGGGAGTATTCTGCAAAATCCAACGGACGGTTGCCGGCCCCGTTTGGCTACGGGTCGATCCCACCGTTGTTCTCAAGAAAAGCGGTCTTTTTTTCAAAAAGACCATCCCGGGCAGGGCTCCTCGCAACCATCAGAGCCGGTAGCGATGCGTTTTTTGGGACGTCCCTAACAAGCTTCGCCGGCTGAAACCCGATGCGTTTAAGCTCGGCCAAGCCTCAGGTTTGGTCTGACACACCGCCCGGTGCTTGGCTTACTTGTGAAGCCGCATCGACCCAGGCGCGCAACTGTTCGGCCTCGGCCTTGATGCGGTCGCGGAGCGTAGGCTTATCCAGGTCCTTCGTGTCGCACAAGGTCAGAAGAGCCTGCATTCGCTCGAAAAGTTTTTGCATCTTCTCTTTGCTCGGCCCGTCGGGGATGAGTACGGCCACACCATCCATCGGGCGATTGGAGGGCACCCACATGAATTCATCGACGCTAGTGAGGCCAAAAAACACGGCGTTGATGCTGCTTTTAAGCCGGCGCCGATTGCCCAGGGTGCGGTCCGGCTGCGTTTGCTTGGCTTGAGTTCGCACTCCAGGATATGGATATCCCGGCATGTCAGGAGGCCCCATGCCGGGCATGGTGTCGTCCGTGTAAGTCCCGGCATAACCGGAAGACTCATAGCCATATCCCTCCATGGCACCCGCGTAGGGGCTATACCCCGGATAACCGGGATAACCGGGATAACCGGGCCTAGTGCCGGGGCCCGGCGGGAGTTCGCCTTCCTGAATTTCGCGTTCCAGCTCGGCCATTTCCGCTTCGCAAGCATCCAAGGCAAATTGTCCCAATTGGGCCAGGATTCGATCAGGATCCATTCCCGTGATGCCTTGATAGTCGAGCATGCCCAGCGCCCGGGCCGCCGAGCGACGGACCAAAAGCGGCTCGTCTTTGGCGCCCACGATATCGATGAGGAGTTTGCCCACTTGCGCTTGATCCCCCGGGAGTCCCAGTAGTCCCAAGACTTCGATTGCCCGAGCCCTCAGCCATTGATGTCCGACCAAGGTGCGTCCGGAGGGCGGCAATTTGGTGGAGGCTAACTCGATTAATTCCGGCAGCAGCTCGCCGGTCACCATTTGCTGGTCGGCGATCCCCAGCACTGCATGGCGGATCAATCCGACCAAAGCGGCCACGGAAAGGGCGTCGGGAAAGTTTTCGGTCTTTAGAGTATCTACGAGGATGCGGGCTGCTTGGGGCAGTGGAGTCGGCGGTTCGCGGATATTGGTCGATTCCACGGCGTTCAAATCGGCGATGGCCAAGAGGGCATTCATTCGTGCTGCCGGATGGTAGGGGCCACCTTCGTCGTTAACAATCCGGGAGAATAGCCCCAGGACAATCTGCTGGAGCTGCCCGTGCACAGGTTTCCCTCGGGCGATGACGAATTCCAGACGCAGTTCCTTACGAAAATCGGGCAGTTTGGTAAAGTTCTCCGGCCAAGTCCATCGGGCCAACGCATACTGCTCGTAGTAATCGCGGAAGACTGCTTCACGATCCGCAGGAACGGTCCCCGCGTTCAGGTAGCCCATGATTTCCCGCAGCCGGATCGCTTGCCAATCCTTCTCGGTGCGGGACTGATCGCCGCGAAGTTCGACAAACTTGATTTGATCCAAGGAAGGAGTCGCCGCTCGGGGAGGCGGCTGTGGGGGACTGCCCGGCGGGGTGGCAGCACCACGAGCTGGTCCTGCCGGCGGAGCAGGTTGCGGCGGTTGAGCGCCCGGCGCTTCCGCTGGTTGCGGTGGTTCCCCCGGTTGTACGGGTTGCGCTGCGGCACTATCCGCCGGAGGAGCTGCTTCAGGCGCTGGCGGAGATGCGGCAGGGGGTGCGGCTTCGGCTTGCGGGTTAGTCGGCGCGGGGCTAGCCGCGGGAGGAGCTGCCGGCTGAGAGGCCGCAGGCGGCGCCGGCTGTTGTCCGAATCCCGACCGGGTTCCGCAGTCCGCACAGCAAAAGAGCAGGAATAACCCCGTCACAACAACAAAAGTCCCGGCGCGACGCCAGGCCGGACTTACCCTCTGAACCGCACGCCGCCCAAATTGGCTAACGGCTTTGACCGGTTTTTTGCAAGACATCGATCCGATCCCTTATCCGCGTGGTCATTTACACCCAAGACCCCGTGGTTTTCTCAATCAGGGTGGATAAAAAAATACCACCTTTCGGAAAGCACCCCGTTTTCGCTAGCGGCGTGTTGCCGACGAATCTTTTTGAATTCTTTTTAACTGAATTATAGCCCCAAGACGGGTGACGCAGCCCTGTAAGAGAGCTGCGTTGCGTATCGCGTGCCCAATGCGCGCGAAAATATTTTTGAGCTCCATATCGAGACGATTCCACTTCTATTTTCCCATAATACCTAGCCTAACACGCTGATTCCCTGTTTGTCAACGTACTAACTTTCGGAGTTAGTCCCGAGTAAAGCCTCCCCGGATTATTCCCGATTTAGTCCTCCCTGGGTCACCCCGATCGAGGTCGCACGGACCAGGTTGCTTGTTTGGCGGTATATGCGAGGCGTGATTTTCTGGAAGCGCTGGAACACGAAGTTTTTGCTAGCTGGTTTGTTGCACGTGAGCTTTATCGCCCTGATTTTCGCATTGTTATTTGCCGCTTCGCTGCGGTATTCGCCTTGGGGGTAGCACTCGGTGAGTTATTTTTTACCAGCGTTTTCGCTATTTCCGTGGTTCGGGCTGCGCTATCTCCTGCGCTAATCAAGCTGTTTTTGCCGAGTTGCTCTTTCTGGAGAATAGCAGGTAGTAGACAACCGGCACAACGATCAACGTGAAAGCCGTGGAGGCGAAAATGCCAAAAATGATGGCCCACGCTAACCCGGAGAAGATCGGATCTAGGGTAATCACCCAGTTGCCCAGCAAGGTGGTACCGGAAGTAAGGAAAATGGGCCGCGTCCGCACCGCGACACTACGGATGATCGCCTCGTGAAGCGGGAATCCCTCCTCCACAGCATGTTGAATGAAGTCGATGAGCACGACCGAATTTCGCACGACAATCCCCGCCAAGCCGATCATACCGATCATCGCCGTCGCCGTGAAAAACACGGGATTCGGGTAGCCTTCGATCGGACGATTCACCAGGAGATTGAGGAGCCAAAACCCGGGCATAATCCCGATCGCCGTTAGCGGAATAGCCAACATGATGACCAGCGGCAAAACGCGAGACTGGGTTTCAAACATCAGGAGCACGAAAATCGCGAGCAATGCCACGCCAAAGGCAATTCCAAGGTCGCGGAAGACATCGAGCGTAATTTTCCATTCTCCTTCCCCGGCCCAATGCACCTCGAATCCCTTCGGCAATGCCCAGGGCACCCCCCCGCCCGGCTGAAACCATGTCCGGGCCTCAATCGGCCGCGGAGATGCCGGGGTGGAAGGAACGGGGCTTCCCGCGGGCAAACGATCCAACTCCATATCCATAACGGCATCCGCCGGTGGACGGCCGGCAACTTCGGCCATCACATAAACCACCCGGCGGAGGTTCTTGTGGTAGATCGTCTGATCTTCTTCCTTTTGGGCGAACCTACCTAGTTCGCCGATTTGCACCAATTGGCCCTGTTGGCCGCGGACGTAGATCTCTTCCAAATCTTCCGCGGCAGAGCGAATCAGCCGGGGCAACCGCAGCCACACCTCCAGCGGATGAACTTCATGCGGATCCTGTAACTGAGTTACCATCATGCCGTCGAGAGCCATTTGCAACGTCCGCCCGATATTTTCTTTGGATACGCCGGACAGTGCCGCCTTCGGCTGATCGGTCTCGAAGCCAAGCACGGTGCGTCGGGCCTCCACCGTGGTGTCGATATCCACGACAAGCGGCTCTTGAGCCATTCGGTCGGCTACGATCTTTGCGGCGTCGCACAGAGCCTCGTAGATGGCCTCGGGAGGGCCGTAGATTTCGGCGGTGATCGTCGAGAGCACCGGCGGTCCGGGCGGCACTTCGACCAACTTGACGTTGGCCCCGTACAGGGCGGCAATCTCGGTGATTCGGTTCCGAATCCGCAGCAAGATCTCGTGCGACTGATGTGCTCGGTAGGCTTTGTCGGCGAGGTTCACGCGGATTTCCGCCACATGCGAGCCTTCCCGCAGGTAGTAGTGACGGACCATGCCGTTAAAATCCATAGGCGATGCCAGGCCGACGTACAGTTGGTAGTCGCGCACTTCGGGGACTCGGGCCAGGTGCTGGGCCAGTTGCCGCGTGACGAAGTCGGTGTACTCCAGGGTGGTGCCCTCGGGCATATCGACTACGATCTGGAATTCGTTCTTGTTGTCGTACGGAAGCATCTTCAGCGGGATGACCCGTAAAGCCGGCAGGGCCATGGCTGCTACCAAAAGTGCCGCCACGCCGAGCAAAACCAACCACGACAGCAAACGACTGCGGACAATCGGGCCGAGGATGGCCTGGGAAATCCGATAAATCGGTCGCTCTGTGAGTTCGAAGCGCGGCTCGTGCTCGCCTGCTTTTTTCAGGGTGATCATCGCCAGAAACGGCGTGATCATAAAGGCGACAAACGTCGAGACCACCACGGTCAGGGGCACATTCAGTGCCATGGGGGCCATGTAGGGGCCCATCATCCCCGTGATAAACATCATGGGGACGAAGCAGACGATGATGGCCAAGGTGGACATAATCAGTGCAGGGCGAACTTCTTGCACCGCTCGGAGCACCGATTCCCGCGGCGGCAAGATGCCCATCGCGAAGTATCGCGCGATATTCTCGACATCGGTGATCGGGTCATCGACCAATAGACCCAGTGCCAGAATCAAGGCAAAAAGCGTTACTCGGTTGATCGTGTAGCCGGCCAGGAAATTGATAAAAAGGGTAACCCCGTAACAAACCGGCACCGCTAGGGCAACGACTAAAGCGGCCCGCCAGCCGATCACTAAGCCGATCAACCCCACCACGGTGATCACGGCGATGGCCAGGCTTTCCACCAGCTCGTTGACCTTTTCGTTCGCCGTTTCGCCATAGTCGCGGGTAATTCGGTAGTGAACCCCGGCCGGCAGGATGCAATCCGGAGAATTGGGATCGGTAAGCTCCGCCATGCGGCGCTGAATGGCTTCCGCCACCCAAACCGCATTGGTTCCTTTCTTTTTCGCCACCGCAATGTGGACCGCAGGGAAAAGCTGGCCGATTTCCCCAGGCGGGGCGTGGGGCTTAGTTGCCGCTGCCTCCTGAGTTGCGGAGTCCTTTTCCGCAGGCGGCGGAAGCTCGCCGGGGTTTTCCGCGGCAACAACCGCCCCGGCACCGTGCGCCGACTGTTCGGCAAAAGCAAACCAGCGATCAATCCCCACCCACGCAGCTAAGCGCGCAAAAAAGCTCCCTCCTGATTGCTGATCACCTCGCGGTCGAAAGTGCTCTTTCGGCTTAAGCGGATGTTGCGCCGCGGGACCGAAAGCAATCCACGAGTAGCTTTCCACCTCCGCGGGGCCGTCCACGACATCGGCCACGTCTTTTAAGTAAACAGGACGCCCTCCGGCAACCTGAATCACCAGGTTCTCCAATTCCCACTTATCTCGGACGAACGTCCCGGCTTCGACGATAAATTCCTGGTTCTGCTGGTCATAACGACCGGCACGCACGTTAAGGTTGCTGGCCCGCAAAAGCTCCGCGACCTGAAGGGCGGAACTCTGTCGGGCGGCTAACTCCATCGGCTTGAGATAGACGAGGATTTGCCGCGGGCGAGCGCCGATCACCTGCACCCGGTTCGTGTTGGGAATGCGTTGCAATTCGTTCTCGATTTGCTCGGCCAAACGCCGGAGCTCGTGATCCCCATACAGATCGGGCCGATCGCTCCACAGCGTCACGTTGACGATCGGTACATCGTCGATCTCCACCGGCTTAACCACCCAACTGGTCACTGCCGGCGGAACCAGGTCGATATTCGAGTAGATCTTGTTGTATAACTTCGTTAGCGAATCCTCGCGGTCTTCGCCCACAAAGAATCGCACCGTCACCACGCAGCGGCCGGGCTGACTCATGCTGTAGACGTACTCCACCCCGTCGATCTGGAAAAGCAATTTTTCCAGACGCAGTGCCACCTGCTGCTCCACTTCTTGAGCCGTTAACCCCGGAGCATTGATCAGCACATCGGCCAAGGGCACGACGATTTGCGGTTCTTCCTCCCGCGGGGTTACCCACAGGGCGGCAATCCCCAGGGTCAAAGCAGTTATGGTCAAAAGTACGACGAGATCCGCCCGCAAAAACAGGGCAACAATGCGTGTCAGAAATGGTGTCCGTGCTGTGTCACTCATGGTCGCTCCAAATCCGTTCGTTGGTTATCCCCACCCGGCATCATGAGCCTGCCATCCCTTTCAGCCGCCTCTTCACTCGGCTTTTGCCGAGCGGCGCCGACAGTTTAAGGGGCCGACAGCATAAGCGGCCGACGGAATAAACCGCCCCACCATAAGCCGTATAGGTTTTCGATCGATTATTTGCTCTGCCTTGCCCACCAGCTTGCTTCGCGGCCATACCGCACCAAGCGAGCCCGCTGCCTCCTGACTACCGTGCGTTATCGGGGGTTCCGCCACCGCCTTGAGGATTCGCAGGAAGAAAAGCAAACTTCAACCTTGGGGCACCGCGATTTCCGGAGCCGCCCCCGTGGGCAGCGGCGAGCTATCACGCGGATTGCCGCCGGCATCCGGCGAAGCTTCCGGCCGGATAATCGGCATCGCCGGCATGGGAGCTCGAGCCAGCTCTTTGGGCACAAGGACCAGTTCGCCGGGGCTCAGTCCGCTGAGCACCTCGACGAAATCCCCGTAGCCCCTCTGACCGCTTTTGATGAATCGGCGTTCGACCTTGCCGGTTACCCGGTCCCACACCCGCACAAACTCCAATTGTCCAATCCGCTGGATGCCCCCGCTATGCAGGCACAAGTGGCGCCGACTACCTGCCGGGATGAACAATCGGCCGAACATTCCCTCGTAAAGTTCGTCGCTTGGCGGGAGTTTGACTTTGATCAAAAACGATCGCGTGGCTGCCTCGGCCTGGGGGACTTTTTCATCTACCACCCCGTCGAATTGGCGGTTCAGAGCATCGATGTGGACCACGAGGCGATCCCCCTCGCGAATATGGGCCGCAAGGTTTTCCATCACTGGGACCTCTAACCGCAGCGACTTTTGATCATATAAGCTCAGAAGCGGTGTGCCGGGCCGGGCCATATCCCCCTCCTCCGCCCAACGGTCGACGATTGTGCCGGATTTCGGTGCCCGAATGACCGTGTAGCTGAGCTGAACTTCCGCCTCGGCCCGTGCCTGCTCGGCCTTCGCCCGGTTGGCCTCCGCCGCCCGGAGTTTAGCTTCCAAACTGTTAAACTCTTGCGGCGAGATTGCCCCCGGGTTCGTTTGCCGCACCTTGGCGGCTCGGTCGTAGCGGTCTTGGGCCTCCGCCAGAGTTGCTTTAGCGGCCTCCACAGCGGCCTCGGCCTGTAGCAACTGGGCCTCGAACGCCTGCCGGTCCAATTCGATGAGCACTTGTCCTTCTTCCACTACGTCCCCGGCGCGCACATGAATTCGCTGGATCGGGGCGAGAATTCGTGCCGAAATCTCCGTCCGGCTCGCCGCGCGGAGCGTGCCGATGGCTTCCTGAATATAGGGTTTTTCGCGCACCTGGACCTCATACGGCTCGAACTGGCTTAAGTCGATCGCCGGCCCAGAAGCCGCCAACACTTCGCGCGGGGCGATTTTTTCGGTGAATAACCCGGCAAACCAGGCAATCACTACGCCCAGCACCACAAGTCCTAGGATAGGGGGAACCACCTTGACTACGAGCGTTCGAATCCAACTACCCTGCCGCATCCTCCTTCTCCCGATATTTTGAACCTTGGTTAACCGAATTGTTTACGATCATTTCCCGCTTGGGTGGCTCGCGCGATCAATCAAAAGAGCGTTGCCACTAGTCGCAAGAGCGTTCCCACCACCGTGGCTAAAGCCCCCTGCCACCTCCAAAGCCATAACCACCTCCAAGCTGCAAAGCCATAACCCCGTCCCACCTCCAGAGCTATCACCCACTCCCGCCTCCGGAGTTAAAGCCCCCTCCTGCCTCTGAAGCTATAACCTACGATCATCGGGGGCCACTTGCTGGCTTACGCAAGCCACGTTGACCAGCTTGAGCAATTGCGACCTGCTCGCAGCGGCATGCTAGCTCAAGACTCGTTCGAAACATTTCCCGGCCTTGCACGTTGCGCAACGGCATACAGAAGGAGACAAGCTCACGGCTCACCCGGGGCAACTTTCCCCAGCGAGCGAACCGTCTGGAAAATCATCCACCCCACCACAACCGCCCCGAGAACAAAGGCCGCCAGAAACATTCCCAGTGGTCCTACCTGCAAAGCAACGGGCATTTGCCACGGCTGGAAGTGAGCACTTAGTTCCAAATTCTGTACCAGCTGTCGGCTGGCGGCGTTCAGGAGCAGAACGATGAATTGAGCCAATCCAATCGCACTGGCTTCCCACGGCCCCAACGGTTTACCCCGCAGCACCAGAGCCCCCAGCAGGGCCAAAACACCGATGGGGCTCAGCGCCGTCAGCACGGTGAGCACCACCCAACCGGAGTACCACATTCGCGTCTGCACTTCCACCGACCAGCCGGCCAGCGAGTACCACAAGCCAAACGCCCCGAACACCGCTACGCCCACCAGATAAAGCAAAACCGCAAACCGGCCGACCCACAGCCGATAGGCCTCCGGCTCACCTCGGCCGAAAAGCCCCCCGTCGATCGCTAACCACGCCGCGGTGGTAGTGATCGCCAGTCCGAACATCATCAACCATCGCGACCAAAGCGTAGGATCCGAGGTATTCAGCGCTAAGCCCAGCGTGGCGCCGGCCACCTCCTGTTGTTGCCACAGGGAGGACCAAGCTCCGAGGTTTGTCATCAGACTAAAGCCATTGGCAAACAAAAAGCCGATTACCACAAAAAAGATGCCGGATACAACGCCGGCTGCCATCCGCCAGCCGCTCACGGGCTCATCCGTTTGCCGTTGATCTGCCCCGTAAAGGTACACCCCGTAATACGCCGGTATCAGTAGCACAATAATCCCCAACCAAAACCAAGCCATGAGGATGGTTGCCGGGTAGAAAACCGCCGCATATCCCACCTGGACAAAAAGCAGTGGAACAATTCCCAAGTTCACCCCGTAGGCGACCATAAGCGGCATTTGCCGCATCAACCGCCAGGATGCTCGCCGGGCCAGAGGGTGCCCGCTGGCGGACATCCCCATCGCCAGCAGAATCCCCGCATACCATAAGCTCATGGGAAAGGCATGCAGCGCAAAGCCCAGCACCTTAAAAAACTCGATGAACCAAAATGGTGCCGGCAGTTGATTCGGATATTGCGTGTTCACCAAGCTCTGCGGATCCATCATGGTCTCTCCAATTGGGCCCGCGCCGGCAACATCCCCGCCGGCCGAGGCAAGGCGATGGTCTCAAGGTAGCTGGTCAAAATCTCGGCCTCTTCGGGTGTGCCGCACCAAGGCGGCATGAAGAAGTGCCCTTCGTCCAAATGTTCGACAAGGTGCTGAATCCTTTCCCGCGACCACCCCCGCAGAAGCGGCCCGACGGCAGAATAGCCCCGGGTCGTGGCGTGGCAATCATTGCAATGGTACTGGAAAAGGACTTCACCCAGCTTCACTTGATCCGACTGCGGCAACTCCAAAAGCTTCTTCTCATCGATGCTCCGCCCGTTCATCACCTGCGGATAGCGAGCCGCCACATACGCCCGGGTCCACACCCCGCCTTCCAAATAGCCGTTTTGGCGAAGCTCCGGTACCTGCTCCACAAAAATCTGGTTGCCGAATACTTTGTTGTACACGATGTATGGCTTGCGGACGGCCTCGCGGATGTATTCACCGGTGCTAAAGGCCGCAATTCCGAAAAGGAACAGGGCCCCTGCGAATCCCGGGGAAAGCCACCCCGGATTCCGGTATGGTCCCACATACAACAGGACGAACACTACCGCCGTCAGCACGAAAATGAGCATCATCAACACGGTGATTACGGCCGCGGAGCTCATCACCGCCCGGGCCGATTCCGGCAGCAGCGCAAACCACCCCAGGCCTCCTAGCGTGATCAGGATGGCCCCCAGAAGCGCAGGCCTTGCCGAGCGATTCTCCACCAGATCCCGCAGTCTTCCTTGACCCTCGGTGACCGCCACATGCAGATATACGTAAAGTGACGAAAGGAGCAGGGCCCCACCAGTCCGGGCTACCACCTGCGGCCAAAACTGCGGATTAAAGAAGCCCGACCAAAAACTCTGATCTTCCAACCAGCGACCCGGGTGCAGCATGAAAGCCGTAATACCGGTGATCAAAACCAGGCTCATCCAAGCGGCCCAAGCATAAATCCAACCCAATGTCTGGTGAAGCCGCACCGGCAGTTTTCCCCAAAAGCCGTAAAACAGAAACGCAGCCGTCAGCTCGATCACAAAAAAGACCCACTCCGTCGCCCAGCCGAATACAAAGGTCTGAATCAGGAGCGCGGTAGGCAGCGGGCTGGCCAAGCCGATTGTCCACCAGATCCCCACACCGGTGATCGCCCCGAAGACAACCGTCAAAAGAATGAAAAACCGCGCGTGTCGTTTCAGATAATCGAGGTATTCCTGATCTTTGGTCCGATAGGCGAAACTGGACTCCACCGCCAGGAAAAAGCCTCCCCCCACTGCATAATGCGCTACCAAAACATGAAGGATCGCCACTAGGGCGATGAGCATCGGCGAAGTCAGCTCAGGAACATACCACCACGGGAAATGCATCGAAGTGGCCTCTTCGTGGCAAACTGAACTGTGCGCTTCAAATCATGCACGAGAAATCATGCACGAAAGATCACAAATGAAAGATCATGTACGAAAAATCATATACGATCAAACCAATGAACGCGAGTGTTGGCTGAACTTCAGTATTGACTTGGCCCGGCAGATGGCATCCAAAATCGATCGTCAAACCGATTCCCCTCCGCGATGGATTCTGCCGCCACAGGGTCGGAAATCCCTTCGCGCAAGGCTACGTGATTTTCCGGCTCAGAAGATCGATCAAGCGACATGCACACGACGGCGGCATCCGACCGATTAATAGTTTCGGCTTCGAGGCCGAAAGGCCCGGTCACAAGCACAGTTGAAAGATGAACCTTATTCTACCAACGATGACCCTCGTTCTAACAGTTTACCGCGGGTTGTCAATGATTTATCGGCGGAAATTCGAGCCTTGTGTCCCCCCTTCGGCCGCTCCCGCATCCCCAGACCAAGCTCGGCATTCCTACAAAAGGCTTCGGCATCCCAACACCGTGCTTAAACATCGCGCATTCGCACCCTAGGCTTAGCCGCCCCGGCATCCCCCCAGCAGCCCGAATATATGATCCGATATATGAAACGAAAACCCAAGGTAAGCCTTGGGTTTTCGCAGCCTTAGGGGGCTGAAGGAGCCGCTTACATGGGGAGGGTTGCTTGCGATGGTCTATTGCAATCTTTTTGACTGGGAGTTGGCGGCGGCAGTTGCCCAGCCATGTCACTACCCAATCGGCACCTTTTAGTCTTTGAAATTCTACGTGAGTGTCTCCCCCCACAACGCCTGGCAAAATCGCGTGAAGCTTAAACCGAAGCTTCAATCACCGGGCCGAGGCAGCTTTTGCCAGCATCCCTTCGTCGGCACTAGCCGCCTGACACCGCACGAAGCCCAGCTTCTCCAGGATCCACACCATGGGACACCAGTTGGTGAAGGCCGACTGCAAGAGGTTCAGTCCGACGAAAGCCGTCAGCAAAAGCCAGTACGGACTGATCCAGACGGCCGCCGCCAAGCTCACCAGGACGACGATTCCGGCTACAAATCGCAAACCGCGTTCTACGGTCATGCTTTTCCCTCCGTACAGGTCGTTTTCCTAAGATTTGAACTTGCGGATTTCCTTCATTTACGTACGCTCTCTGGCTTGCGATATGAGTGAGACCTTGCGCCTCGGCGCTTAAGGTCTGCTTAGGCTCTCGAGGTTGACCCTCAACTTTCAGTCCGCTTGTATGATTGACCTTGTGTGATTGACTTTCGATTGACTTTCGATTGACTTTTTAGGCCCGATAATTTTCGGATCGGCTTGGTGAATTCGCAGGCCGCCGGCTACCGCCGCACGGGTGGCGGACAGCCTCCTCGTCTAATATCCCACCCGACAGCACGGAGGAAGTGAAGATTTGGAACCTACAGGGGTGGGTTTTGTCTGGGGCAATTCGCCGGGTTTAGCGTCCGGGTTGGTTGGGGAAGGAGCTTGTCCGCCTGCTTGAGGCTCGCTCTGTGAGGCTGAGGTCCCCGGCCTGGCAGCCGCCGTGCGTTCGATCGAGCAGGCCCCACTCATGCAGGTGGGAATCCCCAGCCAAGGGAGTACCCAGCGATTCAGAGCAAACCATGCCAACAAAATGGCCGCAACGGTCAATCCTTCCTTCAATGTCACGACTGCTTTCCTCCACTTTTTGCGGGGTGAAAACCCCGAGCTGAAACGTCAAAAAGATCCCTGAGGTGATGCGCTGAAATCTTGCTTGTGATGCCGGAACCTATTGTGACCAATTGACAACCAAAATTTGTCAATATTGCCATCAAAAACTTAGAAGCTTACTGTTTTTCCAAAGATTATAATAAATGATAAGATTTAGGTTGGCGTGCTCTGTAGTTGTTTAATCTTTCCTGGAATTATCAAATCACTGTTGTATACGTAAATTGCTTAACTACTCTGCCTGGGCCGACTCAAACTTCGCCCGCCACCGACTCAAAAGTTGTGCTTTCAACCGGCGGTGAAACTCCGGCGGCATCTCGTACGGTTCACCCGCTTTATAAAGCCGGATTGTTCCCCGAATGTTATCCACGACGATTTGGCAGGGATTACATCCCTGAAGGTGCTCCTCAAAACCCTTGCAAAAACTAGGATCTAAGGTGCCGTCCACATACTCGTTCAGAGCCTTAAGCAATTCTTCGCAGTTCATAGCGGTTTCCTCGGCCGGGAGCTGTCTTGGGCCCTACTTTCATGGATGCGCAAGCGGGCCAATAGGTTACGAACTCAGTTGCAAAATTTTGCGAATTTTACCGGCGGACCGCAAACCCGCACGGTGCCAACGCACGCTTGTCTTTTTCCGACGCGCACGACTTTCCTGCCTTATCACGGCATGATGCGGACGCAACCATGGATGACTCAAGCGCTTGGGACATGCAAGGAAACAAGCCGGGGGGTATCCAAAGCTTCCGCTTAGACACAAGCTTAAGCTTCAAAACCAGACCTGAACACTTGCCGCAAAACCTCCGGGACACCCTCGCTCCCCCCCTCTGACGAAATTGCCCAAATTGCCCATTCCTGTTGCTCATCCCTCGAAATCCGGGGATTCGTCGAAGACGATCGTCGGTCGCCGGACGAAACCTTCGGGCTACACAAACCGTTGGAATCATCCTGTTTTGAATGAAGGCCAATCTCCGCCGTCGAAAGCGGCTATCCCGCTTCAAAAAAAACAGATCATAATAAGTGGGAATTCGTTTCCTCGAACACTCAATAGGAACGTTCGCCAGAATGCTTCATGCGACTGTTCCCCAGGCTGCTTCCGCCAGCCCGGTAATCACTCCGCTTGGTTGTAGGACGGCCGTCCCTCTGTGGGCTGTTCCAGGGAAAAGAGGGAAAAGACTGTCAGCGTATCGGCCAGCATGGAACGATGGAACAAGGAATGACTTTCATCCTACGTTTTTGAGCAGAGGGGTTTTCCGGCGATGAAAGCCATGGTTTTGGAGGAAATATCACCCATTGAGAATTCGCCCCTTCGCCTTCTGGATTGGCCTGCGCCTGAGCCTGGCCCGGGCGAACTCTCGGTACGGGTGCGGGCCTGTGCCGTGTGCCGAACCGATCTGCATGTCATCGAGGGCGATTTGCCCGGCGAGACCCTCCCCATCATTCCCGGACATCAAGTGGTGGGCATCGTGGAGCGCATGGGTCCGGAATGCCGGGCGTTTCGCCCGGGGCAACGGGTGGGGATCGCTTGGCTTCGGCAAACCTGCGGCGTTTGCCGGTTCTGCCTCGCCGGCCGAGAAAACCTTTGTAGCGGTGCCCGATTCACAGGCTATCATGCCCACGGCGGTTACGCCCAATGGGCCGTGGTCCCCGAGCTTTTTGCTTACTTAATCCCCGATGTCTTCCACGACGAAGAGGCGGCTCCGCTGCTTTGTGCGGGAATTATCGGTTACCGCGCGCTAAAGCGGGCCAACGTGCCACCTGGGGGTAAACTCGCGTTATATGGATTCGGCTCTTCGGCCCATGTCGTCTTACAACTGGCCCTGTATCGTGGTTACGAGGTCTTCGTGGTCAGCCGGGCAGAAAAACATCGGCAGTTGGCCCGCGACATGGGTGCCCATTGGGTAGGGGAAAAGCCCGCGGATTTGCCCACCAAAGTGGATAGTGCCATCATCTTCGCGCCGGCCGGCGAATTGGTACCGGCAGCTTTGGAGCTATTGGAGAAAGGCGGCACACTAGCTGTGGCGGGCATTCATCTTTCGCCGATCCCCGAAATGGATTACACGCGGTGCCTGTTTTTCGAGCGTGACTTGCGATCGGTCACTTCGAACACGCGGGAAGATGGCCGTGCTCTTCTGGAAGAAGCAGCCCAGATTCCGATTCGCCCCAAGGTGACCGCTTATCCCTTGGCGGAGGCGAACCGCGCGCTACAAGATCTGAAGGCCGACCGCTTGGCCGGCACCGGCGTGCTCCTTATCGAGTAGATCGTAAAGTTTCTAAAACTCGGGGAAACCGCATCCACTCGGTGGGACCGCCGATGCAGCCCTCATCGAGTAGATCGCCGATGTTTTAAAAGTCGGCAACAGCGCCGAGACTGCCCAACGCAAGCAGAGACGTGCCGGTGGAGGCCGAGACCTCCCGCCGCAGGGCGAACCTTCTCAGTAGCGGGCGAGACCTCTCGACGCCAAGCAAGACTACTTGGCACAAACCGAGACGTCTCAATGCAAGGCGAGACATCTCGATGCTGGCAGAGACTTCTCGGCTCGAGAATAAACCTTCTCGATGCGGGGCGAACCTTCTCGACGCCGGTCAAACCCTCTTGATGCTGACCGAGAATTCTCGGTGCGGGATTAAAAGAAGAAGTAATACACGGTCAAAACGCCGAGGATGACCAGCACGCCGAAAAAGGCGGCGCCACGGCTCGGCGTCAAATCCAGCGGAACGGTTGACTCCGGTTCGCGACTCGGACGCCATCCCATGGCCCAAAGTACAAAACCACCAAGGAAGAATATGCCCCCGATAACCACCGCAAAAAGCAGCGGCATCAGGTTCAGTTCCAGTGTCTGGAAGGTAAGCTCCAGGAGGCCCAATGGAATGGGTTCGCCGACCGAAACGGACACGCTTCCCGGCGGTTGAGCATGCCACAATACCGGCACCGTCACTTGGACACTTTGATCCCAAAGTTGTCGATACAACGTACCCACCGCGGTTGTGGGCTCCGTAACGGGCTTCAAGGCCAGCACACTGAACATGTACACGTGGATACCGATCAAGACCGAAAGCACAAGCATCCCGACGAAAACACGCAACAATCGGCCGATCGATAGCCGCACGCCTTCTTCAGACCCCAACACATATCGGGTTTGGGAGAACGGCAGTCGCAGCAACCATATTCCTACCAAGAAGTAAATGGCGGTGGGTACCAACGTTGTGACAAAGGGAAGCCAAGTCGGCAGCTCCCCCAACTGACTCATGTGGTAAATCCGCGTCAGAACGTTCCAGCTGAAGGCGAACAGTGCTGGGGCCATCCAACAGCAACCGACAGCCACCGTCACGATGGGGATAAAATAGAAGCGGAGAAAGCCCCGTGGAGACTCTGGCTCCCCAAAAGTCGCACTTTCCCCGGATCGGCCCCCTTCCGGTGAAGCTTCCGTCGCCCCACTTAGGTCGATCGGTAATGCCGTCTCCTGGCGCATGGGAGTCAGCAGGCTGACGATCAACATGTACAGGCTCAAAACGCCGAAAGTGAAGGCCATGTGGTGCAAAAAGGCAGTCTCCGGCATGGCTAGCAAGCACCACATGTAGAAGGTCGGCCCCAGGAGCATGGCTCCCATTGCTGCCTGCGCGGGAGCCCGACGAAACACCAGTCCGAAGAAAAACACCGTCACGATTCCCGGCGTGATAAAGCCCCAAGTTTTCTGAATGTAGTCGAAGACACCTTTTCCGCCGGCAATCCACCCAAGCTGCGGCGCCCATAGGCAAGCCACCACGACGAATAGGGCCGTAAGCAGTCGACCCAATCGCACCAAGGTACGCTCTGATGCCTGCTTTTTCCAATGTCGTTTGTACAAGTCGATGGTGGCGATTGTGGAGGCGGAATTGAGCATCGAGTCTAACGAACTCATTACCGCCCCAAATAACGCCGCCAACATCAGGCCGCGAAAACCTGGGCCAAGGATGGTGCGAATTAAATGGGGAAATGCCCGATCCTTGTCATCGATTTGCTGAGCATAAAGTTCGTACGCAATGATTCCCGGGAAAATGATGATGAACGGCATAAGAATCTTTAAGAAGGCAGCAAACACCAATCCCTTTTGCCCTTGGGCCACACTCCGGGCCCCAAGCGCCCGCTGCGTGATGAATTGGTTGAGCCCCCAATAGAAAAATTGCGGGATCCACAAACCCCCGATAAAAACGGCAATCCAGGGAACTTCTGGATGATTCCAAGGCTTGACCGCCGACAACTTATCCCCGGCTCTTTCGAAAAAGACGGTCATTCCCTGAAGCCAATTGCCGCCGCCTAGTTGGTCGGTCAGCGCAGCAAACCCCAAAACGGTAATGAAGATGCCGCCGAGGATAAGTGCAAGGCCGTTGATCAAATCCGCCCAGACGACTGCTTTCAACCCGCCCCAAACTGTGTAAATCCCCGCCACGAGGCCGATCGCCCACACGCAAAGGATCAGCACCCACTTGGAGCCCAAAAGCCCGGGCAAATCGAGTTGGCTTGCCCAATTTGTGGATTCGAAAAAGCCGCGGATACTGTCGCCGAAGATCGTATCCAGGCCCACCGCCCCAGCATACAAAACGGCCGAAATGATGACGAACACATATGCCGCCATCATGTAAAAGGCCATGAGCCCTCGGGTACCCGCGCTATAACGGTATTCCAAAAACTGCGGAATGGTGAAGATGCCGCGCTGCAAGAATCTGGGCAGCAAAAAAAGCCCGACGATCACGATGGCGACGGCGGCCGTCCACTCGTAGCAGGCGATGGCCAAGCCCGTCTCGAAACCTGCCCCGGCCATCCCCACAAAATGTTCCGTGGAGATATTCGAAGCAATCAACGAAATCCCGATCAAAAACCACGTTAAGCGTCGTCCCGCCAAAAAGTAGTCTTCGGAGGTCTTTTCGCGGCGGGACATGAAAAGCGCAAAGAGCACAACCACCACCACATAGCCGGCGAAAAGAATCAAATCCAGAGAAGTCAGCCCGAAAGGAATTTCGGTCATCGGAGCTACTCCGCGGCAAAAGGATTCCCCTACACACCTTGGCCCAGCGCGTCGCAACTTTGCCCTTTGAATACCGCAGAAACTTCGCCTTGTCAAGGATGAAGCCGCAGCGAAAGCAATTTCAATGGGGATGCGGCCTCTTAAATCCGAGTTGATGATCGAAGCAGCGGCTCGAACACCAAGGCCTGTCGGCAAAAAATGTGTCTTTTTCCTCTTTTCTTTTTCGCGCCCGGATGAGCAACCGACTTTACCGGCACCATTTGCGACAAGGAACACATGCTTCGCGCCCGGGAGCCGCCGTAATCAAGTCGATCTGACGCAGCTCAGTTCGCCGACTAATGGAGCGCAAGATGTCCTTGACACTCCCCGGTAAGCGTGCCGATTGGACGCAGCGTGTCTCACCTGACGCAAGGAACGCACCTCGAGATCTCAATTTCGGAGAGTCGATGTCAGATAAGCGAACTGCCTCGGCCTCCTCGCTCGAAAAACAGGTCAAACACCCCACACTCGGGAATCAGAAATCAAGAACACGCATAATCATTCAGAAATCAGCTACAGGCATAATCATTCGGGAAAGCTATGAATTTCACTTTTCGGGGACCAATCCGGGACATAAGTCGTTCAAGTGGGGGCCCTAGCCGCTCTCTTTACCCTTGGATTCCCTTCTTTTAGCATACATGGCGACGTTTGAGAGGATAGCCGCTCTCTATACCCGGGGATTCCCTATGATGATGGGGATTTTCCGCAAATGTGTCCCCTCACGCACCGGCACAAAAGGCACCGCACAACAAGGATTAGCGCTCCTCGCGGATAGGGGGTATTTCCCCGGTTTTTCCTGAGAAAAAGACCGAATTTCCCGAAAAAAGACCGGAGGAGTAATCGGCATACATAAATCGGAGAACCAATCCGCACACCAAAAAGGTGTCCTCCCGCGAGTGCCCGCCCCGCGAGAACTTGCATCTACCCCTTCCGGAGGAGCTTTAACGCCACATCGTTATCAAACGGCGGCGAAACCAATCGGCAATCCCCCGCAGAGTGCTCAATATTCTCGCTCCGAAGAGTGGCCCCGCTTACGGGATCCAACCATTCCACTTGATACTGACCTGCCGGAAGCCGCAGCCAAATCCCGACTTGCTGATCTTTTCGTAAATGCTCCTCAAGCTTCTTGGGTTTATTGGGTAGGGGGACGTGAAGGTAGATGGCGTAAGCCTTCCCGGGTTCGGCTAACACTCGGTAGGTCAACTTCCCCTCCACCTTGGCGATCGCTTCTTGGAATGGCTTCATACGGATAAAATCGAAGCTTTCGATAAACCGTTTGAGGATTCCGAATTGACGACGCAACTCCGGGCTTCCTCCACCGGGCGACTTGTAATCGGTAAACGTGCCCCCCGGGTGGGAACACGTGAACGAATAATCCAGGTGGCTGAAAAGTGCCCCACCGGCCAGAATAAAGTCCCACGCTTCTGTGCGGTAAAGAACGTCTTCTGGTCCGCGGAATCCCGTCTCGTTTTCCCCGATTACCTTGTTCAAATGTTGGTTCATGGCCACCGCGTCCGGCGGGACACAGTAGTGAAAATTGAAGATAGAAACCGCCGGGTGCGGATGTTCGACCCGGGCCGACCCGTTGGCGATATTCATGGAGATCAGATGCTTTTTCGGTAGATCCCGCTCTTTCTCGACGATGGTATCGACCATCCTATGCTGCCACTCCATCGTTACCCCGCCGAAATACGGCTCATTACAAACCTCATAGTAGAAATTCTCGAAGGCGTTGATCTCTTCGACCAACCGCCGCACAAAAGCGGTTTGAACCTCGACCAACTTGGGGTGTTTGAGCGTGAGAACTTCGGTCCGCGGACAGTCCCCGATTCCGTTCACATTGTTGCGGATATTCATCGGCGAAAGCTCCCAGAGCCGATCGTCATAAAGCGGGCAGAATAGGTTCATTTCTACAATGACGTTGTGTTCCGCTGCGCAGCTCAGAAATTCTTTTAATCTTTCGAAGTATTGCGGGTCGAATCGAGTCAGGTCGAATTTGTTGCCCCCGCCGGCATAACCGGGTTGATCGCTGCGGGCCCAAGGCGCCAAATAACGATGGGGCTTCGGGGCCAAGGTGTTATCGGTTATTCCGAAGGAGGTCGGATCTTCGCGATAAGTCCCCGAAAACGTTCGCGTATGGTTCAATCCATCGCGGGCTAAGGCCGGGAAGTATCGCCGAAAATCGAAATCTAAATTCAGAATCGCCCCGTAATGCTCCCCGGAGCCGATCAGCACGGCAGGCCGGCCCCGCCACAGAAAATATCGGGGGTTTTCCGGATGCAATTGCAGCGGTCCCTCGTGGCACCAACCCCCGCTGCTTACGCAAAACACCAAAGCCAATAGCCCCGCAAGAACCAATAAACGTCTCCGGACATGTACATGCGTGAGTTTTCGGATCCATAGCATGGAAAAATCCTCCGAATAACGATGGCAAGCATTTCTTCACTTCGGGACGCACTTGTGCTTGTCCAAGCCCCCACCGTAACGGCGGAGGGCTCTGGCATAGACCCAAACCGCTTTTTTGGGGCGCTTTTCCCATGGAAGAGTGTAACAAAATCGATCGCCCAATCAACCATGAAAGCACGGTAATTTCAGCCATGAACGCACCGTTAGACTGTGGACAGTGTGCATGATCCAAGCGAGTGCGATGAGCACCATCAGGAGCACCATCAGGGTGGAATGCGTACCCCATGAAGTCATGAGTGGCCACCGCGTGAAACCAGCACTTGGAACCGCATGAAGTGATGAACGGGATACGGCAAAAAAATGACGCGCGGACATCGTATCGAATGATGAGCGGATCGCGCATGAAATCATGAATGGTTAGGGCGTGAAATGACGAATGACCACCGAACGACGTATTCAGCGGATGCCCCACGAAAATGGTGATTGAGTACACGATGAAGTGATGAAAGGGTGCCGCATGAAGTGTTGACACGGGGGTGAAGCCGGCAATTTCCTGGAAGCTGACCTGCCCAAAAGAGGGTCCTCCCGTGCCTAACCTTAGGCAAAATCGGGTATACTTTGCCGCAGGGAATCGCCCCGGCGGCATATTTACTTCGGTTTTGTTGGTCACGCCCACGGCGATTTGCCCCGGTAATCCGGCTCATTGCGGGGGAAATTGAGGGGCTCCGGGGCCGGGCAACTCCCCCCATATGTCGATACGGTGAGGCCCCAAGCTCATGGCGGCCGCAACACTCCTCGGGCTGGAGAGGTATCGCGTCACTCAGGGCCATGAAGCGGAAATGAGCGAGCTTATTTGGACAGCTCTTAAGGTAGCGGAACCTCGCGCGCGTGCTCGCCAGGCTCATTCATTTAGCTCTCTACCGCTTTTGCTGCTTTTTGTCGGAGCCTGCGCCGGGATCATGCTGGAGCGGATGGTCTTCCTGGCTTTAGAGCTTTGGGTCATGGCGGCCTTGGCCTTTGGGACCATCTGGCTTTTGCTTTGGTGGGTCCGGCAGGTGCGTGTGGCTTCGGTAATGCTTCTATTATCGGTGGCCGCGGTTTTTGGTTTATGGCATCAGCTTTGTTGGCGGTGGTTTGCGGCGGAGGAATTGGGGTTTTTTGCCTCCCCGTTAAATCAACCTGTGTTTGTACAGGGGATTCTTTTGGAGAATCCGCGGCTTGCGCCGCCCCCGCCGGAAAGGCCGATGATCCTTCGCCCGGGCGTTCCGCGGACCGTGGTGGGTTTCCAAGCGGAGGCGATTCGCGATGGCGAAAACTGGCGCCGCGTGACCGGCTATGCGCGATTGATCGTAGATGGTCAGCTCCTCGGATTTCGCGGAGGAGATCGCGTCCGGATTGTCGGTTCGCTCGGCAGCCTTCAACCACCAAAAAACCCGGGTGAATTCGACTTCGCTGCGTACGCCCGGGGCGATCGTCGTTTATGTTCCATTCATTGCCCATGGCCCGAATGTGTCGTGAAACTTAGCGGGCCGAGCCCGTGGAATATCGGGGCATGGCTTCGAAGGGGCCGCGGCTATTGCCATCAGGTGTTGGAAAAACATTTGGACGATCCGCAGCGCGGCGTAGCCACGGCGTTGCTGTTAGGAATTCGGGAGACCATCGAGGGCGACTTGGAGGATGCCTTCATCCAGACGGGTACTCTTCATCTGCTGGCGATCTCAGGTTTACATGTGGGGCTGATGGCCGCCATCGTTTTTAGGCTTTGGGGCTGGTTATGGCGTCGGGAAAAACTTGCCGCGCTTTTTACCGGTTTGACGGTGCTGGGGTATGCGCTTTTGGTTGATGTGCGCCCTTCTGTCATTCGGGCCGCGGCTTTGGTCATTCTCTACTGTTTGGCTATTTTCTTGGGCCGGAAAGCCCGGGGGTTCAACCTTCTGGGAGGGGCGGGGCTCTGCGTCCTTATTGCCAATCCTGCCGATTTGTTCCGCACGGGGGCACAACTTTCCTTTCTCGCTGCTGCCACGATTCTCGGAGGCATACATTGGTGGCTACAGCTCCGGGGAATGCCGCCGGACGAAGAGCCACTTGAGTGGCCCGCTTCGTGGCGTCAGACATGGGATTGGCTACGCCGAGGGCTCATCAAACTTGGGGAGCTTGGCCTCCTTAGTCTTTGGGTGTTTGCACTGCTGACCCCTTACACGTGGAAAAATTTTAATCTGGTTTCTCCGATTGCCCCGGGGCTTACGGTGCTTCTTTGGCCGTTTCTTTTCGTGATTTTGATTTGCGGCTTTCTGCTTTTACTGACGGATTGGCTCCTCCCGCCGCTTGCGTGGATTTCCGCGCAGGTCCTCTCCGGCTGCTTATGGATCTTCTGCCAGATGGTTCAATACGGGCGCGAAATCCCGGGCAGCTTCTTCTGGATCCCGGGCCCGCCAGGCTGGTGGGTGAGCGGCTTTTACATCATTTTGGCCGCCTTCGCTTTGAGTCGCTGGCTCCGGCGTCGATGGTGGATCGCAGGGGGGATTGTCCTTGCCTGGATGCTGGTGCTTTTCAGCACCGAAGTTTTGAAAAGTCGACCGGAACGATTGCGCTGCACCTTTTTTGCCGTGGGCCACGGGTGTGCCATCCTTTTGGAACTTCCCTCGGGCCGCTCGCTCCTTTACGACGCCGGTTCGGCCGGTGATCCGCAGTTCATGACGCCCCGTTTGGCACAGGGAATTTGGGCACAAGGAGTGCGGCGGCTTGACGCGGTGATCATCTCCCATGCGGATGCCGATCACTACAATCTCTTGCCCGGGCTGCTGGAACGGTTTTCAGTGGGCAAACTCTACGTGAATCGGGCACTATTCACGCAGCTTACTCCGGCAGAGCATCGCGATTCCGACTCCGCAAAAAGGGGTGAGTCCCGTCAAGATCAGGTGGATCGGGCCCCGGAACCTCTGGTAGGTGGGCTAGCCGCGTCGGGTATCGAGGCATCGGACTATCCCGAAGAGGAGGTCGCCGCATCTCCGCCGGAACCGGGAGTGGCTGCCCTTGCGGAAATACTGCGGCGTTTTCGAGTCCACATCGAACCCCTTCATGCCGGCGATGAGGTTTTGCTGGGCGATCCCACTTGCAGGATCCGGGTGCTCAGCCCGCCTAAAGATTACGACACAAGAGCCGGAAGTTTAGCAAAACGGCGAGAGCGTATTCACGGGGATAATGCCGCCAGTCTCGTAGTGGCCGTGGAATATCGCGGACGCCGGGTACTCCTGACAGGGGACCTTGATTCCCCGATGCTGGAGCAGCTTATGGCTTCTCCGCCCCTTCCTTGCGACGTCCTTCAGGCTCCGCATCATGGGAGTCTCGGGAGTAATCCTGAAGGGCTTATTGAGTGGTGCTCGCCGCGGCGGGTGGTTGTCAGCGGCGGGCCGCGGTGGTTTGCCCCGGGGGTTCTGGCGGCCTATCGTCGATCCGGGGCCGAGGTATATCACACCTTCCTTCATGGGGCTGTGATTTGGGAGCATCCCGGTCCTGAGTTTCCCGAGAGGCAAGAGCCGTCGGTTAAGTTTTTCATGGGAAAAAACGGTTTTTCCTGGGTGAGAAAAGCTGACGTGGAGTAAGTTCAAGTAAGCGATGAGCAAGGGCGCGAGGACCGTTGAACCCGCGATTGCCTCGATTATTACTTTGATTATGGATGCACTATTGGTTGTGAAGCCTGTCCGTCGAAAAAAGGAGCTCGCAATTTGAGGGAGCCAGAGGAGTGTCAAAAGCTAACGTAATCCAAGGGGTTTGGTCCCGGGTCCATTTAGCGTGCCAGGGGGGCCGCCATTTTATATCCATATTTGCCGTCGTTTATCCATCTTTCCCATCTTGGCGTGAGGAAAAACCAGAAATTCGCCATTAACGTGTCGAGAAAGCAGAAGGCAGGGGGCGTAGGGCAGAACCAGAAATCGGAAATTAACGCGACGAAAGTGTAAAAGGCAGGAATAAAGAGTAAAGGCACGAATAAAGACATGAATAAAGAACAGAAGGCGGAAACTAAGTTCTTCAACCCGGATTGGCGCGAAACGGTCACGTGGTTTAAAGGCAATTTTGCCAACAAAATGAGAGTCAAATGACATTTTGTGGCGGATGTAAAACTCTGCACTGCGATCTACGCGGGTCGATTGGCCAAAAGAAAGCTTAAGTTGCGCGGAGAGCTTTGGGCCCAGAATCTGAGGTAAGAGAGGCACCGCCTCATCCTCACTTCTTAATCCTAAGTAACTTTCTCCTCGGTAGTTACGGCCTGCTGACAGACTATGGATTTCCCCGAGGCTTTTCCGGCGGACTCTCGGGCGATTGGGGGGCCGGAATCGGTGCCCTTTTCAGCCTGCGAAGGGGCTGGTAAATTGGTCATCTTTAGATAAACGGTAGTTAACAAGGGAAGTGAGTGGCGTGGTAAAAAAGGGTTGCTCCGCCGGATGGCAGTCACCGTGCGACGGCGGTACCGTAGGCCGGTTCAGTTTGCGGAGAATTGTGCGCGACGATGACGTTGTCCAAGCAAAAGAAACAAGAGCTTATTGAGCAGTTCCGACGGTCACAGACAGATACCGGTTCTGCCGAGGTACAAATTGCCCTGCTGACCTCGCGAATTAATCGCTTGAGCGAACATCTGCAACAGCATCGGAAAGATTTCGCCAGTCGGCGGGGATTGCTTTTGATGGTCAGCAAACGTCGGCGGTTGCTGGATTATCTGAAGCGGCATGAGCCGGAGCGCTATCTGCGGATTCTCGATCAGCTCATTCTCCGCAAGTAGTCTATTGCCGGCCGTTCGGTCATCAGTGCTACTGGCCCGAGACTGAGGGAGAAGGTGCTCCAGTCCTCGGCCGTGGAGCCAAAGGGGCGCACTGATAGGGAGGAGCCATGGTCAAACGGGCCACCGAGCGCACGCAAACCAGCGCTGCTTCGCAAGGTCGGAGCTGCGCGATTCTTTTGGCCGAATCGAAACGGTATTGGCAGAACGGCGGCAATCGGCGGCGGCAACCCCGGGATTTCAGACAGTGGGGTAACGACATTGAAGGTACGAGTTGAAAAGCAGATCGGCGACGGCGTTCTTTGGTTGGAAACAGGAGAATTGGCTCGGCAAGCTGCCGGAAGTTGTCTGATCGGTTACCGTGACACGGTGGTACTAGCAGCCGTGACTACAGCTCCGGCACGCCTCGGGGCGGACTTCTTAGCATTGACCTGCGATTATCGAGAAAGGGTGGCGGCGGCCGGCAAGTTCCCGGGCGGATTCATGAAGCGTGAGGGCCGCCCCACGGTGAAAGAGATTCTCACTTCTCGGCTTCTTGATCGCCCGATTCGGCCCCTTTTCCCCGATCATTTCCGCGATGAAGTCCAGGTTCAGGCCTTCGTGCTGGCCAGTGACCGACAGACCGACGGCGACGTCCTGGCGATGAACGCGGCGGCGGCTGCCTTGGGAGTGTCGCCGGTGCCCTTCCTCGGGCCCTTGGGATCGATTCGATTGGGCCTAATCGACGGAAAGTTCGTTCCGTTTCCTACGCATGATCAGTTGGAGCAAGAAAGCGAACTAGATCTGGTCGTGTCGGGGACGGCCGAGTCGGTGCTGATGATTGAAGGGTTTGCCCAAGAATTGCCCGAGGAAACCATCGTCCAAGCGGTGCTTGCTGCCCGAGAGTATATACGCGAAATTTGTCGCCTTCAGAGCGAATTGATGGAGCGACTCGGAGTGGTGAAGGCGACTTTGCCGGAGCCACCTCCCAATGAATGGTTTGATCGGCTCAAAGAACGGTACTACGCACCTTTGAGGGAAGCGAAGCAAACCCCCGGGAAACAGGCTCGGGCCGAGGCGTGTACGGCGATTAAAGATCAGGCTTTGACCGAGCTCTTCCCCACGGTAACCCCGGAGGCAATGCCCGAGTTGGAGCGGTTCCAAGAAGGGTGGTTGCAGCTTGAGCGTCGCGTGGTTCGGGACTTGATTCTGGAGGGTCGCCGGCCGGACGGTCGTGGTGCCACTCAGCTTCGAGAAATCAGTTGTAAGGTCGATGTACTGCCTCGGGTGCATGGCTCGGCGCTATTTCAGCGGGGGGAAACCCAGGCCCTAATCACCGTCACCTTGGGCACCAGCCGAGACGAGCAGCGGGTAGACGGTTTGGTGGACGAATACAGTAAGAAATTCATGCTCGATTACTATTTCCCCCCCTTCTGCGTGGGGGAATGTCGGTCGATTCGGGGCCCGGGGCGACGAGAGATCGGTCACGGGGCTTTGGCGGAGCGGAGCGTGCAGCCGGTGCTTCCTGACCCAGAGGAGTTTCCTTACACCATTCGGATCATCTCGGACATTTTGGAATCCAATGGCTCAAGCTCGATGGCTTCGGTTTGCGGGGCCACCTTGGGGCTGATGGCCGCGGGGGTTCCCATTCGCAATCCTGTTGCCGGCGTTTCGATCGGTCTGGTGAAGGAGCCGGATCGTTGGATCCTGCTGACCGACATCATTGGCGACGAGGATCATTTCGGCGATATGGACTTCAAGGTGGCCGGTACACAGCTCGGAATCACCGGGATTCAATTGGATCTGAAGATTCGCGGGATCGATGAGGCGATTTTACGCGGCACGTTGAGTCAGGCGCGAGAGGCTCGGCTGGAGATCCTGCGCAAAATGCTCCAGGCTATCCCGCGGCCTCGGCCTGAGGTTTCCAGCTTCGCTCCGCGGCTTGTGCGAACCAAGATCGATCCTGAAAAAATCGGTTTGCTCATTGGGCCGGGGGGCCGCACCGTGCGCGCCATCCAGGAGAGCACCGATACCTTAATCGAAATCGAGGATGATGGCACGGTGACGATCGCCGGACGAACCGTGGAAGCAGCCCAGGAAGCGCTTCGCCAGGTTCAGGCCCTGACGGCTACCGTGGAAGTTGGCAAGATTTACGAAGGACGCGTGACGAGCGTGAAGGATTTCGGGGCTTTCGTCGAGATTTTGCCCGGCCGGGACGGCCTTTGCCACATCAGCGAGTTGGCCGAGGGCTATGTGAGCAACGTTTCGGATATCTGCAAGGTCGGCGATGTGATCCAGGTAAAGGTCATCGCCATCGACGACCAGGACCGGATCAAGCTGAGTCGGCGGGTCGCCCTGCGAGAATTAGCGGCGCAGAAAAAGCAGCAACAACCGCGGGAAGAGCGGGGGAAAAACTCAGGGCGGTCTTAAAGTTCTGCGGATCGTCGGGCAAAGTCGGCTTGGCGTGAGTTGAGGGGGGCTAAGCGGCGGGCTGATGAGCTCGGCAGGCTTGGACGGGGAATGATCTGGTGAGCGACTTTCAAGAGCTTTCCGATCCACAGTCGATTAATCAGCGATTGGTCGATCAATACACCGAAATTGCGCGCTTGGCGGGGGCACTGGCTCACGAGATCAAAAACCCCTTGTCGACCATTCGCTTAAATATGGATCTGATGGCCGAGGAATTTGCCGAGAGCGAAAGCCCGCGGGAGCGGCGCGTTTTGGCCAAAGTTCGGGTAGTTCAGCGGGAGTGTCAACGGCTGCAAGAACTGCTGGATAATTTCCTCGATTTTGCAAAAGTCCGCCGTTACAACTTCCAGCCGACGGACCTCAACCAAGGGGTGCGGCAAGTGCTGGAGCTTTTCAAACCCAAGGCACAGCAGGCAAAAATCGAGCTGGTCGATTATTTGGCGAGCGATTTGCCCACGGTGCTTTTGGATCGGGAGGCCTTCCATGCCGCCCTTTTAAATTTGATGCTCAATGCGGAGCAAGCGATGCCCGATGGTGGCCAGCTTGTGGTGCGCACTTATAGCACGGTCCAGGGTGTGGCCTTGGAGCTGATCGACACCGGCTGCGGCATGGACGAGGAGACGCTGGAGCACATATTCGAGGCGTTTTTCTCTACGAAGAAAGGTGGCTCTGGGCTCGGGTTGCCGACCGCCAAGAAAATCATTGAAGGACACGGGGGACGGATCACCGTTCGCAGCGAGCTGGGGCGCGGTACCCAGTTTACGATTCACTTGCCCATTCCCCGCCAACTGCCGGCAGAAAGCTCGTCGGTGGCTGCTTCCGCACCCTCCGCAAGTTCTCCGTGAGGCATGGGGATTGATTTTGGACTTGGACCATGGCTTTGCCGGATGCACCCAAGAGTGATCCCCGGAAAACCCCTCCGGTCAATGTGCTGGTGATCGACAACGACGAGACTCATGCCGAAGCTGTGGCGGAGAGTTTGGAGCGGGCGGGTTTTTCGTGCCATGTGGCGACCTCCGGCCGTCAAGGCGCGCAGATGATCGAGGAGGGCAACTACGAAGTGATCATCACCGATTTGGTGATGAGCGACTTGGACGGGTTGGAAATCCTCGCTCATGCCAAGCAGACTTTGCCCGATGCGGAGGTAATTCTGATCACCGGTCATGGGAGCATCCCCTCGGCCGTGGCGGCCATGCAGCAAGGGGCATTCAACTACTTGCTCAAACCGCTGGACATGGCCCAACTTCGCGCGGTTACCGAAAAGGCGGCGGAGAACGTGCGTCTGCGTCGGGCCAATGTGGAGCTTAACCGCCGTTTGGACGAGCGGTTTGGCTTCGAAGGGGTGATCGGCAATAGCCCCCAAATGCGGGATGTGATCGAACGTCTCAAGCGCATTGCTCCGACCAACGCCAGTGTGCTGATCTTAGGGGAGACGGGAACCGGCAAAGAGCTGGTGGCCCAGGCCATCCATCAGAATAGTCCCCGTCGTAACAAGCCCTTTGTGGCCCTGAATTGTGCGGCCCTGAGCGAAAACATCTTGGAAAGCGAACTTTTCGGGCACGTCAAGGGGGCGTTTACCGATGCCACCAGTGACCGCGTCGGCAAATTCGAGTATGCCAACGGGGGCACCTTGTTTTTAGATGAAGTGGGCGACATGCCGCTGGTGACGCAAATCAAGCTGTTGCGGGTCCTTGAGAACGGCGAGATCATCCGGGTAGGTTCCAATGAACCGATCAAAGTTAATGTGCGGATCATTTCGGCCACCAATCAGGACCTCGAAAAGGCGATCGAAGCGGGCACCTTTCGCCGGGATCTGTATCACCGGCTGAAGGTAGTCACGATTCGCCTGCCGAGTCTTCGCGAAAGGCGGAGCGATATCCTCATCCTCATGACCCATTTCATTAAGCAGCTGAGCAAACGGCACGGGAAGGAGATTCGCGGCGTTTCCCCGGCGGTGCGCCGGCGGCTGATGGCTTACGATTGGCCCGGAAATGTTCGCCAATTGCGAAATGTGATCGAAAGCATGCTGGTGGTAGACTACGACGGCATTGTCGATGTGGATGACTTGCCCGAGGAATTGGCGGCGGTTGGTGAGGGGCAAGGAGAAGGGACGAGTGTGGCTGCCTCGGTTTCCGGATCGGGCGAGACCATCGGCGGTGCGGCCGGTGGATCGGTAAGCGGGATGGCAGGAGGAACCCCCGCAAACTCGTTCGAGGGTTTGGTGGGCAAGCCTCTCGACGAAATCGAGCGAGTCTTCATCGCGGAAACCTTGAGGTTGACCGGCGGTAATCGGGAAGAGGCGGCTCGACTTTTGGGAATCGGCGAGCGGACGCTCTACCGGAAGATCAAAAAATATCAACTTTCGTGATCGCACCCAGTGAAGGCTTTTCAGTGCCCGAAGGATGTTCCCGTCGCCGTCCGGTGTGGGAAGTACGCCCTCAGCTTCCGCAAAGACCTCAATCTTTGCCACGCCTTCGTGTTGCTGTCTCCTGAGCGACAAGGTTGGTTGGTCAATCACAGGGGCGGATTTTCCCGTTTTATCACGCTAGTAGCGGCGTTCCATGAAGCACAAGGTTGCTTCGCGAAGCACGGGGGGCAAGCAGGCTGCTTTTATACGAGCAACGGGGTTTGACGGAGTGCAAGGTTGGTTCATCAAGCACGAAGGGCCTCAGTGTACCGGTGTTCGAATCCGAATGATCCGTCTTTTGAAATAGGGTAGCGTGGACCGCTGGGGCGGATCCAAACCCAGGGGCCTACCGCGGGGGTCGCCCAGGCGTCATGACGGCATCCGGGAAGGGTGGCCCAACCGCGGGGTTGAGCAGTTGTAAAGCTTGCCAGGCTACCGGGTGGGGGGCCGGACGGACCTCGAGCGCGGGTAAGCAAATCAGGGCAAGGGCGGCCCAAAAAGGGGGGCAGCGGCTGAAATGAGCTTGCGGTAAAAGCGCGGGAAAAGTAGGGGCGGGTGAAGTGGGCTTGCGCCTTTTGGGGCCAATGGATAAATCGGGCTGCGCCTTGTCGGAGGTTGCCTCCGGTGGGTAACATTAGGCGATTTTACGCCCGGCGGGTTGGTCGACCCAGCAATCGGCCTACCCGGGGGAAGAAGGAAATTGAATAGAGAAAGAGAGAAAAAGAAAACGACGGTGCAGGGAACGGGGCATTTTCGCAGAAACAAAGGTCCGGCTCACGCCCGGGGTGAAAAGCGGTGTTTGAATTCGTGCATTCACCGGTTGGGTAGGAGGGGGATGAGGGCATCGCGGAATACGGGGGGTTTGCGCGGCGAAGGTGGGTGGTTTTGGCCCGGGAGGAGGGTCCCCGGTAAGAGGTTTTTGGAAAACGCAAGCTTCGGGCAAAATTGAAGAAATTCCAGGCGAAACTGCACGAGATTTTGGAGGTGCGTCACTGACATGTTTTCGGACCCCGAGGGGTTTCGGAAGGAATCGAGGTATGTTTGGGATCGACGAGGTGCAATAAATCTGCCTTTTGTTGATTAACGCGGTTTTGATTAGCCGGCTTCTAATTAGCCTAAATATCCTAAATATGATTGATTTGGCAGTTGATTAAGGCGACTTCACAGAGAGCCGTTTTAGTTTTTTCCTTTTAGTTTATTCGTTTGTGACAAGCCCCGTTGTTATTGACGGGGCCGCGTCTGCGTTACCTCGGGTGTTTTGGCCCCAAGGTGTGGGTAAAAGCCGGGTGGGAAGGCGGGTTTTTACTCAGTGATTTAACCGCATATTCTTACGGATGTTCATCCTGGGTGAGATGACAAGATATTTTTACTGAGATGACAAGATATTTTTGCTCGGTGAGGTGACAGGATATTCTTACTCAGTGACATAACAGCATCTGTTTACTCGGCGAATTAGCGGGATTTTCTGGCGGAATTGCAACGGTCTGAGCCATCGGACATCGGTCGTTTGGAGGAGGAAGTAAATTGCCGCGGCGGAACGATCTGCAAAAGATTTTGATCATCGGATCTGGACCGATCATCATTGGGCAGGCCTGCGAGTTTGATTATTCGGGTACCCAGGCGTGTAAAGCGCTCCGGGAGGAGGGATATGAAGTCGTCCTGATCAATTCCAATCCGGCTACGATCATGACCGACCCGGAAATGGCGGATCGCACCTATATCGAGCCGCTTACCTGGGAATTTGTGGCGAAGGTGATTGAGCGGGAGCGGCCGGATGCCTTGCTGCCGACCCTGGGTGGTCAAACGGGTCTCAATCTGGCGATGGACCTCTATCGCCATGGGGTGTTGGACCGCTTCGGGGTAGAGATGATTGGGGCGAAGCCCGAAGCGATCGCAAAAGCCGAACAGCGAGATCTTTTCCAAAAAACGATGCGGGAGGTGGGGCTGGACGTGCCGCGGGGGGAAACGGTCAACTCGCTGGAGGAAGCTCGGCAAGTCATCGAGCATATTGGCCTGCCCTGCGTGGTGCGGCCGAGCTTTTGTCTGGGAGGCACCGGATCCTCGCTTGCCTTTAACCGCGAAGACTTCGAACAAAAGGTGAGTCGGGGGCTGGCCATGTCACCGATTCATCAGGTGCTGATCGAGGAATCGGTCTACGGATGGAAAGAAATCGAAATGGAGGTCATGCGCGATGCGGACGATAATGCGGTAATCGTTTGCTCGATCGAGAACTTGGATCCGATGGGAATCCATACGGGGGACTCGATTACCGTCGCTCCGATCCAGACATTGACCAACAAAGAGTATCAGAAAATCCGCGATGGCTCGCTGACGGTGATGCGGGCCATTGGGGTGGAGACGGGCGGCTCGAACATTCAGTTTGCGATCAACCCGCAAACCGGTCGGATCGTCGTCATTGAAATGAATCCGCGGGTAAGCCGCTCCAGTGCCCTGGCCTCCAAGGCCACGGGATTTCCCATCGCCAAAATTGCCGCGAAACTGGCGGTGGGTTATCGTCTTCCGGAATTGCGGAACGATATTACCCGGGAAACCACGGCCTGTTTTGAACCGACGATCGATTACGTCGTGGTGAAAGTGCCGCGGTTTGCGTTCGAAAAATTTCCGGAGGCCGATCCGGTGCTTGGAACGCAAATGAAGAGTGTGGGCGAGACCATGGCCGTCGGTCGCACCTTCAAAGAGGCCTTGCAAAAAGCCCTCAGTGGTTTGGAGGTGGGACGCTTTGGCCTGGGCTGCGATGCGAAGGATGCTTGGGGAACTCCGGAGCAACCCACCTTGGAGGAAGTTCGCCGCCGGCTGGCAGAACCCGGTGATCAACGCATTTGGTTTGTGCGCTACGCCTTCAAATACGGAATGTCGGTCGAGGAGATCCATGAACTGAGCTTCATCGATCCATGGTTTTTGGACGAGATGCGCCAAATAGTGGAACTGGAGGAAGAACTTCGCCGGGTGCCTCGTTTGGAAGATTGCAGTACGCCGCTGCTTCGCAAGGCGAAGCAATATGGCTTTTCCGACCGACAATTGGCGACGATTTGGAATGTGCCGGAAATGGAAGTGCGTGCGGATCGCAAACGGCGCGGCGTGACCGCGGTATTCAAGGCGGTGGACACTTGTGCTGCGGAATTCGAGGCGTACACCCCGTACTACTACTCCTGCTATGAAGATGAAGATGAAGTACCGGACAAGATGCCGGGGGAGCGTCGGGTGGTCATCTTAGGGGGAGGACCGAACCGAATTGGGCAAGGAATCGAGTTCGATTACTGTTGCTGCCATGCGAGCTATGCGCTCCGGGAGTTGGGAATCCGCTCCGTAATGGTGAACTCCAACCCAGAAACCGTCAGCACCGATTACGACACGAGTGACCTCCTTTTCTTCGAGCCGCTGACGGTGGAACACGTGCTCAACATTTGCGATCGGGTTCAGCCAGAGGGGTTGATCGTGCAATTCGGCGGGCAAACGCCGCTGAATTTGGCCCGGGCCCTCCAGAGTGCCGGCGTGGCGATTGTGGGCACCAGTGTGGATACGATCGAGGATGCGGAGGATCGGGAACGATTCGTCTACGTCCTTCAACGACTGGGGCTGAAACAACCGCCCAATGCCATTGCCCGGACTTGGGAGGAAGCACGGGCTGCTGTGGGCCGGGTGGGCTTCCCCGTGCTGGTGCGGCCCAGTTACGTCTTGGGCGGCAGGGCGATGGAGATCTGCTACGATCACAGTCAATTTGAAGCCTTTGTCCGCGACGCCTTCAAAGTCGCGGAGGGGCAACCGGTGCTGATCGATCGGTTCTTGGAGGAGGCTACGGAAGTCGACGTCGATGCCTTGGCCGATGGCGAGCGGGTGATCGTAGGCGGCGTGATGGAGCACATCGAGGAGGCCGGGATTCACTCCGGCGATTCGGCTTGTGCCATCCCCCCATTCAGTCTCCCGGAGGAAACGATCGAAGAGATCCGCCAAGCCACGCGCAAACTCGCATCTCACCTGCAAGTTCGCGGGTTGATGAACGTGCAATATGCCGTCAGGTGGGAGGATGGCAAGCCTTGCCTCTATGTGTTGGAAGTGAACCCGCGGGCCAGTCGGACCGTGCCGTTCGTATCCAAAGCCGTGGGGGTTCCTTTGGCCAAGATTGCTGCCAAGATCATGGTGGGGGTTTCGCTGGCCGAGCAGGGAATTTTAACCGATCCGCAACCGCAGCGGGTTTCGGTGAAGGAAGCGGTCTTTCCGTTCGTGAAATTCGCCGGGGTGGATGTCGTTTTGGGACCGGAGATGAAATCGACAGGCGAGGTCATGGGCGTGGACGAAACCTTCCCCTTGGCCTTCGCAAAAAGTCAGATTGCCGCCGGTACGGTGTTGCCCTTGGAGGGAACCGTATTCATCAGCGTGGCCGATCCGCATAAAGATCGGGTGATCGAGCTTGCTCGCCGCTTGGACCGGATGGGATACCAATTGGTAGCCACCCGGGGCACCGCGCAACGTTTGGCAGCGGCGGGGATTCGGATCACACCCTTGAAGAAAATTCGAGAAGGCCACCCGAGTGTGTTGGACTATATTTATAATGGACAACTGCAATTGATTGTGAACACCCCCAGCGGCAAGGGAGCGCGAACAGACGAAGGAAAAATCCGGGCAGCCGCCGTCGCCCGGGGAATCGCCTGTGTGACTACGATTCAGGCGGCGGAGGCAGCCGTGGCAGCCATGGAAGCGATGCGCTCCACACCCATGCGGGTGGAAACGGTGCAGGATCGGTTCCCTCACCTGTCGCGGCGTGCTGCGGCTGCCTCGGCCGAGGCATCTGCTTAGCTGGGCAAGCCGGCCGCGGTAGGCGGAGCTTCCTGAAAAGCTTCATTGCGGTTGAAGTTCGTTTGCGGTCCAAAACCTTATCAATATCGGAAAAAAGCAAGCTGAAAATCCCCTCCGCGAAAGGCCACGATTGGGGAGAACGTTCAAAGTTCGCTTCGCCTCCACCAGCGTTGTTTCGCCGGTTGCTCCCCACCAATTGCGGGAAATGGAAAGCTTCGTCAGGAATCTTGCGGAAGAAAAAGCTTTTCAGCGAGCCGACCGCGGAACCGGTCGAGCAGGGTGCTTTTTCTGATGGGTTTTCTACGTGGATGGCATCTGGGCAGGCGGGCGAGTGTTGGTACGGAACGCGACCTTCCATGAGACCAAGCTGGCGGAACTTGCAAGCTGGAATCGCTCCCGGTCTACCCGCGGCGGTAATTGGGGCGGTTTTCGCAGGAGGTTTCGCTTTTTGGGATCCGTGCGATCCACCGCTGAGTCAGGAGGCGGCATGTTGGGCCCTTGAGGCCGGCGCCGATTCGACCGGTGCGGGTCCCCCGCCGGAGATTCCCGGTGCGATCGTCGTTTCAAAAGGTACCGGAGGACCGCCGGCTACCGGGCAAGACAACCGGGCCTTGGACCGGCAGTTTATCAGGGAGTTGCGTGCGCAACGTCTTTTCTGTTTAGCCGACCGGTTTTGCCGCCAGAAGTTGGCGCGATCCGATCTGGATCCCGTCGCGAGGATCGAACTGACGATTGAATGGTCCCTCGTTCTCGTGGAGCAAGCTCGGCATAGCGCGCCGCAAGAACGCCCGGAGTTGTGGAATCAAGCTCGGGCGATTGTCGGCGAGTTGGCGGCGACGTCGGAAGGCTCTTCCCAGGCTTATCTCTTGCGATTTCAGGAGGGGAGGGTTTGGGCCGAGCAAGGCCGTTTGGCGGTGGAGGAAGCGGAGCTGGTGGGGGCAAACGCACTCGGGTGGGAGGAAGCACGAAGTGCACTTCGTCGGGCCAGGGAATGCTTCGCAGCGCTTGAGGCGGCCGTCGAAGAGGCCATTCGAAAGTACCGACCCGATGAAGCCGGGGGGATGAGTGCCGGAGGTTTAAAGCCACTTTCCCTTTTGCAATTGGCGGAGTTGAAAAAGGCGATCACTTACGAGCGGGCCCTGGCTGCTTCGAATCTTGCCCGTGCGTACCCTGCCGAAAGTCCCGATCGGGCGGCAGCCGCTGCCGAAGCGGTGGAGTTGTTCAAGTCGCTGGCAAGAATGGATAGCTCGGACCCGTTGGCGTGGCCGAGTCGACTGGCGGAACTGACTGGCTACCGCATGTTAGGGGATTACCAGCAGGCTCAGCGGCGATTGGAAGCCCTGGAGAAACTCGATCCTCCTGCTAAAATCGCACCGCATTTGGCGGCAGAACGTCTGAGATTGCTCGTTGTCCAGAAAGAGTGGGCACTGGCGACCGAACAATTATCGCTTCTTGCTAGTGACGAAGCCTCATGGTCGCCGGAATTGGCCGAGGCCGTACTGGAGTATTTCATGGCCGCCTGGGACCGGGCTTCGGCACAGGGGCAAAAAGATGAGGCCGCGGCACTCCAGCAAAAGCTTCGCGATCAAGTAGCCTTAATCCGGCAGAGGTACGGAGCGTACTGGGGACGCCGGGCTCAGATGATCTTGTCGCGGCGATTGGCCACGGTGGCGCAGGACGATTGGCAACTCCTAGCGCAAGCGGCCGAACATGCGTTTCATGGCGGGCAGTATGCGGAAGCGGTGGCCGCCTTCGATCGCGCTTCCCGTTTGGCGGAGCAAAACGGTGCTTCAGAGCAAGCGTTTGTGTTGGGTTTTCAGGCGGCTACCGTCTGTCACCTTCAAGCCAACCACGTCGAGGCAGCCGCGCGGTATCGACGTTTGGCCCTTCGATTTCCCCAAAACCCCAAGGCGGCCGAAGCGCATTTCTTGTCGGTCTATCACGTGGGCCAGTTGTTGCGATTTACCTCGGAGCGGGTTTTGCAGACCTCGGATCGCGGGGAGCAATTGCCGGACGGTTCGCCAAAGCCCTTGCCGGGGGACCAAAAGGCGGAGCGATCGGGCAAAGAGATTCCACCACAACCGACGCCTTCTGCGGAAAAGGGATCCTCGGCTTTTTCCCGGGCTGACTCTCCGGAGCAAGAAAGAACTTTGGCCCTTTGGCCAAAGGAGGATCTGCCCGTTTCCCAGGTGCCGCCATCGCGTAGAGATCTTTTGGATTTGTGCGTGCGATTGGCCGACGAGCATGGGCAGTTATGGCCGCGGACGGACTCGGCTTATCAAGTCGACTGGTTTTTGGCGAGGCTTTTGCAGGCGGAAAAACGTTGGCACGAGGCGATCGCTTACTATCGCCGGTTGCCGAGGGATTGGCCTCAGCAAACGGAAGTGATCGAGCGGCTTTGGACCTGCTACCGGCAGTGCCGCAGAGAGAAGACGGCTTTACTCGCGCAGGCCCCGGCGGCGGAAGGAATTGCCGAAATCGGCGATCTGGCCAAAAAGGCCGTGGAATGGTTTGCTGCGTATTGTCCCGGTTCGGATGAGCCGTCAGAAAGGTGGACCCCGGCGGCGCGGCAGGCTGCAATGCGGGCGGCGCAAATTTATTTGGAGTGCAATCCGCCGGAGGTTCACCAGGCGGAGGAAATCTTGCGTCGGGCCTTAGCTCCGGGGTCAGAAATGCCCGGGGAGTGGCAGCTCGAGGCGCAAACCGTTCTTCTTACTTGCTGTGTCCTACAGAACCGCAGAGAGGAAGCTTCGGCTTTAGCTGAACATTTGTTCCAATCAAATCCTCAAGCCGCTCTTTCGGGGTTGAAGAGCTTGGCAAGTTTGTCCGCGGATTTACCGCGGGAAAACCGCCGCTCGGTCGCCGAAGTGCTTTTAATAATTTTGCAGAAACGGGCCGAGAAAGATCCTTCCCTTAAGACTGACCCTCGGTGGCAAGAATTGCTGCTGGAAGCGATTAGCGTATCAGGTCCCTCCGAAGAGGGAGCAAAGTTAGCTAGTGCGCTAGCGCGCGAAAGTGCCTCCGAGCCTCGCATTCAACGGCTTCATGCGATACTTCTCCTTCAATTGGCCCTTTCGGAACAAGCTTCGGCTCAATCGGTTCAGCAGGCGGCGGGTTACTGGCGGGAGCTGGAAAAGCGGGCATCGCCACGAAGTCCGACGTGGTACGAAGCGAAAGCGTCTTTGGCACTTCTTGCGTTGCGGTCTGGCCAGGTCGAGCATGCTCGTCGGATCGTGCGGCTTGTGGAGCTGGTGAACCGATCGATCCCTTTCACCGAACAGCCGCCCGTTCGCAAGTTGGGCGAGCTCCTTCCGGCTGAATGGTTCGAACAATTGAGGGGGCTGAGCTCATCCCCAAAAGGCGGTAATTCGTAACGCACCGATTCCAGAAGTTCGTCTTGTTTGCGCAGTAGTTCGCCTCCTTCATGAAAAGTCTGCTTCCAAGAATTTCTCAAAAATCGGTATCTCAGAATTCTGCCGGATTTACCGTCTCTTGTGAGTCTCCGAGTGTGTGCTGAAACGAGGAGGTAGGAAAGCGCACAGACTGCCTCGGCGGTTTTCGTCGCTTTTCCGCAGAAGTCGGCGTTTTTCGTGCCCATAAGAAATGCCGCCGGACTCCACCTACGCAGTGTTGCTGGACTCCATCTACGCTGTGCTGCCGCGGTCCATTTACGCAATGCTACCGAACTTCATCTACTCCCGTACTCGCGGAGTGTGCCTCATTCCTCGTTCCACCCGTGCTGACCTACCAACGGCACAAAGCGGCAGGGAATCATAGGATACCAACACGGGCGACCATCAACCTTGCGAACCACCTCCAGCGTTTGACGTTCCCGATCCCCCACCGGGATCACCAGGATTCCGCCTTCGGCCAACTGTTCCCAAAGCGGCTCGGGAACGTGCGAGGCAGCCGCCGTCACCAAGATTCGATCGTAAGGTACCCCGTGGGGCCAGCCCAGGGTTCCGTCACCGCAGAGAAAAAACGCATTCCAAATACCGAGATCGCGCAGCCGCTCGGCCGCTTGGAAAGCGAGCGCCGGGAAACGTTCGATCGTGATCACCTCGGCGCAGAGCCGGGCAAGAATTGCGGTTTGATAGCCCGTGCCCGTCCCGATCTCCAAGACACGATGCCCCGGCTCCGGGGCCAAAGCCTGGGTCATCAACCCCACGATGTAAGGCTGGCTGATGGTCTGCCCGCACTCGATGGGCAAAGCCCGGTCCGCGTAAGCCTCCTCCCGGCAGGAAGGGGAAACAAATCTTTCGCGAGGGATCTCGCGCATGGCCTGCAACACCGCGGGGCTGGTGACGCCGCGGGCTGCCAGGTGGTGCCGAATCATATGTTCTCGTTGAATATGCCACGGATCTTCCATAAAAGCCCGTCCGCCTCTATCGCGGATCGCTTCCGTCTGCGAAGATTCCACCTTTCCCGATCGCAAGACGCCTCAAAAAATCTCCCCCTCCGCCTCCCGCCGTAAGCCGTCGGGCCCACGACGAAGCCGGCTTGCACCACCGGTGCCTACCGAGAGAACTCCCAAGGGTCCCGGCTGCACCGAAGCTACTTCCCGCGGGCAAACGCACTTACACAAACTGGTATTTTCCCGCAGAGATCGGCCCCTGCAAAGCGTCAACGCCTCATCAGGTTCGTTTTTGTGCGTCAGTCCGAATCGGGACTATCCGCGGGAACACTCCGGGAGCCGTGGCATCCATCGCGTCATTGGAATCAGGTTGGTTCTACGCGTTTGGCTGCCCGCTTTATTGGTCGCATCCTCGCGTCCTCGGAATCGGCAGATAGAAACCATCCTCGAGTGCGAGGCGAGCCCGAACTCTACGCAGCTCAAGGACTTGCAGCCAGCAGACAAGTATGATCCCGCCGGAATTCCCCTTCCTGCCGATCCTCTACCAAAGCTGGAAGGTTAAGCTCCTCCGGTGCAAGGGGAGAAGGAGTGGAACTCCTGAAAGAAGGAGACTTTCAAAGGCGGAAGATTGATCTGCCCGATTCGAGCGGAAAAGGTCAATCGGTGCGTAGCGATTCCCGGCGGCAAGAGCAACTCCCCGGCAATAGCAAGAGGAGCTCTCCGAGCGCGACACCACATCGCGGCACAAGCATCCCTTCCGAGCTTCCGCACACCGGCAGCGAGGGACGATTCTGCCAGTTCTGAGAAAGGCGCTCAACCGGCGGCCGCTTCCCGACTTTCTCGAGAAATCAATCTGCCCGTTTAGGTACAAAAGTCAGTAGTACGGTATTTTGCAGAGTTTTGCCCAACATTACGTCCGACGCGCGAAAGGTGTTGAGGAAACCGGCCGCAATATCGGTGTATATCAGGATCGATGGCAGAACTTTGCCGGCCATTACGGGATGCTAATGGCTTCCCCTTTACGCCGCGTGATCATTCCGGCAAAAGTGAAGGCATCGATCGTCTCGCTCACAAAGCGGACCGAGCCATCCGCCAGTACGAACATGCATCCGCCGGGATGGAAGGAATGAAAAGCGGCACTTCGCAGATTCGTGCAATTGATGGCGCATGGTCCGCCGCTCAAACCCGTCCCGTCGAAAAGGGCGCCCTGCGGCCAATGTTCTCCGTTGAGAATATCGCCCCAACCACCGCCGTTGACCAATCGCAACTGATCATAGGGAGGGGTACTGACCGGCGTGGTTTTCAAGTAGATCGTTGCTCCGCCAGTGCGTTCACCCAACAGAATGGTATTGGAGGTTCCGTCCATTACATCGGCCAGTCGGCTCGAGCTGGATTCCATTTGCCCGGTGCTTGGGTTGTAGCCAACAAACTGTAGGGTTCCCTCGCGGCTTCCGCCAACCCCACCGGGGAAATTGGCATAAGCAATGGTCGCATAGGTTCCACGCACTCCGGAAGCCACGCAATAGTCCGAAGGCGCCGCCGTGTAGCGCAGCGGAAAACCCGCGGGAGTCAAATCTGCCCGGTAAACCCTGGCCACCGAAGAGCCCGGCGCCGAGGGGCACACAAATACCGGCACCACCGTGCGGATCACGCTGAGGTTCCGCTGCACAACGGTGGGGCTGTGCCCGAGACCGGCCGCCTCCTCGAATGGCGGTACCCGGCAGTCGTATTGACTGGCTAAGGCAGTCTGCTCGATGAACGGCAGGATCAAAATCCCCCATACCTGGGCATTGAGCCCTGCCATGGACGGCGGAGTCGGCAAATGTACCATCCACGAAAACGGTAAACTCTGATGCACATCATGATAATTGTGTAAGGCCAACCCCAATTGCTTCAGGTTATTGGAACACTGCGATCGCCGTGCCGCTTCCCGTGCAGCCTGCACCGCTGGCAGAAGCAACGCGATCAAAATTCCGATGATCGCGATGACAACAAGCAGTTCGACCAATGTAAAGCCCCGGCTTGCCCCTCGGACCGACGTACCACGTCTCATAGCGACACTCCTTGGTTCGAGCTATTAGGTTAAACGACCCTACCCAACCTGAACCTCCCCCAAGCACAACTCAATCAACCCGACGGCCCGAGAATCCGAGAATACCGTAATGACCACTCCCCGTTTCCCCAAGCCAACCCCGAATACCAATCCTTCGCTTTAACCCTCTGCCTCGATGGAAGGGATTTTGCCGAAGGTTAGAAACAAAAGGTTAGAAACAATCTTTGACTTAAACGAAAAGTTCCATAAAGGCAAAAAACTCAACTCACGGTCACCGCCCGACAGCAAGGCCCCAGCATCCCGACTATCGCCCACCGAGTTACCGAGGAGGTGTAACTTCGCGACATCTTACGGGCTAAGGCGGATCGATTCGCTACACATTCTTTTGGGTAGCCGATGATTCCGCAATAGCCGATGCATTCAACAATAAACAATGGCTGATAGATTTGGCAATAAACATCGGCTTTTTACGCTTGCCCTTGGGGGGCCACGATCGAAAGCCGATGTAATCCCCCCCGAAACCTTCCGCCAATGATCGCCATCAATTGGCAAAGGCAACTATTGACAAAGGCGGGTGGGGTGTTTCAGTTTCATTATACTTATAAGCTGATAAAC
>CAKZMM010000119.1 GCA_937128505.1 uncultured Thermogutta sp.
TTCCTCTGTCGTCGCGGGTTTTGATGGGATTTTTGATGGGATCCGTGTGTTTTTGGCCGGGCCACTGGAATGTTTTTCAAACCGTTTTACGACGGCGGCGATCGGATTAGGGCGAATTCGGTTATCGCAACAGGGCGGCTCCCAGCCGGAACAAAAAACCTAGCCGGATTAAAGGACCCAGGCAACCCAGTTTCCCTTGATTAGTTAGTTTATTGAGCTATGACTTTGCAAGTGTATATCAACGGGCAATACGTCCCTAAGGATCAGGCGAAGATCAGTGTCTACGATCACGGCTTTTTGTACGGCGATGGGGTGTTCGAGGGGATCCGCAGTTACGGAGGCCGGGTGTTTCGTCTCCGCGAGCATCTGGACCGATTATGGGAGTCCGCCAAGGCGATCTGGTTAGAAATCCCCATCAGCAAGGAGGAAATGGGTAAGGCCATCGAGAGAACCTTGGCCATCAACGGAATCAAGGAAGGATATATTCGGGTGGTGGTTACGCGGGGGATCGGCGACTTGGGGTTGGATCCGGCTTTTTGCTCCAAGCCCCAAGTTATCATCATTGCCGACCATATTCAGTTGTACCCCCGAGAAGTATACGAAGAGGGGCTGCGGATCATTACCGTCAGTACCATTCGTAATCACCCGGCCGCGCTGAATCCCCGGATTAAGTCGATGAACTATTTGAACAATATCTTGGCGAAAATCGAGGGTAAACAGGCCGGATGCGTCGAAGCACTGATGCTGAACCACAAAGGCGAGGTGGCAGAGTGCACCGGCGACAACATTTTCCTGGTGCGGCGCGGAGAGCTTTATACGCCGCCTCGTGATGCGGGAATTCTGGAGGGGATTACCCGGGGGGCGGTCATCGAGCTTGCGCGTCGGGAAGGTATTCCCGTCTATGAGCTGCCCCTGACCAAGCACGACGTCTATGTCGCAGATGAGTGCTTCCTGACGGGGACAGCGGCCGAAGTGGTTCCCGTGGTGGAGGTGGATTCCCGAAGAATTGGCGACGGTAAACCGGGGCCCGTGACCCGCCGCCTGAGCGAACTATTCCACCGATTAGCTCGTGATGGGATCGAATAACTGTGGCGGCAGATGCTTTGAATTGGAGATGTTTTGAATTTCAGTCGCAAGGTTCCTGAAATATGTGAACGATCCCCAAGCTTATCGCTTCGGCAGCCCGCAGATGTGTAGCGCTTGGAACGCGACTTTTGAAGGGTGCAAACGTTTCATAAGCCGAACGCTAACGCAGCCAGGGATCGATCTGCGAGGCATCAAGAGGATACCCGAGGTGCCGATAAGATACTTTAGGTATCGGCAATAAGATACTTTAGGTATCGGCAATCGGTAGTATTTATTTCCGAAGGCATCCTTCCGGATTTCGGCTACGACGATTCGCGATTGCGGCTACCGTATCAAATTTCTCGCTTTTCAAGGCATCGGCAAGATCCGTTTTTGCCTCCCCGGACTCATCAGCGAAAGGCATATCTGCGGAGAGACTATCAAAAGGCATAAATCCCGAAAGCCGGACGGAATTTCGCCTGTTCTACCCCAAGTCTTCGACAGCTTGGGCCGGGGCTACTCTCCTTAATCTCCTTATGCCGATTATGCCGAGGTTATTCTCCGCCTCACCCTACACCGAGGTTATTCTCCGCCAGTGGCCCAGCGCTTGAAAAGTTGAGCTTTTGCCTGACGGATTCGTTCGGTCAGTCCCTGGTAGGACCAGGTTTCGCTTGAGCCGGTTTGCGGCGGTAAGCCGGGGAGGGCGAAATAATCGTAGGCTTCCCGACGAAAATGAGCCAATGTATCGTGGCCGAGTCGACGCTTGCGCTCCTGCCGCAGGGCTTCCAAATCGATGGGAGCCACCACAATCTTTTCCCCCGGGCCTGGGTCGGCTTGCGCAAGGATTCGGCCGTCGTAATCGACGATCATGCTTCCGCCGGGCCAACTAAACGGCGGGTAGTCTTTCAATTCTGCCCCTTGATTGACCGCAACCACATAGATCGTATTTTCCAAGGCACGAGTTCGGTTGACAAGTGTCCACCATTCCATGGGCGATGCCGTTCCCCACGGATCCATATAGGCGGAAAGTCGCAAGACCACCTCCGCACCCGCGAACGCTATTTGCCGAATTGCCTCGGGGAAAAGCCAGTCGTAACAGATCGCCACCCCTAGCCGCCCTAAGGGTGTTTCCACCACGGGAAACAAAGGGTCGGGATAATTGGGCACATCGTGCGGGCTGGCCATAAGCTCCCAAGGAATCCACGGGTTGACTTTTCGGTATTTAGCCAGGATTCCTTCCGGGCCGATGAGGCACGTGGTGTTAAACAGAAGTTCGGGCCACCGAGGATCCTCCTCGATGAATGTGCCGGTTTGGATGTAGCAGCCGTATTTTTTGGCCAAGCGTGCGTACTGCTCGGTGTGCTCGTTCGGCACGGGTAGGGCGAGTTTTCGCCGGAGGGTCTTTAGCTTTGGATAAATGGGTGCTGCATGCGCGAACTCCGGAAAGGCGAAAAGCCGGACGTCAAAAAACGGTTCATATCCGGCGATGGTTTCCTCGATGAGCCGGCACATTCGGCTCGTTCTTTCCGCGATTTGACTGCGATCCGCAGCACAACCGAATGCGGTCTGAATGCACGCTCCGTAATAGAGCGGCGTCATAGTACCCATTTCAGCAAAACAACTCCGGTGATCAGAAGGATTAAAAGGATCCACATTGCCCAATCGAAATACCGTTCGATGAGGAGGCGCACCCGCGGCCCAAACCAAAAAATGCAAGCCGCTACGCTCATGAAGCGGCCAAATCGGCCGAGGATCGAGGCGAAAATCAGCACCGCAAGGGGCACATACTCGTGGAAAATACCGGCGGCAATGGTGAATACTTTATAGGGAATGGGGCTGAAAGCTGCTCCGAGAATCGCCACGAAGGCATTATCGCGATAAAGCTGGCCCACTTGCTGGATATTCTCCGGGGTACATCCGGGCACGTATCGCATGAAAAATCCGCCGAGCACGGACCAGAGGGCAAAGCCGATAAACCACCCTAGAAGGGCTCCTAAAACCGATGCCACGCCACTAACGGCGGCATAGTAAAAGGATCGCCGCGGTTTGGATACCGACAGGGCGATTTGCAGCACGTCAGGAGGGATCGGAAAAAAAGAGCTTTCCGCAAATGAGATCGCAAAAAGTGCGGGCGTGCCGTACGGGGTATCTGCCCAACTGAGTACCCAATCGTAAAGGCGACGCATTAAGCCGCGCCGCTCGCCGGACTTTTGAAGCTGCGGGGCCTCCCCTTCTTGCGTACAAGCCTCGGGTTGACTCCTTTGCGTTTCAACGACCAAATGGGTTCTCCATCCACTAAGGTTCGGCTTTTAATGTTGAAATCTTCTTTAAGGCCAGTTTTTATACCGTCTTAGGAAATTATGGCACAGCGTTCTGAGCCGCGATAATTTGGAAACCAAGGTACGACAATCCGGTCAGCCGCCGAAAGGAAAGCCCCAGATAATCATCAGTTATTCAAGCAGTGTGGTGATCTATACCCTGCCTGCTCAACTCCTAATTTAAATTGTGTTGATAAACCGGGAAAAATTGTTGATAAACCGGGAAAAATGAGGAGGTTGTCGAAAATAATGGCGGGTATTTGCCCCAGATCAATGAACAGATTCAATCGATTTGAATAATAGATAAACGCATTTTACTCACACTATGCGAAGCTTCTATTTTACTCGTTCTATCTACATACACTATCCGATTGTAAACGTGGGATCCGATTTGATGTTCGGCCCCATTGGGCAAATCCACCATGCATCCACGCCTTTTGAAGCAGCCGGCGGCGAATCATTTCTAGGTTTCACGCTTCAGGCGCAAACGGAGCTCGTAAGCGGGTAGCCTCTGCAAGGTTAGTCTCTTGACATACTTAATCGGTAGCCGGTGACCATTCGCGGGCGACTCGAGGGCTCGGATGCCAAATATGTTTGATGCCAAACAGCTAGGACACATATTGAGACACCTAGAACATTTATTGAGACGCAGGACACATTTTAAGACTCCGAGGACCCATGTTGATACACCTAGGACACATAGCCAGATACATCCAGATACATCTTAGGAATTTGGTTTACATCCGGAGACTTTGAAGAGGGCATGGGAGGCAGCGAGAGAAAGAGGTACGGGGAACAAACCTGCATTGCTGCGGATAGCGGCGGTGCGGGTAGTATGGTCTCGGTGCGGTAATACGTGGATAACAATTCTAGTTGGATTAGGGATTCTTTGAGACGCCACTGTCGGGCTGCTGGAATCGGAAATCGTTGGATGAGTTTTGCCCGCCGCAAGGGATAGGTTGCTGACGTGAATGCTCGGCCCGAATTCTTCCATTTTTACTGCGTGGGATGCGGCAAGGAGCTGATGGCACATCAGTCTCGGGTCGGCGAGACCGTCATTTGCCCACGGTGTAAAAACGTACAGACGATTCCCGATCCCGGGACCAGCGGAGGTGCCGAAGGTGCCGCGGGGCCGGCGGCAGGGGTACAACCGTTTTTTGATTCTCGGCTCGGTGAGCCGCTCGACCACAGGGCGGCAAAGCCCGCGACACCCGGCACATATTGCGCAGCGTGCGGCAAAAAGCTATTGGGGGAGTGGGGAGGGACGAGTACGGCGCGGTTCTGTCCAGATTGCGAGAATCGGGGCTCTTTGGCGGAAGGCAAAGCCGAGGGAGCAGAACGCCACCTCGCGGTGCTGCCCGAGCGGGGTGAAAAAGCACTCGGTACCGAAGGTCAAGAGAGAGGAAGTACCGCGGAAGCACGCGACGAAATCGCGCCAGCAACACACTCCGCATCCGGAGTCCCACGAGGCGAGTTTGGCGGAGAGGAATATCGGCTCCGGTACGAGGAAGTCAGTTCCACGCCCATACCCTCGTCGGTTAAACAACTTCTGGGCCGCAAACACGAAAAGGCGGAAAACCGGGAGGAGGCTTCAGAAGACGAGGAGGCCTCTGGTTCCGAGGCGACCGGGCCCCTCGAGAAAGCCCGCTGGCGGGAACTCGAGCTACTGAAGGAGGTCGCGATCTTCTTGGGCCGAATTTACAGGGAACCTCAGTTCTGGGGGCAAGCACTGCTGCTTTTGCTTGCTTTGGTCTTCCTTAGGTATTCGATCTTGCTGGGGAGTGTGCCGGCGAGCCTTGGCTTTTATGCCGCCTTTCCGTGGATTGGCGCGTTAGTGTTTGCTGTGGCCGGGGCATTTTGGGGAGTTTTTTGGCTGGTATGGTCCGGCGGTAGTTGGTTGAGTATTGCCGAACGCATCAGTTTCAGCCCCGAGGCGGCCGTCGGTCCGGGGGATGGGCTTCTTTCGGATTGGATTCGAAACTTTCTTTTTATCGGATTGCCGGCAGTGGCAAGCCTCCTTCCGGGGGTGATAGCCGACAAATTTTTTGGGTATCCCGGGCCGTGGGGTTCGGTTTATGCAATCGGCGCATTTGTGCTCTTTCCCCCGCTCCTCTTATCTGCAATGGAGGCGGGAAGTCCGTGGCGGCTCATCCCGAGTCGACTCCTGGCTGCCACCTGTGTGCAGGGGGGCACGCTTTGGTTAACATTTTATGGGCAGGCAATCGTCTTGCTGCTTGTGGGGTTAGGGATCGGATGGTTGAGCCGGGCGGTTTTGGAAGCTTGGTCCGTACTGGTGTTCGCGTGGTTGTTGCCGTCGGTTGCAGCCGTTTACTTTTTTCTCTTGGGCCGATTGGCGGCGGAGCTTGCCGAATTGCCCGGGTTACCGGAGCCCGAGGACTTGGAGAAGACGCCCCCTCAGCGGCCCGAGAATTCGGCGTGAACAAGGAATTCGAGGTAAATACGTAGAATGGGGAATTCGACGCAAATAAGGAGAATAATGAATTCGGGGCAAATAAGGATATGAATAAAGGAAGGAATAAAAAGTGTGAAGGCTCAAGTCAGAAAAACGAAGCCACTATTAACGCCTCTCATCTGGGGAATCGGGCTGCGGCGGTCATGTGCGTAATTTCTCGTACCACAAGCGGCGCCTGAGAATAACGAAAAGTCAAGGAATTTCTCTTCTTCCGACAGATACGGAATTTTTCTTGTTCGGTCGTATCACCTTTTCCTAAGAACATTTGCCCGGCGATAAACTTAGTGCTTTTCAAAAACCTCAGTGCCTTTCAATACCGGAGGGTGTTTTTCCCAACTCGATTCTTCCAACTTTCCCGATCGACTCTTCGATCTTTTCCGAGTGAACTTTGGATCCTTCGCGCTAGGAGACCCACCCACCGTTTTAAGAGGGGGGAGTAGCCTAAACGGGGTGTACGCCGTTTGCTGCGCTCCTGTAGCAGAAAGCAAGCAGAAACCGGGGTTGAAAGCGGGAGCCGGCCGTGGTTTCGCATTGACGGCTGGTCTGCTAAGATTCTCGCTAAAACCGAAGGGTAAGATTATCGCTAAAAACGAGAAAGCTATTTTGGATTAGCTCGCCGCGTTATCTTTCGGATAAGACTTTCTAATGATGCAATTCCGCAAGAAAGCACGGGTGCACTGAATAAGCTCTGGCAGGGTAAATAACCGATGTTTTCCGGTATCGTAGAAACAATGGGTGAGGTGGCAGCGGTGATATCGGAACCGCCAGGTTGCCGGTTGGTCATTCGTGAGGCGAGGATTGCCCCAGCGACAAAGGTGGCCGACAGCCTTGCCGTCAACGGATGCTGCCTGACGGTGGTGGCGGCCGATGTGGAGACCATGAGTTTTCAGGCGGGGCCCGAGACGTTGTCGCGGACAAATCTGGGGGAACTTCGCCCAGGCTCGCGGGTGAATTTGGAGCGGGCCTTGGCAGTCGGCGACCGGCTGGGTGGGCACTTCGTGACCGGACACATCGACGGGACCGGCGTGCTCATCGAGCGTCGGGATTTTGGCGGTTGGGCGGAATGTTGGTTTCAGGTGCCCACCCATTTGGCCCGGCAAATGGCCCCGAAGGGCTCCGTGGCTGTGGACGGGGTCAGCTTGACGATTGTGGAAAGCCTTCCGGACCGCTTCAGTGTGGCGTTGATCCCCTACACTTTGGCCGTGACCACCCTGGGTCAGATTCGCGTGGGAGACCGGGTCAATATCGAAACGGACTTGTTGGCCAAGTATGTGCAGCGAATTCTGGAGGCACGGAGCTGGAATTCTGCTGACTAAATCCTCTGGAGGCATGAAAAAGCAAGCTCTGGAGGCGCGGAGCTGGAATAGTTAGCAGTTAGGCCGGCGTTAAGCTGGCAACAGGTTCGGCGGCACGCAGAGTGCTCGGGGCTCTGCATCGACATCTTCGGTTTACACCTAGCGACACGGATACAGCCTAGCTGCTCTAGTTCACTCGCGAGCTGCAAATCACTCCTACGGTTTGCAAGCATGCGGCAGGGGTAGGGCACGGGCCCAATGGGTTAGCAAGTCCCTCAGGGCTCCCATGGGACTTCCGTCTGATTCAGCGATGGGTCCGCGGCTTCATCCGAAACTGATCGAAGTGTGAATTCTGAGATCCGCATAATGAATTCTGGGCTCCGCATAATGAGGTTCGAATTGAAGAAACCGTAGGGGCAAAAGCATAAGCTTGCCCCCCAAAGCGATACGGGCCGCAGCCGTGAATGACGAATCAAGGGTGCTGGCAAGGCTCGAAAACGGCAAGATTTGCGGGCGAACTTGCGATGGATGAGCCCATCCGAAAACAGACTGTAAGTTTTCTGATTCGCCGGTTTACCGAGGCGGGAATTCGGCCACGGACCCGACACGGACAAAACTTCTTAATCGATTTGAATCTCCAAGAGCTGCTTGTGAAGACGGCGGCTTTGGAGCCGCGCGATGTCGTGCTGGAGGTCGGCTCGGGAACCGGGTCATTAACGGCGATGGTCGCCCCGAAGGTTGCCGCGGTGGTGACGGCGGAGATCGATCCCCAGCTCTTTCAGCTTGCCAGCGAAGAGCTGTACCGATTTTCGAACGTGACGATGCTGCGGATCGACGCCTTAGCTTCAAAAAATCACCTGAATCCGCAACTCTTGGAAGCCGTGCGGAGCAAATTGGCGGAAGAGCCCGGGCGGGTTTTTAAGGTCGTCTCCAACCTGCCTTTCCATGTGGCCACACCGATACTGACCAACTTGCTGGCTGAAGATGAGCCTCCGCGGACAATGACCGTGACCATTCAGCGGGAATTGGCGGACCGGCTCGTGGCGTCGCCCTCGACAAAGGACTATGGGTCTTTGAGCCTTTGGGTTCAGAGCCAATGCCGGGTGGAGATCGTCCGGATTTTGCCGCCGAGCGTGTTCTGGCCGCGACCGAAAGTGCACTCAGCGATCGTGCACATTGAATTGGACGAGGAGCGGCGGCAGCGGATACCGGATCGCGAGTTTTTTCACGACTTTATCCGGGCCATTTTCGCCCACCGCCGGAAGTTTTTGCGGTCCGATCTGATCAGTGTCCTGGGCCGCGAAACCGATAAGAGTGTTGTGGACGAAATCCTTTCGCGGTTGGGACTCTCGCCGATGGCCCGGGCGGAGCAACTCGATTTGGATCAGATGTTGGCCTTGTGCGAGGCGGTGCGCGCGGTCCGTGGGACCGCATCATCGGCCGAACGAAAAGGCGCAAGCCGGAATCAGTCGTGAGCGGATTCGCGGGGCTTTGAACCACCGCTATCGGACACTATTCGGAAGAAATTCGCAATCGGCATTGGGTCATTTGTTTGCAGATTTATCTTTTTCGGGAGGCTCGTAAGCATGGGAATTTTACACGAGGAAAGCTTGGGACAGGTTCGTCCGCAGGAGGGCTCCGCGGCGCCTGAACCCAATGCCCCAATCGCTGGGAAGCCTTCCTCGGGAGAGGATGCGAAATCCGGCGGTTTGGACTCTTCGCGATATGGGGGCGAACTCGGGCCGGCGGGCGTGATCTTGCCCGAGGACTTGACTCGAAAAGTGGATTTTGAGAAAGGCGGAGGCGTCGTACCGGCGGTCATTCAAGACGCCGCCACCGGGCAGGTCTTGATGGTCGGCTACATGAATCGGGAAAGCCTGATGGAGACCCTGGCAAGCGGCCGGACGGTCTTTTTTAGCCGGAGCCGGAATAGACTCTGGAGAAAGGGGGAAGAAAGCGGGCATGTGCAATTGGTCCGCGCGATTTATCTGGATTGCGACGCGGACACCCTTCTGATTGAGGTCGAGCAGGTTGGGGGGGCCGCCTGCCACGAGGGTTACGTTTCGTGCTTTTTCCGCCAGCTGACGCATGAGGGGCTGAAGGTAGTCGGCAAGAAAGTGTTTGACCCGGTTTCAGTCTACGGCAAAAAGGCGTGAAGCTCTCGCTTTGTCCCGTGCGGTTGACCGTCGTTTATTCCCAAGAAGACGCGGGGCGGATATTCCCAAGAGGACGGGGGCGGAGGGGAATTGACGGTGCAGGATTTCCGGCCTCGGAGCTTGTAGGGTGCTTTGAGGGGGCTTTTCGCAGAGTGGCGCTCTGCATTTTGCGTGGAGCCGAGTCGAATTTCTCGCATAAATGGCTGAGTTCGACCGGCGGCGAAGCTCCGCGAGCTCGGCCTTCAATTCGCGAGTCGAATTCATCTTCATCGAACAATAGGCTGATTCATCTTCATCGAACAATAGGCTGAGTGCGACGAGCGGGCGGCGGCCTTTGGATTGCGTTTTGCGTCAATCGACGGTACTGGGCCCCGTGAAAGCAGGAGGCATGTCGCGGGTAGAAATGCGAAAGCAGGAGGCATGTCGCTAGCACAAAGGTAGCGATGCCGGGCCGCGGGCGGGGAAACAAACCCATCCGGCAAGCGCCGATAGGGTCGAACGCTGGTTCCTTTCGTGACTAAATTGGCGGAGTATTCGGAACTGAATTCGGGGAAGAGATCGGAGCCGAATTCTGGGAAGAAAATGGTCGGGGCTATCCGCCGCGGCAAAATCTCGTTATCTTAAGGCAGTTATCGTTGGCTCCCCGCGGAAGTCGGTTACGCCGGATGCAGGAAATGAACGAGCATTACAATCATAAAGGTAATAAACAATAATCACATCGATAAAACTTGAGGATTGATTGGATCGGGCAGGAATTCGAATTGCCTTTATTTGAAATTTGAAATTTGCTGAGATTAGGTTGCTGATGACCCATTAGGTTGCAGATCGCTGTCTTAATTGATCACTAGTAGATAAGATAACTAGCGATTTTTAGCAGAAGTGGCTTTTAGGTTCTTTCGCACTAAGCAATGTCGCAGCAATTACGATTGGGAATACCCGCCGGAAGCCTTCAAGAGGCAGCGGTTGAGCTCTTTCGGCGAGCCGGCTACAGGATTTCGTTCGGTTCCCGGAGTTACTTTCCGACGATCGACGACGAGGAGATCGAGTGCCTGCTCATTCGGGCTCAGGAGATTGCCCGGTATGTCTCGGACGGCGTGCTCGATGCCGGGTTGACCGGATACGATTGGATCGTTGAAACCGGGGCGGAAGTCATCGAGCTTGCCGAGCTTGTCTTCTCCAAGGTAAGTCGCCGACCGGTGCGATGGGTCCTTTGTGTGCCGGAAAACTCGCCCATCCAATCGGTGAAAGATCTCGAGGGCAAACGGGTGGCGACCGAGGCGGTGGGTATCACCACTCGATATTTGCAGAAGCATGGGGTTAATGCCCGGGTGGAATTCAGTTGGGGGGCAACCGAGGTCAAACCGCCGCGGCTTGCGGACGCCATTGTGGAGGTGACGGAAACCGGAAGTTCCCTTCGGGCGAACAACCTTCGGATCATCGACGAGGTATTGGTCAGTACACCACGGTTTATCGCCAATGCCCGGGCTTACGCCGATCCATGGAAGCGGCAGAAAATCGACGACATGGTGCTCATGCTGAAAGGGGCCATGGCAGCCGAGGGGAAAGTTGTGCTGATGATGAACGTACCACGTAGGCGGTTGCAGGAAGTGCTGGCGGTGTTACCGGCACTCCAAAATCCCACCGTGGCGGATTTGGCCGATAAGGATTGGGTGGATGTCACCACTGTGGTGGATGAGTCGGTGGTGCGGCGGATTATCCCTCGGCTCAAGGCCGCCGGTGCCTGCGGAATTGTGGAATTTCCGCTCACAAAGCTTATCAATTGACCGGACAGGTGTAAATGAGGTTTCGCAAAAAGGGTTAACCGAGTGGTAATGGATCCGCAATCACCGGCGGAAAAAAACGAGTTGACTCGGAATTTTGCAACCCATTTCCTCTACAGAATCTTTGAGGCAAGACGAGTAACCAAGCCTGCAATCACTGGATCGGATGAAGGGGGGGTGAGCCGCGGGGGAAAATGGGGGGAGTTGTCCATCCGATGAACGTTGCATCTTCCTCGGCAGATGAGCGCTTTGCAGCGGCCTTGGCAAAACGTAGCTTGCCATATCCTGACCCGTCGGTTCCTAAAGGACTTTATCGGCCGGTGGTGATCGTGGGGTCTTGGGCCATTACTTCAGGGCATTTATCGGCGGAACCGGATGGAAGGATTGTCCGCGGTTGCTTGGGTGAAGATATGGATGAAGAAGCGGGCAAGCGGGCCGCGATGCTGGCAGGGGTCAATCTTCTGGCAAATCTGCGGGCTGCGATTGGGAGTTTGGATCGGGTGAAGCGCGTGTTGAAATTGACAGGCTGGATTCGATCCGTGCCGGATTTTACGGCTCATCCGCAGGTGCTTAACGGTTGCAGCGAACTATTGGCGGAGGTGTTTGGGGCGGAACTGGGCGTGGGAGCCCGGGCCGCGGTCGGTACTGCGGCACTGCCTTTGGGGGCGGCAGTCGAGGTGGAAGGGATCTTCGAAATGGGCTCGTAGGAGCGAGGATATCGATGATGTCTTCTACGATAGTCAGTAGCAGAGCGGGATGGTTCGCCTCCCGAGAAGTTCAAACGGCTGAGCGAGACCTTTCCCGCCGCGACAACGCGGAGGGAGCTTTGCCGTGCCATGTTTTTGTCGTGGAGGATGAAAACGAGATTTGCGAACTCCTGCGATACAATTTGGTTCGGGAGGGTTACCGCGTCACCTGCATCAATCGGGGGGACGAGGCCCTGCGGCGGGTAAAGGAGGAGTCACCGGATTTGATCGTTCTCGACCTGCTGCTGCCGGGGGTGGATGGGATGGAGGTGTGCCGAGCACTGAAGGAGCAACCGGCGAGCCGGCAGATTCCCATTATCATGCTGACGGCCAAGAACGCAGAAGCCGATATTGTGGCGGGGTTGGAATTGGGGGCCGATGATTATATCGTGAAGCCGTTTAGCCCGCGTGTGGTCGTGGCACGAATCCGGGCGGTACTGCGACGGGCGGCGGCACGTCGGGCAGAAGAAAGCGGGCCGGTGCTGCGGATCCATGATTTGGTGATCCATCCGGGCCGACATGAAGTATGGCTCGGGGGAGAACCGCTCGAGCTCACACCGACGGAATTTCGGGTGCTGTGTTTTTTGGCCCGACGGCCGGGGTGGGTCTATTCCCGAGCTCAGATTGCGGAGGCAGTCCACGGCGGGGAGCAGGTGGTGACCGATCGGGCGGTGGATGTGCAAATCGCCGGTTTGCGGAAAAAGCTCGGCCGATATGCCGAATACGTGGAGACGGTTCGCGGCGTGGGGTATCGCTTCCGCAGCACTTCGGGCTAGCCGCCAAGCTACTACCGGGATTTGGAGCTCTGCACCGCCGGTCTATCAGCAAAGAGTCTCGAGCAAACGGCGTGTTTCCCTTCAGGCGTGCCACAGGATGCGGCCGAAGGGCTTAGTCGTATCCGTGAACTTTTGTTCACACCAGACTATGCTGCCTTGCTGGGGGGCTTTGTCTGAGGGTTAGCCTTCTTCCGCGGATCCGGGAAACGGAAGGGGCGGGTGGGTGGCTACCACATGTCCGCTGAAGAACTTTTCAACTTTGCCGGCAGATTCCAGCAACAAAGCCCCGTCTTCTGCGATTCCGCGGCAGATTCCCTCCACATTCTGGGTACCTAGTTGCAATCGCAGCGAGCGATTCCGTTGGAGGCACAGACGGTCGGCAGCCCGGGGAATTTGCTCCGGGGAAAGTTCCAGCAGGCTGAAGGCACGTTCCAACCGTCGTAAAAGGCCCACCAGAAGTAGGGAATGGTCGCATCGTTGACCGGTCAACTCGCGGAGACTCACCGCAATGTTTTTCACTTCGGGGGGAGCATCGGCCGAGGTGTTATTGGTATTGATCCCGATACCGATCGCACACCAATCTTGCGCAACAAACTCCACCAGCACCCCCGCCACCTTCCGCCCATCGATGATAAGATCATTCGGCCAGTGAAGTCCCAGCATAAACCGCGGGGTTTCGGGGCCGATGGATTGCGTGGAGTGAACTGAATTTGCGGATTCGGCGGTTTGCGGTGGCAAATCCGCTGGGGACTTTTCGCCCATAATAGCCGGTAAAGCCGAGCGACCTCCCGGGACGATTGATGGCCCAATCATGGGCACCTCGCCGCCGTGGGGACCGGGGCTTTCGAGAATCGGGCGGCTGGCGGCCGTTTGAAGCCTGGGCTTATACAAGGCACTAATGGCCTCGATCATGGCCAAGGTGGTGGCCAGGCCAAGGAGGTGACTTTGAGCGCGAAGATCGACCGGCGCTTGACGGCCCGCTAGCCGGAGGTGAGCCGGATCCAAAAGAAGGGTACAAGCCAAACTGCCCGGGCCGGTCCACCACCGATGCTGGCCCCGGCCGCGGCCGTGCGTCTGGCGATCGGCGACAATCAAAAGCGGCAACTCCGAAGTTGGATCAAGGGAAGAAGAAGCCGCCAATCGGCTGGCCTCGTTATTCGTGGAATCGATCTCGGGGTGATGTTCGATCTTTCGAAGAAAAGTCCTCTCCAAAATCCATTCGGCTCGTAGCGGTGCCGGAGAGAACTCACTCGTGGTCATAAGCAGCCCCCTTGTGCGTAGCTCTCGTGGGGAACCCCCCATCCGGCTTTTAATCCTCGGGGTTCGAACCCCTGGTTGCGCGGGACTCCCGTTATCACACGTCGATTCGCAACCCTCGCACGACCAGGCCTTGGCCGCGGATGGCTCACTGCCGGCTGAAAAACTTGGTAATGAATCGGTTCTGCAATGTTGAGCGTATTCCGCCTGTCGATTGCTGCTCCTTCACCTCATGGCGGCCACACACTTACTGTAACGAATACTTGGGAACTGCATGGCTGTCCCGGGGCCCCGTCGCCAGCATGCCGGGTTGGGCTCAACGCCCGGTTAGGACAGCCGGCTGAGCAACGGCATAAAGATGACGCTGAGTGGCAACATAAAGCGTACCGTGGGCGGCTGCCGGCGTGCAGAGGATGCGGTCCGGCATGGTGATTTGATGAAGAACCTCGAGAGATCTGCCGGCTCGCAGCACCCACAAGGCCTTTCGGCCCGTCCCGAGGTAGATCTTCCCGTCGGCCACCAGGGGCGAGGCCCAAATCGGTCCGCCCGCGTCATGGACCCAGTACACACTGCCGCTTTCGGCATCAAGGCAGTGGAGCCGCCCGGCGTGGTCAGCCACGTACAGGAGGCCATCGGCTATGGCGACGGTGCTAACGCAGGCCCGCGTACCGCGGTAATTCCACACCAAGCCATTTCGCGTGATGTTGCCACCTCCGGCGGCATCGAGGCAAACCAGCCACCCGTCGAGCATATTGTGAAAGGCGTCCTGAGTGACCGCCACATAAACCCGATTGTTGTAAAAGACCGGGTTGGCCACCACCTCGAACGAGGTCGACTGTTCCTGGTGGTCGTAAGGGATATGGTCCTGCGTCTGTGCTAGAGGATGACCGTTGAAATACCAGGTAGGCCGGATCCGCAGCGGTTTCGGAGCATTCGCCAATTGATCGGGCTTAAGCGCTTCAAACCCGTAAACGAAGCCGTTCCCCCCTCCCCAAAAGATCATCTTTTTCCCGCCCACTTCCCCCATAGCCGGCGAGGACCATTGTCCGTGGATAATATCGGGGCCAATCCCGAAATCATCCACCGCCACTAAGCGACCGGCATGCTTTTCCAGGACGATGATCGAAGGAGCCTCCGGGTTATCTACGCGGCTGTGGGTCCACTCCACGCCGTTCGAGGTGCATACATAAAGCAAATCGCCATCGATGAGGATGGAACAATTCGATGCGTTATGCGGCCGCACCCCAAGCTCCTTCGGCATATCATACAGCCAGATGATGTCGGCATCTTTCGCAGTGGGCTCAAGCGGCGGGTCCTCCGGCGGTGACATGTGGCGACCCTCATCCAGGAACGGTCCTGCGTTTCCATCTGCCAGTCCATGAATATCCAAACAGAGCACCTCGCAGCGGTTACTGACCAGATACGCGCGGCCATTTTCCACCGTCGGCGGAGAGGTGATCCCGCACAAATGCCAATCGGCCCATTTGTACTCGTAGAGCTTCGAAACCACCAGTTGCCAAAGAAATTCACCCGTCTTTTCGTCGAAACACATCAGAATCCCGCGATCGCCTTCGACTCGAGGATCACGCGGGTTGCCATTGTTGGTTCCCTGGAAAACTTTCCCCTCGGCGATGATCGGCGTGGCATAGGTGACCGTGCCGAGCCGCGCTACCCACCGAACATTCGCCGTGGTGCCAAGATCGACCTCGCCGGTAGCCGAACTTACTTTCCCAGGGTCGAACCAATCGGGAAGTCCCACTTCCGGGGAGATGTTGTTCCGACTCCAAGCCTCTCCCCATTGCGGCCGATCCGCAGCGAAGCTCTCAGAAATACCTCCCAAGAGAAATCCGCCGCAAATTACCGAAACCGCAAAAACGATCAAGCTGCTCCGACCCGTGGATCTTTGACGGCCAAGCATGAAAAACCCTCGCTCAGTGAAAGAATCTCGAAAATTTAAGGCGGTGTTTATCCCGAATGATCCGGCAGTCGTGTCGGCTAAGTCCCGGCTGACCACATCCGTTGTTTGTATTGTACCGACTCCATCAGCCCGAAAGCGCACAACAGTTTCAGGAGATTAAGCTGCGCGAGGCTTCGGCAGGTATTTAGCCGCGTAGTTAGGGGACTATCATGCGGTACAACTGCTCGATGCACTTTTGATTTCTTGCTCCTTGGTTCTTCACGCTTTATTTTCACGCTTCCCTTTTCCTTCACGTTCTTGCAAGCCATCCATCTCGATCGCAGAATTTCCGCGGCTACTGCCGCCAACAGCCGAAACGATGACTTCCAGCCGACATCCACGACTGCGACCGTTTCAAGCACGGGAAGCAGCACCTGCCGGGTATCGTGGCTATTGGAAATCTGGCAACGCCGCCGCTGAGGCAGTGCACCACGCGCTTTTCGCTCAGCTCCTGCCAAACAATCGACGATTTCCTCAAGCGGATGTCTATTCCGTGTGCTGCTTCGAATCCTTTGCCAGTTCTAAGCCGCCTCTAAAAGTTATCCGGGTTTTCGCATTGCTTGTTTGTCGCAGTGCTTGGGAACTTTTCCTCGGGCCACAGCGAGAGAGCGATCCTAGCTTGACGGATTATTTCCTGGGGATGAGCTGGGTGGAAGTGTCTCGGAGGGCATAAACGCTGCTCTCGTGATAAAGGCACGGCTTATCGGTGCGAGGAAGCTATCACGATCGTCCCCGAAAATCGCCGACAGATTACCTGGCCGAACCCGTAATTGCAATGCGGCGAATTCAATCCCCACGGGCTTCGTGCATCGACTATGGAACCTCTGTAGTCGCAGGAGAACATGCGGTAAGCGAGGCACGAAAAAATCGAAAAGACTCACATCAGGTGGCCGAAAGGTAAGCTATGTTTTTTGCGCATCCAGTTTACAACTGCTGGGCCTAGCGTCTGCCGTCAGGCTTTTTGCCTCTAGGAAACATCGGCTTTGGGCCTCTGAAAGGATTCGAAGCCTTTTTTGTCTCCAAAAGTATTGTTCGTCTGTAAAAGTATTGGACGGGCGTACCAAGGCTGGTTTCAAAAGGTAGCGGTTAGAGGGGGAGTATCAGCTCTGATGTTCGGCGAACAACACCCAGAGAAACCGATCTATTCCGTTTTTTCGGATGATCCGTTTTATTCGGATCTGCTGGAACTTTTCGTCGTTGCAATCCCGGACAGGATTCAGCATTTAAAAACTAGCGCGCAGCGGTGCGATTGGGAGGAGGTGCGGCGCACTGTTCACCAATTCAAAGGATCGGCAGCAAGTTACGGCTTCGGTACCATCAGCTTGGCGGCTGCGGAACTCGAGCAAGCCATTCGTAATCGGACGCCCGAGAGTGTACTGGCAGAAATGACCGAAGCTTTCTGCAAGCTCTGTTGCCGGGTGCGGAGCCGTGGGGCAGATCAGCCGGCTGCGACCCCTGCATCCTGAACGCATGATGCTGCGTCGTTGTCATCATTGTTCCGATATTCTTCCGAATATTTTTCCCCGAGTTGCCGGTATTTTTCTGCGAGTTACCGGTATTTTTCTGCGAGTTACCGGGAATAAACGGAGTTTTTCGGAGAACCGCCGCGAATAATCCGCGAGTTCCCGGAATAACGGGAACAAACGGGATTTTTCGGAGAGGTGCCGGCAAGGAAAAGTTGCCAGCAATAAAGAGTGGCTCGCAACAAAGTTTTGCGAGCAATAAAAGGTTGCCCGCAACAAAAAGTCGCCGGCGATAAACGCAACAAGCCGGATTAACACGGACAAAGGGCTGCCCGGCATGAAATCACAGTCTGCGAGCCTACCGTTTTTGAAACCGAATGAGCGCTTGCGAAACAGAATTACCGTTTGCGAAGCCAAATCATAGTCTGTGAAACCGAATGGCGGTTTGTGAAGCCGGGGTCCACACAAGTTATCGTCTACAATGGACGTTACAGCTTGAAATTGAACGTCTGGGCAACAAACCGCCAGAACCTTTGTCCGAGGCTTTGCGGGGCGACATGGATTTTGGCCCGGCCTCTGAGCCCCGGGCGCAACCAACCCTCTTCATCTTCCAGGTAAACCGACGCCTGAAAAGAAGGGCTCACCGGCCGCTCCACTCCCGATTCGTCCGTTTTCGTGGGCAGCTCGCCGCCCACTTTGGCAGATAGCCGCGTTGGGGTTGCCTGCATCACTTGAGCCGCTACTTGGGCGATCTTGCCGCGATAGGTGTGGTGGGGTAACTCGTCTAGCTTAATCTCCACGTCCTGACCCACCATCACAAAGTCGATCACCGATTGATCAATAACCAACATGGCTTTATACCGCCCGGGGTCACCGATCAAACAGAACTTGGTGCCCTCTGCCAAGAGGCACCCGAGATTTTTCCGGTCATACGGGAACCCGGACCAACTATCCAGTTGCCCTGCCGAGGAAGGCCGAGGCGGCGACCACGGCGGCGGCAACACCGTCCCTGAGCGCGTGGCACACAGCGTCAATCGACTGAGATCGCTCTTTTTGGCTTGAAGTTGACCTTCCAGGGCCGCCAGCGTCTGCTCGAGCTGACCAATTTGAACGTTGGCCCTGGGGTCCTCGTACCGGGCAAATTGAACCAGATGTTCCAAAGCGATTTTGGTCCGATTGTACCGGGCTTCCAATCGCGCTATTTCAATCTCCAGATCGATGTTACTGAGCTGCGCCAAGACCTCCCCCTGCTGAACCTGTTGTTGTGGACCGATGAACACTTTCTCGAGGGTGCCGGGAATCGATACGTACACCGTGTCGGCGTTATCCGGCTCAATTTCCAAACTGGCCATCACATGATAAGGCAGCGGAACAAAAGCCACCCCCGCCAAGACCGCAACCAACCCCGCAATCGACGCGTACATGCGCAGCTTTTTCACCTGATGCCACCTCCCCGGAACGTAAAAGAACCGAGCAATTGCATAAATCGGTTGGAATAACAAACCGTAGATTGCCACCAGCACAATCGCTTGGCCGATGATCTTCAGCCCATAAGGTTCGAACACGCTGTAGAGGAACATCAAAATGGAGAGCAGAATCAACCACCGGTAGATCACCGCGGCAATCGTGTAGGTTACAAAAAACACCTGCCGCCGCTGCGGGATAAAAGGATCCTCCGGCGGCTCAAGCCCCAGAAACCATTGAGCAAGCTTGCGACTGAGGAACAAAGTTGCCTTTTGCCGCAGATTAGGAATCTCCACCAAGTCGGCCAAAATATAGTAGCCGTCGTAGCGCAACAGTGGGTTGCCATTAAACAGAATGGTACTCACCGAGCCTAAGAACATCGTATTCAAAGCTAAATAATGAAGCAGGCCCGGTTCCGTAAACCACCATACAAACGTGGCTAGGGCCGCCAAGGTAAGCTCCACGAATATGCCCGCAGCACCGATCGCAGCCCGGTGCCATTTATTGGGCAGCATCCAGGAATCCGACACGTTGCAATACAAGCAGGGGGTCAGCACCAAGAGCATGACCCCCATTTCGTGGCACTCGCCTTTGTAGTGTTTGGCCGTCAGTCCGTGGCCCAGCTCATGCAGAACCTTCATAAACGCCAAGGTCACGGCAAGCCAAAAGACATTTCCCGGGCCGAAGAACTGATGAAATCCCGGAAGTTTCGCCCGGAAGGTATCGAATTCAATCACCACTAACATCAGGGCGGCAATCCAGAGGCATACCGCCGAGATCAGCACGATCGGTGAAAAAAGCCAGCAGACCTTTGGGTATAGCCAATTGAGGAACCGCTCCGGATCGATCCCTTTAAAGCGGATGGCAAGCACATTGCTGAATGCCGCCAGCAGCTTTTTGCGAACACGCTCCTGACGGCGATGACGCAGTTGGACGCCTTGGCCGGGGGTATCGGTCACGACCAGACCGCTTCGATGCAATTGGCCGAGGAATTGCTGCAACTCGTCCAGGGTAATTTTCTGCGGCGGGAACTGGGCTTCGAAGGCCTCCTTAATCTCGGCCAAACTCCGTTGCCCATCCAACATTTGCAGGATGGCGTATTCCTCCTCCTGAAAGCGGAAGTAATTCAGGGCGACCGGATCCTTCACGATCCAATACGTCTTACCGAGGTATCGCTGCCGACGCGCTTGCAGGTCGGCACGTCGTCGGATGGGCAGCTTCCTGGCCGCACTGGACACTAAACTGTCGGCAAGTGTCGCCATGTTCGAACGAAGCGGAAAAGCAGAGGATTACTGATTCAAATTCGCAGGATTACAGATTAATGGATTACAGATTAAT